>WBUG01000050.1 GCA_008933835.1 Bacteroidota bacterium | reverse complement strand
GCGCTGCGGCATCCGGCGCTCGCAAAATTCTACGCGCTGCGCACGAAACAGGAGGAGAGCGATCAGCTCCTCTCCCACCTCTCCAAAGCGGAGATCGTCCGCTCACTCCCGCCGGAGGAGGTGGAGGGGGTGCTGACGTGCGTGGAACCGGTCACGGTCCGGAACGGCGAGATGATCTTCCAGCAGGGGGACCCGGGGAACGCCTTCTACATCATCAAATCCGGTACGGTGAACATCGTGAGCGAGACCGACGGACGCCAGCGGACCATCGCCGCGCTCGGACCGGGGCAGTCGTTCGGCGAGATGGCGCTCCTTTCGGGCGAGACGCGCTCCGCCTCGGCGGTGGCGGCGTCGGACACGGACCTGCTGCGGCTGGGAAAGGAACAGTTCACCGCACTGCTGGAGGTCTCCCCTGCCCTCCGCGCGGCGGTCGAGCAGCTCAATTCGCAGCGCATCCTCCACAACGTGCACGAACTGAAGGAGGCGATGGACGCGGACCACTGGAAGAAGATCGCCGCATCGAACATCCGCCGGCTGAGCAAGTTCGACGAACTGACGTTCATGAAGCGTCACGCTGCGTCGGTGAATCCGATGGCGATGTTCCTGGGGGCGATGATGGACACCATTCCGGAGTCGCTCATCATCGGCGCGAGCTTCGTCGCGCTGGAATCGTACTCGTTCACCTTTCTGCTCGCGGTGTTCCTCTCCAACCTTCCGGAGGCGATGGGAAGTTCGTCCAGCATGCTCGAGGCGGGGTTCAGCAAAGGGAGGATCTATGCGCTGTGGGGTGGGCTCATCGCGGCAGGGGCCGTCGCGGCGGCGGCGGGGAACGTGTTCCTCTTCGACGCCCCTCCGTCGGTGCTCACGTTCGTCGAAGCGCTGGCGGGCGGAGGCATCCTCGCGATGGTGGCGTCGGTGATGATGCCGGAAGCGTACGAGGACGGCGGCGCCGAGGTCGGACTCGCCACGATCGCCGGATTCCTTGCCGCGTTCTTCTTCGCGCTCATCTGAGCGCTCCCCTCCTCACCGCAGCAGCGGCAGCACTTTCCCCGTCAACCCGGCGGCCTCCTCCTCCGACGAGACATCGAACCACCGGATCCTCTCCTCTTTCCGGAACCAGGTCATCTGCCGTTTCGCGAACCGGCGCGTGTTCTGTTTCATGAGCCGCACCATCTCCCGTTCGTCCATCTCACCCCGCAGACACCGGAACGCTTCGGTGTACCCGACGGTCTGCAGCGCCTGCAGCCGGTCATCGAGACCGGACGCCGCCAGTCCGCGGCACTCGTCGAGGAAGCCTTCCTCCATCATCCGGTCCACCCTCCGTTCGATGCGCTCGTACAGACGGGCGCGCTCCCACCGCAGTCCGATCCAGACGGCGGTGTAGTTGTCGTCCTTCCGGTGCCCTGCATGGAAGCGCGAGATGGGAACGCCGGTCTCGCGGAACACTTCGAGCGCGCGGATGACGCGCCGCTGCTTGGAGGGGTCCATCGTTCGGGCGGCGGCGGGATCGACGGAGCGGAGTTCGTCATACAGCGCCTCCTTCCCTTCCGCCGCGAGCCGTCGCTCCAGTTCCTTCCGGACCTCTCCGCCGAACGACGGCTGATCGAAGAATCCGTCCACGGCGGCGCGGAGGTACAGACCGGTACCGCCGCACAGGATGGGAAGCCGTCCTCGTTCCGTGATGCCGGCGATGGCCGAGCGCGCCACGGTGACGAAATCTCCGGCGTTGAAGGTCTGGTCGGGTTCGCGGATGTCGACCGCGTGATGCGGCACTCTGGCCCGTTCCGCCGCCGTCGGTTTCGCCGTACCGATGTCGAGACGCCGGTACACCTGGCGCGAGTCGGCGGAGACGATCTCGACAGGGACCGCCTCCGCCAGCGCCATCGCCAGCGCCGACTTGCCGGACGCGGTCGGACCGGCGATGACAAGGACGACGGGCCGTGCGGTCGGAGCGGTCATGGCAGGGATTTCATCGCAGTGCGGTACGTGGTGCGGGAAGCGACGCCGACCACGCCGAACCCGTTGAGCACATTGGTGTAGTCCGGATCGTCCAGACGGATGGTCGACCCGCCGGGGAACTTGTTCGCGACGCTGTAGTAGGTGAACAGATGCTGATCGAACTGCCGGAGCTCGAAGACCGCAGCGATGAACCGGAGCGAATCGGCGTACCGGGCGCGGAGGTCCCGCACCGTCTTCCGGTACACCGCCGGTCTGAAGACGACGGTGAAGGTGGAGGTCGTGTTGAATCCGAACACGGGATACACCGCGCGTTCGCCGTCGTACCCGACGGGCAGTTCCGCGGTCGCCGGGGTCCAGACGCCGTTCTTCAACCATTCGTACTCGAACACCACCCGAAGCAGGTTCGCGAAGGAACCGCGTCCGGGAAGGACCTGTACCGTCAGGTCCTCTTCCTGATCGGCGTCCGCCAGAAGTTTGACGTTGGACGCATAGACGGAACCGACCGTGAACGTCCTGACCGTGGCCGAGGCAGAAGGGTAACCGGGCGCTTCGACCGTCAGCGTGTACGTCGTGTTGCTTGCGACCGCGGACGACGTGCTGATGTAGTGGCGGGCGATCCCCGCATCGGACGCCAAGATCGTGTCGCGGAAGAGGAGGGTGTCGGTCCCGCTGGAGAGCCTCACGGCGGCGCCGGGGACTCCCCGCAGCACCGGTTCCGTGACGGAATGGGCCGCCGGAGCGACGGACGATTCCACCGTGACGAACTGCGTGGAGTCGGCGACGGTGAGCACGGAATAGACCGACAGCCGCTGAACGTACGGTCCGTTGGGCTGGAACTCTTCGGAACAACCGACAAGGAGAACGGCGATGGCGGCAGCGATGATGGTGTGCTTCATGGTCAGAACTCCGCCGTGATGAACGCCGAAGGCATCAGGGGAAGCATGTGCACCGTCTGTGCCGTCTTCCGGTCGTAGTAGAGGATGTTCTTCCGGTCATAGACATTGATGAGGTTGAGCCCCGCATCGCCGCGCACCGGTCCGGCGGCGTAGCGGTACGTGAGGGTCAGGTCGAGACGGTGGAACGCCGGGAGCCGCGCGGCGTTCTTCTCGCCGAGGCTGATGTACATCGACCCCTCATCGTTCAGCAGCGGCGAACGGCCGAGATCGTCGAAGGTGCGGCGGAAGTACATGGCCGATGACTGCGTGTAGGCGTACCCGGTGCCGAACTCCCATTTGGCGGTGAGGTCGAGACCGGAGAGGATACGGAGCGTCGCCATCGCGTTGAGAGTGTGCCGCCGGTCGTACCGCGGCGGATACGAATACGGCCCGACGGTGACGGTGGTGCGCCCGTACGTGTACGCGGAATAGAGGTCCAGGTCGGAGAGGGTCCACCGCACCATCACCTCCACCCCCTGCGCAAGTCCGGTCCCGCGCACAAAGTCGGGCTCCGTCGACAGGCGTTTATCGCGGTTGTACAGAGAGAGGCGGGCATAGGTCTTCCGATACACCTGGAGCGAGATGGTGACGTCCGGGGCGGGCCGTCCTTCGACGCCGGCGATGAGATGCACCGCTTTCTCCGGTTCTTCGGACTTCGGCAGGATGTACCACGCTTCATAGAGCGACGTGATGTCGTCCTCGTTCGTGAGCGTGAGCAGCCGCTGCGTGTAGGAACCGGCGGACGCCTTGAGCTTCCATACGTCGGTCAACGTCAGCACCCCGCTCAGGCGCGGCTGGAAGACGGTGGAAAAGGTGAGGCCATTGAGGAGACCAAGCATGTCGGTATGAAGGCCGGCATCGAGCGCCACCGGTCCGAGCGTCGTCTGGTAGCGGAACCAGCTCCAGAACTCGGCGGCGGTGAGCTTCTGGGCGATGGAGCGCGTGGGCCCGACGGCATAGGAGAACTCGGAACCGAGTCCGGAGACTTCAAAGCCGAACAAGTAGAGGTCCTGCGATTCGGAGAAGATGGTGAAGTCGCTCCGGATGCTCATATCGGTGATGGTCGACGACGCGGGGGTGATGACGCCCGAGAGGGATGCGGTCCGGTCGATGCCGAACTTCGAGTATGAGATGACCGATTCGAAGTACGCGCGGTCCTGCAGCAGGTCCGAGATGCGCAGGGAACCCGCAACGGCGTTCCAATCGTGGGAGGCGTCCGCGGCGGAGCGTGCAGAGATGCGGTCGCGCGCGGTGAAGAAGTTGGCGGAGTACTTTCCGTAGTCCCCCCCGCCGAAGCGCACCTTGGCGAAGATGTCGTGGAACTCGATGGGAGGCGGTTCGGTCAGGAACCGGTCCAGACCGTTGTCCAGCAGCGAACGGCGGACGTTCACGATCCAACTGTTCTCCCCCGGCAGCGGTCCTTCGAGCTGGAGTTTGCCGGAAATGAGGTTCACCCCCGCCTTCCCCGCGAAGCGGGCCGCGTTGCCGTCGTCGGACTGCACGTTGATGACGGACGAGAGCCGTCCCCCGAACCCGGCCGGGAAACCGCCGGTGTACACTTCGGTGGACTTGATGATGTCCGGATCGAAGATGCTGAAGATGCCGAAGGCATGGAACGGATTGTAGATCTTCAGACCGTCATAGATGATGAGGTTCTGATCACCTGCACCGCCGCGGACGAAGAACTTCGAGGAGACGTCCGACCCGGCGACGACGCCCGGAAGCACCTGGATGGAACGGAAGAGGTCCGCCTGACCGGTGACCGGCACCTGCATCAGGTCTTTCTGACCGAGCCGGTGCGCGCTGACGGTGGCGCCGGAGAGCTCGGTGGAGCGCTGCCCGACGACATCCACCCCCGAGACCTCGATGGGACGGGACGAGAGGACGAAGTTCTTCGACACCGGTTCCGTCCCCGCGATACGGACCGTGGCGGTGCGCGTCTGATATCCGAGCGCCGAGACGGTGACGGTGTACGTTCCGTACGGAAGTCCGGCGAGCAGGTAGAAACCGCTCGCGGTGGTGACGGTCCCCCGTTTGAGTTCGGCAATGGAAACGGTGGCGAAGGGGAGCTTCTCCCCGTTCGCGCTGTCGGCGACGGTCCCCCGCAGGTCCGAACGCTGCGCCGCGGCGAGCGAGACGGCGGTCGTCAGCACGATCAAAAGACGGATGATCATCTCAGTTCCATGCGTTCTTGCCGATGAGCGGGACAAACTTGAACCCGTCGTGCACTTCGACCTGCAGAAGACCGTTCACCTTCGTCGCGACATGGAGACGCTGTGCCTCCATCCCGCCGACCGGGATGACGATGCGTCCCCCTTCCGCCAGCTGCGCCGCGAGGGGCCCGGGAATGGAGGGCGCACCGGCGGTGACGATGATGCCGTCGTACGGCGCATGTTCGCTCCAGCCGATGGATCCGTCCCCCCCCTTGGCGACGATCCGGAGATGCTGCACGTCGAACAGTTTCCGCGCCGACATCAGCAGACTGAGGTGCCGTTCGATGGTGAAGACGCGGCATCCGATGGCGGCGAGCACCGCGGCCTGGTATCCGGACCCGGTCCCGATCTCCAGCACTTTCATCCCCTTGCGAGGCCGGAGGGCCTGCGACATGAAGGCGACGGTGAAGGGCTGCGAGATGGTCTGTTCGCTGCCGATGGGGAGCGCGCTGTCCTCGTAGGCGCGGTTCACGAACATCGGGTCCACGAAGAGGTGCCGTTCCACCGTCCCGATGGCGGCGAGCACCGTTTCGTCCGTGATGCCTTTCTCTTTGAGCATGCCGACCAGTTCGCGGCGTTCTAGTTCGAATCGTCCCATGATATCATCGTTTCAGAAGTACGCTGATGAAGTTGACCGTGGTGCGGAAATGGGTCATATGACTCCGTTCGCCCGCATAGACCGTGGCGATGGGGACCGACCCGACGGTGAAACGCTTGGAGAGCGCCGCGATGAGGAACTCCGTCTCCATCTCGAAACCGTCCGATTCCGTCCGCACCGCCGCGAGCACTTCGCTCCGGATGAGGCGGAAACCGGACTGGCTGTCCGGCACCCGCACGCCGGTACGGAGACCGACGAGGAACGTGGTGAGCGTGTTGGAGAGGCGGCGGTGCGGAGGCATGCCGGTGACGTCGTGAAGACGGTCGCCGATGACGATATCGCATCCGGTGCGCTGCGTTTCGGCGGCGAACCTCGGAATGTCCTCCGGCGCATGCTGCAGGTCCGCGTCCATCGTCACCACCGCGTCCGCGCCGCGTTCCGTCCAGTAGGCGAAACCGCTCCTTAGCGCGGCCCCTTTCCCCCGGTTCCGTTCATGCCGGAGATATCCGGTTCCGGCGGACTCCGCCGTCGTGCGGAGCTCCTCCCGCGAACCGTCGTCCACCACCAGTACCTGAGACGGCGGAACGACCGCCGAGAGCCGGTCCAGCAGCTCCCGGAAGCGCGGACCCGGATCGAAGGCGGGGATGATGACGCCGAGGGTCATTGCTGCGGACGCATCGCTTCCCGTACGCTCTGTAGCGAACGCTGCACCGATGCGGCGAGGCGTTCCCGGAGCTGCGTACGGAGTTCCTTCACGGAGACCTTGTAGGTGAGCGTGCCGTCGTCCGCGATGGAGATGGCGCCGGTCTCCTCGGAGACGATCACCGCCACCGCGTCCGTCTGTTCGGTGACGCCGAGGCCGGCGCGGTGCCGTGTGCCGAGCACCAGGTCGCCGGCGCGGTTGTTGGCCGAGAGCGGGAGCGTGCAGCGCGCCGCTTCGATGGTGCGGTCGTTGACGATGACGGCGCCGTCGTGCAGCGGCGACCGGGGGTTGAAGATGGAGAGGAGCAGCGAACGGCTGATCTGCGCATGCAGCGTGACGCCGGTCTCGGTGAACGACTTCATCCCCGTCCCGCGCGCGATGATGATGAGCGCCCCCTGCTTCTTCTTGGAGAGTTCCAGAGCCGCGGCGGTGATCTCTTCGATGGATTCGTCCACGTTGACGCGGATGAACATCCGGACCATGCGGTTGCGGGCGAGCGTGGAGAGGAGCCGGCGGATCTCCGGCTGGAAGATGATGATGAATGCGATGACCCAGATGTCCGTGAGCGTGCGGAGGATCCACCCCATCGCTTTCAGGTTCACCGCCTGGGCGACGATGGAGAGCAGGATGATGAGGATGAGTCCGATGAAGATCTGCGCCGCCACGGTGCCGCGCATGGCGCGGTACAGGTTGTAGAAGACGAGCGCGACGACGAGGATGTCGAGCAGGTCCACCACCGTCACCGTGAGAAAGCCGATCTTGAAGAGTTCCATCATCCCGCCTTTCGGACCGCGTCGATGAGCATGAGGGTCCGTTTGACCTGACGTACATCGTGCACCCGCACGATGCTGGCGCCGTTCATCACCGCCGCCGCGGCGGCCGCGGCGGTACCCTCCACCCGTTCCTCCACCGGCAGACCGAGCACGGCGCCGATGAATCCTTTCCGCGACGGTCCGACGAGCACCGGACGGCCGAGGAGCGCCAGTTCGCCGAGCCGGCGGATGAGGGTCAGATTGTGCTCGAGCGTCTTGCCGAAGCCGAGGCCCGGATCGACGATGATATCCTTGACGCCGGCGGCGGAAGCCTGCCGGACCGATGCCGCCAGTTCCTCACGCACTTCGGTCACCACGTCATGGTACGAGGGATCCGCCTGCATCGTGTCCGGGGTCCCGCGGATGTGCATCAGCACGAGCGGCGCCCGGTGCCGGGCCGCGACCCCCGCGATGCGGGGATCGAAGCGGAGTCCGCTGATATCGTTGACGATGCCGGCGCCCGAGGAGAGCGCGGCTTCAGCGACCTCCGCCTTCGTCGTATCGATGGAGATCGGCGCGTCCGTCCGGACCGCAAGTCGTTCGATGACCGGAAGGACCCGCCGTATCTCCTCATCCGCCGTTACGGGCCGAGCCCCCTCGCCGTACGGTCCCCGCGGACGTGTGGATTCGCCGCCGATGTCGATGATGTCGGCGCCGTCCGCAAGCATCGCCATGG
Source organism: Bacteroidota bacterium (assembly GCA_008933835.1). Taxonomy (GTDB): domain Bacteria; phylum Bacteroidota; class Ignavibacteria; order UBA10030; family UBA8401; genus SpSt-333. The sequence continues at coordinate 17,058 of WBUG01000050.1, read as the reverse complement.
CGGCATCGGCCGCCTCGTCCGGCGTCGCAAACCGGCCGCCGTCGGAGAAGGAATCGGGGGTCACATTCAGCACGCCCATCACGTGGCTGCGCGCGGAGAGGTCGAGGGCGCGGCCCTTCACGGTGATGCGGTACGTTCGTCGTTCGTCGTCCATCGCGGTTCAAATTATCGAAACTGCGCCCGAATTGCAAAGGGAAATCCGACCTTCATCCCTTTCGGAGAAGGAAAAGCAGCTCACGGTTCGGCACGGAGAGCTCACGAGACCACTCGTTCGTCCACCGCATCCCCGCCATCACGTTACGGCGGTGGTCGACCGAGACGACCTCCTCCACCCTGCCGTGAGCGGTGAGGAGTTCACGAACCTGCGCCGCCGTCGCACGTCCGCCGGTACTGTAGGAAAGGATGATCCACGGTGCGCGCGTTCCGCGGATGAGACGGTCCAGCGCCCCGATGACAAGGAAGCGGCCTTCGGCATCCTTCCGGAACTCCTCAAAGGGGGAGGCCGAAGCGGTGTCCGCCGAATCGGCGCGCCGGTTGACGCGGCCGAAGAGCGCGGGACGGTCGTTCAGACAGACGGTGGTCCAGAAGTGATAGTAGGCGGCGTACCGTACGCGTGACGGGGGCATCTTGTCGTTGTTCGAGCCGTACGGCGGGTCATAGTACGCGAGGTCCGCTTCGACGTTTGGCGCGAGCACCAGCGCGTCGGCGCGGTGCACCGCATGCTCCGCGTCGTTCGGGAAGAGCGCCGGAACCTCGAGACGCAGTTGATGTCGCGAACGAGGCGACCAGGCACGGAGGTACGAGGAGAAATGGCCGAGCGTACTGTCCACCTTGTCCAGCGCGAGCATCAGACTCGTGAGCGCCACCGCCTTCCCGACCGCGGAGAGCGACAGCCGATCGATCTCCTCCCGCACTGCGTCGAGCTTCATCGTATTGTGCCGGCGGAACGGGCGCTTTTCGCCGTTCGCCCGGTCGTCCCCGCCGTAATGCTCGGTGAACCATCCATCGCGCGGCGGAAGGGCGTTGAGGTGGTCAATGAGTTCCTGGTAGCGGGCCGCCGATTCGCGGTTGCGGAGATAACAGGTGGCGAAGATCTCGGACCAGACGGAGGTATCGTTCGCGGTGACACGGTGTCCGGTGCGGGCGAACGCCTGCGCGACCCTCGACGTTCCGGTGAACCCGTCGAAGAGATGCCGCGCCCCGGTACGGCGGGCGAGTTCGAGAATGAGCGGGAGGAGCTTGAGCTTCGATCCGGCGTACTTCACCCCCTCCGTCGGCGGGGACGGTGGCAGCGGCGGTGAGTCCGGTCGGGTCATGACGTTCCGTTGGGGTGAGAAAGAAAAGACCCTCCGCTCCGGAGGGTCAGGGTTCGCTGCAGTTATGGTAGAAGCCGCAGACAGGGCAGAACAGCTTGCACTTCCGGCTGTCGAGCGGCGTTCCGCAGTTCACGCAGAAGTTCCAGTAGTGGTTCGGCGTTCCCGTTTCAATGCGGGTCACCGTCTCCGCGAGGAGCGAGCGGATCTCCGTGATGCGGCGCTCCCGCTCTTCCCCGCTCCCTCGTTCTTCCGGTGTCGTCACGGTTCACTCCTGAAGATATCCGTCGTTCCGGGCGAGTTCCTCCGCCTTCGATCTCGATTCCGCGACAGGAACGATCTCCTCCAGATGACGGACGAGGAACTCCAGCCGTTCGTTCTCCGCCGTCATGCTCAGCAGTGTCTGCCGCTGCGCCAGCACCATGCCCGATTTCTGCACGAGATGGAAGGATCGGGTCCGGCGGACATCGGAGAGCTCCACCGGTTTGACCGAACCGCGGAAGACGAGCGCCGCGAACCGGTTGTGGAGTTCCACCGCCCGCCGTATCAGACCGTCGTCCGCTTCCTCCGAAACATCGTCGTACCAGCGGATGCGCCCGGAACGGTACGGCGTCGGCGTGTCGACCATCCCCAGCAGACTGTACCGGCGTCTCCCCTCGACGACGATGTCCATCCGTCCGTCGGGATAGCGCTTCAGCACGTCGCGGACCACCGCGGTGCAGCCGACGGGTTCGATCTGTTCGTCCTCCTTCCGGTTGACGCCGAACGGAAGGCCGCCCGGCAGACATTCCGCGATGAGCCGCTTGTACCGTTCCTCGAAGATATGGAGCGGCATCTGCGACTGCGGGAACAGTACCGCTTCAAGCGGGAACAACGGAAGTACTTCGGAGTGCTCCATGAAAGTACCGCCGCCGATGCCTTCCGGCACCGGCGGCGCCGTTCACATCATTTCACCGCTTTCTCGTACCGAGCGGCGACGTCGTTCCAGTTGACGACGCTCCAGAACGCCGCAAGGTAATCGGCCCGGCGGTTCTGGTACTTCAGGTAGTACGCATGTTCCCATACGTCGGCGCCGAGCACCGGCTTCTTCCCTTCCATCACCGGATTGTCCTGATTGGCGGTCGAGGTCACGGCGAGCTTCCCGCCGTCCACCACCAGCCACGCCCAGCCGGAGCCGAATCGTCCGAGACCCGCCTTCGTGAACTGTTCCTTGAACGCGTCCAGGGAGCCGAAGGCGGCGACGAGCGCCTTACCGAACGCGCTGTCGGCCGGGAACGGAACGTCCTTCTTCAGCTGCTCCCAGAACATCGTGTGGTTGACATGGCCGCCGGCGTTGTTGCGGACCGCGGTGCGGACCGATTCGGGGACGGCGTTGAGGTCCGTGATGAGCTCGAGCGCGGACTTCGTCTGAAGGGCCGGAAGCTCCTTCAGCGCGTTGTTGAGATTGGTGACGTACGCCGCATGATGCTTGCCGTGATGGATCTGCATCGTCGTGGCGTCGATGTACGGTTCGAGCGCGTCGACGGCGTACGGTAACGGGGCGAGTTCGTGAGCCATGGTGCGTTTCTCCTGTATTGGTGATGAAAGACCGTGGGCGGCCGCGGGAAGGACGCCGGTGAGCGAACCGGCGGCCAGCGAAGCGGCGGTGCGGATGAAGGTTCGTCGTGTGGTGGACATGCTATGCTCCTCGTCTCTCAGTTTCGTCACATGCCGAGCGTGAGCCGGGCCTCTTCGGACATCATGCTGGGGTCCCACCGGGGCTCCCAGACGATATGGACGTTGGCGGCGGCGACCCCCTTCACCATCTCCGACTTCTGCCGCACTTCGTTCGGAATGATCTGCGCCGCGGGACAGGCGGGGGAGGTGAGCGTCATCGTCACTTCGACGACGCCGTCGTCCTTCACCTCGATGTCGTAGATCATCCCGAGCTCATAGATGTTCACGGGGATCTCGGGATCGTACACGGTGCGGATCTGTTCCGTGACCTGCTCCTTGATGACCATCTTTTCGATCGGGTTCACCGGCGGTGTTCCGGCGGGCTGTTCCTCTGTTCGGTTCGTCTCCATGCGGCCTATCCGTTGTTCTCGGTTGAAATCGAACTGCCGGCGCCGTTCAGCGCGGCGACGAGCGTATGCCAGGCGAGGCTGGCGCACTTGATGCGTGCGGGGAACTCGCGGACCCCCGCAAGAGCGCCGAGACTGCCGAGCGCCTCGATGGTGGCGTCCGGCACCTCATCGCCGATCTTCGTCATGATGACGGCGTGGAACGTGTCGAACAGCGCCTTCACCTCAGCGACGCTCTTCCCTTTCACCGCCGCCGTCATCATCGAGGCGGACGATTTCGAGATGGCGCAGCCGTTCCCCTGGAATCCGATGTCCATGATGACGCCGTTCTCGACGTTCACCCAGACATGGTAATGGTCCCCGCAGAGCGGATTGTATCCGTCCGCGTCATGCGTGCACCGGTCCAACACCCTGAAGTTCCGCGGGCTCTTGTTGTGCTCCAGAATGAGCTGCTGATAGAGTTCGTTCAGTTCGCTCATGCGAAGATCTCCCGCACTTTCGCCAGTCCCTTCACGAGGGCATCGACGTCCTCCCTTGTATTATAGAGAGAAAAGGACGCCCGCGCGGTCGCCGGAATGTCGAAGCGCTGCATCACCGGCTGTGTGCAATGATGGCCGGTGCGGACGGCGATGCCTTCGCGGTCCAGGATGGTCCCGATGTCGTGGGGATGGGCGTGGTCGAGGACGAACGAAACGACGGCGGCCTTCTCCCTCGCGGTACCGATGATGCGGAGTCCCGGAACGGCGGAGAGCCGCTCCGTGGCGTACCGCAGCAGGTCCTCTTCATGCCGCCGCACGGCGGACATGCCGATCCGGCCGATGAAATCGACCGCGGCACCGAGTCCGATGGCCGCCGCGATGGGAGGCGTTCCCGCTTCGAACCGGTACGGCAGATCGTTAAACGTCGTCTTCTCGAACGTCACCGACCGGATCATATCCCCGCCCCCCTGGTACGGCTGCATCCGTTCCAGCAGTTCCTTCTTCCCGTACAGGATGCCGATGCCGGTGGGACCGAACATCTTGTGGCCGGAAAAGGCGTAGAGGTCGCAGTCCAGTTCCTGCACGTTCACCGGCATGTGCGCCACCGCCTGCGCACCGTCCAGCAGCACAGGGGTACCGTTGCGGTGCGCGAGGGCGACGATCTCGTTCACCGGATTGACGGTGCCGAGGGAATTGGAGACGTGGACCACCGATATGAGCTTCGTACGCGCTGAGAGCATCGCGGCGAACTCGTCCATCAGCAGTTCGCCGCCGTCGTTCATGGGAATGACGCGCAGCCGTGCTCCGCGCTCGTCGCAGACGAGCTGCCACGGAACGATGTTGGAGTGATGCTCCATCGCGGAGATGATGACCTCATCCCCTTCGGTGAGGAACTTCCGTCCGTACGAATGCGCTGCGAGGTTGATGCCGTCCGTGGTGCCGCGCGTGAAGACGACCTCGCGCACGTCGGCGGCGCCGATGAAGTTCTTCACCTTGCCGCGCGCCTTCTCGTACTCGAACGTCGCCACTTCGCTGAGATGGTGCACGCCGCGGTGGATGTTCGCGTTCTGTGTCCGGTAATAGTCGTCGAGCGACTCCAGCACCGCGACCGGTTTCTGTGTCGTGGCCGCATTGTCGAGATAGACCAGCGGCCTTCCATGGACGGTCGTCCCAAGGATGGGGAACTGGCTCCGCAGGGAGCCGACGTCGAATGACGGTGCGGTTGATGTCGATGTCATAGTAGTAGACCGGTCCGCCGGAAGGGACGGAGGGCGGCGGACTAGGTTCCGTGAACGATATCGGGGACGTTCGTGCTCCCGAGTTTGCTCTTGAGATGTTCCACGACCGCCGCGTCCACATGGCGCCGGAGCGCCGTGTGACGCACCTTCTCGGTCGCTTCCGCCGCGAACCCCACCGTCAGCATGGTCCGGGTCGCTTCGGCCGGGATGCCCCGGCTCTTCAGGTAGAATGCGTGCGCCTCGTTCAAACCGCCGACCGCGGCTCCGTGCGTGCATTTCACGTCATCGGCGAAGATCTCCAGTTCCGGTTTCGTGTCCACGACGGCCGTGTCGGAGAGGAGCAGATTCCGGTTGGTCTGCTTCGAGTCGGTCTTCTGCGCTTCCGGCTCCACATACACCTTGCCGTTGAAGACGGCGCGCGCGGAATCCGTCAGGATCCCCTTGAAGAGCTCGTGGCTCGGACAGTTGGGATGGATGTGATGCATGAACGTGTGGTGGTCCAGCAGCTGCTCCCCCGAGGCGATGTAGAGCCCGTTCAGATTGCACTCCGCCGCTTCGCCGTCGATGATCACGCTCATGTCGTTCCGCGCGATGGCGGCGCCGAGGGCGAGGGAGAAGAGATGGACCATGCTGCCGGCGTACTGATGCGCCCGCACGTTCTCCACGTGGTACGACGCACCGTTCTCACGCTGCATCTTCACCACTTCCACGGCGCTTCCGGAGCGCGCGAGCACTTCGGTCACCGCGTTGGTGAAGTGCGCTCCCTCCGACGCGGAGAGGTAGCTCATCAGCACGGTCACGGACGCTCCCTCGTCCGCCACGACGAGGTTGCGGAGATGGGTGACGGCGGACGCGACCGGCGCGGTGGAGACGAAGAGCGCATGGACCGGCTCGATGACCGACGTGCCGGCAGGGACGCGGACGCAGAGTCCGTCGTACAGGAACGCGGTGTTGAGCGCGGCGAACGGATTGAGTTCGAACGGAAGCACCTGCGAAAGGGACGCTTTCACGGTCGCATCGTCCGAGGAGAGCGCCGCGGCGAGTCCGCCGACGAACGTTCCGTCCGGCAGCGTTCCCACGGAGGAGAGCTCGGGCGAAAAGCGTCCGTCCACGAAGACGACGAGATGCTGAGCGGTACCCGGCATACGGTGCTGTTCGAGGAAATCCTTCGTCACGTCGCCGGACGATGCCGGACGGCGGAACTCGGTCCGTGCGATGGGGGCGACGTTGGTGTACTTCCAGTCCTCCAGCGCGGTGGTCGGGAAACCGGTCTCGGCGAAACGTTCGAGCGCCTTTCGGCGCAGATCGTGCACCCATGCCGGGGCGGAGCGGGCGCCGTTCCGTTCGAACGCGGCGAACTGGTTCCGGTAATGGTCGATGGTGCTCTGGGTCATGGTCCGTCCTTCCGTCACGCCGTTTGCTGGAGTTCTTCTTTGATGGTATCGTAACCGTTCGCCTCGAGCTCCAGCGCCAGTTCCTTGCCTCCGGACTTGACGATACGACCGTTCACCAGGACATGCACGAAGTCCGGCACGATGTAATTGAGAAGCCGCTGGTAGTGGGTCACGACGATCGCGGCGTTCTTCGGCGACCGTAACTTGTTCACCCCTTCCGCCACGATCTTGAGCGCGTCGATGTCCAGACCGGAGTCGGTCTCGTCCAGAATGGCGAGCTTCGGTTCGAGGACCGCCATCTGGAGGATCTCATTGCGTTTCTTTTCGCCGCCGGAGAACCCTTCGTTCACCGGCCGGTTGGCGAAGCTCGCCTCCATCTCCACCAGTTTCATCTTCTCTTTCAGCAGCTTCAGGAACTGCATGGAATCGAGCTCCTCCTCTCCCCTCGCCTTACGGATCTCGTTGAGTCCCGCCTTGAGGAAGTAGCTGTTGGAGACGCCGGGGATCTCCACCGGGTACTGGAAGGCGAGGAAGAGCCCCGCGTGGGACCGTTCTTCGGGTTCCATGTCCAGCAGGTCCTTGCCGTCCAGCAGCACGCTCCCCTGCGTCACCTGGTAGGCGGGATGGCCGGCCAGCACCTGGGCGAGCGTGCTCTTGCCGGAACCGTTGGGCCCCATGATGGCGTGCACCTCGCCGGCCTTCACCGTGAGGTCGATGCCTTTCAGAATCTCGCGACCGTTGACGTTCGCGTGCAGGTTCTTGATCTCGATCATGTCCGTTTCGTGTTTGGTGGTGGAATGATGGTGCGGACGGTCATCCGACGCTTCCTTCGAGCGAGATGCCGAGCAGTTTCTGGGCTTCGACGGCGAACTCCATCGGCAGGTTGCGGAACACCTCCTTGGCGAAGCCGTTGATGATCATCGATATCGCGTTCTCGGTGTTGATGCCGCGCTGCTTACAGTAGAAGATCTGGTCTTCGCCGATCTTGGAGGTGGAGGCCTCGTGCTCGACGCTGGAGGTGGAGTTCTTCACCTCGATGTACGGGAAGGTGTTGGCGCTGCACCGATTGCCGATGAGCATGGAATCGCACTGCGTGTAGTTGCGCGCGTTGTGCGCGTTCCGGCCGATGTTCACCAGACCGCGGTACGTGTTGTTGCCGCGGCCGGCCGAGATGCCCTTCGAAACGATGGTGCTGCGGGTGTTCCGGCCGAGGTGGATCATCTTCGTGCCGGTATCGGCGTCCTGCCGGTTGTTGACCACGGCGACCGAGTAGAACTCGCCGATGGAGTCGTCACCCTGCAGGATGACCGACGGATACTTCCAGGTGATGGCGGAGCCGGTCTCGACCTGCGTCCAGGAGATCTTGGAGAACGCGCCGGCGCACTTGCCGCGCTTCGTGACGAAGTTGAAGATGCCCCCCTTCCCCTCCTTGTCGCCGGCGTACCAGTTCTGCACGGTGGAGTACTTGATCTCGGCCTTCTCCAGCGCCACCAGTTCCACCACGGCCGCGTGGAGCTGGTTCTCGTCGCGCATCGGCGCGGTGCATCCCTCCAGGTAGCTCACGTACGAGCCCTCGTCCGCGACGATGAGCGTCCGTTCGAACTGTCCGGTGTTGGAGGCGTTGATGCGGAAGTAGGTGGAGAGCTCCATCGGACAGCGGACCCCTTTGGGGATGTAGCAGAACGAACCGTCGCTGAAGACGGCGGAGTTCAGCGCGGCGAAGAAGTTGTCCGTCGGCGGTACCACGGAACCGAGGTACTGCCGGACCAGCTCCGGATGTTCGCGCACCGCTTCGGAGAAGGAACAGAAGATGATCCCCTTCTCCTTCAGCGTCTCCTTGAACGTCGTGGCGACGGAGACCGAATCGAACACCGCGTCGACCGCGATGCCGCTGAGGCGCTTCTGTTCCGTGAGCGAGATGCCGAGCTTCTCGTACGTCTCGAGCAGTTTCGGGTCGACCTCGTCCAGGCTCTCCAGCGTCTTCGCCTGCTTCGGCGCGGAGTAGTAGCTGATGGACTGGTAGTCCACCGGCGTGTAGGTGAGGTTGGGCCAGTGCGGTTCCGTCATGGTGAGCCAGGAACGGTACGCCTTCAGGCGCCATTCGGTGAGCCACTCCGGTTCGTTCTTCTTCCGCGAGATGGTCCGGACGACCTCTTCGTTCAGCCCCGGGGGGATGGTGTCGGTCTCGATGTCGGTGGTGAAGCCGTACTTGTATTCGCGCGAGACCAGTTCTTCGATGGATTCTGCCATGTGCTTGCCGGTTGTGGTGTCGTGATTACACGCCGAAGGAACTTCCGCATCCGCATGTCTTGGCGGCCTGCGGGTTGTTGAAGACGAAGCCCCGTCCGTTGAGCCCGTCCGTGAAATCGAGCGTCGTGCCGGAGAGGTAGAACATGCTCTTCTGGTCGATCAGGATGCGCACGCCGTGCTTCTCGAGCACGATGTCCTTCTCCTTCACGGCGTCGTCGAAGGCGAGCACGTACGACAGGCCCGAGCAGCCTCCCCCTTTCACGCCGAGACGCAGCGCATGGGCGGCCGGGATGCTGTTCTTCTCCCGGATGGCGAACACCTCCTGCGCGGCGCGTTCGGTCAGGATGATGTCATCGTCCAGCGTCGTCGGCTGGACCACGTTCAGTTCGTTCATGGTCGGTGCTCCTTCGATTGTGTCAGACGTTCTTCTTGAGCGAGTAGTCGGGATTGTTGAGCATCCAGGTGGTGGCGTTGATCTTCTTCAGCATGCTCTTCTTCTCGAGGTTCGACGCCACTTCGCGCGCGATGAGCTCCGCTTCGGTCTGCCGCACCCGCACCTTCTTCCGCTTCAGGAAATCGATCACCGCGAAATGGAGGTCGCGGAAGAAGAGGTTGGAGAGGTGGAAGAGCGGTGCGCGCGACCGCATGAACTGCAGGAACTCCACCTGGTTGCCGATGATGTACTGCGATTTCCGGTATTCGGTGCTCATACTGCATGCTCCAAGGAAAGGGTGCGAAGCTGCCGAACCGCGGCGGTGAACCGTTCCGCCGCTTCGGTGATCTCTTCGACGGTCGTGCCCCGGCCGAGGCCGAAGCGCACCGTCCCCGCGATCCGTTCTTCCGTCAGACCGAGCGCCGCCAGCACGTGCGACAAGCGCCGGCCGTCGGTCTCCTCGGTGAGACATGCCGCACCTGCCGACGCCGCCACGTTCCCCATCGCCGTGATGAGCCGCTCGGCGGTCACGCCCTCCACCGTGATGCTGAGATTGTTCGGCAGCCGGCGCTCCGGGTGTCCATTGACGGACGTCCCCTCCAGCGCGGTGAGCCGCCGCTGCAGTTCGTCGCGCAGCGAGGAGAGACGCTCTGCTTCCTCCGCCATTCCCTTGCCGGCGAGCTCCGCCGCGACGCCGAAACCGACGATGGCCGGTACGTTCAGCGTGCCGGAACGGAGCCCGTGTTCGTGGCCGGCACCGTGCAGCATCGGTCCGATGCCGACGCGGGGACGGCGGGAGCGGACGTAGAGCGCGCCGATCCCCTTCGGTCCGTACATCTTATGCGCGGAGAAGGAGAGCAGTCCAGCACGTAACGCCTCCACGTGGACGGCGAGCCGTCCGGCGGACTGCGTTGCGTCGGTGTGGAAGAGCACGCCGCGCTCGTCGCAGAGCCGCCCGATCTCCTCCACCGGCTGCAGCGTTCCGACCTCATTGTTTGCGGTCATCACCGAGACGATGCGCGTCTCCGGCCGTATCGCCCCGAGCACCGACCGCGGGTCGACCATGCCGAACCGGTCCACCGGCAGCACCGTGACGCTCCACCCCCGGCGTTCCAGCGCACGGCACGCGCCGAGCACACAGGCGTGCTCCACCGCGGTGGTGATGATGTGTCCCGGCGTTCCGAACGCATCGGCGGCCCCCTGCAGGGCGAGATTGTTCGACTCCGTTGCGCCGCTGGTGAAGACGATCTCGGCCGGACGCGCGCCGATGAGCGCCGCCACCTTGCGTCTCGCGGATTCCACCGCCTCCTTCGCGATCCAACCGTACCGGTGCGCGAGGCTGGCCGGATTGCCGAAATGCTGGGTGAAGTACGGCATCATCGCCTCCACCACGCGCGGGTCTGCCGGCGTCGTGGCGTGATGGTCAAGATAGATGTACCGTTCCTCCATTAGACGATCTCCGACACTTTCATGGAGGCGAAGACCTGCTCCAGGTTGTGCTGGATCTTGCCGAGGGGATGCTTGATGGTGCAGTTGGAATAGATGGAGCAGTTCTCCGGTGTTTCAGCGAAACACTGGGCGATGCCCACCTGCGTCCCCTCCACCACTCCGATGACATCCATGACGGAGATATCGTGCGCACCGCGCGCGAGCGTGTATCCCCCCATCGCCCCCTGATGCGAGAGGATGAGCTTCCCCCTCGTCAGTTTCTGCATCACCTTGGCGAGGACGTCGGACGGGATGCTGTAACGCTCGGAGATCTCCTTCACCGTCGAGATCTGATTGTTCACCGATGCGATGTGCCGCATGGCGATCAGACCGTATTCCACCTTCTTCGAGAGCTTCAGCATGTTAAATACGACTAATGGGGTCCTATTTCATTCCAAAAAAAGAGAAGAATTCATCCATATTAACAACTTTGAAAAGAGTATGGTTCAATTCTTCTTTTGTCTGGACAAAGATAGCGGTAATCGGTCTAAATTGAAAGCATTTTTTTCAATAGATTCGACAGAATCTTGGCGTAAAATTTGCGATATTTTGAGATGTTCATCACGGCCATCCTTTGATCACTGACGTTCAGGCATCAACATGACAACCACCCAATTTTCAGATATTTTAGGGGACATTCAACTTTCGAAGAAAGATGCCGACGGCATCCACACCATCGCCGTCATCGGCCTCGGAGTGATGGGACAGGGCATCGCCCAGACCATCTCGACGGCCGGCATCGAGGTACTGGCAGTAGAGAAGAGCGAAAAGCGTATGCATCAAATGATGAAATCGCTCGACGAATCGCTGGACAACGAGATCCACCGCTGGACGATGACCAAGAGCGAGAAGCGGGCCATCCTCGCCCGGATCAAAGGAACGACCGACCTCCATGCGGTCGCCTCCATCCCCGTGGTGATCGAGGCGGTGGACGAGAACTTCGAACTGAAGAAGAAACTGTTCCACGAGCTTGACGGCATCTGCGACGCCAACACCATCCTCATCTCCAACACCTCCACGCTGAACCTCTCCAAGCTCGCCGCCTCCACCAAACGGGCGGACAAGGTCATCGGCATGCACTTCCTCAATCCCGTCCCGAAGGTCCCGCTGGTGGAGCTCGTGCGCGGGATGAAGACGACCGACGAGACGTTCGCCGCGGTGAAGAAGCTCGCGCAGCGGCTCGGCAAGACCCCCATCGAGGTGTTCGAGTACCCCGGGTTCGTCACGACGCGCATCATCATTCCGCTGCTGAACGAAGCGATGTACATCCTGATGGAAGGGGTCGCCACCGCGGAGAGCATCGACACCGCCATGCGGCTCGGGTACGAGTTCCGGTACGGACCGCTCGAGCTGGCGGACATGATGGGACTGGACGAGGTGCTCGCGTGGATGGACTCGCTCTTCCACGAACTGGGCGAGGCGAAGTACCGTCCCTGCCCCCTCCTCCGTCAGATGGTCCGCAAAGGGAAGCTCGGCCGGAAGACCGGCGAGGGCTTCTTCCGCTACGACGACCACGGCAAGCGCATCGCCGTGTGACCGAACCCCGGCGCGCCGCGGCGGACGACCGTCGTTCCGCCGTGCCGCGCCGCCACCAACACGAAAGACACCATGAACATCTTAGTTTTGAATTGCGGCAGTTCCTCCGTTAAGTATCAGCTCATCGATGTGGACAAGAAGGTCTTCCTCGCGAAGGGGGGCGTCGACCGCATCGGCATGAGCGGCGCGGTCCTCACCAATACCCGTGCGGACGGCGACGAGATCAAGATCAGCGGCGACATCCTGGACCACACCATCGCCATCGAGTACATCCTGGCGGTGCTCCTGAGCAAGAACCACGGCGTCATCACCTCCAAGAGCGAGATCCACGCGGTCGGACACCGGGTGGTGCACGGCGCCGAGACCTTCACCGGCACGGTGCTCATCACGGACGAGGTCATCAAGGGGATCCGTGACAACTTCGAGATCGCGCCGCTGCACAATCCCCACAACCTGCGCGGCATCAACGCGTGTCAGACCCATCTGCCGAACATCCCGCAGGCGGGGGTGTTCGACACCGCGTTCCATCATGCGATACCCCCCTTCGCGTACATCTACGGGATCCCGTACTCCCTGTATTCGCAGTACAAGATCCGGCGGTACGGTTTCCACGGCACGAGCCATGCGTACGTCGCCAACCGCGCCGCGGAACTCCTCCGGAAGGACCTGACGAAGCTCAAGGTCATCACCTGTCACCTCGGCAACGGCTGCAGCATCGCCGCCATCGACAAGGGGGTCTCCGTCGACACGTCGATGGGCTTCACGCCGCTGGAGGGACTGCTCATGGGGACACGCAGCGGCGATGTCGACCCGTCGGTCATCCTCTACGTGATGGCCAAGGAGGGACTGAACTACTCCGAAGCGAACACGCTGCTGAACAAGCACAGCGGTCTGCAGGGGATCTCGGGCGTCAGCAGCGACATGCGCGAGATCGTCACCGAGATGAACGAGGGGAACAAACGCGCGAAACTGGCCTTCGACGTCTTCACCTACCGCATCAAGAAGTACATCGGCTCGTACGTCGCCGCGCTCGGCGGCCTCGATGCGCTCGTCTTCACCGGCGGTATCGGCGAGAACAGTCCGGACGTGCGGCGGGCGGTGTGCGAGAACCTGGATTACCTCGGTATCGACGTGGACAAGACCTCGAACTCGTCGAAGGAGAAGGAGAAGGTCATCAGCGGCGACAAGGCACGGGCATCGGTGTTCGTGATCCCGACGAACGAGGAACTGATGATCGCGATGGAGACGAAGGGTGTCGTGGAGGGATTGAAGAAGAAGTGAGCCTCGGCAGCGGACGGACCGCCCGGTCCGTCCGCCCCCTCACCCGATGTTCCTGCCGATCAGCCGCAGCGCTACGACCACCATCACCGCCAGCAATGTCCGGACGATCCACCGGCTCTTCACCCGGTGCGAGAGCCGTCCGCCGATCTGCGCACCGATGACGGCACCGGTGCCGAGGAACGGCAGGAAATCCCACGCCACCTCGCCGATGGCGCCGTGGCTCGCGGCCGCAAAGGTGGCCGAGATGGCAAGGATGAAATGCGAGGTCGGCACGGCGATGAACGGGGGGAAACGGAAGAGGTAGATCATCGCCGGAACGTGCACCACTCCCCCGCCGATGCCCGCCATGCTCGCGATGAATCCGACGAGGAAACTGATCGCCATGCCGCCCCACCGGTTGTACGCCGGAGGGACGAACGTCTCCACATCCACCGGCTCGAAATCGTGCCGCTTCCGCATCGCGAGGTAGAGCGCGATGCCGGCCATGAGCGTGCCGAAACCGATGTCGAAGGCGCGCACGGACACTCCCTGCAGGAGGTACGCCCCGAAATAGGAACCCGGCAGCGTCGCCGCCGCGAAGAGGAGTCCCGTGCGGTACTCGATGCGCCGCTGCTTCACGTACGCCGCGGTGCCGGAGAGCGCGTTGAGCGCCACCACCGCCATCGACGTGCCGACCGCATGCTGCGGCGAGAAACCGTAGACGAAGGTGAGCAGCGGGACGACGATGAATCCCCCCCCGACACCGATGATGGTGCCGAACATGCCGACGATGATCCCCACCGCGAGCAACAGCGCTTCGTTCATAACGCCACCGCCGATTCCCCCTGCCGTTCGCACTCTGCGGCGCCGCGCGTCGCATCCACGAGCCGCTGCATCACCGCATCCACGTCATCCGGGGGAACGAGGAGCGTGAGCATGGTGCGCTCGGCATCGTACTCGGTGCCGGCGATGCGGAGGGAGCGGGACTGGACGGTGTTCATGACGGCGTTGGTGTGGTCGTAGGTGTAGGCGACACGGAGACGGGCGAGAACGCCCTTGTCGAACATCGCCGCGCCGTCCACTGCCGCTGCTGCGGCGTCGGAATATGCGCGGCCGAGTCCCCCGACGCCGAGCTTGGTGCCGCCGAAATAGCGGGTGACGATGCAGACGGCGTCGGAGATGGTGCGGGATCGAAGGACGGAATGGATCTTGAGGCCGGCGGTGCCGTTCGGTTCGCCGTCATCGGAGTACCGGACCGTTTCCGGTCCGGCACCGATGGCGTACGCATAGCAGTGATGGGTGGCGTCGAAGTACCGTTTCCGCACCGACGCCAGATGTGCTTTCGCTTCCTCCTCTGAAACCGCCGGGAACAGGTCCGCAATGAACCGTGATCCCTCCACTTTCGTCTCCGCGGAATGCGGTCCCCGGGGGGAGACGTACCGCCGGAGGGTCATTTCATCGCCGGCAGGGATGCACTGAGCGTGAGCTGCACCGCCATGAAATCGACCCCGACCACCGTGCTCCCCTTCTTCAGCGCTTTGGTGTAGACCACGTTCGGCATCAGGTGCACGTGCGCCGCCGGCATGTAGTCGAGCCCGGCGTTGAAATACAGGTCCCGCGAACCGGCGTTACTGCTGTTGAGGTCGTTATCGACGAAGTCCGCGCGGAGCACGGCACGCATCGCGGGCATCATTTCGAACCAGCCGAAGAGCGAACCGCCGAGGGGCGTCACATCGTTGGTGCCGGCGAACTTCCGGTTCATGCGGTAGAACGCCTCGATGCCCAACATCGAACTCTGGGTTCGCATCCCGTAGAAGAGCTTTCCGGTGATGGTGCTGCGTCCCGCGCCGACGTTCTCGAAATCGACGTACAGTTCCGCCATGCTGCCGCGGTCGAACCAGTTCCCGACGGTCATCGCATATTTCTTCACTTTATCCGTCTCCGCTATGGGACCTGTGCCGTTGAAGATGCCGAGGCGGGCATAGGCACTGCCGGCGGCATCGGTCCGTGCGGTGAACAGGATGCCGTTGTCATACTCATGCAGCATGCCCGGCGTCCGTTCCAGCACACCGGCGCCGAGCGCGCGGTACTCCCAGAACTTCTGCACCGTCTCGGTGGAGGGACCGATCATCCGGCCGAGCCGAAGGTCCATACCGTTCATCAGGTTGTGCACATTGACGAAGGCCTGCATCAGTCCGAGTCCGCCTCCGGCGTCATATTCGATCTTGGAGGTCACGGCCGGTGAGAACGCATAGTCGACTCCCAGCATGGCGCGCCGGACGGCGAACTCGTTCCGTCCATCCGTACCGGATGCGGGATTCAGCGTCTGCGGCTCCTGGAACACGTAGAGGTAGTCGGCGAAGACCGAACCATAGACGGTGACCGGTGAGGTGACGGCGGGAGCGGGTTTCGTGACGGCCGGACGCTGTGCCGGACGCTGCTGTGCGAACAAGAGGCTTGAGAGGAGGACGAACAGAAGGAAGAAGGAACTTTTTGTCATGACAGAGCCTTCCGTGATGTGGGGTTGCTGAAAAAGTAATCTTTTTTCGACTGTCAAGCAACTGGTTTATCGTTTGGTTCTTCTGCACTTTCATCGTATGTTACCGTTCAAACCGAGGTAATTCCATGAATATCGGCATCACCTGTTATCCGACCTACGGCGGCAGCGGCGTCGTCGCCACAGAGCTCGGCAAAGCGCTCGCCCGCCGCGGACACCGCATCCATTTCATCAGTTACGCCATGCCGATGCGGCTCACCGGCTTCGATGACAACATCTATTACCATGAAGTGGAGATCTCCTCCTACCCCGTCTTCGAATTCCCGTTGTACACCCCCGCCCTCGCCAGCAAGATGATCGAGGTGGCGAACTTCGAGAAACTGGACCTGCTGCATGTGCATTACGCCGTTCCCCATGCCACCAGCGCGTACATCGCCAAGAAGGTCATCCCCAATCCGGATTTCCGGGTCATCACCACGCTGCACGGCACCGATATCACCCTGGTGGGACTGGAACCGAGCTTCCTTCCCGTGGTGAAGTTCAGCATCGAAAAGAGCGACGGCGTGACGGCGGTGTCACGCTACCTGCGGGAGAAGACCCAGACGAACTACTCCATCGAGACACCCATCGAGGTCATCACCAACTTCATCGACCCCGTGGAATACCGGCGTAAGGACGATGCGTGCAAGCGTCACCGCCTCGCCCCGAACGGTGAACGGGTGCTCATCCACGTCTCGAACTTCCGGGCGGTCAAGAGGGTCACGGACGTCATCCGGACCTTCGACCTCGTCCTGAAGAAGATGCCGGCGGTGCTGGTGCTGGTGGGTGACGGACCGGACCGTTCGTCCTGCGAGCAGCTCGCGCGGGAACTCGGCATCGGAGACCATGTGCGCTTCCTCGGCAAACAGCAGGAACTCGTGGAGATCCTCTCCTGCGCGGACCTGTTCCTCATGCCGAGCCAGTCCGAAAGCTTCGGCCTTTCGGCGCTGGAAGCGATGGCGTGCGGCGTGCCGGTCATCTCCTCCAGTGTGGGGGGACTGCCGGAACTGGTGCTGCACAATCAGACGGGATACATCGCGGAGATCGGGGATGTGGAGCGGATGGCGA
>WBUG01000049.1 GCA_008933835.1 Bacteroidota bacterium | reverse complement strand
CCCGCCATCTCGCCGGACGGCTCCACGGTGTATGTCGCCAACAGGAACTCGAACTCCGTGTCGGTGATCAGTACCGCGACGCGGAGCGTGACGGCGACCATCGGGAACGTGGGAGTGGAGCCGCACGGCGTCGCCGTGACGAAGGACGGGAAGTACGTGTACGTGTCGTGCGAGAATCTGGGGGTGAGCGACCCGCCGCATCATCCGACCACGGGGGGAAAGAAGGCGGGATTCGTGAAGGTCATCGACGCGGCGAGCCGGACGGTGACGGCGTCGATCGAAACGGGGAACTTCGGGTCAGGACTGGCCGTGACGCACTGAGCGGCCGTACGGTCAGAACCGCACACCACCGGTGAAATGGAGGGTCCATCGCCGGCCGAGCTCCGCGGCGTACGACCGTTCGCCCCACGCCAGGTCGAGTTCGAAGAGCCCGATGATGGTGTTCCAGAGGATTCCGGCACCGGCGCCGGTGTAGACCCGTTGCCGCGTGGTCGCCAGCGGATTGAGGATGTCCGGGTCCGCCATCAGGTTCACGATCCCGTGCGCGAAGATGGAGGAAGTGATCTCATACCGGTATTCCCCGCGCGCCACCATGAACTGCGTTCCCGAAATGGCCGAGTAATCGGCGCCCATGAACGACCGCGGTCCGCCGAAGAAGAACTGCTTGGCGAGCGGGGCGCCGTCGTAGATGCGGTAGTACGAACCTCCCACCGTCACCGCGTGTCTCGCCCCCAGCGGCAGCACCTGCATCACGTCCGCTTTCACCTTCAAGTACCGGTCGTCCGTCGGGATGAAATCGGGGCTCCACTCCGCCGATGCGCTGATGCGCGTCCCTTCGGTCGGCACGAAGATGTTGTCGAGCCGGTCCACATCGAGCGTCGCGGCGAAATACCGCAGCGTCGACGTCAGGGGAGGAACGGTGGTGATGGTGGTCGAAACGGTCTGAAGGAACTCCGAGACGAACTTCACCTCGAGGGTCCCCGACTTGCCGATGTAGCTGCCGATCCCGACCGCTCCGGAGAGGGAACGGTCTTCGAAGCCGACGTTCGCTCCCCCCAGGTCGAGGATGAACGGCAGGGCATGGTTCCGGAACTCCGCGAAGGGATAGATCGGCATGTCAAGGGAGCGTGAAGGGTACGATACGCGGACCCAGCTCCGCCACAGACCGGCGAACTCCAGTTCCGACTCGAGCCTTGCGCCGGCGAGGAAGAGATTGGTGGAGCGGATGCCGGCGATGCCGACGAGTTTGGAGTAGTCGTCGTACCGGAGGCCGATGTTCAGGTCACGGAACGGCCGTTCCTTCACGTTCACCTGCACGACGGTCCCGTCCTCCCCGTCCCGCCGTGTCGTGTACGTGATGGTCTCGAAGTACCCCAGCGCGTACAGGTCGGTGATGCGCTGCTCGACCGCTTCGGCGGAGAAATGCGTGCCGGGGGGGAACGAGAGGAGCTGACGGAGGAAGTCGGTTTCGAGCTTCTCGTTCCCGGCGATCTCGACACCGGTGATGGTGCGTTGGACGCGTTCATGCCCCGGGAAGGTCCGGCGCGGTTCGGTTCCGAAGGAATCGAGGTACCGCTTCAGTCCGGCGAGCGTGTCGAGATGCACCAGCGCCGTCTCGTACCCGCGGCCGATGATGGCGGGGATCTTTGCCGAATCGAAATCCGCGATGGAGAAATCGCCGAGAGGCACGGGGAGGAAGAGCGTGGTGTGACGCACCTGTTCCTCCAGCGTCTGGTACCGCGGGATGGCGGCGGAGCGTTCGAGCACTTTGAACATGTTCCGGTCGTCCGAAGGGACGAACCGTCCGCCGTCCAGGTCCACCCCGATGACGATCTCCGCGCCCATCGCCCGGACCGCGTCCACCGGGTAGTTGTTGAGCAGACCGCCGTCCACCAGCACCGAATCGCCGACGCGCACCGGCGTGAAGACGGTGGGGATGGACATCGTCGCGCGCATCGCGCGGGCCATGGGGCCGCTCCGCATCACCACCTGATTCCCCGAGACGAGGTCCACCGCCACGCAGCGGTACGGGATGGGGAGCGAATCGAAGTCGGAGATATGGGCGTAGTCCCGGGTGAGACGCGAGAGGAGGAGCGAGATCTTCTGTCCGGCGATGGCACCGCCCGGAGGTTCGGGGGTGAAGCCGTTGAGCGGAAGGGTGAGATGGTAGCGGCCGGTGTAGAACTTCTCCGCGTACGGGAGTTCGGAGCGCTTCGGCTTGTCGCTGAACATGTCGTTCCACGGGATGGACGAGACGAGCGCGTCGAGGCTGTCGCCGTCGTAGCCGATGGCGTAGAGTCCCGTCATCAGTCCCCCGAAGCTCGTTCCCGCGGCGACGTCCACCGGGATGCCGAGGGAGTCGATGACCTTCAGGACGCCGATGTGGGCGAATCCGAGCGCGCCGCCCCCCGCCAGCACGAGCCCCACCTTCGGACGGGAGCGTTCCTGCGCCGGAAGCAGAGCGGCGGCGCAGCAGAGGAGAACGATGATTTTTTTCATGGACGCCTTGAACTCTCTCCGGGGTTTTGGTACTTTCATTCGTCACGCTCGGCACCGCAAAGATACAAGGAAAACCATTGGAACAGCAAGCAGAAAAACTCCTCCGTCCCGTCGTTCCTGCACTGGACGACATCCTCGGCCACCCGTTCCGCGTGCTGGACGACGGATTCGTCCGGGTGGTGGATTACATGGGTTCCGACGAATCCATCGTGCAGGCCGCGCGCGTGTCGTACGGCAAGGGAACGAAGAAGGTGAGCGAGGACCGAGGGCTCATCCGCTATCTGCTCCGCCACAAGCACACCACGCCGTTCGAGATGTGCGAGATCAAATTCCATGTCCGTGTGCCGATGGACTGCTGGCGGCAGTGGATACGGCACCGGACCGCCAACGTGAACGAGTACTCCACCCGGTATTCGCTCGCCATCGACGCGATGCAGCGGACCGCGGAGGGGGAGTGGCGGCGTCAGTCCAAGGACAACAAGCAGGGGAGCGAGGGATTCTTCGACGCGGCGGACGGGAGCCGTCTCAGCGCGCAGGAGCGGGAATTGCAGGAGCACGCCCGTTCGGTGTACGAGGCGCGGGTGAACGCCGGCATGGCGCGCGAACAGGCGCGCAAGGACCTTCCGCTCTCCACCTACACCGAAGCGTACTGGAAGGTGGACCTGCACAACCTGTTCCACTTCCTCTGGCTGCGGATGGACCCGCACGCGCAGTACGAGATACGGATGTACGCCTCCACCATCGGCGAACGGATCGTGGCGGCCTGGGTGCCGACGGCGTGGCAGGCGTTCCTCGACTACACCGTGAACGCCTCCGCGCTCTCCGCCATCGAAACGTCGGTCATCAAAGCGCTGAACACCGGCGGTCCCGCCGCCGCCGTCGACGCCGCACGATCGTTCGGTCTGCTGCCGCCGGAAGGGCAGGAGCTCAAGGGCAACCGTGAACGGAGCGACCTCGAATCGAAACTGACCGCGCTCGGATTCGCCATCCCCTGGAAGAGCGTCTGACCCCCCGCACCGTCATCATCGCGGCGTTCAACCGCCGGAGGGTCATCGGCGCCGGCGGGAAGCTTCCGTGGTCCGCGCCGGCGGACCTGCGGCGATTTCGCGACATCACCTCCCGTCATGCCGTGCTGATGGGGCGCGGCACGTTCGCCTCCATCGGCTCTCCGCTCCGCACCCGCCGCAACATCATCCTGTCGCGCACGCTTCCCGCCGTACCGCGCACCGTTCCCGATGCGGACGGCACCACCATCGAGATCCACGCATCGCTCGAAGCGGCGATGGAGGCCGCCTCGGCGGAAGCGGTGCTCTACATCATCGGGGGCGAGTCGGTGTTCCGCCAGACGGCGGAGCGGGCGGACGAACTGCTGTTGACGAGGGTGGAGGATGACAGCGACGGGGATGCGGTGTTCCCGATGGACGAAGCGTCGTTGGAGCGTTGGTTCGAGCGGACGGCGGAGGAACGGGGAGCGGGGATGACCTTCACGTCGTACCGGCGGCGCGCCGGCGGGTGACGTTCACCGCATCACGACATCGTAGGTGATGGCCGCTCCCGCCGCACGGAGCGTCATCGACACCGAGCAGTACTTCTCGAGCGACAGCTGCACCGCCCGTTCCGCTTTCTCCTTCGGCACGTTTCCCGTGACGATGAACGTCGCATGCACCGTCTTCCACAGGTTCGCCTCCTTCCCCGTCTCCCGTTCCCCCTCCACCGACACCGTCAGACCGAACGGCTCCAGTTTCTGTTTCTTGAGGATGGAGATGACGTCCATCGAACTGCAGGCCGCCATCGCGGCGAGGAGCGACTGCATCGGACGGAATCCGGCGCCGTCGCCCCCGCCGTCGGGGCTGTTGTCGAGGATGAAGGTGTTGCCTGCTTCGTTCTTCGCTTCGAGCAGGAAGCGGTCGTTGCGGCGTGTGACGTCGACTCTCATGGTGTTGTGCCGTGCGCCGGCGTCCGTCAGAACGCCGAACCGAGGTTGATGGTGATGAAGAAGCCGCCGAAGTCCTTCTTGCGGAGCACCTCGCGCGGGGCGGAGGGGTCGTTCGGATTCGCCGGCGTGAGCATGCTCGGGATGCCGTTCGGGAACGGGATGAAGTAGTACCGGATGTTGATGCCGGAAAGGGAGCCGAGGTCCGAGCCGAAGAACGCGCCCGCCCCCACGTACCCTCCCACGGTGTAGTGGGCGGTGGAGTAGCCCCAGCTGCTGAAGAACTCCCGCTCGAACGGCGCCGCGAAGACCGCGGTGGGTCCGAGGCCGGCGTTCACGTACGGGCGGAAGCTGTCCGTGATGTCGTCCGCGAAGAGCCGGTACTGTACGCCGACGTGGAGCGGGACGAGGAGGAAGCGGTTGAGCTTGTTCGGGACGATGGACTGTCCCCAGTACGTCACGTACTCGACTTCGTTCTCGTCCTTCGCCTCGGCGATGCCGAAGGTGACGGTGCCCGAGAGCTCGCGCGTGAACTCCCGCCGGTAGAATCCCGCCAGACCGAATCCGTTGTTGGACAGCAGGATGTCCGCGCCCCACGCCTCGTCGTACTCCCCCTGGACCGCGGCCGGCAGGTCGTTCGACGGCGATGCGAAGATGATGGTGGAATCGGCGGACTGCGCGCGGACGATGCCGGCCGCCAATATGGTCAACGTCACGATGGTTCTCATGGTCGCCTCTCTGCTGCTTCTGGACTTCTTTGGACGGAGCGCCCGTTCCCTCCGTTCCCGTTGCGGTTCACTCCACCTGACAGAACACGCATTTCAGGTAGCGGGTTTCCGGCATCGCCGGCAGTTCGGGATGGTCCGGCGACGCCCCGGTGACGCTCAGCAGGCGGAGTTTCCGTCCCGCCTTCACCGCGCTCTCGCCCACGAGTTCCACGAACGTGTCGCGGTCCACGTGGTGCGAACAGGAGGCGGTGAGGAGGAAGCCTCCCTTCTCCACCAGCCGGAGAGCGTTCGTATTGATCTCGCGGTACCCTTTCAGCGCCGCGGGGAGCGTCTTGCGGCTCTTCGTGAAAGAGGGAGGGTCGAGCACCACCACGTCCCACTTCCGGCCTTCCTTCACCGCGTCCGCCAGGTAGGCGAAGACATCCGCCGCCGTGAAGGCGAGCGTCGTGAGACCGTTCAGAGCGGCGTTGGCGGAGGCGCGTTCGAGCGCGTCGGCGGAGATGTCGACGCTCTCCACCGACCGCGCGCCGTACCGGGCGGCGTAGAGGCCGAAGCCCCCTTCGTTGCAGAAACAATCGAGCACCGACGCGCCGCCGGCGACGGCGGAGAGGAGCGTGCGGTTCTGACGCTGGTCGAGGAAGAAACCGCTCTTCTGCCCGCTGAGGATGTCCGCGCGGAACCGGACGCCGTTCAGGTCGAACTCCTGCGGCTCGGCGGCGCCGCGGAGGATCCCTTTCCGCGAGGGGAGATGCTCCAGGTCGCGGAGAGGGGATTCGTTCCGTTCCACGATCCCCTTCGGCGCGAAGAGCTCTTCGAGCACGTCGCAGATCTCCGGCAGACGCCGGTCCATCCCCGCGGAGTACGTCTGCACGGCGATGACGTCGTTGAACCGGTCCACCACCAGTCCCGGCAGGAAATCGCTCTCGCCGTGCACCACACGGTACGCGGTGGCGCCCGGAAAGAGCCGCTCGCGCATCCGCCGGGCAAGGTCGATGCGTTCGCGGAAGAACGCGCGGTCCGGTTCGACGATGGAGGAGGAGAGGAGACGGACCGCGATGAGCGAATGCGCGTTGTAGAATCCGCAGCCGAGGGGGCGGCCGTCGCTGCGGAGCAGTTCGACCAGGTCGCCCGGCTGCGGCGCGCCGCCGGCGGTGAGGATCTCGTTGCTGAAGACCCACTGGTGTCCGCCGAGCAGACGGCGGTCCTCGTTCTTCTTCAGGGTGACATGCTTCGGGAGTGTGGACATGACTTCAACATAGAAAGAAACGGCAGGAATCGCAAGCCGGCGGGACCGGAGGGCCGCCGGGTCCCTTGTCAACATTCCCATTTTTTGAGTACATTCCGATACAATGAACGACACCTTCCGCTCCGGCTACGTCGCGCTCATCGGCGAACCGAACGTCGGCAAATCGACGCTCCTCAATGCCCTGCTCCGGCAGAAGATCTCCATCGTCACCGACAAACCGCAGACCACGCGGCACAAGATCCTCGGCATCCTCTCGGAGCCGGAACATCAGATCGTCTTCCTGGACACCCCCGGCATCATCACGCCGGCGTACCTGCTGCAGGAGGTGATGATGCAGTTCGCCGCCTCCGCGGTGGCGGACGCGGACATCGTGCTGCTGCTGGTGGACGCGGTGAAGGCAAAGGAGAAACGGTACGCTCCGGACGACCAGGCGGTGGCGAAGATCCGCGCCGCGAACAAGCCGACCTTCCTGGTGGTGAACAAGATCGACCTGCTCACCAAGGAAGAGGTGCTCCCGCTGCTGATGGAACTGCAGATGCTCTTCCCCTTCGATGAGGTGGTGCCCCTCTCGGCCGCGACGGGATTCAATACGCGAGAACTCGTCGCCGCCATCGTGAAGTACCTGCCGGTCCATCCTCCGTTCTACGACACCGAAACGGTCAGCGACGCGCAGGAACGCTTCTTCGTCAGCGAGATCGTCCGGGAGAAGCTGTTCGAGCAGTACAAGGAGGAGGTGCCGTACTCCGCCACCGTGGACATCATCGAGTTCAAGGAGCGGGGGAAGGGGAAGTTCTTCATCGCGGCGGACATCATCGTCGAACGGGACTCGCAGAAGGGGATCCTCATCGGCCGGCAGGGGGCGGCGCTGAAGCGTCTGGGCGCCGCGTCGCGGAACGCCATCGAGAATTTCCTCGGCCATCCGGTCTTCCTGGAACTGCACGTGAAAGTGCGGGCGGACTGGCGGGGGGACCGGCGGTGGCTCTCCGCGTTCGGGTACACCAGTCCGGACTGAACGGACGCCGCTTCCACGCACCGTACATCAACAGGACGCGACGCGTCCAAACGACAGGAACGAAACCTATGGCCACCATCATCCCTTTCCGCGGCATCCGGTACGACCAGTCCAGGGTCTCCATGGCGTCGGTCGTGGCGCCACCGTACGACGTCATCACCCCCGAACAGCAGAACGGGTACTATGACCGCGACCCGCACAACGTGGTGCGGCTCATCCTCGGCCGTGAGGCGGACCGGTACGCCTCCGCCGCGGCGACGTACGGAGAGTGGCGCTCCTCCGGTGTGCTGATGCGCGACGCCGCGCCGGCGATCTACCCCCTCGTGCAGACCTTCACCGGACTGGACGGAGGGACCGTGCAGCGGAAAGGGTTCATCGCCCTCTGCCGGCTGGAGGAGTTCGAGAAGAAGATCGTGCTGCCGCACGAACGGACCCTTTCCAAGGCAAAGGAGGACCGGTTCAAGCTCTTCCAGGCGACCAACTCGAACTTCAGCCAGGTCTTCTCGCTCTATTCCGACCCGGGCTCCGTCATCGATTCGTTCATCGCCCCCTTCCACCGCACCGCGCCGGTCATCGACGTCGAATTCGAATCGGTGCGGAACCAGCTCTGGGCGGTGACGGACCCGACCGTCGTCGACGCCGTGGCGCGCGAACTCGAACCGAAGCAGGTGCTCATCGCGGACGGCCATCACCGGTACGAGACCGGTCTGGCGTACCGCGACCTGATGCGTTCGAAGAACCCGAACCATACCGGACGGGAGCTCTATAATTACATCATGATGTTCTTCACGAACCTGGACGACGAAGGGCTGGTCATCTTCCCGACCCACCGGGTGCTCCACAGTCTGCCGTCGTACGACGGCGGGGCGCTCCTCTCCACGCTGCAGCAGCACTTCGACCTGCAGGTGTTCCCTGCGCCGGCGATGATGACCGATGCGCTGCGGCAGGCGGGACCGTACTCGTACGGCATCGTCTCCGGTCATTCGTCCAAGTTCTACGTGGCGACGCTGCGCGATCCCGCGTCCGTCTCCGCGCTCGTGCCGGACGACCTGCCGGCGGAGGTGAAACAGCTGGACGTCGTCCTGCTCCATCAGTACATCATCCGGCGCCTGCTCGGCGTGTCGCAGGATGCGCAGGACAAGAAGCTGAACATCCATTACCTGCAGGACGTCCGGGAGTCGGTGGACGAGGTCGCCGCCGGAACGGCCCAGGCGGCGTTCTTCGTGAAGCCCACCCGCATCGAACAGGTTCGCGCGGTGGCGAAGTCCGGCAACGTGATGCCGCAGAAGTCCACCTTCTTCTACCCGAAGCTCATCTCGGGGCTCGTGCTCAACCTGATGAGCGAATGAAACCGTCTCCCAGCATCGTCATCACTCAACCGCCGCCGCCGTGTCCGAACGTCTGAAGGTCATCGCCGCCTACGTCGCCATCTGCACCATCTGGGGCTCCACGTGGCTCGTCATCAAGATCGGTCTGGAGGCGATGACGCCGCTCCTCTCCGCCGGGCTCCGGTTCGCCCTGGCGGCCGCGGTGCTCTTCACCATCATCCGCGTGCGCCGCATCGAGGTCCCGCTGAACCGCGATACCGTGTGGTTCTTCGCCGTCGCGTCGCTGACGTCGTTCTCCGTGCCGTTCGCGCTCGTCTACTGGGGCGAACAGCGCGTCTCGTCCGGCATCACCTCCATCCTGTTCGCGGTCTTTCCGTTCTGCGTGGCGCTCTTCTCGTCGCTGATGCTGAAGGAGGAGCGTCTGACGCTGCAAAAAATTGCCGGCATCGTGCTCGGGTTCGCCGGCATCGTCGTCATCTTCTCGGACGACCTGCACATCGCATCGGGGAGCGGCGCGGTGGCCGGCATGGCCGCCATCGTGCTGAGCGCGGCAATCCAGGCCTTCTCGGCGGTGCTCATCAAGAAGCACGGCCACGCCCTCAGTCCCTTCGTCGTCAGTTTCGTGCCGATGGCGCTCGCGGGGGTCATCCTGCTCGCCGGCAGCGCGGCGGTGGAGGACCTCTCCGCGGTCCGGTTCACGCCGTCGGCGGTCTTCAGCATCGTCTTCCTGGCGGTCTTCGGTTCCGTCGCGACGTTCGTGAGCTACTTCTGGCTGCTGAAGCGGGTGGAGGTGGTGCTGCTGTCGCTCACATCGTTCGTCACGCCGGTGATCGCGGTGGTGCTCGGGGTGGTCGTGCTGGACGAACCGGTCTCGTCACGGCTCTTCATCGGCGCAGCGTTCGTGCTCGGCGGCATCCTCGCCGCGAACGCATCGGACGTCCGCCGCTTCCTGCGTTCCCGCTGGTCGTAACGGCGATGCACCGCGTCCGCGCCATCCGTTCCTGTCTCGTCCTGACGCTCCTGGCCGCCGCGGCGGCGCCGCTCTTCGCCTGGGGGCTGGAGGGGCACCGTACGGTGAACCTCAACGGCGTCCGTTCCCTGCCGATGAGCATGCACCGATTCCGCGACATCGACTACTACTTCGCGGACCGTGCCAGCGCGGTGGACCGGCGGAAGGTGACGGACGAGGAGGAGACGTACCGCCAGTTCATCGAACTCGAACGCTACCCCGAGTTCGCGGCGAAGGCGATGCCGCGGACACTGCTGGACCTCCAGAAAAAGTACAGCGCCTCCTCCGTGCGGCAGAACGGCTACCTGCCGTACCTCGTGTACGAGATGTACGATTCCGTGATGAAGTGCATGAAGCGGCGCGACTGGGAGGGGACCATCCGCGCGGCGGCGGACCTCGGGCACTACGTCGGTGACATGACGATGCCGTTCAATACGACGATGAACTACGACGGCCAGCTGACGCGCAACAACGGCATCAAATGGCGGTACGAGATCGAACTGATGAACCGGTACGTGATGCAGATGTCGTTCCAGCGAACCGATGCGAGGAAGCTCGACAATCCGATGAACGACATCTTCGCGCTCCTGGCGAAGTCGTTCTCCCGCGTGCCGCTGCTGCTGCGGGCGGACACGGTGGCGCTGCGGGCGGGGAAGGGACGCTACAACAGCGGATACTACTCCGTCTTCTGGCGCGAAGCGGGGAAGAGCACAAACGAACTGATGCAGGACGGGGCGAACCTGTTCGCGAACCTGCTCTACACCGCCTGGCTCGGCGCCGGCGCCCAGCGGCTCGTCTGGCCGGACGAAGAGCGGCCGGAGGGGACCTTCCACGCACGGAAGGAGTTCGAGTACCTCGAGCCGCCGTTCCCGAACCCCTTCAATCCGAAGACCACCATCAAGTACACGCTGACCGATGAGCACCAGGTCCAGCTCGGCGTCTTCAACCTCTTCGGCCAGGAGGTCGCCTCCTTCGTGCAGGGACGGCAGACCGACGGTCGGTACGAGTTCACCTTCAACGGAGACCAGCTTCCCGGCGGCGTCTATTTCGTACGGCTGCAGGTCGACGACAGGACCGAGACACGGAAGATCATCCTCTCCAAATAATCGCGCACCGATGCCCTCACCCTACATCACCCTCGTCCGTCCGGTGAACTTCGCCATCACCGCCGCCTCCATCGCGGTCTCGTGCCTGCTCGCCGGCGGCACCGCTGCGCAGGCGCCCGTCATCCTCTTCGCGTCGCTCGGCGGAGCGCTCATCGGCGCGGGAGGGATGGTGATCAACGATTTCTTCGACCTGGAGATCGATCGCATCAACCGTCCGGACCGTCCGCTGCCGAGCGGCGCGGTGGCCAAGTTCGACGCGCTGATGTTCTACGCGGGACTCACCGGAGCGGGGCTCATCATGAGCGCGTACACGACCCGGACCGCCTTCATCATCGCCTTCGTCGCGGTGCCGGTCATCTTCCTCTACAGTCAGCGGTACAAGGGGACTCCGCTCGCGGGGAATCTCATCGTCGCCGGCATGACGGCGCTTGCGTTCATCTTCGGCGGTGCGGCGGTGGGGAACCTTCAGCAGGCAGTGATGCCGGCGGTCTTCGCGTTCCTCATCAATGCGGGGCGGGAACTGATCAAGGACATGGAGGACGTGGAGGGGGACGCGGCGCACGGAGCAAGGACCTTTCCGGTGCTGTACGGGATGGAGCGTTCCGCGCGGCTAGCCGGCGGTTTCATCATTGCTGTCATCGCTTCCACCGTCGTTCCGTACGTCTTCGGATTGTACGGCACGGCGTACTTCATCATCGTCAATGCGGTGAACCTTCTTCTGCTCTACGTCGTCGTATCGCTCGCACGGGACCGTTCCACGGCGAACCTGCGCCGGCTGTCGTTGATGCTGAAATGGGCGATGGTGCCCGGACTGGCGGCCATCTATGCCGGATGAGGGGATGCTGACGTTCGAGCGGAAGTACTGGGACGCGGGGGTCCGTTTCATCGCGGGGGTTGACGAGGCGGGACGCGGACCGCTCGCCGGTCCGGTCGTTGCGGCGGCGGTCATCTTCGAACCCGGCACGGTCATCGCCGGCGTGAACGACTCCAAGAAACTGACGGAGAAGCGGCGCGATGAGCTCTTCGCCGTCATCCGGGAACGCGCGGTCTCGGTGGGCGTGGGGGTCGTCGCCCACGACGTCATCGACCGCATCAACATCCTGCAGGCGTCGTTCCTGGCGATGAACAAGGCGCTCGAGCAGCTGTCGGTGACGCCGGAGCGGCTGCTGGTGGACGGGAACTTCTTCCGTCACGAGCGCTATCCGGTGGAGAACATCGTGAAGGGGGACGCGTGTTCGCACTCCATCGCCGCCGCCTCCATCATCGCCAAAGTGACGCGCGACGCGATGATGATGGAGCTGCACGAGCGGTATCCGCTCTACGGCTTCGCGCAGCACAAAGGGTACGGCACGGCGGCGCACATCGACGCCATCCGGGAGCACGGGTACTCGCCGGTGCACCGCCGTTCGTTCCATGTGGAGCGGCTGGAGGGGGCGTGAGCGGGGGGCTGTCGAAGAAGGCGAAGGGGGACCTGGGAGAGGAGACGGCGGCGGACTTCCTCCGGCGGAACGGATACGACATCATCGAACGGAACTACCGTCACCGGCGCGGCGAGATCGACATCGTCGCCTCGGAGAACGGGGTGCTCGTCTTCGTCGAAGTGAAGTACCGCCGCTCCCGCCGCTTCGGCGCGCCGGAGGAGGCCGTGACACCGGCGAAACAGGAACTGCTGCGACGGACCGCCGAAGGATACGCGGCGGAACGGGAGATCGGAGAGCGGGAATGCCGCTTCGACGTCGTCGCCGTCACGGCGGACGGCGGACGGGCGGAGATCGAACTCTTCCGGAACGCGTTCTAGCCGTTCCGGAAATGCCGGACGGACCATCAGACGAAAGGGACCACCATCGAAAAGAAGTTCACCTACCGGGGGACCGACATCCACGCGATGCTCGGCACCCATGACGCGCACCTGCGCCTCATCGAGCAGCGGTTCGACGCCACCGTCACCGCGCGCGGCGGACAGATCACGGTGAAGGGGGAACCGGACGAAGTGCAGCAGCTCGAGCGGGTGTTCAACGAACTGCAGTTCCTCCTCTCCAAGAACGGCGTCGTCACCTCCGAGGACGTCGCCACCGTGCTCGACCTCGTCATCGAGACCGCTCCCTCGACGCGCGGACGCCGAAAGCTCGCCGACGCCGGCGAAGTGGCGGTGCTCTTCACGAAGAACGCCATCATCAAGGCGAAGAGTCCCACCCAGCGCGCCTACCTGGACACGGCGATGCGGAACGACATCGTCTTCGCGATCGGTCCCGCCGGCACCGGCAAGACGTACCTCGCCGTCGCGATGGCGGTGGCGAGCCTGAAGAACAACGAAGTGACGAAGATCGTCCTCGCGCGTCCTGCGGTGGAAGCGGGGGAATCGCTCGGGTTCCTGCCGGGGGACATGGCGGCGAAAGTGGACCCGTACCTACGTCCGCTCTATGACGCGCTGGACGACATGCTGCCGAGCGAGAAGCTGAAGACGTACCTGGAGCGCCGCATCATCGAGATCGTGCCCCTGGCGTACATGCGGGGCCGGACGCTGCACAACGCCTTCGTCATCCTGGACGAGGCGCAGAACGCGACGGCGATGCAGATGAAGATGTTCCTGACCCGTCTGGGGAACAACTCGAAGGCCATCGTCACCGGCGACGTCACGCAGATCGACCTTCCGTCGAACGCCGTCTCCGGTCTCGTGCAGATCCAGCAGGTGCTGAACGGCATCGACGGCATCGGGTTCGTCTACTTCGGGAAGGAGGACGTGGTGCGGCACCGACTGGTGAAGGAGATCATCGAAGCGTACGGACGGTTCGGCGAAAAGGAGCACCGGAAGCGATGAAAGGCTACTACGCGCTGTTCTACGATGTGACGGACGATTACCTCGAGCGGAGAGGGGAGTACCGGGCGGAACATTTGCGGCTGGCGGAAGCGTCGCGCGCAAGGGGAGAGATGGCGCTCGGCGGCGCGTTCAGCGCTCCGGCGGACCAGGCGCTCTTGGTGTTCCGCGGCGACGGTCCGGAAACGGCGGAGGAGTTCGCGAAGAACGATCCCTACGTGAAGAACGGGCTGGTGAAAAAATGGCGGGTACGGACCTGGATGGTGGTTATCGGGGCACAGATGGAATGACGATTAAATTATTTTCAGGTGTTGATCTGTATGTCGCAGAGCGATGATGATGTTGATTAGTTAAGAAACTGAGAGCTAAATTAGTAGTGCTCTTCTTTTATTTTCCTAGAATATTTAAACAACCACATAGTTATACCAATATGGCAAACCCGACCGTAACAAGAGATCAAGAAAGGGCGGAACTGCACCGCACAATTTGGCAGATCGCCAATGACCTGCGCGGCAGCGTGGACGGATGGGACTTCAAACAGTATGTGCTCGGGATGCTCTTCTACCGGTTCATCAGCGAGAATCTGACCAGTTACATCAATGAGGATGAACGGCGCAGCGGGAACAAGGATTTCGACTATGCTAAACTGTCGAACAAACAGGCGGAATTTGGCCGTGCTGATACTGTGAAGGAAAAAGGATTCTACATCCTTCCGAGCGAACTTTTCATCAACGTTCGCGCTAAGGCTCGCCAGGATGCAAACCTCAACGAAACGCTCGCCAAGGTCTTCCGCAATATCGAGCGGTCCGCGAAGGGGTCGGAGAGCGAGGACGATCTGAAAGGATTGTTCGACGATCTGGATGTGAATTCCAGCAAACTCGGCAATACGGTCGAAAAGCGGAATCAAAAACTGGTGAAGTTACTCGAAGCGATCGGTGATCTGAAACTCGGCAATTATTACGACAACACTATCGATGCATTCGGCGATGCCTACGAGTTCCTGATGACCATGTATGCGTCCAACGCGGGAAAATCGGGAGGCGAGTTCTTCACGCCGCAGGAAGTGAGCGAGCTATTGGCGTGTCTCACTACCGTCGGCAAGAAGGAGGTCAATAAGGTGTATGATCCGGCGTGCGGATCCGGGTCGCTCCTGTTGAAGTTCGCCAAGATCCTCGGAAAAGAAAATGTCCGTGTGGGTTTCTTCGGTCAGGAGATCAATCTGACCACCTACAACCTTTGCCGTATCAACATGTTCCTGCACGATATCAATTACAACCATTTCGATGTTGCGCATGGCGATACGCTCACCGATCCGAAACACTGGGACGATGAGCCGTTCGATGCCATTGTCTCCAATCCTCCGTATTCGATTCGTTGGGACGGGGATGCGAACCCGGTGCTGATTAACGATCCCCGCTTTTCTCCGGCAGGAGTGCTCGCGCCGAAGAGCAAAGCGGACCTCGCCTTTACGATGCACATGCTCCATTGGCTCTCCACTAGCGGCACAGCAGCCATTGTCGAATTTCCCGGCGTGCTCTATCGTGGCGGAGCGGAAGCGAAGATTCGCAAGTATCTGGTGGACAATAACTACATTGATACTGTCATCCAGTTGCCACCGGACCTCTTCTTCGGCACTACTATTGCCACTTGCGTCATCGTATTGAAAAAGAGCAAGAAGGACAATAAAGTTCTATTCATTGACGCCTCGGCGGAGTTTGTACGGAATGGGAACAAGAACAAAATGGATGATGCGCACCGCGACAAGATCATGGAGGCGTTCACCAAGCGTAGCGACAAGGCCCATTTTGCGAAACTGGTAAGCCACAAAACAATCGCAGAGAACGATTACAACATCGCCGTCTCATCTTATGTGGCACAGAAAGACACACGCGAAGAGGTCAATATTCTAACACTCAACGCTGAGATTGAGCGGATCATAGCCAGGCAAAACGAGCTTCGGACAGCCATTGATGCAATTGTGGCGGATATTGAAGGTGGTAGACAATGAACCAAGGAAAGACGAAACAATTCAACACCATCGAACAACTGATCTCGGAGAATTGTCCTGATGGGGTAGAGTTTGTACCAATATGGGCGGTAACGACTTGGGATAAAAGGTTTAATGCTGTTGAAAACGCTAAGCAACCAAAAGTAATTAGTTACCCTTATATGCTTGCATCAGATCTTTTTTCATTGAAACAGGATGACGGAGATGTCTTTCTTCTCTCAACTGGTGAACAGACGGGATGGACTACAGAAGAATTAGCGGGGGACTTTCTCCGAGAGGGTGAAGTTGTAACAATTCCTTGGGGTAAATCTCGACCAGTAAAGGAAGTCATTAAATATTTCAAAGGTCGCTTTGTTACAGCTGACAACCGCATCGCAACCTCAACTGATACAGACAAATTATCAAATAGATTTTTGTATTATTGGCTAATTAACCAAGGCGAACTGATAGATACTTTCTATCGTGGTTCTGGTATCAAACATCCGAATATGGCAGCTGTGCTTGATATGCAAATCCCAATCCCACCCCTCGCCGTGCAGCAGGAGATCGTCAAAATTCTCGACGCATTTACAGAGCTAGAAGCAGAGCTAGAAGCAGAGCTAGAAGCAGAGCTAGAAGCAAGGAAGAGACAGTATGAATATTATCGAAAGGAATTATTGACGTTTAAGAAAGATATAGAATGGAAGACATTGGATAAGATTTCAGAGAACCTTGATTCGCAACGTCGGCCAGTTACGAAATCAGCACGAGAAGTCGGAAAATATCCATACTACGGTGCTTCTGGAATTGTTGACTATGTACATGACTATATTTTCGATGGAGACTATTTACTTGTTTCTGAAGATGGTGCAAATCTTCTAGCTCGCACAACACCAATTGCATTTTCAATATCAGGAAAGACGTGGGTTAATAATCATGCCCACGTTTTACAATTCGAGAGTTATGTGGAACGTAGATTTGTAGAATTATTTCTTAACTCCATCGATTTAGCACCTTATGTCAGTGGTGCAGCTCAGCCCAAACTTAACCAAGCTAATCTTAATAAAATATCAATTCCTTCCCCCCCGATTACAGTGCAAGAACGCATAGTCTACATTCTAGACAAATTCGACGCTTTGGTGAACGACATATCTATAGGTCTGCCGGCGGAATTGGAAGCTCGTCGGAAACAGTATGAGTATTACCGAGAGAAACTGTTAACATTCAAAGAATATGGCAAGCAGTAAACAATACAATATGGTGGTTGAGAATCCGCAAAGCACTGTTGTTGCGGAGTATGAGCCATACCAGCGATCTGCCAAGTCGTACCAAAGCGAAGCGGAGTTGGAGCGGGCATTCATCAAGCAATTAACCTCGCAGGCGTACGAATATTTCTCCTTCACTTCGGAAGATGAGCTGGTCAGCAATCTGCGTCATCAGCTTGAAAAACTAAACGATTACACCTTCTCCGATAACGAATGGAAGCAATTCTTCGCCGGTGAGATCGCTAACCCGAACCAGAGCATTCCCGAAAAGACCGCCACCATTCAGGAAGACTATATCAAAGTTCTTTCCTGCGATAACGGGACGAAGAAGAACATATACCTGCTCCGGAAGGACAATATCCACGAGAACACGCTACAGGTGATCAATCAGTATGCGACCGAAAAAGGTCAGCACTCCAACCGGTACGATGTCACCATCCTTGTCAACGGGTTACCGCTCGTCCACTGCGAACTGAAACGGCGCGGCGTAGCGATCCAGGAGGCGTTCAACCAGATCAACCGGTATCAGCGGGAGAGTTTCTGGTCCGGTTCCGGTCTCTTTGAATACGTGCAGATCTTCGTCATCAGCAACGGCACACACACCAAATATTACAGCAATACCACCCGCTCCGAACATCTCAAAGAATCCACCGGCAGCAAGGCAAAGCAGGGAAAGCGGACGAGCAACAGTTTCGAATTCACCAGCTGGTGGGCCGATGCGAACAATCGGCCGATCACTGATTTGGTCGATTTCGGGAAGACCTTCTTCGCCAAACATACGCTGCTGAACATCCTTACCCGCTACTGCGTCTTCACTGTGGATAAACATCTCCTGGTGATGCGTCCCTACCAGATCGTTGCAACCGAACGGATCCTCAGCAGGATCCAGACAAGCACGAACTACAAGAATCTTGGGAAAGTCGAATCCGGCGGTTATATCTGGCATACCACCGGGTCCGGCAAGACGTTGACCAGTTTCAAAACGGCGCAGTTAGCGAGCAAACTACCCTTCATTGAAAAAGTGCTCTTCGTCGTGGACCGCAAAGATCTGGATTATCAGACGATGCGGGAATATGACAAGTTCGAGAAGGGAGCGGCAAACAGCAATACCAGTACGGCGGTATTGAAGCGTCAGTTGGAAGATCCGAACGCCCGCATTATCATCACCACCATACAAAAACTCGATAAGTTCATCGGCGGAAATAAAGGGCATGCTATTTTCAACGGGCATATCGTCATAATCTTCGACGAATGCCACCGGTCCCAGTTCGGCGAGATGCATGCCGCTATCACCAAAGCATTCAAAAAGTATCATCTCTTCGGTTTCACGGGGACGCCGATCTTCGCCGTCAACGCATCATCCGGCGGCCGCCCCGACTTCAAGACCACCGAACAGGCCTTCGGCGAGAAATTGCACACCTATACCATCGTCAACGCCATTGCGGATAAGAATGTGCTTCCGTTCAAAGTGGACTATATCTCCACCATGAAGCAGGCGGAGAACATCGATGACAAGAAAGTGCGTGATATCGATCGTGAAAACGCACTTGCCGCTCCGGAACGCGTGGAGAAGATTGTAGGGTATATCCGGGGGCACTTCGACCAGAAAACGAAGCGGAACAACGGTTCGTACGTCCATCGTGTTACGAAGAATATCGGAGAGATCGTCGGGGCCAAAGACAGAGGTAAGGTCGAACGGATCATGACGAAGATCCGGTTATCCGGTTTCAACTCCATCTTTGCTGTTTCTTCTATCAGTGCAGCCAAGCAATTCTACGCCGAGTTCAAGAAACAATTAGCCGATGCACCAGGTGACAAGCAACTCAGGGTCGCCCTCATCTACAGTTTCGGCGTGAACGACGAAGAGATCGACGGAGTGACGGACGAAAACTCCGAGGATACCAGCCAATTGGACCAGAGTTCGCGGGATTTTCTCGACGGTGCGATCAAAGACTACAACACGATGTTCGGAACATCGTACGACACCTCATCCGATAAATTCCAGAACTACTACAAGGATGTCAGCGAGCGGGCAAAGAACCGTGAGATCGATATTCTCCTGGTAGTGAATATGTTCCTGACCGGTTTCGATGCCACCACACTCAACACTCTGTGGGTGGACAAGAATCTAAGGCTGCATGGCCTTCTTCAGGCATATTCCCGCACGAACCGCATCCTGAACAGTATCAAGACCTTCGGGAACATCATTTGCTTCCGCAATCTGGAACAGCGGACGAACGATTCCATCGCTCTCTTCGGGGATAAGGAAGCAAGCGGTATCGTGTTGCTGAAATCGTACGGCGAATACTACAACGGTTACAAAGACGGAGAAAAGGAAGTCCGCGGTTACGCCAGTCTTGTCAGCGAACTGAAAGTGAAATACCCTCTTGGTGCACCGATGATCGGCGAGCAGCATCAAAAGGATTTCATTCGTCTTTACGGTGCCATTTTGAGAGTCCGGAACATTCTCACGACATTCGATGAATTTGCCGGAAACCAGTTGTTAACTGAGCGAGATGTGCAGGATTATCACAGTCTCTATATTGATCTATATAATGAGTTTCGCAGGAACAAGGATGATGAGAAGGAGAACATCAACGACGATCTGATCTTCGAGATGGAACTGATCAAACAGGTAGAGATCAATATCGATTTCATCCTCAGTCTGGTGAAGAAATACCATGAGGACCACATCAAAAACCGTGAGCTGCTCGTAGATATCAATAAGGCAATTGATTCCAGCATCGCACTACGGAATAAAAAGGATCTCATCACTCAGTTCATCGCCAGCTTGGATATCCAGTCGGTTGTGGATGAGGATTGGCAAACATTTGTAGAGAAGAAAAAGATCGAAGAACTGGAGCAGATCATTGAACAAGAGCAGCTCAACCGTGAGGAAACGTATACCTTTGTTCAGAATTCTTTCCGCAACGGCACGGTGTCCGCTACCGGGACCGCTTTAGCCAAGGTGCTGCCTCCGGTATCTCGTTTCTCTCCTGATGGTGTGCGTTCTCGTAAACGGGAGACGGTATTGGAGAAATTGGTCCACTTCTTTGACCGATTTTTTGATATCTCCAATTGAGCAATTTGATGAAAACGGGAACTGGATATCGTATGCCACGCCACTGCTCTTCACAATATTGGACAGTTATTATCTCGCTTTTTCCTTGATCGGTGGTGCGCAATAAAAAAGGCCTCAGGAGATATCCTGAGGCCTGTGGTGCGTAGCCATAGCCATCCTTCCGGTAGTCGCTATTTTTCTTTACGGACACCTTTGAAAGGCTTATTGTTAGCCTTCTGGTCTATGAACTTACCGGAATCCGCATCGCGCTTAATCCATTTTTCGATCTTTGGATTAAAAACCTGCGAACGATCCCGCACCGCACCGTGTCTATGGTTATCACCAGACGGTGGATTGGTTGCCATTTGTCACTCACCTCCTCTCCGGTGTAATTTGTACCACCGGTTGACAAAATACAAATAAATTTATATATTGTCAACCAGTTGTTCTGCACGAATTCCCTGCAATTCCACAAGGATGCCATGATTGGTGATCGCATCTTCCAAGCCCGCACCGCAGCTGGACTGTCTCTTCGTCAGCTTGCTGAGCGAATGGATCGTTATGTATCAGCTCAAGTGATCCACAAGTATGAACTAGGCACTTCACAGCCTGGATCCGATGTGCTGATCAAACTGGCCAAAGCCCTCGGCGTGAAAGTAGAATTCTTTTTTCGTCCTGAAACGGACCAGGTCGTTTTAAGCCAGCCGGCATTTCGCAGAAAGGCAACCGTTTCGCAGAAACAACGGGCTGCAATTCAAGCAAAAGTCAGAGCACAGCTGGAGCGGTATCTCTCAATAGAATCTCTATTCCCAAGTCATCGGTTCCAATCGGCCAACTTCCCTAGTTTTGCGATCGACGCCACGAATAACCTTGATCATCTCGAGGTTGTTGCCAACGATGTACGACAGTTATGGTCACTCGGTACTGATCCAATCGAACGGCTCAGCGAAGTGCTGGAAGATCGCGGCGTTAAAGTGGTGATGCTCGAAATAGATTTTGAAATTGATGGTCTTTCCTGTTGGGCGAATGATACGATTCCCGTTGTGCTTGTGAAGAAGAATCAACCTAGCGACCGACTTCGGTTGAGTATGGCGCACGAATTGGGCCATCTGCTGCTTCGTGGCTCAGACACCGTCAATATCGAAAGAGCGGCAAACCGTTTTGCTGGTGCGTTCCTCGTGCCACGAGAAGCAGCGTTGAGGGAATTGGGTGAACATCGTAGTAGTTTCAGTCTTTTCGAATTGAGATCCTTGCGAGAAAAGTATGGCATGAGCGTGCAAGCGTGGATCTTCCGTGCACGCGACCTTGGAATCATTTCCGAACACTATTTTCTACAACTTTTCAAGCACTTGAAATCATCTGGATTACATAAACAAGAATTCGGAAATGATCTTCCTCTTGATCTACCTAAACGCTACGAAAGATTAGTGATGCAGGCGACTGAAGAGGGACTCATTTCTGCCGCGAAAGGAGCGGAATACCTCGAAATCTCGTTGAATGAATACCGAAAGAAGTTCGAGGGGAGAGTATCGGATGTCGCGATGCGTCCTTGACACTTGTGTTTGCCTTGATCTCTCCAATGCCGGGCTTCTAAAAGTTGCGCTGAAGCTACCGTATAGGTTTGAACTTCCGGACATCATTGCAGAGGAGCTTACTTATCCAGCGGGAGACCACCTTGTCGGTTTAGGATATACCACGATTTCGATGCCGGATGTAAACCTGATAAACACACTAAAGAGTTCATATCCAAAACCATCGACAAATGATCTATTTGCTTTAGCATGTGCAAAACAACATCACGGAATTCTCCTTACCGGTGATGCTGCCCTACGCAGTGCGGCCGAATCCGAAGGGGTGGAAGTGCATGGTGTTCTCTGGATATTCGACGAGTTAGTGTCGGAGGATATTCTTACACCGACAGATGCAGCTATATCATTAGAACGGGTAATCGAAGGGGGAAGCTGGTTGCCACGGCACGATTGTCAGGAGCGGTTACACCGATGGCGCAAGTGACATTGGGAAATCCTGTCCTGTAATCGATTCTAAGCCTTCTTTCCAGAAGTTCTCAGTACATATGGAGGACATTTTTCAGCAGGGACTAGGACCAATTGTTTAGTAGCGTTATATGAAAGATTTTGACAGAAGATAATCTATTTATGCTTCGCCTCCTCCCACAGCGCATCCATCTCTGCTAGCGTCGCGGCGTGGATGTCCTTCCCTTGCTCCCGGAGCCGTTCCTCCACGTGCCGGAACCGTCCGGTGAACTTCTGCACCGTGCGCTGGAGCGATGCTTCGGGCTCCACGCCGATGAATCGGGCGTAGTTCACGAGGGAAAAGAGGAGGTCGCCGAACTCCTCGTCGATGTGCGCGCGGTCCCCCGAGCGCACCGCCGCCTGCAGTTCCTCCGTCTCCTCCTCCACCTTCTTCCACACATCCTCCGTCCGATCCCATTCGAATCCGACCTTCGCTGCCTTGCGCTGCACCTTCTCCGCCTTCATCAGCGCCGGAAGATGTTTCGGCACACCGTCCAGGACCGACGAGCGTCCTTCGGTCATCTTGATGCGGTCCCAAGTCCGTATCTGCTCATCGCTCGTGCGCACCACCGCGTCGCCGAAGACGTGCGGATGACGGCGGACGAGCTTCCGGTTCACTTCGTCGAACACCTCGGCGAGGGTGAAGCGGCGTTCCTCCTCCGCGATGATGGCGTGGAAGACCACCTGCAGCGCCACGTCGCCCAGTTCACCCCGCAGTTCGTCGAAGCGTCCGCGGTCGATGGCGTCGAGCGCTTCGTAGGCCTCTTCGACGAAGTGCTTCTTCAAGGAGTCGTGCGTCTGCTCGCGGTCCCACGGACACTCCGTCCGCAGCCGCCGCATGATGGAGACGAATTCGTCGAATTCCTTCATGATGCTCCCGTTCGCGGTGGCACGACTCTTGTTGGCGCGCCTTCCGCCGTGAATGGAAAATGACGTTGGCTTTTCCGAAAACCCTTTTCTATATTTTCAGCACCACCTGTCATGAAACCGACCATCCTCATCCTGCTCGCGCTCGTCACCGCCGCCGCAACGTTCATGTCCATCGTGCGGCAGAAGCGTCACGCCGATCTGCTCATCCTCAACGCCGTCATCCATACGGTGAACGAGTACGACGACATCGCCGAAGCGGTGGCGGTGCGCGGTTCGCGCATCGTGGCGGTCGGCACCACACAAGATATCGAAAATCAGTTCACTTCCCAACAGGTCATCGACGCCGCCGGTCGCACCGTCATCCCCGGCATCATCGACGCGCATGCGCACGTGCTCGGGCTCGGACAGTCCCTCACTGAACTGGACCTGGTCGGCACGCGCTCCGCGGAGGAGATCGCCGCGATGGTGGCAGCGCGCGCGAAGGAACTGCCGCCGGGCGAATGGATCCGCGGACGCGGATGGGACCAGAACGACTGGGGGAGCGGCACCGGCGAGAAGCCGTTCCCGTCCGCCGCGGTGCTGGACAAGGCGGCGCCGGACCATCCGGTCATCCTCTCGCGCATCGACGGTCACGCCATCTGGGTGAACTCCCGGGCCATGGAGCTCGCCGCCGCCCGCAGCGAACTGACGCACGACGTGGAGGGGGGACGCATCGTCCGCGACCGGCTCGGGCGTCCCACCGGCGTCTTTGTGGACAACGCGGAATCGGTCGTCCGCGCCGTGGTGCCGGACTATACAAGGGAAGAGAAGGAGGCGATGTACCGGCGCGCGTTCGACGAATGTCTGCGGTACGGCATCACCGGCGTGCATGATATGGGCATCGACGAGACGGACGATGCCGTGTACCGGAGCCTCGCGGAACGCCGGGAACTCCCGCTCCGCATCTACGCGCTCGTCGGCGGCACGGGACCGTTCCTGGACCGCATGCTGCGCGAAGGACCGAAGCTGGACCCCGTCCACCACTATTATACGCTTCGTTCCATCAAGCTCTACCTCGACGGCGCCCTCGGTTCCCGCGGCGCGGCGCTCATCGAGCCGTACAGCGACGAACCGGAGAGCCGCGGACTCATCACCGCGGACCCCGATACCGTGCGGAGCGTGGTCGAAAAGGCATTGCAGGCGCGATTCCAGGTCTGCATTCATGCCATCGGCGACCGGGCCAACCGGAAGGCGCTCGATGCGTACGAGAAGGCCGCCGCCCGCTTCCCGGCGCAGGCCGCCGGCGCACGGCTCCGCATCGAACATGCGCAG
This sequence comes from Bacteroidota bacterium, assembly GCA_008933835.1. GTDB lineage: Bacteria > Bacteroidota > Ignavibacteria > UBA10030 > UBA8401 > SpSt-333. The sequence goes on along the minus strand of WBUG01000049.1, from coordinate 1,366 downwards.
ATCATCGCACCGGAGGACATTCCGCGGTTCGCGTCGCTCGGCGTGATCCCGAGCATGCAGCCGGTGCACGCCACATCGGACATGTACTGGGCGCAGGCTCGGCTCGGACCGGAGCGCATCCTCGGCGCGTACGCCTGGCGGTCGCTCCTCGACGCGGGCTGCATCATCCCCGCCGGTTCCGATTTTCCGGTGGAGCGGCCCGATCCCTTCGCCGGTTTCTATGCCGCGGTGACGCGTCAGGACGCGCAGGGATACCCCCGCAACGCCGCGGACGTCCGCGAAATGTTCCAACTCTCGGCGGACGGAATCGAGGACCCGTCGCGGTTCGAGAACGGATGGTACGCCGCCCAGCGGATGACCCGCCGTGAAGCGCTGCGCGCGTTCACGCTCTGGGGCGCGTACGCCGAGTTCGCGTCCAATCAGAAGGGAAGCATCGAAGAGGGGAAACTGGCGGACATGGTGCTGCTCGACCGCGACATCATGAGCGTTCCGCCGAAGGAGATCCTCTCCGCCCGCGTGCTGACGACCATCGTCGGGGGGAAGGTCCGTTATCAACAACCATCCGGCGGCCCGGCCGGGAGGAGGTGACCATGTACGAACGTCTCTTGACCGAAGCCGAACGCTTCCTGGAGGAACAGAAACCGAAGGAGGTCCCCATCCTCGAGATGTGGGACGCCATGCTCGAACGCTCCGAGGAAGGGGCGTTCGACATGCCGGAGAACATCGGCGACTTCGAATGCCTGCTCGAAGCGGACAAGCGGTTCGTCTTCGTGAACACCAAGGCGCCGCAGGAGATGGCGGACATCGACATCGGCGAGGAGGAGGGGGAGTACGAAGTGGGGGAGGACTTCTTCGCCGTGGAGGAGATCGAGAAGCTCGGGTTCAACGAACATCAGAGCATCGGACTGAAGAAGTACGCGAAGACCCGGAGCGACGACGATGACGACGACGGTCCGGTCATCACCGCTCCGGCCGCCGTGCACAAACGGACGCCCGCCGCTCCGTCAACACCGAAGAAGACCGCCGCGCCCGCCCTCAAGAAGAAGAGCGCCGTGCGCCGCACTCCCGCGGCGGCGAGGAAGAAGAAACGCTGATTGGCCGGAACCGAACCACAGAAACGCTCCTGGACCGTCATCGACCTCATCACCTGGGGGACGGAGTACCTCGATGAACGCCGCTTCACGGATGCGCGCCTGAACGTCGAACTGCTCCTCGGCCGCGTCCTCGGCCTGAAGCGCATCCAGCTCTACACCGGTTTCGACCGACCGCTCTCCGACGAAGAACTCGCCCGGTTCAAGGAACTGTTCAAGCGCCGGCTCGCCCATGAACCGGTACAGTACATCCTGGGAGACACCGAGTTCATGGG
>WBUG01000048.1 GCA_008933835.1 Bacteroidota bacterium | reverse complement strand
CGTCCGCAGCGCGGTTGAGCGGAGGTGCGGTGAGCACCATGGTGGGATTGGAGGGATTCCATTCCACCGTGAGGGGTTCGGGCGTTTCGGTGAAGCGGAGCGAATCGAGCACGGTGACCGGGACGTTCCGGGTGGCGAGCGGAACGCCCCGAGGCGTCCACGCCACCGTCATCGTCCGGACATCGGCGGAGGTGCGCACCGACGGCACGGGGCCCTGCGGCGTGATGACGCTGACGGTGCGCGAGGCGAAGAGCTCCGCCGCGTTGAACTCCGTTCCGGCGATCCACCGTGCGGGCACCGGCGCGTCGAGCGACGGGGCAGGCGAGATGAAGAGTTCGCGCCGCACCGAGTCGACCGAATTCTTCAGGCCGCGTCCGTCGTCCGCAATGAGGGTCACGACATGACGGCCGGGGGCGGGACGCAGCGAGTCGGGCTGTACGGGGACGCCGTCCAGTTTCCAGGAGAGGCGGAGCGGGTCGCCGTCCGCGTCCGTTGCGGCGTCCGCGCGGAGCGTGAGCCGTTCGTTCTCATACAGCGGCGACGGGAGGATGAACGACGGGTCGGGTTTGGAGTTGACCCGCACGTCGGCGCCGGCGGCGGCGGAGCGCGACGAGGTGCCGGAGTTGTCCGTCACCCGCAGCACCACGTGATGCGTGCCGGCGGAGAGGGACGAGAGGGAGACGACGGCCGCGGAACCGGCCGGGGCGCCGTCCACGCTCCACTCATATCCGGCGATGACGCCGTCCGCATCGGACGACCGCGAGCCGTCGAGCACGAGCGGGTCGCCCAGCGCGATGTCCGCGGGGACGGAGATGACCGCGGAGGGTGACCGGTTCACCTGCACCATCTTGGTGATGACGGCGCTGTTGCACGCCGACGCCGAGGTGATGCGGATGGTGAGGGTGACCGGATAGGAGCCCGGCGTTCGGAACCGGTGCGAGACCGGCGTGAGGGCAGCGGCGGTCACGGTCGTATCATCGCCGAACCGCCAGACGACGGACGAGACGGTGCCGTTCGGGACGGAGCCGGAGGGATCGAAGGTGACCGGTTCATCGGGACTGACCCGTTCCGGCGCGGCGAAGTCCGCCGTGGGTCCCTGGATGACCCGGACGACCGAGGTGGCCTGGCTCACTTTGGAGCACGAGCCGCTGCCGCTGCCGATGACCGTGAGGGTGACGTAGTACGTGCCGGGGCGCGTGTAGGCGTGCGACACCGCCGCACCGTAGGAGAGGACGCCGTCGCCGAAGTCCCACGCGTACGAACCGATGGGTCCGTTCGGGTCGGTGCTCCGGGTGCCGCTGAACGAGACCGGCACGTTCACGCAGACGGTGGTGTCGGCGAAGCTCTGCACCGCCACCGGCGAGCCCTGCACCACCACCGGGATGGTGGCGACGGTGGGCCGGTCCGCGAAGCCGTCGTGCAGCGTCAGCGTGACGGTGTAGTATCCGGGCAGGGCGTACGCGTGCGCCGGATTGGTCTCGGTGGAGGTGGCACCGTCGCCGAAATCCCACGACGTCGAGACCGCGTCGCCGTCCGGATCGTACGAGAGGGAGCCGTTGAAGAGGATGGTGCGTCCGGTGCACGAGGCGATGAGCGTGTCGACCACCGCGACCGGCGGACGGTTGACGAGGATCTTCACCGTCTCACGGGTGACGCTGTTGCGTTTCCCCTGGCCGTCGTCGGCGGAGACGGTGACGAAGTGCACGCCGCCCCCCGGCGCATCCCACGCGAACGACGCCTTGTTCACCCGCTTCCGGTTCGGGAGGAGCCATTCGATCTCCAGCGCATGGCGGTCCACGTCGTAGCTCGCCGAGGCGTCCAGCAGCACGCGCCGCGAATTGGAGCGGATGGTGGTCGGCGTGACGACGATGGGGGCGGAGTTCACCAGGATGTTCCCTTCGGCGGACTGCGCGGAGTTGGAGAAGCCCTGGCCGTCGTCCACCACCGCGGCGACGCCGATGACGCCGGGACGCGGGAAGGTGCGGGTGACGGTGACGCCGGAGGCGGTCGTGCCGTCCGAGAAGCGCCAGGAGACGTTCCGCAGCGCGCGGGTCTCGCGGTCACGCGACGCCGATGCATCGAAGGTGACGGGGACTCCCGGTTCCGCCACGGGAGGCGTCATGCGCCACCGCACCGCAGGGGGATAGTTCACGTGCACCGGCAGGGTCTTCACCCCCACGGCGTCGTCGAAGCCGGAATCGTCCTTCACCTTGAGCGCCACGGCGTAGTCGCCCGGTTCGTCGAACCTCAGTTCCGCCGTCGGTCCTTCGGCGACGGGACGTCCGTTGACGAGCCAGGTGTACTCCTCCACCGCGCCGTCGGGGTCCGTGCTCGCGCGTCCGTCCACCGCGAGGGGACGGAACGGTTCCCATTCCTTCGGCAGGGTGAAGGCCGCGGCCGGATAGCGGTTGATGACGAGCCGGTGCGTGACGGTGCGGACGCTGTTCGACTGTCCCTGCAGGTCGTCCACGGTCAGCGCGATGGTGTAGGTGCCGCTCTTCTGGTACAGGTGCGTCACCGCCCGGCCGGAATCGGAGGAACCGTCGCCGAAGTTCCACCGGTAGCGCAGGCGGCCGTTGTCCGCGTCCGTCGTGCGTTCCGCGCTCATGCGCTGGCGGGCGGCGGTGGAGCGCTCGTTGGCGGTGATGAGGGGGACCGGCGGCGCGTTGATGTGGATGCGCCGGGTGATGCTGCGGACCGAATTGGAGACGTTCTCACCGTCGTCCGCCGTGAGGGTGACGGTGTAGTCGCCCGGTTCACGGAAGGCGATGCGCGCCCGTCCCCCCTCCACCGTGTGTCCCGCGTCGGTGCGCCAGGAGTACGAGAGGGCGGGATTGTCGTCGTCGGTGGATCTGAACGCGTTGAGGTCCAGCGTGTCGCCCGGCGCCGCCATGGCGGTCATCGCGAAGCGCGGCACCGGTTCGGCGTTCACGCGGTAGGCGATGGTCGTCTCGTACGTCGAGTTGGTGGTGCCGGTCCGGTCGTTGGCGGTGAGGGTCATCGTATAGATGCCCGGTTCCGTGTGCCGTACGGTGACGGAGCGGTTCTTCGTGCCGCCCGAGATGCCGGGTCCGTTCCAGCTGAAGCGCAGCGTGTCGTTGTCGTTGTCCGTCACGCTCTTCACGGTGAAGGTGACCGCCTCGTCGCGGCCGAAGACCTGCGGGAAGGCGATCTCGGCGTACGGCTGCGCGTTGATGCGGACGGAGAGCGAGGCTTCGTCCTGCGTGCAGGAGGAGTTCAGCGCGCCGTCGTTCACGATGAGCCGCACGTCGTACACGGTGGGGAGCAGGCTGGAGAGCGCGAGGGCCGGCTCGTCGCTCCTGTACTCGCCGTTGACGAACCACCGGTAACGGAGCTTCGCGTTCTCGGGGTCCGTGGACTGCGCCGCGGAGAGGGTGATGACGTCCCCGGGGGAAGCGACGCTGCGGTCCGCGGTGATGCGTGCGGTCGGCGGCGCGTTCACGGTCACGGCGACGCGTTCGGTCCAGTACTTCGGGAAGGAGATGCCGCGGGTCGGCACGAGCAGCGTCACGCCGTACGTGCCCGGACGCCCGAAGTCGATCTGCACCGAGTCGCCTTCGTACCGTTTCTTATTATAGAGCCAGACCGGCGCGGCGCCCGGCGCGTTGCGTTTCGTCTCCTCGGAGAGGGCGAACGTGACGGAGGAACAAGAGGAACCGGGGAGTTGCAGCGCGGTGAGCGGCGGCTTCACCGGACGGCGGACCACGGCCGGCTTCAGTTCCCACAGCACCGGTCCGTTCGTTCCGCGCACGGTCAGATTGTTGATGCGCTGCGTGGGACTCCCGATGACCAGGCCGTACGAGTTCTTCATCCCGTCGGGGCCGGGGGCGAAGAACTCGCGCCGGGCGGGCAGGGTGGAGAAGGCGCCGTACTCGTCGCGCACCCCCACGTCGGAATCCTCCGCGCCGGCGACGGTGAGAGCGGACGGGAACGCGCCGTACGGACGGATCTGCACTTCGGAGACGGAACCGAGGCGCACGAGGGCGATGGAGAGGTCCACCGCGAGCACGGACCAGTCGCTCCGCACGGCGGCGGTCGAGGCGGTGTCGGTCACCTGCACCTGGAAGGTGTTGACGTCGTTCCCGCCGGTGGTCCGTACGCGGAGCACCCAGCCGTTACGGGACGGGGCGAGCGGCGCGAAAGAGAACCAGCGGTTGACGAACTGCGGTTCGGCGAGCGCGGTGAGCGCCGCCTCCGGCCGTACGGCGGAGGCGGGGGCCGGTGTGAGGACGCCGTTCTCGTACCGGTAGAGCGCGTCGAAGGGGAAGAGTTCGAAGACCGTGCGGGTGTCCGCCGGACCGGTGACGATGTCCGCCACGCCGCCGAGTCCGGCATCGAACAGCGCCGCCTGTGCGGTGCGCGCGTCCGGTGCGGGACGGAGCCAGAAATCGTGCTGACGCACGGCGTCGCCCGTTTCGCGGACGTTCGCGCCGCGGCCGGAGACGGAGGGGAGGATCTCCTGCGCACGGAGGAGCGTGACGAACGACAGTGCGGCGATGATGTGGGTCAGGAACTTCATTCCACCTGCAGGGTACGGGTGCCGATGACGGCGTTGTCCGTGAGCGATTCGAACGTGAGCGTGAGCGAAAGTCCGGCGATGCGGCGCAGCGACAGGGCCCAGTGTCCCTGCGCGTCGGTCCGCGCTTCGGCGGTCTGGTCGCCGTGGACGGCGGTGATGCGCACCGACGGATACGAACGTCCGCGACCGGCGATCTCGACGGTGGCGGGACGGAGCACTCCCTCGTCCAGCGGAGCGTTCCATTCCACCGCCATCACGACCGCGGTGTCCATCGGCATCACCGAGAGGAGGCGTTCGCGCGCGTTGCCGGAACGGTCCGCCGCGCGGAGGCGCACCTGCCGTTCGGAGCGTCCGACCGGAACGGTCAACGTGAACGAACCGTCCGGAGCCACCGGCACGGCCCGTCCGTCGGCGCTGAACTGCGCGTCCGGCTCGGTCGTGCCGCCGATGGTGACGGCGGGTAATATCGTATATTTTCTGTCGGTTTCCCAACCGTTCACGTGGATGGCGGGGGGAAGTTTGTCCTCCACACGGACGATGGTATAGACGGGACTTTCCATCCCGCGGAGGCCGAGCGCGTCCACGGCCGTCACGCGGGCGTAGAGGAGGCCGAGCTTCAGGTTCTGCAGCCGGTAGGCGGGGGCGCTGACCGCGGCGGTGTGCGGGTCGGCGGTGAAATCCTTCGCGGCAGAGAGCTCCACGCGGTATCCCTTCGCGCCGGGAACGGGGCGCCACGCCAGCGGAAGTTCCGGCGTATAGACGGTGCTGTCGATGCGGGGCCAGAGGAGTTCCGGCGGGGGGAGGAGGCGGACCGGCGTCATGGGAGGACGCCCCTGTTCCACCACGGTCCCTTCGTTGGCGCCGAGCTGCACGGCGGCGCCGGTGGCGGAGACCTTCATCGTGCCGTCGTAGTTGGAGAGTCGGACGCGCCGTTCCTCGACGGCACTGGCCCAGAACTTTCCGGAGCGGACTTCGGAACGGGAGGAGCCGGCCTGCAGGCGGAGGTCGTTGCGCTCCTTCGCGCCGGCGGTGAGGGTGGCGAGGAGTCCGCCGCGGACCAGCGCGATGTCGCGCCGGATGGAACGGTCCAGCCGGTCCATCGTCGACTCGCGGATGAGCAGCGTCGAGTTCGGGTCCACCATCACGTCCACGCCGTCGGTGAACGAGAGCTGGGCGAAGCTCGCCTCGCCGGTCCGGACGCCGTCCGAGCGTTTGAGCAGGTCCCCGAGCCGTGCCTCGTCCCACCGGCCGAGGAGACCCTTCCGTTTCGACACCTCCCCCTGCCGTTTGGCGACGAGCGCATCGACGTCCTCGCGCCGTTCCTCTTCGACCTCCTTCGCCACGTCGTCCACCGCCGTGAGGAAACGGGCGCCGGCGCGGAGCGCGCCGTCGAGCGAGCCGTCGCGCACCTGTCGGTCGAACTCCGCGGAGAGCGCGGCGGCGGCGTTCATCCGTTCCGGCGCGAAGACGCGGGCGCCGGCCTTGAGCAGATTGGCGAAGAAGCGGCGGCCGAGGCGCATGTCCGCGTGCATCTTCGCCAGTTCCGCCAGGCGGGGCTGCGCGGCGGCGGGAAGGAGGAAGCCGTTGCGTTCCGCGTCCCGTTCCGCGAGCGCCACCACGACGGGCCAGGAGGCGGAATCGCCGGCGAGCGTGCGGGCGGCCGAGTACACCTGGTCGGACGGGATGAAGAGCGGCCCCTTCTTCTTCTGCGCGGAGGCGGAGGGAACGATGAGGAGCGAGAGCAGCAGGACGGCGGCCTTCATCCGCGGTGCTCCACGGGAATGGTGAGGGTGAAGCGGCAGCCGATCTCGGGGGACGACTCGAGGTGCACGTCGCCGCCGTGGTACTTCATCACTTCCTTCACGTGCGCCAGTCCCAGTCCGGTGCCGATCTGCCGGTGGGCCTTCCGGTTGGAGGTGACGCGGTAGAACTTCGAGAAGAGCCGTTCCTGGTCCTCGGCCGGGATGCCGTAACCGTGGTCCGTGATGCTCAGGACGACCTCCGGTCCGCCGTTGCGCAGGTCGATCTCGATGGTGCGGCCGGGGTCGCCGTACTTGATGGCGTTCGAGAGCAGGTTGAGCACCGCCTCGCGCATCAGGTCGTGCGAGGCGTGCACGGCCGGAAGGTGCTCCGCCACGCTCACGCGCACGTCGAGCGACTTTTCGCGGAGCACGGGCTTCTGGGAGAGGACGAGCATGCGGACGATCTCGGCGAGGTCGACGCGTTCCTTCGGGTACTCCGCGGTGCCGGACTCGAGCCGCTGCACGTCGAGGAAGCGCGTGATGAGCTTGTTCATGGTGGTGCCGCTCGCCTTGATGATGCCGAGGTACTTCTCGAGCTCCTCGCGCGAGACCTCGTCCTCCTCCAGGATGAGCTCCGCGAAGCCGATGACGCTGTTGAGGGGGTTGCGCAGTTCGTGGGCGATGACGTTCATCATGTCGGTCTTCATCTGGTCGATGAGCCGTTCGTTCGTCAGGTCGTGCACCGTGAGGAGCGAGCCGAGGTTCTCCGCGCCGCGCATGATGGTGACGTCGTGGAAGCGGAGGAAGCGCGGATGCTTCCCGTCGCGCTCCGCCTTCAGTTCCGCCTGCCGGATGCGGATGTGGAACGCGCCGCTCGTCTCGTCGGACGACGACTCCTTGGAGCGCGCCACGGAGGGATGGATGAGCAGGTCGTCCTTCGCCCCGCACGGGGCGGTGGCGGCCAGTTCGGCGCGGAGTTCGGCGAAACGGTCGTTCTGGAAGAGGAACGTGCCGTCCGGGTTCGTCAGCGCGATCATGTCCTGGCTGTGCGAGAGGAGGAAGCGGTTCTTCCACTCCTCGAAGATGATCTTCTCCACGTTGATGCGCTGGTAGCGCTCGAGCACCTGCCGCATCGATTCGATGGTGGTGCCGATGGTGGCGATGTCCGCCAGCGCCACCGGGGCGATGGGCCGCGAGAAATCGAGCGTGCTGAGCCGCTCCACCTCTTCCACGAGCCGCGTCACCGGACGGCTGATCTGGTACGACACCACCCAGCCGAGCACGATGACGATGAGCACCAGACCGAGCACGAGGGCGGCGCTGAAGTAGAAGAGGCGGTGCACCGGCGCGAGGAAGAGCGCTTCGGGGATGAGCACGGTGGAGGTGTACGGGGCCGAGGCGAGGCGCGCGGTGAGCATGAACCACGGTTCGCCGAGCATCGTCACCGGACGCAGGACGCTGGCGTTGGCCGGAGCGGAGAGCGACGCGCTGTCCAGCGTCACCGGCGGTCCGACGATGATGCGGGGTCCGTCGTGCACCAGGCTCGCGATACCGCCGTCGATGGGGATGTCGGTGAACGCGGCGGCGGCTTCGGCGGCGTCCGCCACGGTGGTCACCGTGTACGTGCGGCCGTCCGCCGTGAACGAGCGGCGGGCGGAGAAGAAGAGCTTGTTCCGGGCGGCGTCGCGGTGGAGCTGCACGGCGGCGGCGGTGTCGCCCGGGTACGGGCGCCAACCGTCGTCCGGCGGACGGTAGTCGAAACCGCGGTGTTCGGCGTTGGTGACGACGAGCTCCTCCGTGACGGAGGGTGACGTGATGGTGATCTGCAGGATGTCGGGACGCAGGGCGATGTTCTGCTGCATCGCCACGTCCAGATGTTCCGGAGCGGTCTCGGCCTGGTGGGCGAGGTAGCGGGTGACGGTGGTCCAGCCGGTGAAGAGCTCGTCCGCGCGCTGCACGGCATACTGCTGCACCTGCTGCACGACGGTGGTCCGTTCGTCGATGACGCTCCGCTCGTACGACGGCCGGACGAGGACCCACATCACGCCGAGCGTGAGGATGGCGAACAGGCCGACCGCGATGAAGATGCGCTGCTGCAGCGACAAGGATAGGACGGAGGTGCGTTCCATACAAAGATGGCGAAAATTACTGAAAATTCGGACGCCGTCAAAGATGCACCCGCAATAGAATTGGCTTAAAGGTCCGGCGGAGGCGGACGGGGGAGAAACGGGAAGGCCGTGCGGCGGTTGCCGGCACGGCCTTCGGTGGGTCGGGAAGACAGGATTCGAACCTGCGACGTCTTGCTCCCAAAGCAAGTGCTCTAGCCGGGCTGAGCTACTTCCCGATACATGGTCAATATAAAGAAAAAACCGATATCAAAACATTCCAAAACATTGCGTATTTTTCCCCTCCATGTTCAGCGCCGCCGTCTATATCCTCGCCACACTGGCCGCCAATCTGACCGCCACCTGGTTCGTGCACTTCCCGGTCTTCGGACAGGTCTCGGTCGCCACGTTCATCTTCGGCATCACCTTCACGCAGCGGGACCGGGTGCACAACACGCTCGGCCGGCGCAACGTGTACGTGATGATCGCCGTCGCCGCCCTCTGCAATCTGGCGGTGACGATGGCGGGGGCGGTGGAATGGCGCATCATAGCCGCATCGTTCATCGCCATCGTGCTGGCCGAGACGGCGGACACCGAGATCTACCAGCATTACATTGCCGACGCGTGGGGGATGCGCGTGCTGAAGAGCAACGCGGTGAGCATCCCGCTGGACAGTCTGCTCTTCAACCTCATCGCCTTCGCCGGCGTCTATCCGGACATCGAGGTCGCCTCCATCATCGCCGGCGAGATCGTGTTCAAGGGAGCGGTGAGCGCGGTGACGGCGCTGCGGCCGGTGGAGTACCTGCGCCGCCGGCGGGCGCGGTAGCGGTGCGGTTGCTTCTTCTCCATTATTTGTCTATACTTTTTTCCGATGAAACGACGCACGACATCGTCACGCAAACGGGACCATGTGCGTCTCACCGTGCGTGAGGACGTCGCGTTCCGGAGCAAGACCAACGGTTTCGACCGCTGGGAGTTCGTGCACAACGCGCTGCCCGAGATCGATCTGGACGAGGTGGACACCGGCACGGAGTTCCTCGGCAGACCGCTCGCGATGCCGCTGATGGTGTCGTGCATGACCGGAGGATACCGCGAAGCGGAGCGCATCAACCGGCGTCTCGCCGAAGCGTGCGAAGAGCACCGCATCGCGATGGGGGTGGGGAGCCAGCGGCAGGCGATGGAGGACACGACGTTCCACGCCTCGTACACCGCGGCGCGCGCGGGGGCGCCCACCGTTCCGCTCGTCGGCAACATCGGTGCGCCGGAGCTCGCGAGGATGAAGGACCTGTCGCCGGTGCTGCGTCTGGCCGAGATGATCCGCGCGGACGGGTTCGCGGTGCATCTCAATCCGCTGCAAGAGTTCCTGCAGCCCGAAGGGAAGACCCATTTCCGCGGCGTGCTCGCCGCCGTCGAACGGCTGGTGAAGGAACTCCCGGTCCCGGTCATCGTGAAGGAGATCGGCGCGGGCATCGCACCGGACGTGGCCCTGCGGCTCATCGACGCGGGAGTCTCTATTATAGATGTCGCCGGAGCGGGGGGAACCTCCTGGGCCGGCGTGGAGATCCTCCGCGGAGGGGGATCGAACGCCGAAACGGCGCAGAACCCGTTCTGGGACTGGGGCATTCCCACCGCGGACGCCGTCATCGGCGCCGCGAAGCTGCGCGACCGGCTGCCGCGGCTCACCATCATCGGTTCCGGCGGCATCGCCGGTCCGATGGACGGCGCGAAAGCGGTCGCCCTCGGGGCGGACCTGTTCGCCTCCGCCCGTCCGCTGCTCACCGTGCTGATGGAGCGTGGACCGAAGGCGCTCTCGCAGGAGCTCTCATCCTGGAAGCGCGGCCTGCGCGGGATCATGTTCCTGCTCGGAACGCCGACCGTCGCCGCCCTGCGCGGCACCCGGCGCATCATCCAACGACCGACCGTCGATCCATGAACCAGTTCGAAAAGCGATATCAGCGCTACCGCACCGTCATCGATGCGAAGCTCGCCTCCGCCCTGCGGAAGTCGGAGCCGGTGTCGCTCTATGACCCGACCCGCTACGTGCTCGCGGCCAGCGGCAAGCGCATCCGTCCGCTGCTCATCCTCCTCTCCTGCGAGGCGGTGGGCGGTGCCGCGAACCAGGCGGTGCCCGCCGCCGTCGCCATCGAGATCCTGCACAACTTCACCCTGGTGCACGACGACATCATGGACAACGCCCCGTCGCGCCGCGGCCGGGCGACGGTGCACATGCGCTGGGACGACAACGTGGCCATCCTCGCCGGCGACGTGCTCGTGGCGGCGGCGTACCGCGAGCTGCTCCGCACCCGCTCGCGCGCCATCGCGCACGTGGCGGACGTGTTCACGGAGGGGATCGTGGAGGTGTGCGAGGGACAGGCGTACGACAAGGAGTTCGAGACCCTCAGGGACGTGTCGCTCAACGACTACCTGCTGATGATCGCGAAGAAGACCGGAAAGCTCTTCTCCGTCTCGACCGAGATCGGCGCGCTCATCGGCGGCGGCACGGAACGCGAAGTGCGCGCGCTGCGCTCCTTCGGCACGAGCCTGGGGCGCGCATTCCAGGTGCAGGACGACCTGCTGGACATCACGGCGGACGAGAAGGAGTTCGGGAAGCGGACCGGCGGCGACATCCTCGAGGGGAAAAAGACCTTCCTGCTGCTCCAGGCGTACGAGCGGGCGGCGGGGAAGGACCGGCGGGTGCTCCGCGCGGTCATCGAGAAGCGGGGCATCACCCCGAAACACGTTCCGCTGGTGAAGGAGATCTACGAACGGACCGGCGTCATCGAAACGGCGAAGCAGTGGATCGACCGCGACATCCGTCAGGCGAGCCTCCATCTGCAGAAACTGCGCGACACGCCGGCGCGCACCATGCTCTTCTGGTTCGCGGACATGGTGCTGAACCGAAACCACTGACACCGGACACGCGCACGGCATGATCGAACGGGAAGTGACCATCACGAACAGGGCGGGCCTCCACACGCGGCCCGCCGCCGCCCTGGTGAAGCTCGCGGCGAAGTACCGCTGCGAGTTCGTCATCGTCAAGGACGGGTACGAGATCAACGGCAAGAGCATCATCGGCGTCATGACGCTCGCCGCGGAGCAGGGTTCCACACTGCTCCTCCGGTTCGACGGGGAGGACGAGGGGCCGGCGGCGGCGGACGTGGCCGGGCTCATCGAACGGGGGTTCGACGAAGTATGACCGACGAACGGAACGAGATCACCCTGCACGGCATCGCCGCATCGCCCGGCATCGTCTACGGCCGCGCGTACGTCTTCACCAAGCACACGCCCCGCATCGAGGAGCGCGCCGTCACCGCCGACGAGGCGGAGCAGGAGATCGCCCGGATGGAAGGGGCGGTCGAACGCTCCGAAAAGGAGCTGCAGAAGATCCTCCGCTTCACCGAGGAGAAGGTCGGCAGCCAGAAAGCGAAGATCTTCGAAGCGCAGATCATGATCCTGATGGACACCGTGCTGTTCGACGCGGTGCGCCGGCGCATCCGGAAGGAACTGAAGAGCGCCGAATCCATCGTGCACAAGGAGATCTCCAAGTACCAGCAGATGATGCTCAAGTCCCCCGACGAGTACATGCGCGAACGGGCGCACGACGTGGAGGATGTCAAGAACCGCCTCATCCGCAACATCCAGCAGGACCGCCTCATCTCCCGGTTCGACAGCAAGTCCATCGTCATCTCCGAACTGCTCACCCCCGCGGACACCGTGCTCTTCAGCCGCAACGACGTGCTGGCGTACGCCACGGACATGGGGGGGACCACCTCGCACGCCGCGCTCCTGTCGCGCTCCCTCAAGATCCCCTCCGTCGTCGGACTGAAGGAGGTCACCAAGCACGTGCAGCAGGGTGACTGGGTGCTGGTGGACGGGTACGCCGGGACCGTGGTCGTGCATCCGACGCGCGAAACGGTGTCCCGCCTCAACAAGAAGAAACGCGAGCACCGCCAGTTCGAGGAACGGCTCGTGCAGATCCGCGACCTCTCCGCGCAGACGACGGACGGCAAGGACGTCCGGCTTTCGGGCAACATCGAGTTCTCGCAGGAGTTCCGCTACCTCAGCCAGCAGGGGGCGCACGGCATCGGCCTCTACCGCACCGAAGGGATCTTCCTCCGCTCCGACGGCTATCCGTCCGAGCAGGCGCAGTATCAGGAGTACAAGACCATCGTCGAGAAGGCGAAGCCCTACAAGGTGGTGATGCGCACCCTGGACATCGGCGGCGACAAGGTCGTGGCCGAGACGCACGAAGAGGAGAACCCGTTCCTCGGCTGGCGCGGCATCCGCATCTCGCTGGACAAGCCGGAGGTCTTCCGCACCCAGCTCCGCGCCATGCTGCGCGCCAGCGCGCACGGCGACGTCGGCATCATGCTCCCGATGATCTCCGGCATCAAGGAGATCCGCCGCGCCAAGGAGCACATCGCCGCGGCGAAGGAGGAACTGCGCGCCGAAGGGACGCCGTTCGACGAGACGGTGAAGCTCGGCGTCATGATCGAGGTCCCCGCCGCCGCCGTGCTGGCGGGAGACATCGCGCAGGAGGTGGACTTCCTCAGCATCGGCACGAACGACCTCATCCAGTACCTCATCGCGGTGGACCGCGGCAACGAGACCGTCTCCTCCCTCTACCAGGAGTTCCATCCGGCGGTCATCAAGACCATCCACCACATCATCAAGGAGGGGCACCGGCACGGCCGTCCCGTGAGCATGTGCGGCGAGATGGCGGGGGACCCGGTCGCCACGCTGCTCCTGCTCGGGCTCGGGCTGGACGAGTTCAGCGTCGCTCCCGTCGTCCTTCCCGAGATCAAGAAGATCATCCGCTCGGTCTCGTACCGCGAGACGGAGGAGATCGCGCGGCACGTGCTCGAGATGAAGACCGAAGAGGACATCAAGGACTTCCTGCGGGTGAACCTCCACTCCATGGTGCCCGAACTCCTGCTGGAGTGACGCGGCCGCCGCCGTTCCCCCGTTCCCATTCAACCACCATCAACGTTTCGACACCGTGAACCGAACCATCGCCACCCATGATCCCCGCGGCATGCGGGACCTCATCCTCAACTTCCCGAAACAGGCCGAAGAGGCGGTCGCCATCGGCCGCGCCGTTGCCGTCCGCCTCAACGCGAAGAAGGTGCGCGCCATCGTCGTGAGCGGCCTCGGCGGTTCCGCCATCGGCGGCGACCTGCTCCGCGCGTACCTCGCCGGCACGTGCCGCGTCCCGGTCTTCGTCAACCGCCACTACCGCTTCCCGGCGTTCGTCGGTCCCGACACGCTCGTCATCGTCTCCAGCTACTCCGGCAACACCGAAGAGACCGTCGCGTCGTACCGCGAAGCGGTCAAGCGCAAGGCGCAGGTCCTCTGCATCACCTCCGGCGGCGCCGTGCTGCGGATGGCGAAGCGCTACCGGCATCCGGTCATCGTCATTCCGGGCGGACTTCCGCCGCGCGCGGCGCTCGGCTACTCGTTCTTCCCGATGCTCCTCGCGGTGAGCCGGCTCGGCTTCGTGAAGGACCAGACGAAGGCCGTCCATGAGACCCTCGCGCTCCTCCGCACGCTGGCCGCGGAGTACGCGGACCACGACGCGCCGGGGAACGCCGCGCTCGCGCTGGCGCGCACGCTGCACGGACGCCTCCCGCTCATCTACTCCGGACCGGAACGGTTCGACACCGTCAACGTGCGCTGGCGCGGTCAGATCACCGAGAACGCCAAGACGCTCGCCTTCGGCCACGTCTTCCCGGAACTGAACCACAACGAGATCGTCGGATGGGAGGTGCTGCAGGGACTGATGAAGGAGATGCACGTGGTGATGCTGCGGGACGAGGAGGACCATCCGCGCGTGCAGCTCCGCATGGAGGTCACCAAGGGCATCATCGCCCCCATGGCGGCGGGCGTCACCGAGGTCCGCTCCCGCGGCCGCTCGCTGCTGGCGCGCATGTTCTCGCTGCTGGTGCTGGCGGACTGGCTGAGCTTCTACCTGGCGATGCTCAACGGGGTGGACCCGACGCCGGTGAAGAAGATCGACTTCCTGAAGGAGGCGCTGGCGAAGGTGAAGTGAGCCTCCCGGCACGGACCGTACAAAAAAAATGACGAGCGGCGCTCGTCATTTTTTTTGCTCCCGGTACGTTCGGGATCACACTTCGGGAACCGGCCGTCCCATCATCGCGTAGATCTCGACGATCTGGTCCGCGTTCGCCTTCGCGTCCGCATGCTCCGGGGCCAGCTTCAGCACCGCCCGGTAGTGATGCAGCGCCTTCGGATACTTCACCTTCGGCGAGAGGGTGTCGTTGAACATGAAGAAGTTTCCGGTCTTCATGTGGGCCGAGACGAGCGACTGCCGCAGGGCGATGTCGTCCGGTGTGCTCTTGAACATCTCTTCGAGCTGGGTCAGACCCTCGTCGTACTGCCCGGTGTTCACCAGGGCGTTGGCGTGGTTGAGCTTCTCGGCGTCCGCCTTCTTCTCTCCGCAGCCGGCGGCCAGCAGCAGGGCCATCGCGGCCATGACAACATGTTTCATGCGCGCTCCTTTCGTTTTCATGATGATTGTACGAAATATTTCCAATATTTCACAGCCCCGCCTTCATTTTCACCGGAACATTCTTTATTTTTCCACCGTCTAACCGTTCGACAATTCCGGCGTTCCGCCAATCCCGATGTCAGACACTTCGCCGACGGCTCCGGTCATCACCCGGAACCGCACGGCGGCATTCCGCGAGGTGTCTGACATCGCCGTGTTCACAAGGAGGAGTTCCATGAGCCACGACATCAAAGCCATCAACGAGAAGATCCAGAAGGAGAGCGCCTTCGTCGACCTCCTCACGATGGAGATCAACAAGGTCATCGTCGGACAGAAGACGATGGTCGAGCGGCTGCTCATCGGTCTGCTCGCCAACGGGCACATCCTGCTCGAAGGGGTGCCGGGTCTCGCCAAGACCCTCGCCATCAAGACCCTGGCCGGCGCCGTCGACGCGCGGTTCCAGCGCATCCAGTTCACCCCGGACCTCCTCCCGGCGGACCTCGTGGGCACGCTCATCTACGACCAGAAAGAGGGGAAGTTCAAGACGAAGAAGGGACCCATCTTCGCCAACTTCATCCTGGCGGACGAGATCAACCGCTCCCCCGCCAAGGTGCAGAGCGCGCTCCTCGAGGCGATGCAGGAACGGCAGGTGACCATCGGCGAGGAGACGTACAAACTGGACGAACCGTTCCTCGTGCTCGCCACGCAGAATCCCATCGAACAGGAGGGGACCTACCCGCTCCCCGAAGCGCAGGTGGACCGCTTCATGCTCAAGGTCACCATCGGCTATCCGTCGAAGGAGGAGGAGCTCCTCATCATGCGGCAGAACGTCGCCGGCGCTCCCGCCGCCGTGAAGGCGGTCGTCTCGCCGAAGGAGATCATGAAGGCCCGCGCCTCGCTGCAGGAGCTGTACATGGACGAGAAGATCGAACGGTACATCCTCGACATCGTCTTCGCGTCGCGCGATCCGAAGGGGGCGGGACTCCCCAAGCTGGCGAACCTCGTCAGCTACGGCGCCTCCCCCCGCGCCTCCATCTCGCTCGCCCTGGCGTCGAAGGCGTACGCCTTCATCAAACGCCGCGGCTACGTCATCCCGGAGGACGTGCGCGCCGTCTGTCTGGACGTGATGCGCCACCGCATCGGCGTCACCTACGAGGCCGAAGCGGAGGAGGTCACCTCCGAGACCATCGTGCAGGAGATCCTGAACGCCGTCGAAGTACCGTGATGAATTTGAACATTTGAACATTTATTAATTAATAACTTTGTCGGTGCTTCCCGTACAATGACGACCGCCGAACTGCTCAAACGCGTACGCCAGGTGGAGATCAAGACCCGCGGCATGGTCAATCAGGTCTTCTCCGGAGAGTACCATTCCGTCTTCAAGGGACGCGGAATGGAGTTCTCCGAAGTGCGCGAGTACCAGTACGGCGACGACATCCGGCAGATCGACTGGAACGTCACCGCCCGCAACAACAAACCCTTCGTCAAGATCTTCGAGGAGGAGCGGGAACTGACGGTGATGCTCGTCGTGGACGTCAGCCGCTCCGGCTCGTTCGGCACCGCCGCGGCCACCAAGATGGAGGTCGCCACCGAAATCTGCGCGGTGCTCGCCTTCTCCGCCATCCGCAACAACGACAAGGTGGGGATGGTCCTCTTCTCGGACACCGTGGAGAAGTACATCGCCCCCAAGAAGGGGAAGTCGCACATCCTCCGGCTGGTGCGCGAACTGCTCTCCCATGAACCGGAGGGGACCGGCACGGACATCGGCGGCGCGCTGGAGTACCTCAACTCCGTCACCAAGAAGCGCTCCATCGCCTTCGTGGTGTCGGACTTCATCGGCCGCGACTTCCAGAAGGCGCTCCGCATCGTCGGTAAACGGCACGACGTCATCGCCGTCACCCTCACGGACCCGCGGGAGCGCGAGATGCCGGCGGTGGGACTGATGAAGTTGCGCGACGCGGAGAGCGGCGCCGAACGGTGGATCGACACGTCGGACGCGAACATCCGCCGCTCCTTCGCCGCCTGGTGGCGTTCGCACGAAGAGACGCTCAAACGGACCTTCCTCTCCACCAAGGTGGACCGGATCGCCATCGAGGTGGACAAGCCGTACATCCGTCCGCTCGTGGACTTCTTCAAGATGCGGGAGAGCCGGATATGAACCGCCGGCTCCTCACCGCCGTTCTGCTGCTCGTCGCCGCGGCGCCGCTCGCCGCCCAGCAGATCACCCTCACCGCCGATTCGTCATCGGTCGAACTGGGAGGACCGTTCGGCGTCTCCGTCGTCGTCACGCACCCGGCGGACCACTCCGTCCGTGTTCCGGCGTTCAAGGACACGCTCGGTTCCTTCGACATCATCGCGCAGGATTCGCTCCTGCGGACGGACGAAGGAGGGGTCGTGACCCTCACCAAGCGGCTGCTCATCGCGCAGTACGCCGAAGGACGGCACGTCATTCCCTCCGTCGCCGTGCCGTTCACGGACCCCTCCGGCCGCACCGGTTCCGCTGCCTCCGCGCCCGTTCCCGTCGAGGTCCGTTCCGTGGAGATCGACACCACCTCCTCCATCCGCGACCTGAAGCCGCAGCTTACCGTGCCGATGTCGGCGGAGGAGATCGCGCTCTACGCGGCGCTCGTGCTGCTGCTCGCGGGAGCGGCGTACGGCGGATACCGGCTGTGGAAGCGAAGAAGGTCCGGTTCCGCGCCCGCGTCCGAACCGGTGCCGGTCATCCCGCCGGACGTGCTCGCGATGATCAAGCTCGACGAACTGGAGGCGAAGGGGCTCTGGCGGCAGGGGGAATACAAGGCGTTCTACAGCGAAGCGACAGAGATCGTCCGCCGGTACTTCGAACAGCGCTACGGCATCATGGCGCTGGAGATGACCTCCGGCGAAGTGATGCGGCAGCTGGAACGCTGCGCACTGCCGCGCGAGACCACGCTCGCCGTGGAACGGTTCCTCACCGGTGCGGACCTCGTGAAGTTCGCGAAGCATCATCCCTCGGCCGCGGAGAACGAGTCGGTCGTTCCGGAGGCGCGCTCCATCGTGGAGGCGACCCGGCCGGCGGCGGCCCCCGCACCGCCGGACCAGGGAGGAGCGGCGCATGGCTGAGTTCTCGTTCGCGAACCCGGAGGCGCTCTTCCTGCTGCTGCTCGTCCCCGCCGTGTCGGCGTGGTACTACTTCCGGCTCGTCCGGAAGGAGAGCGGCGTGCGCTACTCCACGCTCCAGCCGTTCGGCGACGTGCGCTACAGCATGCGCGAACGGCTGCGCCATCTGCCGTTCGTCCTCCGCATGCTCGCGGTCGCGCTCGTGATCGTCGCGCTCGCCCGGCCGCAGTCCGCGATGAAGGGGGAGAACGTGTACGCCGAGGGGATCGACATCGTGCTGGCGCTCGACATCTCGGGCAGCATGCTCGCGGAGGACTTCCAGCCGAACCGCCTCGAGGCGGCGAAGGGGGTGGCGCAGGAGTTCGTCACCGGACGCACCAACGACCGCATCGGCCTGGTCATCTTCTCCGGCGAGAGCTTCACCCAGTGCCCGCTCACGGTGGACTACGACGTGCTCAAGGAGCTCGTCCGTCCCCTCAAGAGCGGCATGATCGAGGACGGCACCGCCATCGGCCTGGGGCTCGCGACGGGCATCAACCGGCTGCGCGACAGCAAGGCGAAAAGCAAGGTCATCATCCTGCTCACGGACGGCGTCAACAACCGCGGGGAGATCGACCCCATCACCGCGGCGCAGATCGCGCAGTCGTTCGGCATCCGCGTCTACACCGTCGGCGTCGGCACCATCGGCGAGGCGCCGTACCCGGTGCAGACCCCCTTCGGCACGCGGTACCAGATGGTGCCGGTGGAGATCGACGAGAAGGTGCTGAAGCAGGTGGCGGAGATGACCGACGGCCGCTACTTCCGCGCCACCGACAACCGGAAACTGAAGGCCATCTATCAGGAGATCGACCGGCTCGAGAAGACCCGCATCGAGGTCCGCTCGTACCGCCGGTACTCGGAACTGTTCTACGCGTTCGTCCTGGCGGCCCTCGCGCTGCTCGCCGCCGACGCCGCGCTCTCCACGACCTGGCTGAGGAAACTGCCGTAATGCTCCGTTTCGCCCATCCGGACTCGCTCTACCTGCTCTTGGCGCTGCCGGTGCTGCTGGCCCTGTACATCGCTGCCGGCTCCCTCGCCGCCCGGGCGCGTCAGCGCTTCGCATCGGACGCGCTCTTCCGGCGCATGGCGGAGGAGCACAGCGGCCGCAAACGGACGGTGAAGGCGTTCCTCGTCCTGCTCGCGTACGCGTCGCTCGTCATCGGACTCGCCAATCCGCAGGTCGGCGTGCGGATGGAGGAGGTGAAGCAGGAGGGGCTGGACCTCTTCATCGCCATCGACGTCTCGAAGTCGATGCTCGCGGAGGACATCAAACCGAACCGTCTGGAGAAGGCGAAGTACGAGGTGCGGCGGCTCATCGACCGGCTCGCGGGGGACCGTATCGGCGTCATCGTCTTCTCCGGCGAGGCGTACACGCAGTTCCCGCTCACCATCGACTACGGGGCGGCGAACCTGCTGCTGGACGTCGTGAACGTCGAGTCGGTCCCCAATCCCGGCACCGCCATCGGTTCCGCCGTCGCGCAGGCGATGCGCTCGTTCGACTTCGAGCAGTCCACCTCCAAGGTGCTCGTCATCATGACCGACGGCGAGAACAACGCGGGCGACGCGCTCGAGCAGGCGAGGCTCGCGGCGGAGAAGGGGGTGCGCATCTACACCGTCGGCTTCGGCTCACGGCAGGGGGCCCCCATCCCGCTCTACGACGCGGAGGGACGTCCCTCGGACTTCAAGCGCGACCGTTCCGGGAACGTGGTGCTCACCAAGCTGGACGACGCGTCGCTGCAGGAGATCGCCGCCATCGGACGCGGGAGCTACTACCAGGCCACCAACACGCAGGACGAACTGGAGGCCATCTACCGCGACATCAACGCGCTGGAGAAACGGGAGTTCGGCGTGAAGAAATTCACGGAGTTTGACGACAAGTTTCAGTACTTTCTGGCATTTGCGCTCGCGCTGCTGCTGCTCGAGACGGTCCTCTCGGACCGGAAGACGCACTGGCTCGCGCGCTACAATCCGCTGCGCGGACTGCGCGGAGAAGGGGACGGAGCATGAGAACCGTGTGGGTGTTGACGGCGCTGCTGTGCGTCACGGCGTCCGGACAGTCGGTCCGCTCGCTCATCGCGAACGGCAACGAGCTGTACGGCGACCGGCAGTACTCGGACGCGGAAGCGGAGTACCGGAAGTCCCTCGAGAAGGAGAAAGGGCTCGTCGAAGGGGAGTACAACCTCGGCAACACCGTCCACAAGCAGCAGCGGTTCGACGAGGCGGTGCAGCAGTACCAGCAGGCCATCGGCCGGACGACCGACCCGAAGCTCCTCTCGAAGCTCTACTATAATATGGGGAACTCCCGCTTCGAGGCGAACCAGTACAAGGAGAGCATCGAGGCGTACAAACAGGCGCTGAAGCACGACCCGTCGGACGAGGACGCCCGCTACAACCTCGCCTATGCGTACCGGAAACTGAAGGAGGAGCAGCAGAAACAGCAGCAACAGCAGAAGCAGGACAAGAACAAGCAGCAGGACAAGAAGGACCAGCAGCAGCAACAACAGCAGGAACAGAAACAGCAGCAGCAGGAGAAACAGCAGCAACAACAGCAACAGCAGAAGCAGATGTCGCAGAAGGAGGCGCAGCGCATCCTGGAAGCGATCAAGAACGACGAGAAGGACACCCAGAAGAAAGTGCGGAAGAAGGCCCCCGTCCGGGCCAACGTGGACAAGGATTGGTGAGATGACCCCGCTCCGCCGGACATATATCGTGTGGTACGCTCTCCTCCTGACGTGCGTCGCCGGAACGGCGGTGCATGCGCAGGACGCCTCGTTCACCGCGGCAGTGGACAAGAACCCCGTGGCGGCGGACGAACGCTTCACGCTCGAGTTCACCGTCACCACCTCCGGGGCGACGGCGCGCAACTTCCGAGCGCCGGACCTGTCGCGCTTCCTCGTTCTCTCCGGGCCGAACCAGTCCACCAGCATGCAGATCATCAACGGCTCCGTCTCGTCGTCGCAGTCCTTCAGCTACATCCTGCAGCCGCGCGAGCCGGGGAAGGTCACCATCGCCCCCGCCTCCATCGAGGTGGGCGGAACCGCGGTCCGTTCCAACGCGGTGGAGGTGACGGTCGCCAAGGCGGCCGGCAATCAGCGTCCCCAGACGGCGCAGCAGGCGCCGGACCCCGGGGTGGAGGTGGGGGACAATCTCTTCCTCCGCGCCGAGGTGGACCGGTCGCGCGTCCATCAGGGCGAACAGATCACCGTCACGTACAAGATCTACACGCGCGTCCGCGTGGTGAACTACACCATCAACAAGCTCCCCACCATGACCGGCTTCTGGGGCGAGGACCTCGAGGTGCCGCAGCAGACCGGCATGACCAACGAGGTGGTCAACGGCAAGCAGTACCAGGTCGGCGTCCTCAAACGGATGGCCCTTTTCCCGACGCAGAGCGGCGCGCTGACCGTCAACCCGATGGAGGTCACCTGCCAGGTGCAGGTGCAGCAGCAGCGCCGCCGTTCCAACGACATCTTCGACCAGTTCTTCAACGATCCGTTCTTCGGCATGACGCAGACGGTGAACGTCCCCCTCCGGAACGATCCGCTGAAGGTCACGGTCCAGCCGCTGCCGTCGGACAACGTCCCCGAATCGTTCCGCGGCGCCGTGGGGCGGTTCACGCTGCGCGCCGAACTGACCAAGCGCTCCGTCAAGACGAACGAACCGGTCTCCCTCAAGGCCACGGTCAGCGGCACCGGCAACGTCAAGATCCTCGAGGCCCCGTCACTGGACCTCCCCTCGGACTTCGAGCGGTACGAACCGAAGATCGACGAGAGCATCCAGCGCACCGGTTCCGCCATCAGCGGCACGAAGACCTTCGAGTGGCTCATCGTCCCCCGGTACCCCGGCGAGAAGCGGATCCCCGCGCTGGCGTTCACCTACTTCGACGCCGGCCAGAAGCGGTACGTCACCCTCCGCACGAAGGAGTTCGACCTGAACGTGGAGGCGGGGAGCGCCGAGGCGCCCGCCGGTCCCGGCACCGTCGCCCGCTCGGGGGTGAAGCTCCTGAACGAGGACATCCGCTTCCTCAAGACCTCCATCGGCGATGTGCGCCGCACGGACGAGCCGCTCGTCGGCACGCTCACGGCGCTCCTGCTCACGCTGGTGCCCCTGGCCGCCTTCGCGGGCCTGCTCGTCTACCGGCAGCAGGAGATCACCGCAATGTCGGACATCGTCTCGTTCCGCTCCCGCCGCGCCGTGAAGCTGGCCGCGAAGCGGCTGCAGACGGCGAAAGCGCTCCTCTCCTCCGAGCGGAGCGACACGTTCTACGCCGAGATCTCTGCCGCGCTGTGGCAGTACGTCTCCGACAAGCTCGCCATCGACCGCTCCGAACTCTCCATCGACAACGTCACCCAGGCGCTGAAGGAGAAGAACGTGTCGGACGAGCTCACCGGACGCATCAAGGAGCTGCTCGAAGCGTGCGAGTTCGCCCGCTTCGCCCCGGGGGGGTCGGCCGCGGAGGAGCGCCGGAGGATGTACGACGCGGCGGGCGCCGTCATCGTCGCCGCGGAACGGGAGGTGACGCGATGAGGACGCTCCTGCTGTACGTGTTCCTCATACTGCCGGTCGCCGCGCAGGAGGAACAGCTCGCGTCGGTGTTCGACGAGGCGAACCGTCTGTACCTCGAACAGAAGTACGAGGCCGCCGCCGGAAAGTACGAGTCCATCGTGCGGAACGGCTGGTCCAGCGCCGAGGTCTACTACAATCTCGGCAACGCGTACTACAAGCTCGGCCGCGTCCAGTACGCCGTCCTCAACTACGAGCGGGCGAAGCGCCTCGCGCCGAACGACGAGGACCTGCTGGTGAACCTGCAGCTCGCCAATCAGCAGCTCACGGACACGGTGGAAGCGGTGCCCGAGCTCTTCCTCTACGCCTGGGCCGACGCGCTCCTCACCCTCTTCACCCTCGACACGATGGTGGTGCTGATGTACGTCCTGTTCCTGCTCACCCTCACGCTCTTCTCCCTCTTCCTCTTCGCCGGCACGGTGGAGCGGAAGCGGGCCCTGCTCCTCTCCGGCATGCTGTGCGCGCTGCTGCTCTTCTTCGGCGCCGCCAACTACACCGTGCAGTCGTACCGCGAGAACACCACCGAGTACGCCGTGGTGATGGCGGACGTCGCCAACATCAAATCGGCGCCGGACAAGGGGGGCAACGACCTCTTCGTCATCCACCGCGGCCTCAAAGTGCAGGTCCTTGACGCCGTCAACACCTGGCGGAAGATCCGTCTCGCGGACGGCAAGGTGGGCTGGATCCCGCAGCAGCTCATCGAGGTCATCTGACCGTCGACGCTCCGACCGGCAGCGGCGGACCTCTGAAGAGACCCCGTTTCCACCCATTTCCGCCTTATTTCGGCGATACCACCCTCTCTTTCGACCTTCTATAATAGAGTCGGATTCCCGCAACTATTTATAAATCAACATCGTAGAGGTAAAAAGGCCCCAAGCCAGGAGATACCCTCTATGACCACACGACAGTTCCGGACGACGATCGCCGCAGCCGCCATCGTCATGCTCTCATCTCCCGTCCTGCTCCGCGCAGACCAGCCGCCGCAGCCTCCGCCGGACGGCCGCTCCTACATCATCTCACTGAAGGACTTCACCGCTGAAGAGGTCAAAGGACTCGGCTTCACCCTGACCGAAGACCTGTCCGTGCACATCAACGCCGTCGGCGGCGGGACCAAGAGCATGTGGGACAACGACCGCGGACGCAAGTCCGGCAGCAACGACATGTACGCCTACGGCTGGATCATCGACGCGGACACGCGCGAGGTGGTGTGGGAGATGTCCATGTCCAACACCTCCGGGCGCGAAGAGGAACGCACGACCGAGGACGAAGTGACGCTGAAGCGGGGGAGCTACGAAGTGTACTTCGCGGCGCACGGATTCGCGAAGAGTTCAGGGCTCAGTTTCTATTCCAACAACATCGACCGCCGGAGCGGCGATAAGGGGACGGGGAACGAGTTCGTCGAGAAGTTCCTCGGATGGTTCGACGACGACTACAAGGACCTCTACCGCACCTTCATGCGGCGGGCGAAGGAGACGTGGGGCATCTTCCTTTCCGTCCCGAAGGGGCGCGACGGCTCCGTGAAGACCTTCAACGCGCCGAAGAAGCCCGCCGGTCTCGTGTACGCCGCCACCGGCGTGGGGGACGGCGCCTACGTGCGGAAGACCCTCACCGTGAGCCGCGACGTGACGCTCGACGTGTACGCCGTGGGCGAGGGACGCGGGAAAGGGGAGATGTTCGACTACGGATGGATCACCAACAGCGCGACGCGCGAACGGGTGTGGGAGATGACCTTCGCCAACACGATGAACGCCGGCGGAGCCTCCAAGAACCTCCTCTTCCGGAAAGAGGTTCGTCTGGCGAAGGGGGCGTACGAGCTGAACTTCGTCACCGACGATTCGCATTCGCGCGACGACTGGAACTCCTCCCCGCCGTACGACCCGTTCAACTACGGCGTGTCGCTCATCGCGAAGAACGATGCGGACCGTTCCGCCGTCTCGGTGACGGAACGCTCCGGCGAACGGAAGAACGTCATCGTCCAGCTCGTGAAGGTCCGCGACGACGAGTACCGGCAGGCGGGCTTCACGCTGAAGGAGGAGACGCAGCTCCACATCTACGCCCTCGGCGAGGGGACCGGACCGTTCCGCGTCCGGGTGATGGGGAAGCCGGTGTACGAGGACGACCGGTTCCGCATGGCGGACTACGGCTGGATCGTCAACGCCCGCACCCGGGAGCGGGTGTGGGAGATGCGCGGGGAACGGACGGAACACGCCGGCGGCGCCTCCAAGAACCGTCTGGCGGACGAGTTCATCACCCTGCCGAAGGGGGATTACATCGTCTACTACCAGACCGACGATTCGCACGCGTACAACGACTGGAACGACGACAAGCCGTACGACGCCGATGCCTACGGCATCACCGTGATGGGCGCGGGAGAGAACTTTTCCATGAAGAACGTCGCGGCGTTCGATGAGGCGGCGGGGGAGAACGTGCTCGTGCAGCTCGTCCGCGTGCGCGACGGGAAGCACGTCCGGCAGAAGTTCACGGTCGACAAGAGCGGACGGTACCGCGTCTACGCCATCGGCGAAGGGGTGGACCGGACGATGGCCGACTACGGATGGATCGAGAACGCGAAGAACGGCGAGACCGTGTGGGAGATGACCTACCGCACCACGATGCACGCCGGCGGTTCCAGCAAGAACCGGCTGTACGACCGGGAAGTGTTCCTCGAAAAAGGGGAGTATGAACTGCACTACCAGACCGACGATTCGCACGCGTTCAACGATTGGAACGACGATCCGCCGGACGACCGGTCGCACTACGGCATCACCGTCTACAAAGCGCCGTGACACACGGCGGCGCCCGAAGGTCCGGTCACCCCGGACCTTTTTTTATTCGTCCGGACTCCGTATGTTGTTTTCATGCACACGCCTCCGGACAATTCCTGCGCCAATTGCGGCACTCCGCTCGCCGGAGAATATTGCGGGGCGTGCGGACAGCGGCGCTTCACGCCGGATTCGCTGACGCTCCGCCGGTTCGTCCGTGACGCCGCGAAGGAATTCACCAGTGTCGACGGCCGTTTCCTCCGCAGTCTCGGTCCGCTCCTGTTCCGTCCCGGCCTCCTCACGGCAGAGTACCTTGCCGGGCGGCAGCGCCGCTTCGTGAAACCGGTCACCCTCTTCGTCTTCGTCAACATTTTCTTCTTCTTCTTCGGCTACCGTCTGGGGCTGATGCGGTGGAGCATGGAGTATCCGTACGGCGAAGCGGGCCGCGCGATGATTACCGAACGGGCGGAACGGCTCGGCATGGAGCGGGAAGCCTACCTCAAGCGGCTGGACGGTGTGATGAGCGATGCACTGCGGAGCCTCTTCTTCGGTGTCATCCCGCT
>WBUG01000109.1 GCA_008933835.1 Bacteroidota bacterium | reverse complement strand
GTGGGATTATCTGGATCGGCTGCCTCAACGGACTCTTCCGGTACGACGGCGAACGGTTCCGGCGCTACAGTACGGCGGACGGGCTTTCCTACAACGATGTCCGCACCATCGTCGAGGATGCCTCCGGGGCATTATGGATCGGGACGTCGGGAGGATTGAACGTGCTGCGGAACGGGAAGATCGCCCCGGTGGACCTTCTGGACGGGCAGACCGCTCCCGGCCGGACGACCCAGCCGTACATCCGCGCCATTCTGCCCGATGCGGACGGCACCCTGTGGCTCGGCTCGTACGGTGACGGCCTCATCCGGTACAAGGACGGAAAGGCATTCTTCATCACCGCGCAGGACGGGCTCTTCGACAACATCGTCTCACACATCGTGGAGGACCCGCAGGGATTCCTGTGGATGGGGTCCAACCGCGGCCTCTTCCGCAACCGGAAGCGGCGGCTACACGAGTTCTGCGACGGGATGACGGACCGGGTCCGCAGTTATTCCTACGGCACCGCCGACGGGATGCGTTCCGCCGAGACCAACGGCGGTTTCCAGCCGAGCATCGCCCGTGATGAAAGCGGCCGGCTCTTCGTTCCCACCGTGGAGGGGGTGACCGTGGTCTCCACCTGGGACGTCACCACGAACACCGTTCCGCCCCCCGTCTTCATCGAAGCGGCGGTGAACGGCGGACTGCACGATCCGGCCCCCGACACGCTCGTGATGCCGCACGACAGCGCCTTCCTGGAGATACGGTACACGGCCCTCAGCTACACCGATCCGCACAAGGTCCGCTTCCGCTACCGGCTGGAGGGACTGGACGAACGGTGGACCGAGGCGGGTCCGCGGCGTTCCGCGTTCTACACCCAGATACCGCCCGGCGAGTACCGCTTCCGGGTCATCGCCTGCAACAACGACGGCATCTGGAACGAGATCGGCGCCTCCATGGCCATCATCGTCATGCCTCCCTTCTGGATGACGTGGTGGTTCCGCGCGCTCATCGGCCTCGCCTTCCTCGTCGCCGGTCCGTCGGCGTACTTCTTCCGGATCGCGCAGCTGAAACGGGACAAGGTGCGGCAGGAACAGTTCTCCCGCCGGCTCATCGAATCGCAGGAACGGGAACGGCGCCGCATCGCCGCGGAACTGCACGACGGCATCGGCCAGCAGATCCTCGTCATCAAGAACCGTGCGGAGCTCGCCCTCCGCGCCGCGCACGGACCAGAACGGCTGCGCGAAGAATTGCGGGAGATCGCCGGGAGCGCCCTCTCGTCCATCAATGACATCCGCGCCATCTCCCATGACCTGCGTCCGGTCCATCTGGAGGATTTCGGTCTCACCGAGACGCTCCGCGTGCTCGGCGAACAGCTCCAGGCCGGCTCCGCCGTCGACTGGATCGTGGACATCGACGATATCGACGGCGTCCTGCCGGCGGGGGAGGAGATCAATTTCTTCCGCATCCTTCAGGAGGGGAGCAAGAACATCCTGACCCATTCCGGCGCGTCGCACGCTTCCCTCATCGTCCGGAGGGAGGAGGAGACGGTCACCGCCACGCTCTGGGACGACGGCCGCGGATTCGATGCCGACGCTCCCCGTGCCCGGCCCGGCATGGGCCTTCGCGGAATGGAGGAACGGGTCCACGCCCTCGGCGGAACATTAACGCTCCGTTCTCATCCCGGCGACGGGACCACCGTCACCGTCACCGTACCCATCATGCGAACATGACGCCATGAAGATCATCATCGCCGACGACCATATCCTTGTCCGCAAAGGGCTGCGCCAGGTGCTCGAGGGGACACCGGACCTTGAGGTGTTCGAGGCCGAGAACGGTGAAGAGGCGCTGCAGTTCATCCGCAGCGAGGCACCCGCGGTGGCGCTGCTGGACGTGGAGATGCCCCGCATGACCGGTTTCGATGTCGCCCGCCGCGTGCAGGCCGAAGGGCTTCCCACCGCGCTCGTCTTCCTCACCATGTTCAAGGAGGAGTCGGTCTTCAACAAGGCGATGGACCTGGGGGTGAAGGGGTACGTCCTGAAGGAGAACACCATCACCGAAGTCATCCAATGCGTGCGCGCCGTCGCCGAAGGCCGGTACTACCTGAGCCCCTCCATTTCGGACTTCTTCGTGCGCCGTAACTCCCGCCTCGCTGTTCCGGGAGGCGATTCCCTCGGACTCGGAAAACTGACCCCCGCGGAGCGGAACGTCCTGAAGCTCGTCGCGGCCATGAAATCGAACCAGCAGATCGCCGACGCGCTCGGCATCAGCGTGAAGACCGTTCAGAACCACCGCAACAACATCTGCGACAAGCTCGGCCTCTCGGGCGCCCACGCCCTCTTGAAGTTCTCCCTGGAACACTCCTCCCTGATCTGACCGTCCCTCCCTTTCTTCCACGTCGTTCCGCATAGGTACTACTGCTCATGCGTTTGGGCAACTCTCTCCATTCCATTCCGGACACCGCACTCTTATATTCGTTCCGTGAATAATCCCGGAGACCGATGAAGATCATGATCGTGGAGGACCACGCGGAGATGCGGAGGATGCTGTGCAGTGTCGTGAACGGCGCGGCCCCGGGTCCGGTCCACATCGTCGAATGTGCGGACGGGGAGGAGGCGGTGCGGCGCTACGGGACGGAACGGCCGGACCTGCTGCTGATGGACGTGCAGCTGGGACGGATGAACGGCTTCGCCGCGGCGGAAGCGATCATGCATCTCGACCATGAGGCGGCCGTCATCTTCGTGACCAGTCATAACACCTCGGCGTACCGGACGAAGGCGAAGCTGATGAGGGCGAGGGGATTCGTGTCGAAGGACAATCTGTCGGAATTGGAAACATTGCTTCATTCAAAACACTAACACACCATCGGGGGATTCCATGCGTCTTTCTCTACATACCGCTCTTTTTGCCGGGCTGCTGATCCTGTCGAGCGTTGCCGTTCATGCGGCGGCGCCGACGGTCTCATCGACCTCGCCGGCCACCAACAGGCTCAGTATCGCGGATTCCGCCGACATCTCCGTCACATTCGATCAGTCGATGAACAATACCACGCTGATCGCCGATAACATCAAAGTGTATGGGAATTACCGCGGATTCTATACCGCCGCATTCTCCGTCAGCGGTAATACGGTGACGATCAATCCGGACTCCTCCTTCATGGCAGGCGAGGTCATCACGGTTTCGGTGACCACCGGTGTGCAGAATGCAAGCAATGAACCGATGGCCAGTCCCCGCGTCTACAGTTTCACCGTGGATGCCCCCTCCGGCTACAATAAATTCACCTCCCCCGTTTCATATACGGCCTACGGGAGCGGCAGCGGCAATCATTATTCGGTCATGGCCGACCTGGACAAGGACGGTGATATCGATATTGCGACGACGACCTCGCTCTATAACATCATGTCGGTGATGCTGAACAACGGGAACGGCACATTCGCTTCCGCTGTGACCTATACGACCTTGAATGCCTTCGATATCAGTGCGGCGGACGTGGACGGTGACGGTGATATGGACCTTGTTGTGGCGAACAATAGTGCGTATGGTATGTCGGTGTTCATCAACAACGGTTCCGGTGCGTTCGGTACACGCAATGATTTTGCATTCACCTTCCCCCAGTCGAACGCGCAATTCCTGGTCGCCGTGGATATCGACGGCGATGGTGACATGGATGTCGTCACGAATGACATGACGAACAATTACCTCCACATCATGA
>WBUG01000047.1 GCA_008933835.1 Bacteroidota bacterium | reverse complement strand
GAACGGGGCGGGAGACCGTGTCGGCGCTCCGCGAGAAGCCGGAATCCACCACCTGCCGCTGGTAGGCGTACAGCCGGACGATGTGCCCCACCCCCTGCTGCAGCACGTCGAGGAATCCGGGGAAGGTGAACCGTCCGCTCAGCTCCGCGTCGCCGACGGGGGAACGGAGCGACAGCCGGCGCATGCCGGCGCTGTCGAGCGCCACGGCGAACGACAGGGAGGCGCTGTCGAGCGAATGGTCGCGGAACGTCGAGGGGAGCAGCGTGATGTCCGTGGCGGAGACGGCGTCCAGCGGATCGAACGATGCGGCGGTGCGGTGAAGATCGAACGACAGGCGTGACGAATAATAGTCGTCCCGCAGTATCGGAGCGAGATCGAGTCCTCGCACGCGCGCGGTCAGCGCATAGGAGGGCTCCGCGGCGCGGAAATCCATCGAGACCGACGCGCCCGCCGTGCCGTCCGGGGAACGGAGCGACAGGTCGGCGTCGACCTTCCGGTCCTGCGCGCGGAGCGCCAGCCCCGCGGACGAGACGTCGATGCCGCGGATGCGTGAGGAATCGATCTCCACCCGCGCTTCGGCGTTCAGGTCGGCGATGGAGGTCCCCTCCCCTTCGATGTACGCGCGGGTGTTGATGCGGGAGGCGAGGTCACGGTTCTCGAACACCTTCTCCAGGTCCACGTCCGTTCCGGCGAGCAGTCCCTTATAATGGAGATGCTGTTCGGTGATGAGCATCTCGCCGTCCACCGTCACGGTGCCGGCCGCGGAGCGCACGGTGGAGACCACCATGAAATCGAGCGGCTTGCCGACGTACTGGAAGTCGAGCGAGAGGGTCCCCAGTTTCGCGAAGCGCGGGATCCGGTAGTACGGAAGGAGCGCCGGAACGTCCGGCGGATCGATGACGCTCTGCTTGGAGACGACGTTGAGCCGGAGTTCGTCGGGTTCGTGGATGTTCGAGACGGTGCCGGAGAGGCGGAGCTCCGACGCGCCGAACCGGGCGGTGAGGGAGCGGACGTTCATCTGCGCGAACGTGCCGGCGACGTCCCCTTCCAGCTCCACCGTCCCCCGCAGGAAGTACAGCGCCGGAAGGAAGGTCTGCAGATCGACGGAGGAGACCGACGACGGCCGCAGGACGAGCGCGGTCTGCGCCTTCTCGAACGATGCGAGAGAACCGGCGTGAAGAACGTCGACGCCGGTCAGCGCGGCGGAAAGGTCGAGCCGCGACCGGCCGGTGCGGACGGAGAGGCCGTTCACCCGCGCCGTGTCCCCGGCGAGCAGCACCCGGGCGGAGAGACGCTCGAGCGAGAACCGTTCCGCGGGGGCATTGAACGACAGGCTGTCGATGACCGCCTCGATGCGCCCCGGCGCGATGACGGCGCTGCCGGCGAGTTCGATGCCGGTCAGGCGCAGATTCGAGTAGTTCAGAGCGCGGACGCCGTCGATGGTGACGGACGTGCCGTATCCGCCGGTGGAATCGATGAGCCGGAACGTCGCGTTCCGGAGCCGCACGCGGGCCGCGGCGATGGTCCACGGCGAAGGGACCGTGTCCGTCGTCGTATCGGGCGGGGCGAGGTGGCCGGTGTTCCAGCTTCCGTCCTTCCAGCGGATGAGATGGACGACGGGATTGTCCACCGTCACCGAATCAACGGTCACGCGGTCGCGCAGCAGGTCCAGCAGGTCGTACCGCACGCCGACGCGACCCGCCTCCACGAACGGGGCGTTGTCCACGTAGATCATCACGGTATCGATGGTCAGGCCGGTGAAGAGGTTCCCCTCGATCTCGCCGATATAGACCGAGGCGTTGAGCGAACTTTGCAGCAGTTCATAGGCGGCGGAGCGGAGGTTGGCGCGAAAGACGGCGGTCTGGGTGTATCCGGCCAGCAGCAGGAGGGTCAGGACGACGGCGAGGAGCGTGGTGCGCAGTATGTTCAGGGACCGTCTGGTCATTGGTCACTTGGCGCCGAAGCGCGCGAGCACCGTCTCGACGATGCCGGTGGTCGAGCGGTCGGGAACGAACTCGATGGTGCGCACCGTGCCGCCCGCCTTTTCGACCACCTCGCGCCCCACGATGTTCTCCACGGCGTAGTCCGCCCCCTTCACGAGGACGTCCGGCACGAGCGACGTGATGAGCGCGAGCGGCGTGTCCTCGTCGAAGAGCACGGCGGCGTCCACGCTGACGAGCTGCGAGAGGATGTACGCGCGGTCGTCCTGCGTCACGACCGGACGGAGCGGACCCTTGAGGCGGCGCACCGATGCGTCGGTGTTCACGCCGACCACCAGGACGTCGCCGAGCCGCTTCGCAGCGGAGAGGTACTCCACGTGTCCGCGGTGGAGGATGTCGAACACGCCGTTGGTGAAGACGACCGTCCGGCCTTCCCGTTTCCATTCCGCACGGAGCGCGGAGAGCGCTTTGGGCGAATACACTTTCCCCATCACGACCCCAGCACGCTGGCGGTGAGCGAAGCGGGATCGATGGGCACGATGCCGACCTCTCCGCACACCACGCCGCCGGCGGCGTTGGCGAGGAAAGCCGCTTCGGCCACCGTGGCGCCGGCCGCCAGCATCAGCGTGAGCGTGGCGATGACGGTGTCGCCGGCCCCCGACACGTCCGCCACCTTGCGCGCGCGCGTCGGGATGTGCATGACGGCGCCGTTCCGCTCGAACAGGCTCATCCCCTTCTCGCTCCGGGTGAGGAGCACGTTCTCGGCGTTCAGCCGCTCGAGCAGCGTCCGTCCGGCGGCGAGCACGTCGTCGTCGGTCCGCAGCGTCCGGCCGAGCGCCTCCTCCGTCTCCTTCTTGTTCGGCTTGAAGAGGGTCACGCCTCGGTATTCGAAGAAATTGTTGAACTTCGGATCGATGGTCACGGGGATGCGGCGCTCGCGGGCCAGCGCCGTCACCTCATGGATGAGGTCACGCACCACCACCCCTTTATTGTAGTCCTCGATGATGATGCCGTCCAGCCGCTCGGCGGAGGCCAGCGCCTGCAGCAGCGCCCGGCGCACCGGAGCGTCGATGTCCCGCTTCTCCTCGCTGTCGATGCGCACGACGTGCTGATGGTGGGCGATGACGCGCGTCTTGATGGTCGTCGGACGAGACGGGTCCGTGATGATGCCGGCGGACGGCGTCCCGTCGGCGTCGAGGATGCGCCGCAGCGCCGCGCCGTTCGCATCGTCCCCCACCACGCCGGCCAGGAGCGGCCGGCCGCCGAGCGAGGCGATGTTGTTCGCCACGTTTGCCGCGCCGCCGAGCCGGGTCGATTCGCTCTCCACCTCCACCACCGGGACGGGGGCTTCGGGCGAGATGCGTGCGACCGTCCCCCAGACGTAGTGGTCGATCATCACGTCCCCCACCACGGCGATGTGCTTGCCCCGCGCGGAGGCGAGGAGGGTGTTCAGACGGTCCTGTGTGATGCTGTGCATGGTCGTTTCCCGCTTTCTATCAAGAATATACCCAATCGGCGAGCGACTATCAACGAGGCGGGGACGGGGTGCGGCGTGTACAACGCAAAAAAAATCCCCGGCGCCCTTGCCGGACGCCGGGGAAGGCCCCGTCACAGGACGGGAACCGCTTACTTCAGGAGCAGCATCTTCTTCGATTGCGAGAATCCGTTGGCGGTCCGCATCGTGTAGATGTACATGCCGGCCGACAGCGTTCCGGCGTCGAACGGTACGGTGTACACGCCGGCGTCGAACGTGCCGTTCGCCACCTGTGCCACCTCCTTACCCAGGATGTCGTAGACCTTCACCGTCGCCTCGGTACGAGACGTCACCGAGAACGTGATCTTGGTCGACGGGTTGAAGGGGTTCGGATAGTTCTGCTTCAGTTCGAACCGCTCGGCGACCAGTCCCTCTTCCGGACGGACCGACGTGACGCCATGACCGATGAAGCGCTGCACGGCTTCGATGGTGCTCGGATTGAACTGTGCGACGTACACCGTA
The DNA here is from genome assembly GCA_008933835.1 of Bacteroidota bacterium. Lineage (GTDB taxonomy): Bacteria > Bacteroidota > Ignavibacteria > UBA10030 > UBA8401 > SpSt-333. The sequence goes on along the minus strand of WBUG01000047.1, from coordinate 23,395 downwards.
TCGCCCGTCGGGCTGAAGGCGATGCCGCGCGGACGCGGATCGACCTTCATCAGGGAATCGGCGCTCAGGGACCAGCCCCACTGGAAGCTGTCCACCGGGACCGACGTGCGGGTGATGGGGGGCTTGAAGCCGTAGAACATGTAATTGCCCCATTTCTTCATGGTGTACATCGAGTCATATCCGGACGGTGCGAACGCATTGCCGGTGCTGACCCACAGGTACTTCGTGACCGGATGCCAGTTGATGGACTCGATCGTCATCCCCCACATCACGGTGTCCGTGATGGTGTACGGTCCAAGGGAGCCGTTGTCGCTGTGGTAGATGATGAGGCCCGGTTTCGTGTACGAGGTCCAGTACACGTCGTTGCCGTCCGCCGAGACGCCGAGGCAGCGCGAGAATCCGCGCGACGTGTCGACCACGGTGCCGAGGAAGCTGAACGCATCGTCGTAGATGCGGATGGGACCGACCGCGTCCAGCACGTTACCGGTGAACATCTCGTTCAGGTCGTCGAACGCCGGCATGATGGGCGACGTCGCCTGCGGGATGACCTTGTTCATCCCTGCGCCGGTCTTGTAGTTGACGCGGTAGATGGCGCCGGAGCTCCGGGTGAACACGATGTTCCCTTTGGCGTCGCGCGTGATGCCGCGGTTGTTGCCCGTGAGGAACGTGTCGGTCACCGCCGCCACTGTGACGGTCTTCAGTGGCGAGAACGCGGCCGGCGTCTTGTCGGCGTTGAACACGTAGATGCCGTGAACGACCTTGTTGCCGGTCGGGGTCATGATGCTGTCCTTGGTGGTGCTGGTGAACAGCTGGATCCACACCTTGCCTTCGGGGTCCACCGCGACGCCGTGCGCGCCGCTCGGTCCCTTGAAGCCGGTGTCGGGGAACGCCCCCGCAAACTGGTAGTTATACTTCGTCGTCTGTCCGAACGCGAACACGGCGACGGCGAGCATAACGGCCAGAGTCTGTAGCATTCGTGATTTCATGCTTCCTCCTGGTGATGGTGGTGTGATGGTGGACTATGGACTCCCGAACGGGTGCGCCGGCCGATGCTACAGGTCGCCGCGTCCATAATAGGGTGCGCTGCTCTTCTGCGTGTTCACTTTCAGCAGTGTGTTGGTGGTGATGCCGTTCCCCCGCCGGGTGACGTACAGGTTCCCGCCGTCCCCCCAGGCGAACAGAAGGTGCTGAGACCCGGCGACGAAGAGGCCGGGATAGTACGCCTGCCATGACGCGGCGTTCGGCGCCACCACCAGCAGCCCGTCCGGACCGTTCGTCCCGACGTACATCTCGCCGGCGGTGTTGAACGTGACGGCGTAGACGCCCGGTCCGTTGTATCCGTAGCCCGGTTGGGCGGTGAGGTCGAAGTACTTCGTGAAGGCTCCGAGTTCCCCGGCGCCGTCGATGGGCGCCCGCCAGACCCCTTCCGTGGAATCGACGATGCCGCCGACGTACAGGTGGTCATTATAGACGCGCACGGAACGGACGTTGGCGTTCTTCCGGAACGAGAACGCCTTGGTGGTCTTGTCCGGTTTGATGCGGTACACGTTCGTATCGGCCCCGCCGGTCCAGATGTTCATCGATTTATCGAAGTCGAGGTCATAGTACTTGGCGGTGCTTGCACCGGCCACGAACAACACCGGCGGGTTCCCGGCGGTGATGGTGTACATCGCGCGCTGGTTCCGGCAGGCGTAGATGACCCCGCCGGGCCCCATCTTCAGCGCGGACCAGACGTCGATGCCCAGCCCCTTCGGCGAATAGGTGCTCGTGTCCCCGGCCGGCGTGAACTTCCGCAGACCGATGCCGAGACCGTTGGAGAGCATGCCCGCATAGACGTTCCCGGCCTGGTCGCAGGCGATGCCGTACGCCTCTTCGAACGCGGTGAATCCGCCGAACGTCGCCACCGCGGCGGACAGATTTGCGAACTGGACGGCGCTGAAACTCTCGGCCCCCTGCACGCTCACCCGGATCCGGACGGAGTCCTTGACGAGCACCGGCGCCTTCACACGCACCTGCGTCAGCGTCGAAGAGAGAACGGACGCGCGCACGGCGTCGAAGAAGACGATGACCTTCGACGTGTCGGCGGAGAAGTTCGAACCGTCGATGACGACGACGGACACGCCCGAGAGCAGTCCGCCGCCCCCTTCCACGGTCACCGACGTGATGACCGGCGCGGGGGCCGACGGTGCGCTGGGATCGTAAATGGACTCGGCGGCCTCCTCTTCACAGCCGGTGAAGAACGGCGCGGCGGCGGACAGGACGAGGAGCGTCAGGATGGCGGAACGTCTGAATGGTGTTTTCATGGCGATGCGTGCCCGAATGATGATGACTATAAGGTCACTTGGAAGGAGAACCGGTTCACCGTGCCGAAGATGCCGAACGGCATGTACGCATAGTCGATACCGATACCGACCCCTTCGACGGTCTGTTGAACGCCGATGCCGGCGGTGACGTCGTGCTCATCCTGTCCGAACATGTACCCCGCCCGGACCGCCAGCGTGCGCATGAACAGGTACTCGGCGCCGACATTGATGGTCTCCGGATAGTCCCGCGAATTGGTGGCGTCCACCGACACCAGCAGGGCGTCGGCGTCCGGCGCTTCGGAGATGAAATCCATCGCATCGATGGACATGCCGATGCGGAACATCAGCGGCAGCTGGAACCCTTCCTTCTGATATTTGATCTCCTTCGAGAAGTTCCGGACGCTCATCGCGAAGTTGAGGCTCTTGAACCCGGTACGGTAGAACATGCCGAAGTCGAACGACACCACCTCGACAGTGTTCTCGTTCGTGAGCGGGTTCCCGAACTGGTCCACGTTCTTGACGCCGTCGCCGAGGTTCTGATAGACGTACGACGCGCGGCCGCCGATGGAGAAGCGGTCGCTCAATGCGCGGGCGTACCCGAGCCCCACCGCCATGGCCGTCGGACGGAACGTGCCCGCGTCCATCCACCCTTCCGCGTTCCCCGTCCGGATGGTGCGGATGATCTCACCGTAGTCCACGCTCTGGAAGGTGACGCCGAAGACGCCGTAATCGTTGTCGGGCGTGTTCACGGCGGCGCTCGCATAGAGATGGTCGATGCCGGCGATCCACTGCGTGGAACCGAACGCGGCATGAGCGGAGCCGGTGAACCGCGCCAGACCGGCCGGGTTGAAGAACAACGCGGTGGACGACCCCTCCACCGACGTGAAGGCCTCGCCCATCGCCATGGCTCGGGGATCGGTGCCGACGTTGAGGAACTTCAGCCCCGTCTGGGCGAGCTTGGCATTGGTCTGCGCGTAGGCGCCGGCGGTCAGCACCGCCGACAGGATTACCAGGAGTATCGTTCGCATGATGTCAGCCTTTGTAGGATGTCGTTGCGTCGTCATGTCCGCCTCACTCGCTCTGAAGGTCGATGCCGGTGACCCGCATCTCGATGTCGGTGAATTCGACCGTCAACTTCTTGCTCTTCGGCAGTGCGCCCACGGTCGCGCCTCCCGTGAACGGGACCCATGACACCGTCACCACGAACCGGACTTCGCGGCTGCAGGCGTCGGGATTGACCGAGAGCGCGAGCGACGCGGAAGCGTCCCCGGCGAAGGTGATGGGAGCCGAGAGGACGCTGTCAGCGCCTTTGGTGCGCACCGCACCGCTCAACGCACCGAACGTGTGGTACTGCGTCCCTCCCGCCGCCATGGTCAGCGTGTCGCGGCCGTTCACGATGGCGCTCCGGAACGAGAGCGTCGCCCCCGAAGCGGTCGTCATGTTCGACACCACGTAGATGTCCGGGATGAACGTGTAGGTGTAGGTGCCGGTGTCGGCGATGCTCGCCGTGAACGAGAAACCGCCGGTCGTCGCCTTGAATCCTTCCGCCGGACTGCCGCTGAGCTTCCATGCGGTCTGGGCGAAGGGCCGCCAGACGGAATCGTACTCGTTCGAGTCGGAGTCCGTTGAGCAGGAACCGATGGCGAGCAGTCCTGCGCAGACGAAGAACGTCAATGAACGTTTCATGGTCGGGTCCTGTCCTGGTTAACGTATGACGACGAATTTCATGATCTCCCGCTCCCCTTTCGGCGTCTCGATCACGGCGATGTAGACACCGCTGGCGATGATCTGCCGCGACGATGTCGTCAGGTCGTAGTCCTGCGAACCGGTCTCGTCGGTGTGTTCGATGGTCTTGATGAGTTCGCCCAGCTCGGAATAGATCTTGATGGTGCAGACCCCGGGGATGTTGACGAACACGACCTTGTCCTGCTCGTTCGTGAACAGCAGCCGGTTCGGGTCGGAGCCGATGTTGTACGGGTTCGGCACGACGCGGATCTTCCCCTTGACCTCGGCGAGACTGCCGGCCGCCGCGGTGCGCCGGTAGGCCGGATCGTACGTCTGCGTGAAGTACCGTCCGCTCGTCAGCGCTCCCGGCAGGTTGAACGCGCCGCCGGGGTTGTCGGCCGGGTCCCCCACCGCCACGAGGTAATAATAGTGGGCGACGTTGATGGCGGCGCTCGTGTCGTTGTACACCGTCGCTGCCGGTCCGCCTTCCCAGATCTTATAGTACGCGCTGTCGGAACGCCCCACCGCGCGCCACACCTGCCATCCCTTCACCGCCGGGGCGGAGGGATTGTCGGTGTTCGGGGTCCAGTTCAGATTGATCTTGCCGGCGCCGGAGTTGACGTTGAAGAACTTCGGAGGCGGAGGCGGCTGCGGGGCGCCGTAGTTGGTGCTGTAGTTCTGGCGCGCGCGCCGGAACGTACGGAAGAGGGAATCGCGGCCGGTGTACACCCATTCGTTCTTCGTCTTGGTCTGGCCGTTCATCGTGATGGGGGCCGAGACGTTGCCGTTGGCGTACTTGAACGCCCGTCCGACGATGACCGCCGCTTCACGGCTGAGCCCGTCCGCGGCTTCCGCAATGACGATACGGACGCTCTGACCGGGGGCGATGGTGTACGGTCCGTATCCGTTGGCGTTGGAGAATCCGCCCGGCGTGCCGAGCGCCGGATCGCCGCCGGTGCCCACCTTGTCCGCATGCCGCGGCAGGTTCCGTCCTCTGGACATCCATCCGTACTCGCTGCTCATCTGCGTCTTGTTGTACTGGTCGTTGCGCGACTGGTTCGGCTCATCGGAACCCTCGTAGGACGACGTGCGGGGCTGCGTCACATCGTCCGTCGTGTCGGTCGGCGACGTGTCGGCATGCAGCGTCGCAACGCCCACGAAGTGGGGAGCCCCGAGGCGGCCCACCGTGTCGGTGTTGTCATAGTAGCCGGTCCAGATGGGGGCCCCGATGTTGTCGTACAGGGTGAACGGCGGATACTTGCCGTGCCAGGAGTAGTTCGCCCGCACATCGTCGTACTGGGTGCCCGGGAAGAAGACGTGCGGCACGGTGGTGTCGCCGGTGACGTCGTTCATGGTGTTGATGCCCCAGCCGGTCGGATTCCCGCCGATGACGTAGCGGGTGTCCGCCACGGGAGCGTAGCGGTACTGCAGGTACACGTAGACGCCGGTGAGCGTGACGGGTGCGCGCGTCCCCCCTGAGGCGTTGATGACGCCGGTGTTGGTGAACGTGTACTCGTGGACGTGGTAGTTGTCATGGAACTGCTGGCTGAATCCGAGGATGCGCCGGTGCATCGTCAGACCGATGGAGGTGTGGGCGATGTTGTCGATGAGCCGGTCGTACTTCATGTTCGGGTCCACGCTGTCGTTCTCGACGCTCGCGCCGTACGACAGGTTGCCGTCCACGAACACCTGCGGCGGCTCGTACTTGCTGATCATCTTGAACCGCACCGGGAAGAACTCGCCGATGCCCTGCACGCGCGGCCCCACGTGGACGACCTTGTGCGGGAAGATGCCGGCCGGTTCCGTGTAGTTGGTGGTGCCGACCCAGAGCCCCTTGGCCGCCTGGGCGTCCTGGTATTGGTAGATGGCCGGCCACCGCAGACCGTCCTGCTGCACCTTCACCCGCCCCTCTTCGATCTCGCAGCCGTATTCGGAGTACCAGTTCTGCAGCGACCCGACGCTCATCCACTTCGAGCCCTGGGCGGTGACGGCCGCGGCGAGGGCCAGCAGCAGCACGGTGATTGTCAGCGTTCGTTTCATACGTTCCTCGTTGGTTCGATGGTCGTCTACAGTTCCAGACTGATCTTCACACCCCAGAAGATGTCGCGGGGGTTCAGGAAGACGAAGTAGTCCATGTTCGGCATGTCGATGTACGCCTTATCGTCGAGCACCTGCGCCACCCGGGAAGGATCGGCGTCGACGAACGTACCGCCGCGGTACTCGAAGTACTTCTTCGTGGCCTGGTCGAAGTAGAGCGCGCGGGCGACCGGCGTGGTCACCGAAGCGATGGTCGTCGATACGATGGGATAGTAGTCCACCCCCTCCTTGCGGACGTCTCCGGGAGCGTCGTCGCCCGGGATGTTGCCGTACCCGAGCGGGTCGCCGATGGAGGCGGGCAGGTGCAGCGACTTCATGTACAGTTCGTAGTCCTTGCCGTCGGTGAACCCGTAGCGCGAGAAGTTCCGGATGTTGAAGACGTTCTGCACGTCCATGAAGAGCTGGACGTTGGCGGAAGCGATGCGGAAGTTCTTGCTGAGCCGGAGGTCGAATGTGTAGTTGTCGCGGTACTGCACGTTGTACTGGATGCCCGGGGCGGAACCGCCGCCGGCCCACGTGAAGTAGTCGCCGGCCGTCCAGGAGGCGGAGCAGTTCAGGCGCCAGTCGTTCAGCAGGCCGACCTCGCCCACGGCAACGTCGGGCATGAAGTCGGCGGGCGTGAAGAAGTCGACGCTCCCGCGTGCGAACGGCGACGGGATCGGTTTGGTCTGATAGATGTCCGTCTCCCGGTTCGTCCGCTCGTACGTCCGCTGATCGGCCGCGCTCTCGTACTGCAGACGGTATCCGAACCGGCCCGACGAGCGCACCATGTAGGTGTAGTTCAGGAACCCGGTGATCCATTCGCCGCGGTTCCGGGTGAGCGTGACCTCGAATCCTCGGGTGTCGACGTAGGCGTTCGGCACCGACCGGGCGTAGTTCACTTTGGTGTCGCGGCTGATGTACGTCACCGTCGTGCTCTGGTCGGTGATGTTCTTATAATAGCCCGACAGCCGGATGAGGTATTCCTCGAACAGGCTGTGCTCGTACCCGAGCTCGTAGGCCACCGTCTTGGGAAGCGGATTGTTCGGGTTCGCCATGAACACCACCTGATTGTTGTCCGAGTACCGGCGGATCAGGTAGAGGTTCTCCGGCGTGGGCATCTGCCGGAAGTGTCCGTAGTTGAAGAAGAGCTTCGAGTATTCGGTCACCGGGAACGCGATCCCGATGCGCGGACTGAGCGTGAGGTTCTTCTCCGTTTCGACGTGGGCCAGCAGCGTGTCCAGACCGAGCGACCGCTCGCTCGTCAGCGCCTTGTCGTACGGACTGTAGTCATACCAGTACCCGCTCGGGTCCGAGTAGTCCACGCGCAGGCCGATGTTCGCCACCATCCCTTCGAACTCCAGTTTGTCCTGCAGGTACACGGCGCCGCGGATCGGGAACGTGCGCCAGTTCGACCGCGACCGTCCGCTCGGCAGATACAGGTCCACCGAACCGTAGTTCACGTTGTTGTCGGTGTACACCACCTCGAACCCCGCCTTCAGGTTGTTGTAGTGGTCCATCTGGCTGATGAGATCGAAGCGGGTGGTGAAGGAGGTGAGCTTGCTCTCGTCCCGCGAATTGCTGAAACCGACGCTCATCCGCAGCCCGCTGCCGATGCCGGTGGTGGGGAGCGACGGGTAGAAGCCGAACGGCCCTTCGTCCGTCTTCACCCCGCCGAACGTGTAGACGCTGTCGGTGTTCCGCAGCCGGCCCGGCGCCGTCTCGTACCGGAACCGCTGCTGGTTCATCGACACTTCGTAGAAGGTCGACGGCGACAGGACGTGGGTGAACTTCCCGCCGATGTTGTACATGTTGATGCTGCTCGGGGCCCAGTAGTCGTTCGAATAGATGCGCGCATCGATGTAGCTGACGCGGTCCATGTTGCTGACGATGCTCGCCGGCGACTGGAACAGGCCGGGGAGTCCGGCGTTGTTGTTGTTCGTGCCGGTCTGCGCGCCGCGGATGTACTGCAGCATCAGCTTCATGGTGGGGGTGATGTCCGACGTCACGCGGAGCTGGGCGTTGTAGTCCTCGTACGCGTCCGCCGACAGCGGCAGCAGGTACATGCTCTTGGCGCCGCGGTACGACCCGAAGAACCGCAGATTGCCGAGGTGCTCGCCGCCGGGGACCGGACCGCCGACGCCGGCGTCGATGTCATAGTCCGCTTCGGTGATGTCGCCCGCCTTCCGGTGCTGGAACAGGAAAAGGCGTTGCGCCGCTTCAGGGGTGATGTCGTTGGACGGGTCGGCGTCCTTCAGCGACTTCTCGGCGATGGAGTTCCACCCTTCGAACTCCTGGTACTGCAGCTGCGTGTACTGGTCCCATGCGCCGTTCTTCGTACCGCTGAACGCCACGGCCGGATCGACGAACGGACGGATCCAGTACGAGTTCGGATTGAAGATGGAGGGCCCGAAATGCTTCGAAGCGGCGGGACTGTAGCGCACGGTGGCCGCCACCGTGTACTTCGACGTGCTTCCCTCTTTCGTGACGACGTTCACGACGCCGGACTGGATGTTGCCGTACTCGGCGTTGAATCCCCCCGTCTGCACCTGGATGTCCTGCACCGCACTGAGACTGATGCCGCTGTACGGCGTATTGTTGCGTTCGTCGCGCAGCGTCAACCCGTCCACGATGAACGCCGTCTGGTCCGAACCGCCGCCGCGGATCACCAGGCCGCTCTGCACGCCGGCCTGGAGCGCCAGCACCGCGTTCACGGTCGACACGGGAAGGCTCTCGATCTCCTTCACGGTGATGTTCGCGCGGGAGGAGGCGACGTCCTTCTGCACCACCGGACGCACCGCCACCACGATCACTTCCTCGCTCTGGATCACCTCGGTCACGAGCGAAAAGTTCAGTTCGGTGGTCTGGTCGATGTCGACGCGGACCTTCGTCTGGGTGATTCCGGCGTACCCGAGCGACGAGGCGCGGACAGAATACTCTCCCGGCGGGATGTTGATGATGAAGAACCTCCCTTCGATGTCGGTGGAAGCGCCGAGCATCGTGCCGGTGACCACCACGTTCACACCGACGAGCGGTTCACCGGACTGTGCATCCTTGACCTGCCCGGCGATCTTGCCGACGGTACCGGACATGGAGAGCGTTGGAAGGCATACGGCGAGAAAAAGGAGGGAGAGGGAGAAGCGTTTCACGGCTTTATCTCCTTAGTGGGAACAGAATGTTCGACACGTGGGAAGGGCGAGGGATGGGGTTGGATTCAGCCTGTGCCACCCTTCCGAAATTTGTCCAAGCGGGTGCTGCTGCCGACCTATGGTAGCAAAAATCGACTACAAAGTCACTCGATAATAATTTTTGACCGATGAACTGCTGAATTCAGCCTGAATTCGGCGATATTGAATGACGTTCAGCGATTCCGTCATTTCTGCAGCACCATCTTCCGGCTCTGGACGAACGTTCCGGCGACGATGCGGTAGATATAGACACCGCTGGCGAGGTTCGAACCGTTGAAGGTGAACCGGTGCGTCCCGGCTGCGAAGTCGCCTTCCGCCGGAACGGCGACGGTACGGCCGAGCATGTCATAGACGCGCACGCTGACCGGTCCGGAGGCGCCGAGCGAGAACTCGATGGTGGTCACCGGATTGAAGGGGTTCGGATAGTTCTGCGACAGCGAATACGTCCGCGCGGCGGCCGGCTCGTCCGGCACGCCGGTGACGGTGACGGAGATCTTCGCCGTTGCGGCGCTCTCGTTGTCCAGTCTGTCGGCCGACGTCACCAGGTACTGGTACGAGGCGCCGTTCACCGCAGCGGCGTCGGTGTACCGCAGCGTGTCATTGCCGGTGACCGCCAGGATCAGTTTCGGATTGTTGATGTTGACCGTGTCCGGCGAAAGCGCGCGGTACACCACGAAGTAGGAGGCCGTGTCGCCGTCCGCCGCGGCGGAGGGGTCCTGCCACTGCAGCGTCACGCCGCCGGCCCCGACCGTCGCGGCGAGGTTCACCGGGGCGTTCGGCACGGTGTTATCGAGCCACGGCATGGTTGGAGGGAGCGACTTGTATCGGAATTGATTGTTCCTCAGGGAGTCCTGGATCCCCTTGAGGTTGTTCGTGACCGACTTGGAGGAGAATGCGACGAATCCCTGTGCCCGGTTCAGGATGCGGTTGAGTTCGATCTGGTTCTGGATCTCGGTGGCGGGCCAGTTGGAATCCTGTATTCGATACACGGCATTCCCGGTATATAAGTGCCGTCCGTTCGCCAGCACTTTGATGGTATCGCTCCACCACGGCATCAGCTTCGAATAATCCTGACCGCCACCGATCACCCAATACGTTTGGGGGGTGAGGTAATCGACCTTTTTATTCGCCATCCAATTCACCGGATCACAGTAGATCTGTGTGAAGGCGTTCATTCCGCTGACGCCGGATGGATATCCCGGTTTCCAGATCCCGAACGGACTCACTCCGTACTTGATCCATGGTTTCACCGCTTTGATGCTGTCGTGGACCATGGCGATGAACGTGTTGACGTTGTTCCGCCGCCAGTCTCCGATGTTGTTGAACGTCCCTTTGTACTGGGCGTACGTCGCCGAGTCCTGGTTCGTCGTCCCGCCGTACGGGTAGAAGTAATCGTCGAAGTGGACGCCGTCGATGTCGTACCGCCGCACCACGTCCATGATGACCTTCGTGACGTACTCCTTCACCTCCGGAATGCCGGGGTTCAGGAACTTGTACGGGCTGGCGCCGTACGTGATGTTCCACTCGGGCTTCGTCTTGGAGATGTGCGACGAATGGACGCTGCTGCCGGAGGCGACGACGGAGCGGTACGGATTGAACCAGGCGTGCAGCTCCATCCCCCGCTTGTGCGCTTCGTCGATCCAGAACTTCAATGGATCGTAGTACAGGCTCAGGTTCCCCCCCTGTGAACCCACCAAGTATTCCGACAGCGGTTCGAGCCCCCCCTGATAGAAGGCGTCGCACGACGGCCGCACCTGGAGCAGGATGGCGTTGATGTTGCTCGCCTTGTGCTTGTCCAGGATCGCGATGACCTCGGCCTTCTGCGACGTGGTCGACAGCGATTTGGACGATGGCCAGTCGATGTTCGAAACGGTGGCCACCCAGGCGGCACGGAACTCGCGCTTCGGCGGCGTCAGCTGCGCGACGGCGGCGGAGACGGTGAAGAAAAGGATGATGGTCGTCAGGAAGGTCGTTTTCATGCGGTTCGGGCCGTGCATCATGTGGAACGGATGATTGCGTTGAACCAATGTACCGCATAATGCAGGAGAATGCAAGGTGAACCGGACGGGTGTGACGGGGAACGGACGTGCCTTCAGCGGCGTGATTGCAGGCGTTTCAGCAGCTGGATCTGTCCGGCATGATACAGGTCATGGGCCGCGGCGCCGGTGATGAGCTGCCGGACCGTGAAGCGTCCGGTGCGCCGGCGCAGCTGCGCATCGGTGAGCCGGCCGGCGGCGGAGACGAGCGCATCGTGCATCTCGTCCAGCAAATGAAAGTCCTCCCTCCACGCCGCGGCGGTCGCGCGGACGGGACGGCGGAAGAAGTTGCTGCCGGCGAGCGGGAAGGTGCCGCGCTGCTCTCCGGTGATGCGGCGGCGGACGGCGTACTTCCAGTACGCGCAGTGGAGGGCGATTTCCCAGATGTTGTGCCGGTCCGGAGACGGTCTCCACGCGAGCTGCGCCGGCGTCAGGCCGCGCAGCGCGCCGCGGAGGTTCGTGCCGTGCCACGACACGGTACGGTAGGATTCTTCGAGCAGCGGGAGCAGCACCGCGGTGCCGGCGGAGGAGGAACGTCGCCGCGTCATGCGCCGTGTCGTTTCAGCCGCCCTTCGATGGCGGCGATGAGGAGCTCCTGATCGACCGGTTTGGTGAAGAAGAGGTCCAGACCGAGCCGCAGCGCGGCGCGGACGACCTTCTCGTCGCGGAAGCGGGACATGAAGAAGAAGGGGACGGTGCGGAGCGTCTGATGCTGCCGCAGCTTTTCGAAGAGGGCGAATCCGTCCATCTGGTTCGCCGAGAAGACGATCTCGGTCAGCACCAGGTGCGGGAACTGGTTGACGATGCGGTCGAACGCCTCCTCCACCGTGCCGACGGAGATGACGTCATAGTGGCGCTGCTTGAGGAAACCGAAGAGGGATGTGCGGTGGTCCTTGTCGCCGTCCACCAGCAGGACGGTGGCGCGCGTCGGCATCCCCTTCTTCGCCTCCTGCACCTTGTCCTCCAGCGTCACGTGCTCGTCCGTGGTGATGTCGTACCGCAGCCGCATCATCTCCAGCACCTGGCGTTCGGTGGAGGTCAGCACCCCGTCGCGCCAGGCGAGACGCAGTGCGTCGACGTACGCGGCGTGCTTCACTTCGTTCTCGATCTCGAAGTGCTCCTTGTTGGAGATGTTGAAGATGTCCCGGACGCGCTTCAGTTCCTGCTCCTCCTCCGGCGTCACCTTCCCGTCCAGCCACACCTCCTTCATCAGTTCCCGGTACATGAAGAACGCGCCGTGCACGGGAGCGGGCCCCGCCGCCGGCTGTCCCGGCGCCGCGGGAGCGCCCGGTTTGGCGAAGAACTTCTCCGCTTCGGTCTTCTGCTGCTGCTGCAGCATCTCAATGCGGTCCGAGTACGCCTTGGCGTAGAAGTTCTGCGGATCGATCTTGTACACCTCCGACACCCGGTTGAAGGCCGACTTGTAATCGTTGGCGCGGATCATCTCGTCCGCGGCGGCGAGGAGCTTCGCGATGGCCGCCTGCTTCTCCTCCTCGACCATGGCCGCCGGTTTGTCGGCCCCCGCCGAACCGTGCAGACGCTTCTGCATCATCCGCACGCGCTCCTTGAAGGAACGGGCGAGGACGTTCTTGGGATCGATGCTGAGCGCGAGGTCGATCTGCACCAGCGCCTCGTCGAACCGGTTGTACCGGAAGAACTCGTCGGCGGCGCGGAGGAGCTTGGTGAGCTGCTCTTTCTGCTGCTGCTGTTCGGAGGTGGATTTCGATGAGAACATGGATGGAGGGCCCCCAGATGGATCGCCGGTAAACTATCGAATGTTGCAGTGAAAGACAAGGGGAAAAAGACGCGAGCCGCCCGGCGGGCGGCTCGCAGGAACGGTCCTCCGATGGTGTCCGTTCAGAACCGGTAGCTCAGCGTGAACCCCAGCGTCAGGGTGGTCAGCGACTGGTCGGTCCGCGCCGTTCCGGGATGCAGCGATGTGACGTACTGGTAGGTGTAGGTCTCGGCGGTGCCGTAGCCCGCCGCGGCGTCGAGCATCACGTTCCGCTGCAGGAACATCCCCAGACCGCCGGTGTAGAGCACGCGGTCGGACGAAGAGGCGTCCCCCGCGTACGGCGACGGGGTCCGCGCGTAGCCGGCGCGGAGCCGGAACACCGTCCCGGGCACGTCGAACTCCGCTCCCGCCCGGAACGCCGTCACGGCGCGGAACTGCGCCTGGAGCGCGCTGTTCCCTTTCTCCAGCGCGTCGCTGTCGGTCCATTTCGTCTGCGTCCAGTCGGTGTGCTCCACGTCCGCCGCGACGAGCAGCGACGGCAGCACGTACAGCGAAACGCCCGCACCGAAGGCCCATGGTGTGCTCACGCCGTACTCGTTCGTCGCCTTGTAGGAATGCGACGTGACCGGCGCGCTGCCCCCCTGCCAGGAACCGGCGAAGTCGAACACGCTCTGCCCTTCGTTCGAGTAGGTCTCCTTCACGGTGACCGCGCTCGGCGTCTTCACCGTCGCTCCCACCCGCCATTCCTCGCCGCGGTACATCAGGCCCACCGTCAGGCCGGTGCCGCTCACCTCGCTGCTGATGTAGCTGTCATAGTAGAACTTGTTGAACCGCAGGTACGCCGAATCGCGCGGCAGGTTCAGCACGGCGTTATTATAGACGTTGTTCACGTCCTCCTCCAGGAAGTTCCGTACGGAGGAGAAGTCGCCGTTGAGGATGTTCAGCGATACGCCGAAGGAGAGGTTCTCCTCCACGTCGACGGCGCCGGAGAAGGACCACTGACCGATCGAACCATCCTCCTTCAAACGGACCGTCTGCCGTACGTCCTTCTGCACCGCGGTGTATCCATTGGTGTTCGTCAGATAGGTATTGAAGGGGATGTCGTACGCCGGGTCGCCGTCGTACAGCGTCGGGATGATGGAGCTCTCGCCGTTGTATCCCTTCGCGGAGAGGATGCCCGACAGGTCCGCGAGACGGTTGTAGCCGAACGCGAAGACGAGGCTCCCCTGCACGGTGGGATACGGGAAGACGAACCCGATGTTCTCGAGCGCGGTGACGGAGACGTCGTCCGAGGACGACGCTCCCAGGTAGGTCGCATCGTTCGTCAGTCCGGCGTGGCCGAGACTACCGACCACTTCCAGCCGCCGCATCTGCGCCAGGCCGGCGGGATTGTGCACCGAGGCGCTGAAATCGTCCGACACGCCGATAGAGGCGAAACCCATGCCGGCCGCACGGGCGCCGGTGCCGTACCCGCGGTTCGAGTACCGCACCGCGTCTTCGACGAACTGCGCGTGCAGCACGCCGGTGAGAGCGAGCATGAGCAGGAAAGAACGGAAGGATGTTCTCATGGTCTCCTCGTGGTGAATGTCAGCGCGGACGGTTTCCGTCGTCCCGCGTGGCTCCGTCGCTCCGCGTACGGCCGCTGCCGGTGTCGCTCCCCGAATCCCGCGGCCGCACGGAAGGCGCGGCGGTCCCGGACGTGGACGGTGCGGCGACCGAAGCGGGGGGTGCTGTCGACACCGCCGGCGTGGATGGCGTGCTCTGCGGACTCTGCGCCGTGGGCGTCGTATCGCGCTCCCTCGTCGTTTCCCGCGTGGTGCCGGTCGTACGCGGACGATCGGTCGCCGTCGCGGGAGCCGTTCCTCCGCTTCCGACCATGACCGCGGCCGGCGGTATCCACCACGGAACGGGCGGGAAGAATTCGACCGGACGCGGGAAGTAGACATCCTCCGCGTACGGTACATCCTCCATGCCGCGCCACATGGTCGGATCGATGCGGCGGCCGTGCGCCGTCATATCGCGCTCCAGTTCCATATCGATGTACCGGTCGTCGAGTTCTGCCGTGGTGTGGCAGGTGACGCAGCGCTGATTGTAGTTCAGCGCGTACGACGCATCGGGCCGCACGACGGCGCGCCCCTGCCGCACCTCGGTGTATTCCTGCAGCGACATCACCTTCGTGTAGCATCCCCCGGCAACGAGGGACATCATCAGCATCGCGGCGAGGACTAGGATCGTTCGTTTCATCGGTTCATTCTCCCCGTTTCCGTCCGCCGCCGGATCCGGACGAACTGCCGGAGGAGTTTCCTCCGCCGTTCCGGGGCGCCGAGGCCGGAGGCGATGACTGCTGCGGCGGCGGTGAGTACGTCCGCCGCTCCTCCCTCGGTCGCGGCGATTCGGTGCGCGGCGCGCTCGGTTCGGATGCGGTTTGTCGCCGGCGTTCCGCCGGCCGTGCGGTCGTCTGCGGGGCGGGCTGTGCCGGTGCGGGCCGGTCGTCCGTCACGCGAGTCCGACGTTCGGGAGCCGGTGTGGTCGGCGTCGCTGGATCCGCTGACGGCCGTCGGTCCCTCTTCTCTTCCTTGTCCCGTTCCCACCACGGCTTCTCCTCGCGGGGACGTTCCTCCGGGACCACGGTCTTCACCGGCTCGGAGGGACGCGGCCGGGTGACGGGCGCCGTCTCAGGAACGTCGTGTGTCACCTGTTCCGTTGGACGCGGACGATTGATGGCGCCGCCCGGCGGAACTTCCGCGACGGGGGGACGCGGTCGGTCACCGCCTCCGGTCGTGATCGGACCGGTTCCGGGATCGGTCGGGAGCGGACGCGGACGGCCGCCGGGATCGTTCGGGTCACGGGTCGGTCCGGTCGGACGCGGACGCGACGGCGGTGATGCGACGCCGCCGCCCCATCCGTTGTGATGCGGGTGATGGATCGGATAGTACACAACGGGGGGATAGTACGGATGATACCCGTACGGCCACCACGGATCGTAGTACGGCGGCCACCAGGGCCACGGCGTCACGACCGTGTACGACGGATACCACCATCCCGGACGTCCCCAACCCCAATAAGGATCGTCATAGTACGAATAGAAGTACCCGCTCAGCCAGGACGAATGGTAGGTCGAATAGTAGTAATTGAACGAAAGACGGAACCTCGACCGCCGGTAGTCGTCGTCGAGATAGTAATTGTTGTTGATGGTGACGTTCCCGTCCTCGCTCAGCGTGTCCGACTCGACGTACGTCTCTTCGCTCTCGTACTCCGTCGTCGCCAGCTGCGTGTAGCATCCGGTCAGGGACAGGAGACCGAGTCCCAACAGCACGGACGAAGCTCGCTTCGCCACGGTTCTCATGGTGCACCTCGTATGGATGTGTCGATGGTACTTGAACACCACAAAGGGGAACAACATTCCCTCTGTTGGACAACGGTTCGGTGATGCAGGCTTAACAGCGTGGTATCAAGGGGTTGCGGGGCGTGTCTCCGTGTGGATGTCTTGAATGAATCTAGGTGATTTCGCCGCGAATGTCAACAGACTAAAAGGTCCGGACGTACTCCACTTTCAGCGTACGGTTGGCGTAGCTCACATTCTTCTGGTTCTTCACGATGTTCTTGATGTCGAAGCCGAGCGTCAGGCCGCTCGCCAGCGACCAGCGGACCCCCGCATTGAGGTATCCGCGGCCCTTCCCGGTGGCGGCGCCGTGGTTGTCGTTGAACGCGAAGTCATACTCCGCGAGGACCGACAGCTCCTGGCCGACCGACTTCTCGACGCCGAGGAACACGTCCATGTCCTTGTCGCCGTCCTTCTTCTCCATGCTCCAGTTCACCCCGCCGTGGAAGGAGAGGAAACCGAGGAACGCATAGTTCTTGCTGGCGGCGATGAAGATGCCTCGGGACTTGATCGTGAACCGTTCGAGGGAATCGATGTAGCTCTCTTTCCCCTGGGAGTCGAACCCGAAGGCGACGGCGGGCATCGCCTCGGTCTCGTCGAACAGACGGTACTTCACCATGACGCCGGGGAGCTTCTGGCCGGTCGCGGCATCCTTGCCGATGACGCCGACGCCGCCGTACGACACACCGAAGGTGAGACGGTCCAGCGCTCCGGCGGAGAGGGCGAACATCACGCCGCCGTCCTGGAAGAAGTTGGACTCGAACGAGAAGGCGCCGCGCTTGAGCAGTCCGGCGGTCGGCGCGTCGATGAGCGTGCGCGGTTCGATGGTGGCCGCATCGCCGGCCGTGTTCTGGGCGGACGCCGGCAGCAGGATCGCGGCGAGCAAGGTGACGAGGGCGAGTGTTTTCATCGGTGGTCCGTCAATTCGGTGTGAAGCCGTCGAAGGCGTCGATTCAGTTCCGTTTCCATGTGGTCCCCTCCTTACCGTCCTCCAGCACGATGCCCGCGGCCTTCAGTTCGTCGCGGATGCGGTCCGAGAGGGCGAAGTTGCGTCCCGTTCGCGCCTCGTTGCGGAGCGCGATGAGGAGCTCCATCAGCTTCGGTTCGGCCGATGCGCCCGCCGCCGCTGCCGCCGGAGCGGAGAGACCGAGGATCCCTTCGGTCGCCGTCGTGAAGAACGAGAGCACCGACACGAGGAAGGGATGCGAGGCGCTGGCGGCGTCGTTCAGCAGCTCGTTCGTCTCGCGCGCGAGCTCGAACAGCACGCCGACCGCCTGCGGCGCGTTGAAGTCGTCGTCCATCGCCGCGGTGAACCGCTGCACGTACTGGTCGAACGACGTCACGAACTCGCGCGAACCGGTCCGCTGCTTCGCCACCTCGCTCTTCAGCCGTGCGATGGTGCCGGTGAGCTTCTCGAGCCCCTTCGCCGCGGCGTGGATGGCCTGCTCGCTGAAGTCCAGCGTGCTCCGGTAGTGGCTCTGCAGGATGAAGAACCGGACGACGAGCGGATCGAAGGTCGCGAAGGCGTCCTTGAGCGTGACGAAGTTGCCGAGGGACTTCCCCATCTTCTGTCCGTTCACCGTCACCAGGTTGTTGTGCATCCAGTACTTCACGAAGGGACGCCCGGTGGAGCATTCGCTCTGCGCGATCTCGCATTCGTGGTGGGGGAACTGGTTGTCCATGCCGCCGCCGTGGATGTCGAACGTCGTGCCGAGGTACTTCATGGACATGGCGGAACACTCGATGTGCCAGCCGGGGAAGCCCATCCCCCACGGCGAGTTCCACTGCATGATGTGGTTCGGTTCGGCCCTCTTCCACAGGGCGAAGTCGGCCGGATGTCGTTTCTCGCTCTTCACGTCCACCCGCGTGCCGCTCTCGGCCTCGTCCACCGCGCGGCCGGAGAGCTTCCCGTACTCCGGGTCCTTCGACACGTCGAAGTAGACCGATCCGTTCACCTCGTACGCGTACCCCTTCGCGAGCAGCTCCTGCACCATCTCAATCTGCTCCGGGATGTGTCCCGTGGCGCGGGGCGAGATGTCGGGCCGCAGCACGTTCATCGCGTCCATGTCCGCGAAGTACTCCCGGGTGTACATCTCCACCACCTGCATCGGATGCAGCCGGTCCGCCCGCGCCTGCTTCGCGATCTTGTCCTCCCCCATGTCCGCGTCGTCCGTGAGATGGCCCACGTCGGTGATGTTCTGCACGTAGGTGACGCGGTACCCGAGATGGCGGAGGTACCGCAGCACCACATCGAACGAGACGTAGCTCTTCGCATGACCGAGGTGCGACAGGCCGTACACGGTGGGACCGCAGACGTACATCGCGACGGAGCGGTCATGGAGCGGGACGAAGGGCTCCTTCGTCCGGGAGAGACTATTATAGATATGCAGTGCCATTACGTACGTTTTTCCATGAGCTCCCGCGCCGTCCGCAGACCCGCATCGGTCACTTCGGCGCCGCTGAGCAATTTCGCCACTTCACGCACCCGTTCGTCCGCATCAAGGCGGCGGAGCCGTGTGGTGGTCTTCTTCTGTTCTTCCTTCTTTTCGACGGAAAAATGCGTGTCCGCCAAGGCCGCGATCTGCGGCAGGTGCGTGATGGCGATGACCTGATGGTGGTCCGACAGCCGTTTCAGACTGAGCCCCACGGACTGCCCGATGCGGCCGCTCACCCCCGTGTCGATCTCGTCGAAGATGAGCAGCGGCGTTCGGTCCGACCGAGCGAGCGCGCTCTTGAGCGCCAGCATGATGCGCGACACTTCGCCGCCCGAGGCCACCTTTGCGAGCGGCTTCGCCGTCTCGCCGGCGTTCGTGGAGAGGAAGAACTCCACACGGTCCACCCCGGACGCTCCTGCCTCATAGGAACGTCCGCCGGAGGTCACGAACGGCGCGGCGGCGCCCGGAGACGCCGGCCGCTGCTCCACCGCCGCGGTGAAGGCCGCTTTGGCGATGCCGAGGTCCGCGAGGGATGAGACGACCGCCTTCTCCAGCTTCTTCGCCGATTCGCGCCGTTTCACGGTGAGGGCCGCGGCCTTGGCCCCCGCTTCGATGCGGAGCTCGCCGATCTGACGCTCCAGTTTCGCGAGCTCCCCGTCGAAGTTCTCCGCGAACGAGAGCTCCTCGCCGATCTTCGCCCGGAACGCGATGAGCGCCTCGAGGGAGCCGCCGTACTTCTTCTTTAATATAGAGAGGGCGCCGAGCCGTTCCCGGATCTCCTCCAGCCGCTCCGGGTTGAATTCGATGCGCGAAGCGTACTGCTGCACCTGCTTCGACACCTCGTCCACCGACACTTCGGCGGAACGGAGTTCGGTGACCGCTTCGGAGAACGAGGCGTCGATGTCGCCGAGCTGTTCCATCATTTTCCGCGCCTTGGCCAGCGCGTCGCGCACTGAGCTCTCGGACTCGTACAGGAGCTGATGGATGCCGCCGGTCAGTTCGGTGAGCCGTTCGGTGTTCTCGAGGATCTTCCGTTCGGCTTCGAGATGCTCCTCTTCCCCCTCCTTCGGACCGACGGCGTCGATCTCCTTGATCTGGAACTCGAAGAGCGACCGTTTCGCCTTCAGCTGATCCTCCTGCTCCTGCAGTTCCCGCTTCTTCGCGGTGAGCGCCGTCAACGCACGGAAGGAAGCGTTGTAGCCGTCGATGTCGCGGCCGTACCCGCCGAACGCGTCGAGGAACTCGATGTGCGTCTCGGGCCGCAGGAGCGACTGATGGTCGTGCTGCCCGTGCAGGTCCACCAGCACGTCGCCGATCTCCTTGAGCAGCGCGACCGAGACGGGTGAATCGTTCACGAAGCAGCGGCTCGTCCCTTTCACGGAGAGTTCCCGGCGCACGATGAGCTCGTCCGACGCCTCGCTCTCGTTCGCGCGGAGGATGCCGGCGATGCGGTCGATGCCGGTCACGTCGAACACCCCTTCCACCACCGCCTTCTCCGCTCCGTTCCGCACCATCTCCGAACTCGCCCGTTCGCCCAGCAGCAGTCCCAGGGCATCGATGAGAATGGACTTCCCCGCGCCGGTCTCACCGGTGATGACGGTGAATCCGGCCGTGAAATCGACCGCGATCTCTTCGATGAGGGCGTAATTCTTGATGAGCAGGGAACGCACCATACCGGTCAAGGTACTCCGAAAATGAGTCACTATCAATACTTACGGGCGGGACTTCAACAAAAAAGGGAAGCCGGAACGGCTTCCCTTTCTGTTCGGAGCTCTGACGGGTCACTTGACGATGCTCATCTTCCGCGCCGCGGAGAAGGTTCCGCTGCGGAGCGCATAGATATAGACGCCGGAGGAGAGTCCCAACGCCGTCGCATCGGCCCGGACGGAATACCGCCCGGCGCTCTGGACCTCGCTCACGAGCGTGGCCACCTTCCGGCCGAGCATATCGAACACCTCCAGCCGCACTTCGCCCGTCACCGGAACGTCGTAGGTGATGACGGTCGACGGATTGAACGGATTCGGAAAGTTCTGATGCAGCGCGAACGCCGACGGAAGGACGCCCGGCTCCGGACGGACGCCGGCGATAGTGGTCGGATCGAGAGCGAGCGCGAGGAGACCGGCGACACCGGTGGTGCCGATGAGCGTGCCGCGTCCGTTCGATGTGTTCACCGTGATAAGATATGCCGGTGTCGAACCGGCAGAATCGACCAATGCATACAGTTTCCCGTTCTTGTCCGACAGCAGCGACCGGATGCGCGTCCCGACGAGCGTACGCCCGAGCCGAGTCACTTCCTTCGTCGATGCATTGAGCCGGAACACCGCATCCGCCGTGTCCGGTATCGTACCGAACGTGGTCCGAATGGAGTAGTAGTACTGCATTCCCCCGGGATGGTACGCCAGACTCTGCACACGGTGTCCCGTCAGGAAGCGGTGGACCGTGTCGATGGCGCCGGTACGGATGTTCATCCGGGCGATGACGCTGTCCGCCGCGAACGCCAGCAGCGAGTCGTTCACGAACGCCATGCCGCCGGTGTAATTGTATCCTGTAAGGGAATGCGGAAGTTTGATGTGGTACGGCCCGCCGGCGCTCAGACGGACGATACCTCCGCTCCACATGCCGTACAGTTCGCCGTTGACCGGACGAACGGAGATGCCCCCGACGGCGAGACCCGCTTCCATCGGCGTAAGGAGCGTCGATTGGCCGTTGCCGGAATTGACGGAGTAGACCGACGAACCGGTGGAGGCGTACACCGTTCCGCCGGCGGCGGCGGTCAGGGGAATGCCGGTGCCGGTGACCGGCAGTACGAAGCGGGCGTCGGTCGTGTCATCCGTGGTGATCACGAGGCTGTCGGTGTACGCCGCATTCGCCGAGGGATTGAACGCGACCGAAAGGTCGATGAACGTGCCGGGCGGTACCGATACGGACGAAGCGGTGGGCATCGTGCGGGTGAAGACCCCCTGCGTGAACGCGCTGCACTGCAGCTGCAGCGCGCTGCTGCCGATGTTCATCACCCGGTACCGGAGCGTCTCCGCCGGTTCTCCGATGACGCGGCGCTGAAAGGCGAAATCCTGGTTCGGAACCGTCCGGTACGTGTTCGGTCCCTGCACCGTGAGCGACGCCAGGGTGAAATCGCTCAGGTACGCTGCACGGGCGGCGTCAGCCGCCTCGCGGAGTTTCACGATGCTGTTCAATCGATCGGTCCCTTTGGCGATGAGGTAGGCGATGACCACTTCCTGTGTGTCCCCCTGCGCCAGCGTGAACGGCCCGCTTCCCGATAGTCCCCGGACGTCCTGCGCCGTAGCGGTGGCGCCGTGGTTCCATCCCGTTCCCGTCACCGGATCGCCGGAGAACGCGTACTTCGTCACCGTCGAACTCGACGGCAGCGTCATCGACGTTCCATTGGAAAGGATGCCTTTCAGCTGTCCGTAGGCGATGGGGGTGAAGAGCGATCCGCCCAACGGCGGGTCGACCCAGCCGACACCGCCTCCTCCGCCGAAGTACGTCAGGAACGAGGTCATCGGGATGTTCCGGTGCGACGGGTACTTCATCCCTTCACGTCGCGCCGTGTCACCGGCCGCTCCGGTGTGTACCATCGGTCCCTGCAGCAGCATGAACCCGGTCGCCGGCGGTGTGGCTCCGTATCCGTTCGACCCGGCATCATCATTGTCGACGTTGTACACGAAATACATACTGCGGAGCGTATCGCTGGCGATCATGTCGTCATTGGCGTCCCCCATGTCGATGTCGCTCCAGTAGCCGATGAAGACGCTGTCGTAATCCGCATCGCTCCGGTTGATGAACTTGTAACGGATGAACTGTACGTTCGACAGCGGACCCGGCACATCGTAACCGAAGACCGTCGTCTGCAACTCGAGACCGAGCGGCTTCGACTTGCTGGTGGAGAAGTGCGAACCGGGGGTGATGTCGTTCGCCACGGTCCATAACGCCTGGTCCCCCCACCGCACGGGAGAATCGATGAAGGGATCCCAGGTGCCGTTCCCATTGAGGTCCTTGTACGGCGCGCCCATCTGCGCGGGCCAGAGGAAGGCATCCATGACGGGCTGCCCGCGGACCGCCTTGTACAGACGGTACTGCGGCAGCGCCGGGTTGTCCGCAGCGGAGACGGCGTTCGTGGCCGTATTGAAGGTCGAGAGGATCTTCCCGGGCTGGTACTCGCTGATATAGTTCATCACCGACGCCCGCAGCGAGTCGGTCGGATGATGGCGGCCGATGATCCACAGGCCGGAGGCGTACACCGCCGTTTTGCCGGAACCACGGGGCCATTCCAGGCCGGCCGAGTTCGTTCGGCGGTAATCAGCGAAGACTCCGTCATTGGAGAGCGTGGCGTTGACGGCGTTGATGTCGGCGAAGTTCCAACCGTTCACGACGGATGGTGCGGAGCTCTTCAGGAATTTCTGTGCGGACAGGGTTGTGGTCAGGAGAACGATCAGCAGCGCTGCGATGGCGGTTCGCATAGCGGTTCCTCACGGAGGAGTGTGGGGCGTCTCCCCT
>WBUG01000046.1 GCA_008933835.1 Bacteroidota bacterium | reverse complement strand
CCGGTGCGGCGCTCCTCGTCGCTCCCCCGCCCGTCCCGAGCGCCGCGACGAGGAGCGCCGCACCGGCGTCGTATCCCGCGGGGCGCGTCGAGGTGGTGAAGATGGATACGATGCGGAAGGCCATCGCCGAGCACATGGTGCGGAGCAAGCACACTTCGGCGCACGTCGGATCCGTCTCCGAAGCGGACCTCACCGGCATCGTCCGGTTCCGCGAGCGGCACAAAGCGGCGTTCGAAAAGCGCGAAGGGTTCAATCTCACCTTCACGCCCTTCTTCCTCGACGCGGTGGTGAAGGCGCTCAAGGACTTCCCGCTGATGAACTCGTCCGTGGACGGAGATTCCATCATCGTGCGGAAGGACATCAATCTCGGCGTCGCCGTGGCGCTCGAGAACGGCCTCATCGTTCCGGTCATCAAGAACGCCGAGCAGAAGAGCCTGGCGGGACTCGCCCGTTCGCTCAACGACCTGGCGACGCGCGCCCGGAGCAAGAAGCTGATGCCGGACGAGGTCACCGGCGGAACGTTCACCGTGACGAACCCCGGCGGGTTCGGGAACCTGTACGGATTCCCCATCATCAACCAGCCGCAGGTGGCCATCCTCGGGGTCGGGGCCATCAAGAAGCGTCCGGTGGTCATCGACGACGCGATCGCCATCCGCTCGATGGTCTACGTCTCGATGTCGTACGACCACCGTATCATCGACGGCGCCCTCGGCGGAATGTTCATGCAGAAAGTGGTGTTCTACCTCGAGAACTTCGACGTCAATCAGGCGGTCTGATCATGGAAATACCCATTCAGGAGATACCCGCCGCACCCTCCGCGCCGGCCGTCCGCAAACCGGAATGGCTCAAGGCGAAGGTGCCCGGCGGCGAGAACTACGCACGGCTGCGCTCCCTCATCGACGAGCGGCGACTCCACACCGTGTGCGAAGAGGCGCGCTGTCCGAACATGGGGGAATGCTGGAACTCCGGCACCGCCACGTTCATGATCCTCGGCGACACGTGCACCCGCAGCTGCGGTTTCTGCAACGTGAAGACCGGCCGGATGCACACGGTGGACGAGGACGAACCGCGCCGGGTGGCCGAGGCGGTGGCGCTCATGGACCTCCGTCATGCGGTCATCACGTCGGTGAACCGCGACGAACTGTACGACGGCGGCGCGCACATCTTCGCGAACACGCTGCGCGAGATCCACGCGCGGATGCCGCAGTGCACGGTGGAGGTGCTCATCCCCGATTTCCTCGGGAGCGAGGAGGCGCTCAACATCGTGCTCGACGCACAGCCCGCCGTGCTCAACCATAACATCGAGACCGTTCCGCGTCTCTACCGCACCGTGCGGCCGCAGGCGCACTACCACCGTTCCCTCGAAGTGCTCGAGCGCGCGAAGTCGAAGGGATTCACCACCAAGACCGGCATCATGCTCGGACTGGGCGAGGAGACGGACGAGGTCATCGAGGTGATGGGGGACCTCCGTGCGGCGGGATGCGACATCTTCACGATCGGACAGTATCTGCAGCCGACCAAGGAGCATCTGCCGGTGCACCGGTTCGCCCATCCGGACGAGTTCCGCATGCTCAAGCAGCGCGGGATGGAACTGGGTTTCCGCCACGTCGAATCGGGTCCGCTGGTACGGAGTTCGTACCACGCGGCCGACCAAGTGTAAACGTACCACGACCACCACACAACCACACAGGACGATGAAGAAAGAGAAGACAACGACCGACCAGCCGCGATGGGCCGACCTGGGCCTGTCCGACCAGAAACTCATCTCGATGTACCGCGACATGCTCCTCATCCGCCGGTTCGAAGAACGTTCCGCGCAGGAGTACGGCAAGGGGAAGATCGGCGGGTTCTGCCATCTGTACATCGGGCAGGAAGCGACCGGCGTGGGGGCCATCGCCGCGCTCCGCGACGACGATTTCATCTACACCGCCTACCGCGACCACGGCCAGGCGCTCGCCCGCGGCATGAGCGCGAAGGAGTGCATGGCGGAGCTCTTCGGCAAGGTCACCGGCGTGTCGAAGGGCATCGGCGGTTCGATGCACTTCTACGACCTCTCCAAGGGGTTCATGGGTGGCTGGGGCATCGTCGGCGGACATCCGCCGCTCGCCGCCGGCACCGCGTTCGCGACGAAGTACCAGGGTCGTGATTCGGTGACCATCTGCTTCATGGGCGAAGCGTCCACGAACCAGGGGGTGGTCCACGAGACCCTCAACATGGCGGAGCTGTGGCGTCTTCCGGTCATCTTCATCACCGAGAACAACGGCTACGGCATGGGCACGGCCATCAGCCGCGCGATGGCGGGCGAGAACCTCTATGACAAGGCGGCCGGGTACCTGATGAACCGCGGCGCGGTCAACGGCATGGACGTCATCGACATGTACCGCGAGATGAAGAAGGCCATCCACCTCGCCCGGACGGAGTTCCGTCCCACCTTCCTCGAGGCGCGCACGTACCGGTACCGCGGCCATTCGATGTCCGACCCCGGCCAGTACCGCACGAAGGAGGAGATCGAGGAGTACAAGAAGAAGGACCCCATCGAGACCTTCGCGAAGGAGCTCCTCCAATGGGGCGTGCTCACCGAGGCGGCGCTGGAGCGGATGGAAGAGGAGATCAAGACCGAGGTGCAGGAAGCGGTGGAGTTCGCCGACGCGAGCCCGCAGCCCCCGCTGGAGATGCTCCATCAGAACGTGTACGCATAACACCGAACGAAAGGCAGACGATACCATTCATGGCAATCCTACAGATCCGCGAAGCGATCAACCAGGCCATCGCCGAAGAGATGGACCGCGACCCCGGCGTGTTCATCATGGGCGAGGAAGTGGCGCAGTACAACGGCGCCTACAAAGTGACCCAGGGGCTCTGGAAGAAGTACGGCGACAAGCGCGTCATCGACACCCCCATCACCGAGGCGGGTTTCGCCGGCATCGGCATCGGCGCCGCGATGGCCGGCATCGGTGTGCGCCCCATCGTGGAGATGATGACCTGGAACTTCGCCATCCTGGCGTTCGACCAGATCATCAACCACGCGGCGAAGGCGCGCTACATGTCCGCCGGACAGTTCAAGGTCCCCATCGTGTTCCGCGGCCCGAACGGGCCGGCCCACATGCTCGGCGCGCAGCATTCCCAGGCGCTCGAATCGATGATGGCGCACGTTCCCGGCCTCATCGTCATGACCCCCTCCACGCCGTACGACGCGAAGGGGATGCTCAAGTCCGCCATCCGCGACGACAATCCGGTCATCTTCATGGAAAGCGAACTGATGTACGGACAGAAGGGGGAGGTGCCGGACGGCGAGTACCTCATCCCCGTCGGCAAAGGGGACATCAAACGCGAAGGGACCGATGTCACCATCATCGCCTGGACGAAGATGGTGGCGGTGGCGCTGAAGGCGGCCGCCGAGCTGGAGAAGGAGGGCATCAGCGCGGAGGTGCTCGATCCGCGGACCCTGCGTCCGCTCGACGAGGAGCTCATCATCGCCTCCGTGAAGAAGACGAACCGCGCGGTCATCGTGGAGGATTCGTGGCCGTTCGCGAGCGTCGGCACCGAGATCGCGCACCGCATCCACACCATCGCGTTCGACCATCTCGACGCGCCGGTGGAGAAGATCAACGGCGCGGACGTCCCGATGCCGTACGCCGAGAACCTCGAGCACGAGGCGATGCCGAGTCCGGAGAAGGTCATCGCCGCCGTCAAGCGCGTGCTGTACCGCTGACGCGCCACCACTGAACACCGAGCACCCACATCTGAGGAGACCATGGCAACGAAAATGCTGATGCCGAAACTGAGCGATACGATGGAGGAGGGGATCATCCTGAAATGGCGCAAGAAGGAGGGGGAGAGCGTGAAGGCGGGCGAGGTCATCGCCGACATCCAGTCCGACAAGGCGGACATGGAACAGGAGGCGTACGACTCCGGCGTGCTGCTGAAGATCTTTCCGAAGGAGGGTGAAGGGGTGAAGGTCGGTGCACCGCTCGTCATCATCGGCAAAGCGGGAGAAGATGTCACCGCTCTGCTCTCCGATGCTCCGGCGAAAGCGGCCGCTCCCGCCGCCGCACCGTCCGCTCCCGCAGCGTCACCGGCTCCGTCTCCGGCACAGGCGCCGGGGACCCGTGTGAAAGCGTCGCCGCTCGCGAAGCGCATCGCCGAAGAGAACGCCATCGACATCGCCGCCATCGCCGGTTCGGGTCCGCTCGGCCGCGTCGTGAAGCGCGACGTCGAGTCCCGTCTCGGCGGCGCCGTTCCGTCCGCCGCGCCGTCCGCGGCCGTGACCGCGTCCGCAGCGCCGCGCGAGGTGCCGCTCTCCATGATGCGCAAGACCATCGCCAAGCGTCTGCTCGAAAGCAAGACCACCATTCCGCACTTCTACCTCACCGCCGAGGTGTCGATGAAGAAGGCGATGGAGTTCCGCGCGTCGCTGAACAACGGCGGCGACGTGAAGATCAGCTTCAACGACCTGGTGGTGAAGGCCGCGGCGACGGCGCTTCGTCAGAATCCCAAAGCGAACAGTTCGTTCGGCGGGGACCGCATCATCGAACACGGTCGCGTCGACGTGAGCATCGCCGTGGCGGTGGACGAGGGGCTCATCACGCCGGTGCTGCGGAATGCGGACCGGAAAGGGCTCGCGCAGATCTCCGCCGAGACGAAGGAACTTGCGGCGAAGGCGCGCGACGGGAAACTGAAGCCGGAGGAGTTCACGAACGGCACCTTCACGGTGAGCAATCTCGGGATGTACGACGTGGAGAGCTTCGCGGCCATCATCAATCCCCCCGAAGGGGCCATCCTGGCGGTCGGGTCCATCCGCGCCGTTCCGGTGGTGGAGAACGGGCAGGTGACCGCCGGGCACACCATGAAGGTCACCCTCTCCTGCGACCACCGGGTCATCGACGGAGCGGTAGGGGCGCAGTTCCTGCAATCCTTCAAGCGTATTCTCGAAAATCCGGCGCTTTTGGCTCTTTGAAAGAAAAGTCGCGTCTGATTCTTGCCTTTTTTAAGGAATTACGCTATATTTACCAACTGAATCCGAACATCATTCTTTCGACAGAGGAGAATCACCGTGTCACTGGCCGATAAAAGCACCACCTTCTTCCGCGAAGGGGACATCGAACAAAAGTGGTACCTGGTCGACGCCACCGGAAAGACGCTCGGACGCGTCGCGTCGCAGGTCGCCCATCTTCTTCGCGGCAAGCACAAGCCGCAGTTCACGCCGAACGCCGACCTGGGCGACTTCGTGGTGGTGGTGAACGCCGACAAGGTGCAGGTCACCGGGAAGCGCGCCGAGATGAAGGAGTACTTCCACTACACCGGATATCCGGGCGGAGCGGTGTTCCAGCAGTTCAAGGACGTGCTGAAGAACCATCCGGAGCGCGTCATCGAGCACGCGGTGAAGGGAATGATCCCGCACACGAAGCTCGGCCGCCGCATCATCAAGAAGCTGAAGGTGTACGCCGGCACCGAGCATCCGCACGCGGCGCAGAAACCGCAACCGATCGAATTCAAATAAGGAAGAGCACACTCCATGCAGCATGCTGTCAACACCGTCGGCCGCCGCAAGACCTCGGTCGCACGCGTTTTCCTGAAGAACGGATCCGGAAAGATCACCGTGAACGAGCGTCCGTTCGAGACCTATTTCCCGCTTGAGACCCACCGCAACGCCATCACGAAGGCGTTCGAGGTCACCGACTGCGTCGGCAAGTACGACGTGACGGTGAACGTCGACGGCGGCGGACCGTCCGGCCAGGCCGGCGCCGTCATCCTCGGCGTCGCCCGCGCGCTCGTCGAGCTGAACGAAGAGAACCGCTCCGCGCTGCGCAAGAACGGCATGATGACCCGCGATCCCCGTATGGTGGAACGCAAGAAGTACGGTCAGAAGAAGGCGCGCAAGCGGTTCCAGTTCTCCAAGCGCTGATCCCGAAACGTTCTCCATCAATCATACCTTCCGACCGCTGCGGGGGTGTCCCGGACGATGTCCGGGACTCCGCATCGGGAAGACGAAGGTAGTCGTCATCAACCAACCATAAAGGTACACCATGCCCCGCGTAGAACTCGCAGAGCTCCTCTCTGCCGGTGCCCATTTCGGTCACCTCACCCGCCGCTGGAATCCGAAGATGCGTCAGTTCATCTTCATGGAGCGCAACGGCATCCACATCCTCGACCTCAAGAAGACCCAGCAGCAGATCGAAGAGGCCTCCAACGCCATCGCCGCCCTCGTTTCCGAAGGGAAGAAGATCCTCTACGTCGGCACGAAGAAGCAGGCGAAGGAGGTCATCGAGACCGATGCGAAGCGCGGTCATCAGTACTACGCCACGGACCGCTGGCTCGGCGGCATGCTCACCAACTTCACCACCATCCGCAAGAGCGTGAAGCGTCTCACCAACATCGAGAAGATGGAGACGGACGGCACCTTCGACAAGATCACGAAGAAGGAGAAGCTCTTCCTCTCCCGTGAGAAGGAGAAACTGCAGAAGTCCCTCTCCGGCATCGTGGAGATGACCCGCCTCCCCGGAGCGCTGTTCGTGGTGGACGTGAAGAAGGAGGCCATCGCGGTGCAGGAGGCCAACCGGCTCGGCATCCCGGTGTTCGCCATCGTCGACACCAACTGCGACCCGGACGGCATCGACTACGTCATCCCCGCGAACGACGACGCCCTGAAGTCCATCCAGCTCATCTCCCGCGTCGTCACCGATGCGGTGGTCGAGGGACACTCGCGGCGGGTCGAGACCGCGCCGGAGGCGGAGGAATCGGAGAAGTCGGAACGCAGCGAACGGGGCGACCGCAGAGAGCGGCGTCCGCGAAAACCCTTCCACGAATCGGATCGATCATAATTATGGCAGTCACCAGCGAACTCGTGAAACAACTGCGCGATAAGACCGGCGCAGGAATGATGGATTGTAAGAAAGCGCTCGATGAGACCAACGGCGATATGGAGAAGGCCGTTGAGATCCTCCGGAAGAAAGGCGCCGCGACCGCCACGAAGCGGGCCGATAAGGCCGCGAACGAAGGCATCGTCGTCGCGAAGATCGCTCCGGACGGCTCCAAGGCCATCCTCGTCGAGATCAACTGCGAAACGGACTTCGTCGCCCGCGGCGAGGACTTCGTGAACTTCAGCCGGTCGGTGGCGGACGTCGTGTACGATGCGGCCCCGGCGGACGTGGCGGCGCTCCTGGCGCTTCCGCATCCCAGCGGCAAGACCGTCGCCGACGCGCTCAGCGACCTGATGGCCAAGATCGGCGAACGGACCGAGATCCGCCGCTTCCTCTCCGCCTCGGCGTCGGGGAGCTTCCTCGAGTCGTACACCCACATGGGCAGCAAGATCGCCGTGCTGGTGGAGCTCGCCGCGCCCTTCTCGCCCGAGGCGAAGACCGTCGCGCGCGACATCGCCATGCAGGTGGCGGCGATGAGCCCGCTCGTCGTCTCCCGCGACCAGGTCGCGAAGGAGCTCGTCGAGAAGGAACTGGAGATCTACCGCCAGCAGGCGAAGAACGAAGGGAAGCCCGACCAGATCGCCGACAAGATCGCGAACGGACGCCTGGAGAAGTACTACCAGGAGGTCGTGCTCCTCGAACAGAGCTTCATCAAGGACGCCGGGAAGACGGTCAAGGACCTCCTTGCCCCCGGCGTCAGCGTGAAGCAGTTCGTACGATACCAGCTCGGCAATTGAACAGCGAACACAGGAAAGGTCTCGAACGAGACCTTTCTTTTTATCCGGAGGCACGAATGTCCGATCCGAAATACCGCCGCATCCTGCTGAAGCTGAGCGGCGAAGCGCTCATGGGCGACCTCGACTACGGCATCGACGCCGCCGTGCTGAAGCGGTACGCCGAAGAGATCAAGACGGTGCATGACCTGGGCGTGCAGATCGGCATCGTCATCGGCGGGGGGAACATCTACCGCGGCATCGAGAACTCGTCGGACGGCATCGACAAGGTGACCGGCGACCACATGGGGATGCTGGCCACGGTCATCAACGCTCTGGCGCTGCAGAACACCCTCGAACACCACGGCATGTACACCCGCTGTCAGACCGCCATCGACATGGCGCGCATCGCCGAGCCGTACATCCGCCGGAAGGCGGTCCGGCACCTCGAGAAGAACCGCATCGTCATCTTTGCGGCTGGCACCGGAAATCCGTACTTTACCACCGACACGGCAGCGGTGCTGCGGGGCATCGAGATCGAGGCGGACGTCATCATCAAAGGAACGAGGGTGGACGGCATCTACGATTCCGACCCGGAGAAGAATCCCGGCGCCACGCGCTTCCCGCTCATCAACTACGACGACGTGTTCAAGCGGAACCTGAAGGTCATGGACATGACCGCCATCACCCTCTGCAAGGAGAACCGGCTCCCCATCGCCGTGTTCAACATGAACGAACGGCAGAACCTTCGCCGGCTCATCCTCGGCGAACCGGTGGGCACCACCGTGACCGAGTCCGCACCGTCCTTACCGTAACATCCGAAGGAGAGACACCATGCAGGTCAAAGACATCCTCAAGAACTGCGACACGCGGATGACGAAAGCGGTCGAGAGCGTCCGTCACGAGCTCGTGAAAGTGCGTACCGGCAAGGCGACGACCGCGCTGCTGGACACCGTGAAGGTCGACGCCTACGGCACGCTCATGCCCATCAACCAGGTCGGTGCCGTCTCGGTGGTCGACGCCCACATGCTGTCGGTCACGCCGTGGGACCAATCGCTCCTGAAGCACATCGAGCAGGCCATCATCGCCGCCAACCTCGGCCTCAATCCGAGCGTGGACGGGAAGATCCTGCGCGTCCCCATCCCCATGCTGAACGAAGAGCGGCGCCGCGAACTGGTGAAGCTCGTCAAGAAGTTCGGGGAGGAGGGGAAGGTCGCCATCCGCAACATCCGGCGCGACGAGAACGAGGCGCTCAAGAAGTCCGAAAAGGAAGAGCACTTCTCCGAGGACGACCGTAAGCGGGGCGAGCAGGAGGTGCAGAAGCTGACCGACCGTCATACGAAGGAAATCGACACGCTGCTCGCGATGAAGGAGAAAGAGATCATGGAAGTCTGAACGGAGCGCGACGTGCTCCCCGCTTCCGAGTCCCGCCGCCGTGCGGGACTTTTTTTTCACACGATGAACCACTTCCAACCACCATGGACACGAAAGACCGGATACGGAAACGGATGAAGGCGCGGCGAGCGGAGCTGTCGCGCAACGAGGTGTACGAACGTTCCGATGCCATCCTGCAGAACCTGCTCTCCATCCCCGGATTCTTCCGCGCGGACACCGTCCACACCTACATCTCGACGAAGAACAACGAGGCGGACACGCACGAACTCGTGCGGCTCCTCCTGAAGCAGCGGAAGCGCGTCGTGGTCCCGGTCGCGGACCGGGAGAGCGGACTGCTCCGGCATTCGGAGATCCGTTCACTGAGCGAACTGGTTGGGGGGGACTACGGCATCCTCGTTCCCCGGATGGTGCGTCCCGTGTCGGTCGATGCGCTCCAGGCGGTGGTGGTACCTGCGCTGGCGGCGGACCGGCGCGGACACCGCATCGGGTACGGCGCGGGGTTCTACGACCGGTTCCTCGCCGGGATCGCCGTGCCGACGTTCGTGCTGGCGTACGATTTCCAGCTGGTCCCGCAGGTGCCGGAAGAACCGACGGACGTCCCGGTCTCGTTCGTTGTAACGGAGGGAGAGGTCATCCCGGCCCGAAACTTACCCGCCGGAGCGCCGTAACATGGGAACGCGCCGTACCGGAGCGCGTCCACAGTAGAACCGGAGGATACATGAACACGCAACGATTGTACCGATCCCGCACGAACAAGGTCCTCGGCGGCGTCTGCGGCGGTTTCGCCGAATATTTCGACGTCGATCCCGTCATCATCCGCATCCTGTTCGTCCTCATGGTCCTCTTCGGCGGCAGCGGCATCCTGCTCTACATCGCCGCGCTCGTCATCATCCCCAAACGGCCGTACCTCCCGCCGGACATGACCGCCGCGGCTCCGTCCGTTCCCGCCGCCCCGTCGACGGCGAAGAACTGGCTCGGCTACATCCTTGTGGCGGGCGGACTGCTCCTGCTCTTGTCCAATCTCGACCTTCTGCAGGTGGACGAACTGTTCGACATCGCCTTCGAGTACCTGTTCCCGGTCGTGCTCATCATCCTCGGCATGGGCATCATCTACTTCCGTCAGTCGTCCTCCGCTCCGGCATCCGGAGAGGGGGCGGCACCGGCGGAGGGAGCGGACGCGGCGGAGAGCAGCGCGGTGCCGCCGAGACCGCGGCAGTTCCGCCGCTCGTACCGGGACAAGAAACTGGCCGGCGTGTGCGGCGGTCTCGCGGAGTACTTCGGCGTCGATCCCAGCATCATGCGCCTGCTCTACGTCGTGCTCTGCCTGGCATCGTTCGGCGCCGCGCTGGTACTGTACGTGATCCTGGCGCTCGCTGTTCCGTACGATTACACGCTGACCACACCCTGAGGAGACCATGGAGACCAAGGCAATGAACCGCATTCCGGTGCTCGGCATCATCCTGGTGGTGGTCGGCATCGGACTGCTGCTGAAACAGATGCACGTGCTGTCGGTGGACGGCGCGACGGTGCTCATCGGCGGTGTGACGGTGTACGGCGGAGTGATGACGGTGCGCGCGTTCCTGAGCGGGATGCGGCAGGGACTGTTCTTCGGCGGGCTCTGCTTCTACGGCGGTGTGCTGCTGGGGATGGGGCACTGGGGGATCATCGAGGCGTCTCCCTACACGTACGTCCCCGGATTCCTGACGGTGTTCGGGCTCGCCTTCCTCATGCTCTTCGTCCACAACGTGCGCGACTTCCACCTTCTCGTCCCGGCGGCGGTCTTCATCGGACTCGGCGCCGCGTTCATGCTGACGGAAGCGGGGTACTGGTACGTGAGCGACGTGAAGGACGTCATCGCGATGTACTGGCCGGCGGCCCTCATCGTCTTCGGCGGTCTTCTCCTGCTGCGGCGGCGCACCGACTGAACCGGGCCGCGCTCCGCGGCCTCAGTGCGCCTCCAGCCAGTCCGTTCCGGACCCCATCTCCACCTCCACCGGCACTGTGAGCGGCATCGCTCCGGTCATTTCCCGTTCGACCAATTCCCGCATCGTCTTCTCCTCCTTCTTCGGTATGTCGAACACGAGTTCGTCGTGCACCTGCAGCACCATGCTTCCCTTCATCCCGCGGCGGCGCATCTCGCGGTCCACGGCCACCATTGCGAGCTTGATCATGTCCGCCGCGCTCCCCTGGATGGGCATGTTGATGGCCTGCCGCTCGGCGTTGGAACGGATGTTCTGGTTCTTGTTCGCGATGTCGGGTATGTAGCGCCGGCGTCCCCGCAGCGTCTGTACATAGCCGTTGGTGCGGGCGGCGGCGATGGTGTCCGCAATGTACTGGTTCACTTTCGGGAACCGCTCGAAGTAGCGCTGGATGATGTCACGCGCTTCGGCCTGCGAGATGTCCAGCCGGGAGGCGAGGCCGAAGGGACCGATGCCGTACATGATGCCGAAATTGACCTCCTTCGCCTTCCGGCGCATCTCCCGCGACACCTCTCCCGGCGGGACGCCGAACACCCGCGCCGCCGTGGTGGCATGGATGTCCTCCCGGTTCCGGAACGCTTCGGTGAGCGCCGGGTCGCCGCAGACGTGCGCCATGATGCGCAGTTCGATCTGCGAATAGTCCGCGGAAAGGATGAGGGAGGAGGCGTCCGACGCGACGAAGGCCTTGCGGATGCTCCGCCCGATATCGGTGCGGATCGGGATGTTCTGCAGGTTCGGGTCGCTGCTCGAGAGGCGGCCGGTCGCCGCCACGGTCTGATTGAACGAGGTGTGGACCCGGCCGTCGGCCGGATGGATGAGCTTCGGCAGGGCGTCGATGTAGGTGGATTTCAGTTTCTGAAGCTGGCGGTATTCGAGCAGCGATTCGACGATGGGATGGGCCTTCCGGAGCGTCTCGAGCACCGCCACGTCGGTGGAGTAGCCGGTCTTGGTCTTCTTTGCGGGTGGAAGCTTGAGCGTTTCGAAGAGGACGACCGCGAGCTGCTGCGTGGAGTTGATGTTGAACGGTGCTCCGGCATGCGCATGGATGACGGCGACGAGCTTCTCGAGCTCCGCACCGAGCCGGAGGGACATCTCCGCCAGGAACGCGGTGTCGATGCGGACGCCGCGCCGTTCCATCCGTGCGAGCACTTCGATGAGGGGGAACTCGATGTCCGTGCAGAGCGACTGCAGACCCGCGGCGGCGGTCTGCCCGTGCAGAACGTCGACGAGCCGGCAGGTCATGTCGGCGTCCTCGGCGGAGTAGTTGCCGAGTTCGTCAAGGGGAACCTCACGGATGTCCTTTTTCCCGCCGTCGGTCAGTTCGCTGAAGGAGACCATGCGGTAGCGCAGGTGTTCGGCCGCGAGGGAATCGAGCGAATGCTGCCGGTCGGACCGGAGCGTGTACGCCGCCACCATGGTGTCGAAGGCGACACCGGCCGTCTCGATGCCGACGGCGGAGAGGACGAGCATATCGTACTTGATGTTCTGTCCGTACTTCCCGATGGCCGGGTCCGCGAAGATCCCGCGGAGGTCCTTCACCACCCGTTCGACGGGGAAGCCTTCCCGCGGTGCCGCGGGTGCGCCGGCGAAGAGATCGCCCTCCCCGCGCGGTGCGTCGGGGACGACCACCGGGAGATAGTACGCATCGCCGGCGGTGATGCAGAACGAGATGCCGACGAGTTCCGCTCGGAGCGGATCGGTGGAGGTGGTCTCAGTATCGAACACGAACGCCGAGGCCTTTTTCAGTGCGGAGAGGAGGCGGAGGTATTCCTTGTCCGTCCGGACGATACGGTACGTGTGCGGTTCCGTGGTGATGTCGGAAAGAGGGGCGGCCGTCTCGGACGGAGTCGCTTCCGGCGCCGGTACCGGGGTCGGGGCCGTTCCCTGCTCCCGCAGACGGCGGGCGAAGGTCTTGAACTCGAGCCGGTCGAAGAGCGAGAGGAGCGTCGCAACATCCTTCGCGGCGGCCTTCAGATGGTGGATGTCCGCCTGGATGGGGACTTCCGTATGGATGGTGACGAGGCTCTTGGAAAGAAGGGCGCTCTCCCGGCCGTTCCGCAGCTTCTCCTGGACCCCTTTCGGGGAGACCTCGTCGAGGTGCTCCAGGATGTTCTCGATGGTCGTGAACTTCTGGATGAGGGGGAGGGCGGTCTTCTGCCCGATGCCTTTCACGCCGGGAACGTTGTCCGACGTGTCGCCGATGAGACCCAGCATGTCGATGACCCGTTCCGGCGCGACGCCGAACTTCTCCATCACGCCCCGTTCGTCGACCACCTCGTCCTCGCTGCCGAACTTGCCGGGGCGGTAGAGACGGATGAGGGGGGAGACGAGCTGCATGAAGTCCTTGTCCGACGTGACGAGGTAGGAGGCGATGCCTTCCTTCTCGGCCTTCCGTGCGAGCGTGCCGATGATGTCGTCCGCTTCGTAGCCGTCGAGTTCCAGCACGGGGATGTTGTACGCGCGGACGACCTCCTTCAGGTATCCGAGCGACGCGGCCATGTCGTCCGGCATCTTGTTCCGGGTCGCCTTGTAGTCGGCGAACGCCTCGTGGCGGAAGGTGGGTTTGTCGGTGTCGAAGACCGCCGCGACGTAGTCCGGACGCTGTTCGTCGAGGATCTTGTTCAGGTAGTTCACGAAACCGTAGATGGCGCTCGTGTTCTCTCCGCGGGAATTGATGAGCGGGTTCTGAATGAAGGCGAAGTAGGAACGATAGGCGATCCCCATCGAGTCGATGAGGAAGAGCGTCTCTTTTCGTTTCATAGTGTCCGGGCGTTGAAGTATATTACGTCGGTCAATATATCGAATGTCGGTCCCACTTCCAACGGAAGCGGGAGAGAGGAACGGGATGAACATCTACATCATCATGGCGGTACAGCAGCTCATCGCCAGCGGAACGCACCTGGTCGCCAAGACGGTGACACAGCAGGTGGACCCGTCCGCCCTGACGTTCCTCCGCGGCGTCGTCTCGTCGGCCGCCCTGTCCGCGATCTTTTACGTGCGGGAGCGGCGAGTACGCATACGGCGTTCGGACGTGCCGCTGCTCCTCTGGCTCTCGCTGCTGGCCATCCCGGTGAACCAGTTCCTCTACCTCTACGGCATGAAGTTCACGCTCGCAGCGAACGGGGCGCTGCTCTACGCCACGACCCCCGCGTTCGTGCTCGTCTTCTCGCGTCTGCTCCTCGGGGAACCGATGACACTGTCGAAGGTGCTCGGGGTGACCGTCGCCTTCGCCGGCGTGAGCATCGTCATCTTCGAGCGGGGGGTGGACTTCTCCTCGTCGTACTTCCACGGCAACATGATGATCCTTCTGGCGGTGGTGGCGTGGGCGCTGTACGGCGTGCAGGGGAAACGGCTCATCACCTCCTACGGTGCGTTCCACGTGAGCGCGCTGACCATCATCCTCGGAACGGCGCTCTTCGCGCCGCTGGGGCTGGCGAGCCTCACCTGGTTCGATCCGCGCGGCATCGCGGGGAGCGACTGGCTCGGCATCGGGTATCTGTCGCTGGGGACGTCGGTGGTGGGGTACGTGCTGTGGTACTACGCGCTCGGACGGTTCGACGCCACACGTGTGGCGGTGTTCGCGAACGCCCAGCCCATCCTCACGACCGTCCTCGCCGTTCTCCTCCTCGGACAGAGCATCACCGGCACGTTCGTCATCGGCGGCACGGTGACCATCGCCGGAGTATTGCTGACGCAGCGCCGCTGATCATTCGGCGGGGGCGGCGGAGCGGGCGTACGCGCAGACTCCGGAGAGCGGGCACTCGTGACATTTCGGTTTCGTCGGCCGGCAGATCTCGCGGCCGAGGAAGGTGAGTGCCATGCCGGCGGCGTGCCAGTGCTTCCGGTCGATCCGTTCCATCAGCCGCCGTTCGATCCGTTCCGGCGGACCGTGCTCCGCGATGCCGAGCCTGGGCGCGACGCGGACGGTGTGCAGGTCCACGATCACTCCAGCGGCCGGGAGCCCGGTCTGGCTCATGAACACGTTCGCCGATTTCCTTCCGAACCCCTTCAGCGTCACCAACTCATCCATCGTTTCGGGCAGTCTCTTCCGTCCCGCCAGTGTCTTGGCGATGTCGATGATCCATGCCGCCTTGTTCCGGAATCCCGGCACCCGCAGCAGCGGATAGAGCTCCTCCGGCGTCGCGGAGGCGAGACGCGTGAAGGACGGATACCGGAGGAAGAACGCCGGCGCGAGCTTGTTCACCATGGCGTCCGACGCGCGCGCGGAGAGGACGGTCATGACGATGAGCTGGTATTCGTTCCGGAACTCGAGCGGATGCTTCTTCCGTCCGTACTTCCTCCGCAACGGCGCGAGCGCCGCGTTCCAGTCCGTCTCCGTCCGTTGAGCGATCCGCTTCATCGCACCTTCCGGAGCGCCTGCGCCAGGTCGGCGATGATGTCGCCGGCGTCCTCGATGCCGACCGAGATGCGGACGAGCCCGTCCGTGACGCCGTTGCGGACCCGCTCCGCCTTCGGTACGGAGGCGTGCGTCATCGTTGCGGGGTGGGAGATGAGGGTCTCGACGCCGCCGAGGCTCTCCGCCAGTGCGCAGAGACGCACCGCTCCGAGGAAGGCCTTCGTGTTCGAGAGCGAGCCGAGGTCGAACGAGATCATGCCACCGAATCCCTTCATCTGCCGTTTCGCCAGCGCGTGCTGCGGATGCGACGGGAGGCCGGGATAGTTCACCGAACGGACCTTCCGCTGTCGCGAGAGCCACGATGCGACCTCCATGGCGTTCTCGCAATGCTGCCGCATGCGGACGGCGAGCGTCTTGGTCCCGCGCAGGCAGAGCCAGGCGTCGAACGGGCTCATGATGCCACCGACCGCCTTCTGCAGGAAGCGGAGCCGGTCCGTCACCGCGTCGTCGTTCGTGGCGACGAACCCGCCGAGCATGTCCGAATGTCCGTTCAGGTACTTGGTGACGCTGTGCACCACCACGTCGATGCCGAGGTCCAGCGGGCGCTGCAGGTACGGCGTGGCGAAGGTGTTGTCCACCACCGAGACCCATCCGTACTGCTTGGCCGCTTTCGCGACCGCGCGCAGGTCGGTGACGGACATCATCGGATTGGTGGGGGTTTCGACGAACACCATGCGGGTGTGCGGCCGGCGGGCCCGGACGATGGCGTCCAGCACGGTGGTGTCGACGAAATCGAACTCGAGGCCGTACCGTTCGAGCACCATCTTCGCGATGCGGTACGTTCCGCCGTAGACGTCGTTCGAGACGATGACGTGGTCGCCGGGGTTCAGCAGACGGAAGAGGGCGTCGATGGCCGCCATGCCCGATGCGAACGCCATGCCGTGCTTTGCGCTCTCCAGCGCGGCGATGTTCCCCTCGAGCGCCGTCCGTGTCGGGTTCGAGACACGGGAGTATTCGTAGCCTTTGTTCTTTCCCAGTCCTTCCTGGACGTACGTGGAGGTCAAAAAAACAGGCGTCATGACGGCGCCTGTGGAGGGATCGGGTCGTTGTCCGGCGTGGACCGCCGCGGTGGAGAACTTCATGTCTTGGCTCCCGGATAGTTCAGGAAATCGTTCTCGTCCAACTGATGCTCTTCGAGGATCAGGCGTCCTTCGCTGGTGATCTTGTGCGACCGGGCGCGGAGGAAGCCCAGCACCGCTTCGCGGGGGGTGACGTGCGGGCTCTTGCGCGCGACGGCGTACGCTTCGGCGTGCGTCTGGGCGTTGCTGAGGATGATGGTGCGGAAGGGGTCCCGTACCACCTGCACGAGCTTGTCGAGCGTATCGGAGGCGTTCTTTTCCCAGGTCATAGGTGTGTCAGTGCGACATGTAGTCGAGCAGGTCGAAACGGGTCAGGATGCCGACCGGCCGGTCCCCGTCCGTCACGATGACGGCGGGCATCTTGTGGGCGAAGTGTTTCACCGCCGCCTGCATCTCGTCGTTCGCCGACATGACGGGGAGGGGCGGTTCCATGGTCCGTTCCACGCTCCTATCGAACATGTCCGCATCGTCGAGGACCGCGGAGAGGAGGTTCGATTCGGTGACGGTGCCGATGCAGCTGCCTCCGTCCATCACCGGCAGCTGCGATATGCCGTACTCCTTGATGAGTTCGAGCGCGGTGCGCACGGTGGCGGTTCGTTCGACGAACACCAGCGGCGGGATGTCTCCGGACTTGTCCATGAGCAGGTGCTTCAGCGTGACCCGTTCCGGGCGGAGGAAACCGTTCTCGCGCATCCAGACGTCGTTGTAGATCTTACTGACGTACTTGCTCCCGCCGTCGGGGAGGAGGATGACGACCACGTCGGTGTCCGAGAGGCGTTCGCAGAACTTCAGTCCCGCTGCCACGGCCGTGCCGCAGGAGCCGCCGACGAAGATCCCTTCCTCGCGGGTCATCCGCCGGGCGGCGGCGAAGGACTCGAGGTCGTCCGCCATGATGACCTCGTCCACGACGGAGAAGTCCAGCGCCCCCGGGATGAAGTCCTGGCCGATCCCTTCGACCTTGTACGTCTTGAAGACCGGCGAGAATTTCTTGGTGTAAAAGTACTCCTGCAGGATGGAACCTTTTACATCCACGCCGATGACCTTGATGTTCGGGTTCTTCTCCTTCAGAAACCGTCCCGTGCCGCTGATGGTGCCGCCGGTGCCGATGCCGCAGATGAAGTAGTCGATCTGTCCGCCGGTCTGTTCCCACAATTCGGGTCCGGTGGTCTTGTAATGCGCTTCCGGATTCTTGGGGTTCTCGTACTGGTCCGCCAGGATGGCGTTCGGCGTCTCTTCGGCCCGCTTGCGGGCGACGGACGTGTAGCTCTCCGGCGATTCGTGCGGCACGGCCGTGGGGGTGACGATGACCTCAGCGCCGAACGCGCGGAGGTTGCTCACTTTTTCCATGCTCATCTTATCCGGCATGGTGAAGACCGTCTTGTACCCCTTGACGGCAGCGGCGATGGCGAGTCCCATGCCGGTGTTCCCCGAGGTCGATTCGACGACGGTGCCCCCCGGTTTGAGGCGTCCGTTCCGTTCCGCATCTTCGATGATCTCGATGCCGATGCGGTCCTTCACCGATCCGCCGGGATTGTAGGATTCCACCTTCACCAGAATGAGGGGTTTCAGACCTTTGTTGATCTTGTTCAGCCGGATGAGGGGAGTGTTCCCGATGGTATCGAGGACACTATTATAGAATCGTATTTTGGACAGGTCTTTGAGCATAGGGCCGTTCGAGCCAATATAGTTTTTTTGAGAGGGAGAATCAAGAAATGGGGCCGAAATGCATTGTAAAATCAATGAGTTAGGGGATTCGGTTCGTTGACTCTCCACGCTGTTTTTCGTAAATTCCTACGACCTCAACCGGGAACTTCGTGTCCGAGTACCTCGTCTCGTTCCTCATCAGCTACCTCATCGGCTCGTTTCCAACGGCGTTCATCGTCGTGAAACAGACCTCCCGTCTCGACATACGGACGGCCGGCAGCGGGAACGTCGGGGGGCGGAACGCACTGGAGGTGACGGGAAAGAAATGGGTGGGCGCTGCGGTCGTGCTCATCGATGTGATGAAGGGCGCCGCGTCGATCGCTGCGGCGCAATGGTGGTTCCCCGGGTACTCCGTTGCCTACTCCGCCGCGATGGCGGGAGCGGTGACCGGACATTGTTATCCCGTGTGGCTGCGGTTCCGGGGAGGGCGCGGATTGGCGACGGCGGCGGGGGTGTTCCTGATGGCGCATCCGGTGTGGCCCGCGGTCTGGCTGATGGTGTACTTCACAGCGCAGAAGCTCACCGGCAACGTGCACCGTTCGTCGGTCATCGCACTGGCAGGACTGCCGGTCATCGGATGGCTCGTGCCGGACCATCTCACCGCGATGGCGGTACCGGCCTCGTTCACCGTAGAATCGTTCCTTGCCGCCGCGACGTTCCCGATGGCGGTGTGCATATCCCGGCATATCAAACCGTTGATGGGCATCGATGAGACACATGCTCCGTAACATGCTGATCCTCGCCGTGACCGTGCTGACGCTCTCCGCGCAGACCGCGTCCGACGACCTCTCCGCATCGCGAAAGACCGCGGTGACCCGTACGGTGGAAGAAGTGAGTCCGGCGGTGGTGGGGATCAACGTCACCGAGATCCGCGAATACCGCGACCCGTTCGCGAACTTCTTCGGGAACGATCCCTTCTTCCGTCAGTTCTTCGGCGACCGGTACCGGCAGGAGGTGAAAGGGCTCGGTTCCGGATTCATCATCTCGCCGGACGGCTATGTTTTGACGAACGACCATGTGGCGGGGAACGCGAAAGAGATCACGGTGACGCTGACGAACGGCCGGAAGTACCAGGCGGAGATCATCGGGACGGACGACATCTCCGATGTCTGTCTGCTGAAGATCACGGCGGAGAAGGGAGAACCCTTTCCGTGCGTGCGGCTCGGGAACTCGGACGACGTGATGATCGGAGAGTGGACCATCGCGTTCGGGAATCCGTTCGGCCTCTTCGACAACATCGACAAGCCCATCGTGACGGTGGGGGTGGTGAGCGCGAAGGGGATGAACCTGACGATGGACAAGAACCGGTCGTACCGCGGCCTGATCCAGACCGACGCCGTCATCAACTCCGGCAACAGCGGCGGACCGCTCGTGAACGCCGACGGCGAGGTCATCGGCGTGAACACGCTCATCTACACCGCCGGCGTGAGCCAGGCGTACATCGGGTACGGGTTCGCCATTCCCATCAACCGCATCAAGCCCATCGTGGACGAACTGAAGAAGAAGGGGAAAGTGGAGCGGGCGTTCTGGACCGGCATGGACGTGCGGCCGGTGGACGCGCAGATCGCACGGTACTTCTCCCTGAAGCAGGTGCAGGGGGTCATCGTTTCGGACCTCCGCAAGAACAGTCCCGCGGAACGCGCCGGCGTGCAGATCGCCGACATCATCGTGGAGATCAACGGCGAGCGCATCACGGACGAAGGGCGGCTCATCGGCATCATGCAGGAGAGCCGTGCAGGGGACCGGTGGAGGATGAAGGTGTTCCGCGACAAGAAGATCGTTCCCCTCGAAATGACCCTGGAGAAGCAGCCCTCATGATACCGCGCTACACGCGCCCTGAGATGGGCGAACTCTTCACCGACGAGCACCGCTACGGCATCTGGCTCGAGATCGAACTGCTGGCGTGCGAAGCGCAGGCGGAGCTCGGCGTGATCCCGGCGGAGACGGTCCGCACCATCCGCGAGAAGGCGGCGTTCGACACCGCGCGCATCGCGGAGATCGAAGCCGAGGTGCGGCACGACGTCATCGCGTTCCTCACCAGCGTCGGGGAGCACGTGGGGCCCGACGCGCGCTTCATCCACCTCGGCATGACCTCGTCCGACGTGGTGGACACGGCGCTCTCCGTGCAGATGAAGCAGGCGGGCGAGATCCTGCTGAAGGACCTGGAAGGGTTGAAAGAAGTGCTCGGACGGCGGGCGAAGGAGTTCAAGCACACGGTGATG
This sequence comes from Bacteroidota bacterium, assembly GCA_008933835.1. Lineage (GTDB taxonomy): Bacteria > Bacteroidota > Ignavibacteria > UBA10030 > UBA8401 > SpSt-333. The sequence continues at coordinate 8,142 of WBUG01000046.1, read as the reverse complement.
ATCGGGCGTTCGCACGGCATCCATGCGGAGCCCACCACGTTCGGCCTGAAGCTCGCGCTGTGGTACGACGAGACGCGGCGAAACATCGCCCGGATGAAGAACGCGGTCGCCGCCATCTCGGTGGGACAGATCTCCGGTGCGGTCGGTACGTTCGCCCATCTCAGTCCGTCGGTCGAGGAGCACGTCTGCCGCCGTCTCGGCCTGACCCCCGCGCCGGTCTCGACACAGGTCATCCAGCGGGACCGGCACGCCGAATACCTGACGACGCTGGCGGTCATCGGCAGTTCGCTGGACAAGTTCGCGACCGAGGTACGGCACTTGCAGCGGACGGAAGTGCTCGAGGCGGAAGAGTACTTCTCGCCGGGGCAGAAAGGCTCCTCCGCGATGCCGCACAAACGGAACCCCATCACCTGCGAACAGATCTCCGGACTGGCGCGCGTGCTGCGGGGGAACGCGCAGGCCGCGCTCGAGAACGTGGCGCTGTGGCACGAGCGCGACATCTCGCACTCCTCGGTGGAGCGCATCATCGTCCCCGACTCCTGCATCGTGCTCGACCACATGCTGACGAAGTTCACCGGCATCATCGACCGGCTGCTCGTCTACCCGGAGACGATGCGGAAGAACCTGGAGATCACGCACGGCCTGCTCTACTCGCAGCCGGTGCTGCTCGCGCTGACGAAGAAGGGGATGAAGCGCGAGGAGGCGTACCGCATCGTGCAGAAGCACGCGATGGCGGTGTGGCAGAACAAGCTCAGTTTCAAGGAGGTCCTCCGGACCGACGCCGCCGTTACCGCGGTGCTGTCCGACCGGGACCTCGATGACGCCTTCGATCCCGCGCGGAGTCTGGCGCACGTGGACCATATCTTCACCCGGGTCGGTCTCTGACCGTCCGAGCACCGCAATCCTCACGAAAGGAAACGTATGGCACAGAAATTCCAGAACCTCATCAACGGCCGCTGGGTCGACGCCAGATCCGGACAGACGTTCGAGAACCGGAATCCCGCGAATTGGAACGAGGTCATCGGCACCTTCCCGAAATCGGGGAAGGAGGACGTCGATGATGCGGTGAAGGCGGCGCGCGCCGCGTTCGAGAAGTGGCGTCTCGTGCCCGCGCCGAAGCGTGGCGACATCATGCGGAAGATCGGCGACCTGATGGTGGCCCGCAAGGAGGAGATCGCGCGGGAGATGACGCGGGAGATGGGAAAAGTGCTCGCCGAGACCCGCGGTGACGTGCAGGAAGGGATCGACACCGCGTACTACGCCGCGACCGAAGGGCGCCGGCTGTTCGGACACACCGTCCCGTCCGAGCTCCCCAACAAGTTCGCGATGGCGCTCCGCGTCCCGATCGGCGTGGCGGGCATCATCACCCCGTGGAACTTCCCGATGGCCATCCCCACCTGGAAGATGTTCCCGGCCATCCTTTCCGGCAACACGTGCGTCTTCAAGCCGGCCTCCGACACGCCGCGTACCGCCACGATGCTGGTGGAGATCATGAACGAGGCGGGTCTTCCCCCCGGCGTCGTGAACATCGTGCACGGCGGGGGCGGCGAAGTTGGGAACGCCATCGTCGGCCATCCGGACGTCGACCTCATCTCGTTCACCGGTTCCACCGGCATCGGCAAGGGGATCTCGCGCATGGCGGCGGACACGCTCAAGCGCGTGTCGCTGGAGCTCGGCGGCAAGAACGCGCAGATCGTGATGGACGACGCGGACCTCGACCTGGCGCTCGACGGCGTGCTGTGGGGGGCGTTCGGCACCACGGGACAACGCTGCACCGCGACGAGCCGTCTCATCCTGCACGAAAAGGTGTACGACACGTTCATGTCCATGCTCGTCGCCCGCGCGAACGCGCTGAAGCTCGGCGACGGCCTGCTGCCCGAATCGCAGGTCGGACCGTGCGTCAATAAGGGGCAGCGCGACACCGTGGCAAGCTATGTGGAGATCGGCCTGAACGAAGGGGCGAAGCTCGCCGCCGGCGGAAAGATCGCCGCGGACGGCGCATTGGCGAACGGCTGGTTCCATCAGCCGACCATCTTCACCGACGTCACCCCCGGCATGCGCATCGCGAAGGAGGAGATCTTCGGGCCCGTCCTCTCGGTCATCCGCACGAAGGATATCGGCGAGAGCATCCGCATCCTGAACGACACCATCTACGGACTGTCGTCGTCGGTGTACACGCGGGACATCAACAAGGCGTTCCAGGCCATCCGGGACATCCAGTCCGGCATCACGTACATCAACGCTCCCACCATCGGCGCCGAGGCGCATCTGCCGTTCGGCGGCGTGAAGCAGACCGGCAACGGCCACCGCGAAGGGGGCTGGACCGTGTACGACTTCTACACCGAGTGGAAGGCCGTGTACGTGGACTACAGCGGCAGCCTGCAGCGCGCCCAGATCGACAACTATTGACAGGAACGGACGCGGCGGTCCGGACGACGGACCGCCGCCCGTCGGACCACCATGACCGGACGACCCTACATCACCTCTCTCTACGAACATCAGGAGTTCTACTGACCCCCTCCGTACGCCGTTCGTTCACCGTCAACCAAGAACAACCCGTCCGAAGGAGACTCCATGTCCGCAGCATCTATCACCCGTGAACCCGCCGGCGCGAAGGCGCCCTTCACTCCCGTCCACCTCCAGCCCGCCGACGTGCATCAGACGCTGTCGCGTCACATGCTCGCCGACGGTTTCGACATGGTCATCGACCTGAAGAAGAGCCAGGGAAGCTACATCCACGACTCCCGTCACGGCAAGCGTTTCCTCGACTTCTTCTCGTTCTTCGGCTCGTCGGCGCTCGGCATGAACCATCCGAAGCTCGCCACGCCGGAGTTCATGGAGAAGCTCGCCTACGTGGCGCTGAACAAGCCCTCCAATTCCGATGTCTACTCGGTGGAGATGGCGGAGTTCGTCGAGACCTTCTACCGCATCGCGCAACCGGAGCACCTGCCGTACGTCTTCTTCATCGACGGCGGCGCGCTGGCGAACGAGAACGCCATGAAGACGGCGTTCGATTGGAAGGTGCGGAAGAACTTCGCGAAGGGCTACACCACCGAACGCGGCCACCAGTGCATCCACTTCCGCCATTCGTTCCACGGACGGAGCGGCTACACGATGTCGCTGACGAACACCGATCCGACGAAGACGAACTACTTCCCGAAGTTCAAGTGGCCCCGCATCCACAACCCCGCGATGAAGTTCCCGCTCACCGAGGCGAACCTGACGGCGGTGATGGAGGAGGAACAGCTCGCCCTCCGGCAGATCAAGGAGGCGATCATCAACAATCCGGACGACATCGCCGCGATCATCATCGAGCCCATCCAGGCGGAAGGGGGCGACAACCACTTCCGGAAGGAGTTCCTGCAGGAGCTGCGGACCATCTGCGACGAGAGCGAGATCCTGCTCATCTTCGACGAGGTGCAGTCCGGCGTGGGCCTCACCGGGAAGATGTGGGCGCACGAGTGGTTCGTGAAGCCCGACCTGATGTCGTTCGGCAAGAAGACGCACATCTGCGGGTTCATGGCGGGCACGCGCATCGACGACGTGCTGGACAACGTGTTCAAGAAGGCGAGCCGCATCAACTCCACCTTCGGCGGGAACCTGGTGGACATGGTGCGCGCGAAGCGCATCTTCGAGATCGTGCACGAGGACAACCTCGTCGAGAACTCGCGGGTGCAGGGAGAGTATCTGCTCGGACGCATCTCCGCGATGACGCAGGAGTTCCCGGCGCTCGTCTCGAACGCCCGCGGCCGCGGCCTGATGTGCGCGTTCGACCTCGACACGTCGCAGAACCGGAACCAGCTCATCACCAAGGCGTACGAGGAGGGACTCATCCTCATCGGCTGCGGCGACCGGTCCATCCGGTTCCGTCCGCCGCTCACCATCACCCAGGACGAGCTCTCCGAAGGGCTCGGCATCATCACCACCGCGCTCAAGGAACTGAGCGTGGGCGAACTCTGAGCGGGACGCCATGGACACCACCGCCTCCGAAGACCATCCGCTGCAGCTGGACATGGACGCCGTCCGCTCGCTGCTGACGGACTTCCTGCGCGATTCGACCTCCAACGTCGGGTTCACGAAGGCCGTCATCGGGCTCTCCGGCGGAGTGGACTCCGCCGTCGCGGCGTACCTCGCGGCGGAGGCGCTCGGTCCGAAGAACGTGCTCGCCGTGAAGATGCCGTACGCGACGAGCAGCCGCGCGAGCATCACCGACGCGGACGCGGTCATCGCGGCGCTCGGCGTCCGCTCCCTCACCGTGGAGATCACACCGATGGTGGAGCCGCTCTTCGCGGCGCAGTCCGTCACGGACCCGCTGCGGCGCGGCAACATCATGGCGCGGCAGCGGATGATCGTGCTCTACGACCAGTCGCAGAAGGAACGCGCGCTCGTCATCGGCACCTCCAACAAGACCGAATCGCTCCTCGGGTACGGCACGCTCCACGGCGACATGGCGTGCGCGCTCAATCCGCTCGGCGACCTGTACAAGACGCACGTCTGGATGCTCGCCGAGACGCTCGGCGTGCCGCGGTCGGTCATCACCAAGAAGCCCTCCGCCGACCTGTGGGAGGGGCAGACCGACGAAGGGGAGCTCGGCTTCACCTACCGTGACGCCGACCGGCTCCTCTTCCATATGATCGACGAACGCCGCACCGATGACGAACTCACGGCCCTCGGTTTCGCCGCCCCGTTCATCGCCGCGGTGCGGACGAAGGTGCGGACGAACCAGTTCAAGCGGCGTCCGCCCCTCATCGCGAAAGTGTCGCACCGGACGGTGAACGTCGATTTCCGATACGTCCGCGACTGGGGCGTCTGACCCCTCCATCGAACCCGGAAGGCCCCATGCCGGAAGAAATACGGAACGGAACGCTCTACGTGGTGCCGACCCCCATCGGCAACCTGGGGGACATCACGTTCCGCGCCGTGCAGGTGCTCGGCGGGGTGGACCTCATCGCCGCGGAGGACACGCGCACCACGAAAGTCCTGCTCGACCACTACGACATCCGCAGACCGCTCATCAGTCTCTTCTCCCACAACGAACAGTTCCGCGTTCCGCAGATCATCGACCGCCTGAAGGACGGGAACTCCGTCGCCGTGGTCTCCGACGCGGGGACGCCCGGCATCTCGGACCCTGCCCACGCCATCATCACCGCCGCCATCGAAGCGGGCATCACGATCGTCCCGCTCCCCGGCGCGACCGCGTTCGTGCCCGCCCTCGTCGCGAGCGGACTGCCGACGCACTCGTTCGTCTTCGAAGGATTCCTTCCGCACAAGAAGGGGAGACGGACGAAACTCGACGCACTGCGAAGCGAACGGAGGACCATCGTCCTGTACGAATCGCCGCACCGCATCCTCCGCACGCTGGACGACCTTCGTGAACATCTCGGGGACCGTCGCGCCGCCATCGGCCGGGAACTGACGAAGAAGTTCGAGGAAATGCTCCGCGGAACTCTGTCGGAACTCTCAGCAGACCTTACGCAACGTTCCATCAAAGGAGAGTTCGTTGTCGTCATTGAAGGCTCGGAAGACGATGTCCGCTCGAAATAGCGGTTGCATTCGGTTCATTTTGCCTCTATATTTCAGGAGCACAGGTCTCTTTCCCTTCCTCATCACCCTTGCACATCGATATGGCAGTATGAGATTTCTACGCCCAGCAGCACTCCTCGTCATCGCCATGCTCATTTCCCACCGTGCCGCCGCCTCCGGCGACTCACTGGTGTATTCGTTCTCGTTCGGCGATACGACGAAATACGACAAGACCCTCACCGCGGACATCGACCTCGCGACATCGCCCGGCAGCGTACAGCTCGCCTCCGGCGAAACGAAGAACCTCGCGGTCGGTTCGAGGATGCGCGCCGTCTACACGGGATCGTTCCCGATGACGGGAGGCAACGAGCCGAAGCCCGACACCACCAAGATGAACGCGGAGAAACTGCACGACAACAACTACTACACCTATGTGGACTTCACGACGCCGACGAACGTCGGCGCCAGCGTGAAGATCGACCTGCAGGTCATCCGGAAGGTGAACCGCATCGTCGTGTTCGGCCTGGGGAACATCCCGCAGTCGTTCGGCCTCCGGCCGCAGGCGTTCTCCTACTACGCGGGACTCGATTCGAACCGGCAGTCGCGCATCTTCCAGGAGTTCAACAACATCGATTCCGCCCGGCACACGGCGTTCATCTCGGACGCGCAGCCGGTGCGCTACCTCACCTTCGTCATCGATAAGCTCGACCCGAAGAACTCGACGGTGCTCTCCGAGTTCCAGATCTTCGGCGAGGGGTTCGTCACCGAAGGGAACTACGTCTCGAAGATCGACTCGACCGGAACGGCGAAATCGAACTTCGCCTTCGTCCATCTGAACGCCGACATCCCGGAGGGGACCACGGTCGGCGTGGAGATGCGGACGGGGTACACGAACGTCTTCGACAGCGCCCGATGGTCCGCCTGGTCCGCGCCGGTGACCTTCTCCTCCGCAGCGGCCGCCGCCGCCGGCGGAAAGCTCTTCGTCCCCGAGCCGCGGCGCTACTTCCAGTACCGTCTCCGTCTGTACACCGGCAACCTCGCCACGCCGAAGGTGTCGTCGATGAAGATCGTGTACCAGACCTCGCTCGTCGCCGACTCGACCTCCGCCGTCGTCTCCCCGCAGGAGGTGCCGGTGCTCAGTCCCGTCACGCTCACGTACTCCATCGACGCCGCCTTCTCCGGGACGTCGCTCGGCATCGACACCGTCACCATCTATACGCCGAGCCCCTCCGTGGTGCAGGCGGTCCGGGTCGCCGGTGCCGCGGTGCCCTACACCTTCTTTCCGTCGCCCGACCGGATGACCGTGGCGTTCCCGACGGCGGTGACGACCACCGGCCGCATCGACATCGTGTTCGCCACCAAGCTCATCACGGGCGGAGACTTCCCGTCGGAGATGGTGAGCCGTTCCGCACCCTGGAATCCGCAGAGCATCGATCCGGTGAAGAACTCGTACGGCACCTCGTGGTCCATCTTCACCACCGGCGTTCCGGAGAATCCGCTCGTCGACGTCCGGGTGGACCCGAACCCGTTCACGCCGAACAACGACGGGCGCAACGATGCGACCGTCATCGATTTCTCCGTGGCGAACCTGGTGAAGGCGAAGCCGCTCTCCATCCGGGTGTTCGACCTCACCGGCCGGAAGGTGCGGACCGTGATCGAGACCATTTCGGGCGTCAATCCCTTCTTCGGCGATCCGAGGACGGGAGGGAAGGGTTTCCTCTGGGACGGCCGCAGCGACGACGGGACCGTCGTCCGGCCCGGCGTCTACATCCTCCAGGTGGCGCTCGACAGCGACAACGGGGGTTACGTCGTTTCAAAACCAGTCGTCGTCGCATACTGACCATGAACATCCGACACCGCATCATCACGCTCCTTCTGCTCGCCGCCGCCGCGGTGCCGCCGCTCCGCGCCCAGGCGTTCGCCGACAAGGGTTTCCATCCCCGCGCCGAGGCGCTCGGACGCGCCGTGACGGCGCTGACCGAGGACGCCGCCGCGCTCTTCTATAATCCCGCCGCCATCGGATTCGAGACGTCGGGCAATGCGTACGCCGGGTATTCCAATCTCTACCCCGAAGTGACGGGGGGAGGCATGAACCTGTTCAACGCCGGCGCCGCCTACTCGCTCGGCGCGCTCGGAACCGCGGGCGTGGCGGTGTCGCACTTCGCGCCGGCCGGCTGGAACGAACAGACCATCGCCGCGTCGTTCGCCACGCGGATGTTCATGGAGGACCTTTCGGTGGGCGGAACGTTCAAGCTGCTCCACTGGGGCGCCGACGCGCCGCAGGGGGCGAACGCCGTTCCCGAACCGGCGCTGTCGTACACCGGCTTCACGGTGGACATCGGCGCCTCCTATCTCCTCCGCGACATCGCCGAGGAGAACGATCTCGTCGTGGCCGCCTCCATCCTCAACCTGACGCAGCCCTCCGTCTCCAGCAGCGGTTCGGCCGATGCGGCGCTGCCGATGGCGCTGAACGCCGGCGGCCGGTTCGTCTCGCGCAAGTACGACTATTCCATCCTCGCGGACGTCACGCTGGAAGACGGAGAGCTCTCGTTCGCCTTCGGCGGCGAAATGACGGCGCTCCGTTCGCAGATGCTGGGGGCCTCCGGGGAGTTCGTGGTG
>WBUG01000045.1 GCA_008933835.1 Bacteroidota bacterium | reverse complement strand
GCCCATCCCGCCCGATGCGGCGATGGACAGGATGCCGCGCTTCCTTCAGCACGACGACTCCGTCTCGGCGCTCCGCCGTCCGCTTCTCGGAACGTACCCGTACGGCACCCTTGTTGCAGGACATAAGAAAGATGTCGTCATCGACCCGCTCCTGTACTCCCGATTGAAAGCGAAGGTGCCTCGTCCGGTGGTCATCTACGGCTGGCACAAACCGGACGGCGTTCCCATCCAGCCGGCGTACAACGGTCACGGAGAGACGTACGCCGACTACAGCCACGGCATCCGGCTCGTGCAGGAGCGTGCGGAGATCAACGGCGCCGAGGTGCGGCTGAGCGACCTGCTCACGGACGAACGGTTCGCGCTCATGCTGAGCGATACGGCGCTCGTGCGGACACGGTACGACATCCCCCGATCACCATGAACGGAGCACCGATGAACCGGCTGACGTTTCCCTTCCTCCTCCTGTCGACGTTCCTCTCTTCCTGCACCTCGCAGACGATCCCCTCCGGCGTACGGATGACGCCGGCCGGGGACCTGGCGGTGCAGTCGCACGCCGTCATCGTCCCCGATCGCTTCGCCGCGCACATCGGCGGACCCATCGCGCTGTCGCTCCCGCCGGGATACACCGCGCGGGTATTCCACGCCGGCGGTCTCTCCAAACCGCGTTTCCTGGACTGGGGACCGGACAGCGTGCTGCACGTGGCGGACAAATCGCGCGGCGAGATCATCGCGCTGCCGGACCGGGACCATGACGGCGTCGCGGACGAGCGTCGCGTCGCCGTCTCCGGACTGGACAAGCCGCATGACATGGAGTTCTACAACGGCGCGCTGTACGTGGCGGAGGAGACGAAGGTGCGGAAGTGCACGGACCGCGACGGCGACGGCGTGTACGAGACGAAGAGCGTCTTCATCACGATGGTGGAGGGAGGACAGCAGGGAGGGGGCGGCCACGACACGCGGACCATCGTCTTCGATGCGGCGAAGAAGAAGATGTACCTCTCCATCGGTTCGCTCTGCAACGCGTGCCGCGAGGAGTCGCGCGCCATCATCGAAGAGTGGAACGACGACGGCACCGGCCGGCGGGTGTTCGCGACCGGTTGCCGCAACGCGGTGGGGATGACGCTCCGCCACGGCCGGCTCTGGGCGACGAACAACGGGTTCGACTGGCAGGGGGACGACCTCCCGCCGGAGTGGGTGGACATCGTGCGCGACGGAGGGTTCTACGGCTATCCGTACGCCTACGCGCACGGCGTGTGGGTGGACTTCACGAAGCCCGGCGGCTACTCCTCGCTGCTCCCCCTCACGTCGGAGGACATCGCGAACGTCCGTTCCATGGTGCAGCCCGCGGCGCTGGTGCAGGCGCACAGCGCACCGATGGCCATCGAGTTCGCGAACCCCTCTTTCCCGCCGCCGTTCCGGAACGGGGCGTTCGTCGCGTATCGCGGTTCCTGGAACCGCACGTACGCGACCGGTTTCAAGGTGGTGTACCTGGACTTCGACGGTCCGCAGGACACCACCGCCAATTTCGCCGCCGATTTCGCGCGGGGGTTCCTGACCGATTCGGTCTCCAAGGCGGCGTGGGGCCGGCCGGTGGGGCTCGAGACCGACATGCGGGGGAACCTCTACATCACCTCCGACGACATCACGGAATGCGTCCTCATCGTGTCGCCGAAACGGCGAGAGGATGATTGAGACAGCCTCGGTCTTCCACAAAAAAAGAACCCCGTCCGATCCCGGACGGGGTTCGCTGTTTCAGTGCGGCCGGAAGCGGTCAGACCGGTTCGAGTTCCTTCGAGGTGATGTCGTACACATCCGTCTCCACCGCCGGATGGACATGCTCCAGCGCCTGCGCGATGTCGTTGATGATGTCTTCGTGGTGCTCCACCCCCACCGAGATGCGGACGAGCCGTTCGGTGATGTTCAACTCTTCTTTTTCCGCGTCATCGAGGTCGCAGTGTGTCATCGTCGCCGGATGTTCGGCGAGGCTTTCGGTGCTGCCGAGGCTCACGGCGAGTTTGATGAGCCGGAGGTGGTTGAGGAAGGCGAAGGCGTCCTTCTCCGTTCCCTTGATGTCGAACGACAGCATGGCGCCGCCGGAGGTGCACTGCTTCCTGAACAGCGCGTACCGGACCGGGTCCGACTCGTCCAGGAAGCCCAGGTAGTTCACCCGGCCGACCTTGGGATGACGCGCGAGGAACTCCGCCACATGCCGGGCGTTGCGGGCCTGCGTCTCCATGCGCGGCTTGAGGGTCTCGAGGCTGCGGAGCAGCAGCCAGCCGGTCCACGGTCCCGCCATGTTGCCGAGGAAGGTGCGGAGGGCCTTGATGCGTTTGATGACCTCGAACGAGCCGAGCACCGCGCCGGCGATGACGTCGCTGTGGCCTCCGATGTACTTGGTGGCGGAATAGACGACGATGTCCGCGCCGTGCTTCAGGGGATGCTGCCACAGCGGGCCGAAGTACGTGTTGTCCACCGCCAGCATCACGCGCGAGTCCGGCGTGGAGAAGCGGTCCGCGATGCGGCGGCAGCATTCGATGTCGATGAGGTCGTTGGTCGGGTTGGCCGGCGTTTCGATGTAGATCATCTTCAGGCGGTCCGCACAGCCGGTGGCCCGGACGACCTCGTCCAGCTGCGCTTCGGACTGTCCGGTCTTGAACCGCGCGATGCGGACGCCGAACTGCGTGAGGACGTGCTGGATGAAGTGTTCGGTGCCGCCGTAGAGCGGGGAACTGTAGAGGAGCAGGTCTCCCGGCTTCAGGTACTCCAGCAGCACGGTCGAGATGGCGGACATGCCGCTCTCGAACACGGCGCAGTCCTCCGCGCCGTCCCACAGCGTGAGACGGTTCTCAAGGATCTCCAGGTCGGGATTGTTCAGGCGGCTGTAGATGAGCCCCATCTTCTCGTTGGCGCGCTGAGCGCGCTTGCCGTACGCCACTTCGAAGAACGCTTTTCCTTCTTCGGCGGTCTTGAAGACAAAGGTGGAGGTCTGGAAGATGGGACACTTGACGGCACCCTCGGACCATTCGGGATTGTACCCGTAGGACATCATGAGGGATTCGGGGTGGAGAGAGCGGTCGTTCACGGGAACCTCGCAAGCTCGTTCTCCGGTACGGAGTACCGGAGAGTTAACGGAATGCGGGTGACCCCAAGTCATACGTGGTTTAACTCTGCCGAAAAGTACGAAGGAGGTGGTGATGAAGCAACGGCGGGAAAAAGAAAGAGCGGGGAAAACGGATGAACGTATCCGCTTTACCCCGCTCTTTCGATGAATCGGGGCTATTTCAATCCGCTCGGCATGCGGGGGGACGAGAGGAGCTCGGAAAAGATCTTCCACCGCCGTGATGCGGCGGCGTTCTTGCCCGCTTTCCTGGCGACGTACGTCCGGACGAGGTCGAGTCCATAATTGTAATTGATGACGTAGCTGCGGTACTTCTCGATGAACGCGATGCGCTGTTCGGCGCGCGCCGGTTCGAACAGCCCGTACGCGACGAGCCATTCCTTCGCCTGCTCCTTCGTCATCGTGCCGTTCAGCAGACGCCGGGCCGCCTCGTTGCCGGCGTACGCGAGCTTCGCCGCGGCCGCCTGCACGGCGTAGTACAGCTCCGCTTCGTCGGGGTCCAGTCCGGCCAGCGGGAAGAGGACCTCCCGTTCGAACGCGAGACGCTCCTTCGGCGTGAACGCCATCTCGATGCCGTAGTTCGCGCTCCCTTCGGCGATGAGCGACTGCGGGCTGAAGAGGGGGTAGACGCTGAACTCGATCCACCCCTTCTTCCGCATCAGTTCGGTCTCCAGCAGCACGTTATAGACGTGATGGCCGGGGTACCCTTCGTGCGCCGCCAGGTCCACCGCCCGGTCGATGAAGATGGGGAGGTCGGTGTTGACCTGGATGACGCTGTGCGCGTTCCCTTTGTACCAGTTGTATCCGCTCCACGGCTTCTGCGTCACGTACTCCACCGTGAAGCTCTCCTCCTTCGGCAGCGCGATGTGCGTCAGGGTCCGTCGACGGCATTCCGCGATGGCGGCGGAGAAGACGGTGTCCAGCCGCTCCGCCGGGATGACGAACCGCTTCCTGAACGCTTCGTACCGTTGCTGCACGCTTCCCTCGCCGGGCGGGAGGAGGGCGCCGAGCTCAGCGACGGTCCGCTGGAAATGCTGTTCGGTGAGCGTGGGAGGCTGGACGTCGTACAGCAGCTTCGCCTCCTGGTCGAAGGTGAACCGTTCGCCGTTCAGCATGCCGATGCGGGCGCGGGCCGCGGTGAGCTGCTTGACGAGATACGTTCTGCGGAGCGCGGACGAAGCGTCCGATGCCGGGATGCGGACGCGCCGCAGCCGCGAGAGCAGCGCTTCGGCGCGGTCCAGCAGCGCGGTGGGACGGTACGTCATCCGCTTCGCCTCCTCCTGCCACTGCGGCGGACCGTAGTATGCGTCGACGTAGTCGGGGTCCAGTCCGCCGATGTCGAGCACCAGCCGCACGTACTGCTCGGCGATCTCGTTGAGGGACTGGCGGTGGTCCTTGCGTTTCTTCTGTCCGGCCGCCGTCACGACGGCGACGGCGACGAGAAGGAGGAGGATGATGACGGATCTCATGGGGCTCCGGTTCAAGTGGCGGTGCGGTGGACGAGCGTGGGGGAGGCCTGGTCGGTCGGCATCAGGATGATCTCGCTCACGTTGACGTGCGGCGGGCGGGTGACGCTCCACAGGACGGCGTCAGCGACGTCGTCCGGCGTCAGCGGGGTCATCCCTTTGTACACACCGGCGGCGCGCTCCGTATCGCCGTGAAAGCGGACGACGCTGAACTCCGTCTCGACCAGTCCGGGATCGACGGAGGTGACCCGCACCGGCGTGCCGAGCAGGTCCATCTTCATCCCCTGCGTCAGCGCGTTCACCGCGTACTTGGAGGCGTTGTAGACGTTCCCTTTCGGATAGACCCAGTGTCCGGCGACGGAGCCGATGTTCACGACGTGTCCGCGGCCGTTCTTCACCATCCACGGGATGACCTTCCGTGAGACGTAGAGGAGCCCTTTCACGTTCGTGTCGATCATCTCGTCCCAGTCGTCGGGGTTTCCCTCGTGCACCGGGTCGAGCCCGCGCGACAGTCCCGCGTTGTTGACGAGGACGGAGATCCGTTTCCACCCTTCGGGAAGGGCGTCGAGGGTCCGTTCCACCGCCGCACGGTCCCGCACGTCGAGCGCGAAGGCGTGGGCGTTGATCCGGTGTTCGGAGGAGAGCCGCGCGGCGAGCTCCGCGGCGCGCTCATGGCGCCGTGCGCAGAGGAGCAGGTCCGCACCCGCGGCGGCGAACCGTACGGCCGTCGAAGCGCCGATGCCGGAGGAGGCGCCGGTGATGAGGACGATCGAATGCTTCAGAGTGGTGTCCATGCGGCAAAGTACGAAGCAAATGAGAGAATGGAAAGCGGATTGTTCCGCCGCGGTCACAGCGAGGGTGGCGGAGGGGGACTGTTGCGCAATGCGAAGCCGAACGGGAGCCAGGAGAACGAGATGCCGGCGACGAGCCGGTCGTCGCGTCCGAGCCCCGCGAAGAATCCGGTGGTCGAGCCGAAGAGGCGGACCATGCCCGGGTAGACGTTGACGCGCACCTTCTCGTTGACGCGGTTGGAGGCCATGACGGAGGCGAGCACCGAGTTGTTCCGGTCATAGAACAGTCCGGCGATCCATCCGAGGGAGACCGTCACGCTCCGCGCGCCGTTCGTGACGTCCACCGTGCGGAGCTCCCGCGCCGCGAACCCGGCGCTCATGGTGACGCTCTCGTCGTCGTTGTGGCGGTACGACACGCCGAGCATCCCGTTGTCGCCGAAGTGGTAGAAGAGACTGGTGCGCTCCCCATACGGCAGCCGGTACTTCATGATGTAGTACTGGCCGTGGTTCTCCAGCGTGCCGTACTGCGGGTTCCACGCCGGCTGACCGGGCCAGGCGGTCATGTTGAGCGTGCCGCTGAAGAACTCCGCCACGGCGTCCGACGTGAAGAGGAGCGCTCCGCCGATGTTGAACAGGTAGATGTCCGCGACCGGGTCCACGTTCGGTCCGTCGTACCCGTAGTGTTCCGTCGCTTCGTTCACCAGATGGTACGCCGCTACGGTGAGTCCGGCGAGCGCGGCGGGGTACGGCACCTCGTGCGCGTCGTACCACTCGTACATCATCCGCGCGTCCATGCCGCCGCCGAGGAAGTGGAGCGTGTAGTTGGGGAACCACTGCGCCTTCTCCAGCGAGAGGCTGGTGGGGAAGACCTCCTGGCCGATGAACCGTCCGACGCCGAACTTCCGGACCGGCGTGAACGGGTCGCGGAGGTTGCGCCAGACGTTCGTGAAGCCGTCCGCCAGGCGGATGTCCGCGAGACGGCGGGAGTGGGTGGCGGACTGGAGGATGTCGAAACCGGCGTTGAGGAGGAGCGAACCGGGATTGATGACCGATTCGGAGCCGTATCCGAGCCCCCTGTAGAAGTAATGACGCTGCTGGGCGGCGGACGGGAGCACGGCGATGATGAGGAGGAGCAGGGCCGAAAGGGCGCTGGAACGTCGGAACGGGGAGCGATGCCGGCGGAAGCGTTGCACGGTGGTCCGGGTCGGTGCGGACGGGCTACGGTTTGCCCGTCAGGTCGAGCATCTGGAGGTCGGAATTCTTGAGGTACGGCTTGAACTGAAGCTCGTCGAGCGAGCAGAGACGCTTCACGATGTCCGCCACGCGGTTGCCGTTGGCCATCAGGCTCTCGATGTCCGCGGCGAACTCGGCCTCGCGTTCGGTGCCGATCTTCTTCTTCATCACCTGCAATGTGAGCATGATGATGCCGAGGGGGTTGTTGATCTCGTGACCGATCGTGACGGCGAGCTCGGTCACCGCCTTTTCGTGCTGGTACTTCGAGAGCTCCTGCTGCAGCGCGGTGATGCGCAGGCCCACCTTGATGCGTGCGACGAGCTCCTTGTCGTTGAACGGCTTGGTCATGAAGTCGTCCGCGCCGTACTCCATCCCCTCGATCTTGTCCTCCGCGGTGTCGCGGGCGGTCAGCAGGATGAAGTACGTGTACCGGAGCTCTTCGTCGTTCTTCACCCGCTGACAGAACTCTTTCCCGTCCATCACCGGCATCATCCAGTCCGACACGATGAGGTGCGGCCGGCGTTCGCGGGCGGCGGCGAGCCCCTCCGCCCCGTTCTCGGCGAGCAGCACCTCGTAGTTGAGCGCCGTCAGCCGCTTCTGCAGGAAGGAGCGGATGTAGATATCGTCGTCAACGACCAGGATGGTGGCCGGCATTCATTCCTCGGATTGGGGAAGAGAAGGTGCTACAAATATAACCTTTTCCCGCTCAATAACAACGGTGCCGGCGGGCACCCCCCGGGGCTTGCGCACGTACTTCTTCTCCGTCATCGCCACCGGCACGCTCTTCGCGTTGCGCATCTTGCTGTAGTACGCCGCGATGGCGGCGGCCTGCTCCACCGCCTTCCTGGACGGCTGGCCGCTGCCGGTCCCGGTCTTCAGCACCACGTGCGAACCGCTGGAACCGCGGGCGTGGAACCAGAGGTCGTTCGGTTTCGCCCACTTCACGGTGAGCAGGTCGTTGTTCTCCGAGCTCTTGCCGGCGTACACGGTGAAACCGCCGTCCACGGTGAAGATCTTGAACGGGGGAAGTTCGTCCTGTTCTTTTTCGGTCATATACCCGAGCCGTTTGATGGTCTCCGCGTGCGTGCGGTGGAATTCCCTCAATGCGATGCCGTCCGACGCCTCCTCGAGCGCGCTCCGGAGCGCGGCGAGTTCGCCGCGCCGGCGCTGCACGGTCTCCAGCCGGCGGAGCGACTCCTCCCGCGCGCTGCGGGCGCGTTTCGCCTTGTCGAAGTACGCCTCGGCGTTACGGACCGGCGGAAGCGCCGGGTCGAGCGGGATGACGGCGGTGCCTCCCGCGATGGTGTCGTCCAGTTCCACGGAGCGGAGCCCCTTGCGGAGCGAGGGGAGATGCGCCATCAGCAGACGGCCGTACCGTTCGTACGTCTCGTCCCGCGACGCTTCGGTCCGTTCCTTCTCCACCGCCGCCACGGTCCGTTCGGAACGGGAGAGTTCGTTCAGCAGCCAATGGAGCAGTTCCTTCTTCCGCTCCCGGAACGCGCCGGCGGAACGGTCCGCGCCGATGAAACGCTGGACCGCGGTGAGGACGTCGGGATACGTGTCGCAGCGCAGGTCCGCGCAATGACGCAGCGGGACGAGGGAGAGCACCTCCGGCGCGGTACCGTCATAGTAGAGGCACGGTTCGAACCGGTCCGCTGGGCCGAGCAGCAGTGTGACGAGCTCCATCGCCGCGGCGCGGAGCGATGCGGCGTCCGTGTCGCCGAGCGGTGCGGCGTTCTCGGCGATGCCGGCGCGGTGGAGCGTTTCGCGGCAGAGCACGGCGCCCAGCTTCGGGGCGGCCGCTTTCAGCGCGGCGAGCGCCCCTTTCTCCGACGACAGCAGCCGACGGCGGAACTCCTCCTCCGCGGGAACGAACGTCTCGGAAAGCGGTGGGGGCGGGGGAAGCCGCAGCGGCCGGGCGGTGCCGATGTGCCGCTGCCGGCCGGCGAAGGCGTCCGTCACCGTTCCGTCCGGGCCGACCGCCGTCACGTTCGCCTTGGAACCGAACATGTCGATGCAGAGGACGGCGCCGGAGGCGAGCGACGCATAGAGCGTTCGGTCCGCGGGGTCCATCGTCACCGCGGTGATGCGGTCGTGCACGAGCGCGGGGAAGAGGTCCACCGAGTTCGTGCGCGCGCGATGGTCGCCCGGACGTGCCGTGACGGCGTTCTCCCGTCCGGCGCATGAGACGACGAGCGTGTGCGGTTCGGGGGTGTAGAGCGTGAACGCGAGCGTGTCCTTCTCCTGCGAGTACACGGCGGCGATGACGGCGCCGGCGTACCGGGCGTGGAGCTCCGCCGCGACGGCGCGGAAGACGAAGTAGGTGGAGAGCATGGGGCAAGGTACGGGAAAAGAAGCGAATGTCACAACGGGAAAAAAGGGGGGTCACTCGATGGAGCGGAGGTAGCGTTCGGCGGATTCGCGGTCGCGGAAGAGGCGCATGTTGAGGCCGGCGTTCCGGCAGACCAGTTCGACGAAGTCGTGCGAATGGTCCTCGGGCTGCACGAGCACCGCCACCACCGCGCCGCGGTCCACATGCGACAGGGACATGTCTTCGTGCGCGAAGGAGTACGCCTGGAAGACGCTCTCCTCGTTCCGCGAACCGGTGAGGTCCTGCAGGTAGCAGCGCAGTCCGTGCGCGCGTCCGAGGGACTGCGAATCGGCGACGATGGTCTTCGCCAGCTCTCTGGTCATGTTCACATGCACGGTCGTGATGACGAACCGGCGGTCCCCGGACACGGAGAGAGAGTACTGCATGACGGCCCCTGATGATTGGAACGAAGTGGTGAAAGCGCTACGCCGTCCGTCGGTGAGCGGACAGTGCCCCGTTATACTCTTCTATCCAAAAAAACCGGAAATCGGACACGACGGCGAAAATATTTTTCCTATAAATACCGCGAAAACAGTGAAAAATCGCGGTCGGACAAAAAAAAACGGCTTCTCCGAGGGGAGAAGCCGTACGAACGGGGGAGGAACGGACTATTTGCGGTCCTTCGCGCTGTGTTCGACCGCGGCCTTCACGAAGTCACGGAAGAGCGGATGCGGAGTGAGGGCGCGGGACTTCAGTTCCGGATGGAACTGTCCGCCGACGAACCACGGATGGTCCTTCAGTTCGGCGATCTCGACCAGGTTGCCGTCGGGCGAGAGTCCGCTGAAGACCATCCCGTGCTCGGCGAGGAGGCGCCGGAACTTGTTGTTCACTTCGTACCGGTGGCGGTGCCGCTCGGAGATGAGCTCCTTCTTGTACGCCGCGAACGCCTTCGTCCCTTTCTGCACCACGCAGGGGTAGGCGCCGAGGCGCATGGTGCCCCCCATGTTCTTGATGCTGCGCTGGTCCGCCATCATGTCGATGACGTTGTACTTCGTCTTCTTGAACTCGGTGCTGTTGGCCCCCTTGAGTCCGCAGACGTTCCGCGCGAACTCGATGATGGCGCACTGCATGCCGAGGCAGATGCCGAAGAAGGGGATGCGGTTCTCGCGCACGTACTGGATCGCCTTGATCTTCCCTTCGATGCCCCGGATGCCGAAGCCCGGCGCGACGAGCAGGCCGTGGATGTCGCCGAGGTGGTCCTGCACGGTGTGCGCGTCGATCTCCTCGGCCCGGACCCACTTCAGGTCCACCGCCACGTCGTTGTCCGCGCCGGCGTGGATGAACGCCTCCGAGATGCTCTTGTACGCGTCCTTCAGCTCGGTGTACTTCCCGACGAAACCGATGGTGACGCGTTCGCTCGGTTCTTTCACCCTATGGACGAATCGGCTCCACTTGCGCATGTCGGTCTTTCCCGCCTTCAGGTTCAGCTTCTCCACCACGATGCGGTCCAGTCCCTCCTTCTCGAACGCGAGCGGGATCTCGTAGATGGACTCCACGTCGCGTCCCTCGATGACGGCGTCGGTCTCGACGTTGCAGAAGAGCCCGATCTTCTCGCGCACCTCGCGCGAGAGGCGGCGTTCCGTGCGGCAGATGAGGATGTCCGGCTGCATCCCGATCTCCAGCAGCGTCTTCACGCTGTGCTGCGTCGGTTTGGTCTTGATCTCGCCGGCGGAACGGATGAAGGGGATGAGGGTGACGTGGATGCTGAGCGCGTTCCGCTTGCCGATGCCGAGCATGAACTGGCGGATGGCCTCCAGGAAGGGGAGCGATTCGATGTCGCCGACGGTGCCGCCGACCTCGGTGATGACGACGTCGTACTTGCCCGTGGCGCCGAGCTGGCCGATGCGCCGCTTGATCTCGTCCGTGATGTGCGGGATGACCTGCACGGTGGCGCCGAGGTAGTCGCCGCGCCGCTCCTTGGAGATGACCTCGTAGTAGATCTGTCCGGTGGTCGCGTTGTTGAACTTCGAGGTGTTGATGTCCAGGAAGCGTTCGTAGTGGCCGAGGTCCAGGTCGGTCTCCGCGCCGTCGTCGGTCACGTACACCTCGCCGTGCTGGTACGGCGACATGGTGCCGGGATCGACGTTCAGGTACGGGTCCATCTTCTGGATGGTGACCCGCAGTCCGCGCGATTTCAGCAGCAGTCCGAGCGAGGCGGCGGCGATGCCCTTCCCGAGGGAGGAGACGACGCCGCCGGTGATGAAGATGTATTTGACGTGGGGAGCGGCCATAGCTGAGTCCGTTGAATGGGGTGATGGATTCCGTGTTCCGTGTTCGTTCCGGTCGCCGTGCGCTTCAGCCCGTTCCGCGCCGTTCGTTCAGTTCGTCCCAGAGCCGCACGTCCTTCGTGTCGCGCGTCAGCGTGACGCCGACGATGAACGTGAGCAGGGCGACGGAGACGGGGTAGAGCAGCCCGGCGTAATGGTCCCCCGTCTCGACGACGAGCCAGGTGCCGATGAGGGGCACCAGTCCGCCGAAGACGCCGTTGCCGACGTGGTACGGAAGGGACATCGACGTGTAGCGGATCCGCGTCGGGAAGAGCTCCACCAGGTACGCCGCGATGGGACCGTAGACCATCGTGACGAAGAGGACCTGGACGAAGACGAGGAGGCTGAGCATGATCATGTTCGGGTCGTTCGGGTCGGCCGCGAAGCGGTCCATCGCCATGTAGATGGGATAGTACCCGAGCGCGGCGGCGAGACAACCGGTCATGATGATCGGCTTGCGTCCGATGCGGTCCGACAGCGCGCCGAAGAGGACGAAGAACGGCGTGCCGAGCAGCAGCGCGACGGCGACGATGAAGTTGGCGTTCACGAAGTGGACCTTCAGCACCGTCTGCAGGTAATAGAGGGCGTAGAACTGTCCGGTGTACCACACCACCCCCTGACCGGCGGTGGCGCCGAAGAGCGCCTTGGCCATGACGATCCAGTTCTCGCGGCTGGCGAACGCGTCCCGCAGAGGGCGCGTCGAGGTGCGGCCGGCCGCCTTCATCCGGCTGAAGAGGGGCGATTCGCGCAGGCGGATGCGGATGACGTACGAGAAGACGACGAGCACGACCGAGAGCAGGAACGGGATGCGCCATCCCCATGCGCGGAACGCCTCTTCGCCGAGCGTGCTGCGGACGGTGAGAATGACGCCGAGCGATACGAAGAGCCCCAGCGTGGCGGTGGTCTGGATGAAGCTGGTATAGAAGCCCCGCCGTTCGTCCGGACAGTGTTCGGCGATGTACGTCGCCGCGCCGCCGTACTCGCCGCCGAGCGCGAGCCCCTGCGTGAGGCGCAGCACCACGAGCGCGGCGGGGGCGAAGAGGCCGATGGAATCGTACGTGGGGAGCAGGCCGATGGCGGTGGTCGCGCCGCCCATGAGCAGGAGGGTGACGAGGAAGGCGTACTTGCGTCCGACCACGTCGCCGATGCGGCCGAACACCACGGCGCCGAAGGGACGCACGGCGAATCCGGTGGCGAAGATGGCGAGGGTGGAGAGGAGTCCGGCGGTCGGGTCGTCCTTCGGGAAGAAGAGGCCGGACATGATGGGGGCGAGACTGCCGAAGATGTAGAAGTCGTACCACTCGATGAGCGTGCCGGCGGACGAGGCGCCGATGACGTTCCAGATCTTGTACTCCGACAGGAATCCGTTCTCGGCCGTGTGTCCGCCCGTTCTCGTCATCTCACCGTCCCTCCGTTCGCTGCAGCCGTTCCGTCACCGCACGGAGGTCCTCCGGCGTGTCCACCGGGAACGATTCGTACTCCGTCACGGCGCAGGCGATGCGGTATCCGTGCTCCAGGATGCGGAGCTGTTCCAGTTTCTCCGCCTGTTCCAGCGGCGTCGGCTCCAGTCCGGCGAAGGTCTGCAGGAAGTCCGCCCGGTAGACGTAGATGCCGAAGTGTTTATAATAGAGCGCTCCGCCGGCGGGGTAAACGCCCGGTTGCGCGTCGCGAAGGAAGGGGACGGCGGAGCGGCTGAAGTAGAGGGCGAAACCGTTCCGGTCCAGCACCGCCTTCACCACGTTCGGGTTCGTCAGGTCCGCCGGATCGGCGATGCGCTTCACGGCGGTCGCCACCACAGCCTCCGGACGCTCGAGCAGCGTCTGCACGGTCTGGTCGATGAGCGCGGGATCGATGAGCGGTTCGTCCCCCTGCACGTTCACCACGATCTCGGCCGACGCGCCGCGCGCGACGAGGGCGATGCGGTCGCTGCCGCTCCGGATCTCCTCGGGCGTCATGCGCGCCGTGCCGCCGAAGCGCATCACTTCGTCGGCGATGCGGCGGTCGTCCGTCGCCACGACGACGTCGGAGACGAGCCGGGCCTTCCGTGTCTGTTCATACACGCGGCGGACCATCGACTTTCCGGCGATGTCCGCCAGCGGTTTGCCGGGGAGCCGGGTCGATGCATACCGCGCGGGAATGACGGCGAGAACGTTCATAGTCTACAGCAACGATTCACAGTGTGCAATGAACAATGATCGATGAACAATGAACGAAAACAACAATAAACGCTTTCCAATTCTTTCAATCACTCAATCTTCCAATCTTTGAATCTCCCAATCTCCCAAGCTCTGAATCTCTCAATCCATCGGCTGCTCTATTTTAAGCCTGTTTCTCTCCGCCGATCACCTTCGGCACCCGGAAGTGCTCTTCGGTGCTGTCCGGTGCGTTCTTGAGCGCGTCCGCGGTGGGGAGCGAGGGACGGAGTTCGTCCGGGCGGAAGACGTTCTGCAGGTCGATGACGTGGGAGAGGGGCTCCACGTTCGACGTGTCGAGCCGGTTCAGCGTCTCCATGTGCCCGAGAATGTCGTTCATCTCGTGGGTCAGGCGCTCCTTCTCGGCGGAGGTGAACTCCAGTTTCGCCAGACGGGCGATATGTTCTACATCCTTGACGGTGACGGACATGGTCTCCTCGTGTTCATCGGTTGTCGCCGCAGCCGCGCATCATGCGCTCTCCTCGCGGTACCGGCCGGCGATGATGCCGCGGACCGTTTCCATCAGTTTCACTTCATCCTCGCGCGTCTTCACGGCGGCCGTGTCGATGGGGGCGTCCACGACGACGCGGATCTCCGCCGGACGGATGTCGAACGACCCTTTCGGCAGGATGCGGAAGCTGCCGTTGATGGTGACCGGCACCAGCGGCACGCCGGACTTTCCGGCAAGCGCGAAGGCCCCGCGTTTGAACGGAAGCATCTTTCCGTCCCGCGTCCTGGTCCCCTCCGCGAAGAGGAGCACCTGTCCGCCGGAACGGACGTCGTTCGCAGCCCGCTCGATGCTCTTCATCGCGTCGCTCCCCTTCCCGCGGTCCACCATGATGTGGTGTCCCCACCGCAGCGCCTGTCCCCAGAACGGGACGTAGGAGAGCTCCTTCTTGAACATGATGCGGATGTGCGGGAAGATGTTCATCATCACCGGGATGTCGAACATGCTGGCATGGTTGCTCACCAGGATGTAGTTGCCGTACGGATCGACCTTCTCCAATCCTTCGACCGTGACGCGGATTCGGCAGACGACGAGCGCCCACTTCGTCCAGGTGCGTCCGCACCAGAAGAACGACCTCCCGGAACGGTCCAGCGGAAGCGACATGATGGCGAGGATCGAGAAGGGGACGCACGTCCCCGCGACGAAGAGCAGACGCAGCACCGTGACGAACCATCTCATGCGGCCTCCCGCAGGGGACGGACGAGGTGACGGTGGAACGATGCGGAGGGGAAGGGCGCGGTGCGCCGGAGGAACGGAACGTCGGTCGGTGTCGGTACGGTCATGGTCGGTTCACAATGGAAGCGGCGGTCCCCTGCGGCGATCGCCGGGACCGGAACGGTGAACAAAGAACAGGGTAAACGACAGAGACGAGCGTGAATTGGCTTCTGTGGTTTGGTAAAAATACGAAAGGGGGGAGGAAAAAACAAACGGCAATTTCCCCTCCCGTCCCGCCATCCTCCGCATTGCTTTTCGGGCAATGTTGTGGTACACTCGATGGACGACACCACGGCCGCCCCGCACTCCGACGACCGCCGATTCGATCGCACGGACCGACACGACAACGCCATGAGACGACCATTCATCCTACTCACGCTCCTACCGCTCTCCCTGCTCTCCGCACAGCCCCGCGCTGAGCTGGTGCTGGACAGGACCTATGAAGAGCTCGGCATCGTTCCCCGTATCGCCCATTCGGGCATCTACGGCGTGGCGTCGTTCGACCTCTCCGGCGATTCGTTCTTCCTTCGTGACTTCGACCGTCCGGCGATGAGCGTCGTGACCCCCGCGGGGATCGAACGGAAGGCGCTCGCGGCGGATGGAACTGTCGATGTCACTGCGCCGGGGACGGCCGGACAGACGGCGCGGCTGCTGAGAGCATCGAAGCACAGGTCCGTTTCGGGCACCCTTCTCTATAAAAAAAGCTTCGCCGGCGGACGGACCGTGATTCTGGCGGACGAGGGAGGAACGGCGATAGGCGCGGAGGGTGAACGGGTGACGCTCCGGCTCGACGGACGACGTTCCCTGACCGTCACGACGGAGCTCGGCGGCACGAAGCGTGAGTTCCTCTCCCGATTCCCCGGCGATCTTGCGTATGCGGAGCTCATCGGCATCGATGCGCTCGGGAACACCGTGCTGCTGACGGAACGGTACCGGTCGGAGATACCGCTCCGCGTGCAGCGCTACGTCCACACGTACCGGCCGGACGGAGCGGCGCTGAGCGTGCTGGAGGTGCCGATGGTGCGGTACTGCTCGACGGTGAAGGAGTTCGTGCTGGACGCCTCCGGTTCCCTCTATCATATGATGACGACGAGGGATGGTGTGCGCATCCTCCGGTGGGACGGACTGGCCGCGGCATCGTCCGACACCGTTCGGTACCCCGCAGAGTACGGTGTGACGGAACATTTCAACGCGCATCTACCCGTGACGGAACCGCGGGAGGAGCGCGCGGCACAGCCGCTGACGGCCGGGGACCGGCGCTACGCACTGCGGCTCGGTGAAGAGTATGTACGGCATACGTACGTCTGTCTTCCCGCGAACCTCTCCCGCACCGATGTGACGGCGCCGGACGGCGACGTGGTCCGCACACCCGGATGGCTCATCGCCGGCACGAACGCGCGCGTCGCGTACAAATGGGGAGGCTTCAGCACGCTGATGCAGTACGACGACGGCCTGAAAGCAGGAAAGTACTCGGGGGACATCAACACCGACGGCGTTTCGAGCTACGCGGTCGGAGTGGACTGCTCCGGCTTCGTCAGCCGTTGCTGGGGACTGACCTACCATTCCTCCACCTCGAACATGCCGACCATCACCACGCAGTACGCCTCATGGGACGACCTGAAACCCGGCGACGCCGTGCATAAGGTGGGACACGTTCGGCTCTTCGTCGAGAAGATGCCGAACGGCGCGCTCCGCATCGTCGAAGCGTCCGGCCGTGACTGGGCGACGACGTACTGGTCCTACGCTCCGTCGGACCTGCAGGGGGTCTACACGCCGCGGTACTACAACGGCATGGTCACGGCGTACTCCGTGCAGCGACCCGAGCTCCTCTCCGCCGCCCTCTCGGGCGACACCGCCGTCACGCTGACGTGGCGCTGCGACACCGCGAACGTGGCCGGGTACCGGCTGTACGGTTCTGTGGACGGCGCCGCCTGGACGCTGCTGCAGAGCGAACCGGCGTTGAAGGAGACGACCGCCGTGACGCCCATCGCCGGCGGGCGCCGTTCGTACCGTGTGGCGAGCGTGCAGCGGGGCACGGCGGCGGAAAGCGACTGGTCCGGCGTGCTGAGCGCCGCCGCCGTGCCGCATGCGCAGCGTGCGCTCTTCGTGGACGGGTTAGAGAAGACGACCGGCAGCTGGCGCGGGTCGGGACAGACGTTCGCCGCACGGTACGCGAACGTGCTGGCGAAGAGGGGGACTTCCTTCGAGAGCGTGAAGAACACGCGGCTGGCGGACCCGCGGTTCTCCCTCGCCGCGTACGACGCCGTGTACTGGATGCTGGGAGACGAATCGACGGAGAGCGAAACGTTCAGCGCGGCGGAGCAGGGATACGTGAAGCAGTACCTGGAGAACGGCGGAGCGCTCTTCGTTTCCGGCAGCGAAGTGGGGTGGGACCTTTCGGCCAAAGGGAGCGCGGCGGACAAAGCGTTCTACGCCTCCTATCTGAAAGCGGCGTACCTCTCGGACGATGCGGGCGTCGTCACGGTGACCGGAGCAGGCGTACCGCCCTTCGCATCCTGCGCCTTCACCATCGGCCAGATGTACGACGAGGATTATCCGGATGAGATCGATACGACCGGCGGAAGCACGCTCATCTTCCGCTACGGGAACTCGAAAGGGGCCGGCGTGCAGTACAGCGGAACGTTCGGAGGCTCTGCGAAGAAGGGGAAGGTCATCTACCTCGCCTTTCCGCTGGAATCCACCGCGTCGGACACCGCGTTCGCGGCGGTGATGGAGGGGGCGGCGGAGTTCTTCGACCCGCTCACCTCCGTGACGGACGGTGATGCCGCAGCGGTGAACGGCTTCTCGCTCTCACAGAATCATCCCAATCCGTTCAACCCCGTCACCACCATTGTCTACTCGCTGCCGCAGAGCGGACCGGTCCGTTTGGCGGTGTACGACGCGCTCGGCCGCGAGGTCTCGGTCCTGCTGGACGGACACGAACGGGCGGGAACGCACAGAGCGGCATTCGACGCATCACGCTTCGCGAGCGGCGTCTATTATTGTACGCTCACATCCGGAGCGCAACGGATGACAAGGAAGATGATGCTGTTGAAGTGAAGGAAGTGAGGAGAGGGGACAGCAGATCACAAAACACAAATCATAAAAGCCATTGGTGCTCTGATAGAGGGAAATCCTGCGCCATATACCCCGCTATCCCTTCGCACATCGTTGCGCCAACGGTCACACGAATGAGACTCCGCAGACGGGAACTCATTGGTTAGTGCCGTTCCTCGAAGGAGCGTCAGTACATCATCGATCCTCCTATCACTCACACCCGCAGTTACCCGAACCCTCGCTTCCGTATGTCGCATCGTTGGAACCGCATCACTCTCCGATCTCGGCGCCGATCGAGAGGAGATAACCGCCATAGTGAAAATAGTTGGGCGCACGGTGCCGGAACGAATGTTGCGTCTCGCCGTTCACTGTGAGGGAGAACGGAGTCTCCGGGATTCGAACCCTCAGTTTCACGGTGCCCATCACGCCGTACGCATAACGAACGAGAACGTCCTGCTCCACCTTCGAGCGCAGAACGGTGAGGAGCGGGCCGCATCCTGCTTCGATCGAGAACGGACCGTCGCTCCAGAGAGACCGGCTGTAATCGATGCTGAAGACGCCGGCGGCGATACTGTCCTTCTCTCCGTAGATACCGATCAGCGGAAACACGTGATACTCCTGATAGTACCGTTTTTCGATCGTTTGTTCGGTTTCACGGGTCAGACGCAGCGCCGTGTACGTGAAATGGAACGACTCCGCCGGCGACATACGCACGCCGAACCGGAGAGCGTCGTATGTGCCGGTGAAACTCCTCTTTTCCAGAACGGGCAACGTCAGGTGATGGTGGGCATACGTTCCCGCCAGCAGGGCCGCGTGAAAGGACATCAGTTCCTGTGCCGCGGTCCGTATAGGAAGCAGCAGCAGGAAGAACCACAGCATCAGGATCGGAACGGTCCGGGACATACATTTCCAGCGGTTGACCGGCTGCAGTTCCCTCCGCTCGTTCGGGAGGGAGGATGCTGGCGGACGGGCGCAGATGGGTTCGTGAAGAAACGGTGAATCGGTACGAGCGAAACGCAACGCCGTCACCCGGGTTATCACCCGGCCGTGCGGCGCTCTGTTGGGCGCAGAGTGCGGATGGAATTTCGTAGCCGTCCGCAACGTACGGGTTCGTGCCGAGAAATTCAAACGTTCTTGCGAAGAATCACATTGAAAACGGACGGTTCGGTACGGAAAGGGGAAGCGCAATGTGAGGGAGCCGGTGGAGGGGAGAGAATACAATGCACAAATCACCATTCACAACTCAGAAACGCAGAGCTGGAACTCTAACACCGAAAACCTCACGTCTAGCGTCCCTCCTGCAGCCACAGATGCACCCATAAGGTGAGGTCACAGATCCTAAAGCCCAAATCACACCAATCGCAACGATCCTGTTACGGCGCTACAAGAGCGTCAAGCCGGTGAGCGGGGTGTAGGATGCTGTTGATGCCGAATCGTCGCACAACATCATTCTTCAATCCTCACATCTCCCGATCTCTCAATCTCCCAATCACACGATCTCCCAATCCATTATTTTTCTCTCTTTTCATCCTTCCGTCCGAACCGTGCCCGGAGGTCGTCCAGGGAGTACGTGCGTTCCGGAGCGGGACGGTCGGCCGGCCGTTCGCGGCGCACGGGAGCGGCGCCGGGGTGTGATTTCATGGAGAGGGCGATGCGCTTCAGTTTCTCGTTCACTTCCAGCACCCGCACCTTCACGATCTGTCCCACTTTCACGACGGTCTTCGGATCGGCCACGTAACGGTCCGCCAGCTGCGACACGTGCACCAGTCCGTCCTGATGGACGCCGATGTCGACGAACGCGCCGAAGTTGGCGACGTTGGTCACCACGCCTTCCAGTTCCATCCCCGGCGCCAGGTCGCTCAGCTCCTTGATCCCCTCCTTGAACGTGGCGTAGCGGAACTCCGCGCGCGGATCGCGCCCGGGTTTCTTCAGTTCCGCCATGATGTCGCGCAGCGTCGGCTCGCCGACGGTCTTCGTGACGTACTTCCGGATGTCCAGCCCCTCCAGCGCGGCGGGATTCTTCATCACCTCGTCCAGTCCGAGCTTCAGGTCCTTCAGCATCTTCTCCGCGACGGGGTAGCTCTCCGGATGCACGGCGGAGCCGTCCAGCGGATTCTTCGCGCTGCGGATGCGCAGGAAGCCGGCCGCCTGTTCGAACGCCTTCGGTCCGAACTTCGGCACGCCGGTCAGTTCCTTCCGGCTGGAGAACGCGCCGTGCTCGTTGCGGTACTCCACGATGTTCCGCGCCAGCGCGGCGTTGATGCCCGCGACGGCGCTCAGCAGTTCGGCGGAGGCGGTGTTCAGGTCCACCCCCACGTAGTTGACGCAGCTCTGCACCGTCTCGTCCAGCTTCTTCTTGAGCAGCTTCTGGTCCACGTCATGTTGATATTGTCCCACGCCGATGGATTTCGGGTCGATCTTCACGAGCTCCGCGAGCGGGTCCATGAGCCGGCGCCCGATGGAGATGGCGCCGCGCACGGTCACGTCCAGGTCGGGGAACTCGGCGATGGCGGTCTCGCTGGCGGAGTAGACCGACGCGCCGGATTCGCTCACCACCACCTTCACCGGCTTCCGTTTCATCCCGGCGATGGTCTCGGCGATGAACTCGTCCGTCTCGCGGCTGGCGGTGCCGTTGCCGATGGCGATAAGCTCGACGCCGTACTTCTCGATGAGCCTCTGCACCGTCTTCATGGAGCGCTCCCGCTCGGCGGCGGACTGCGTGTGCGGGAAGACCGCGACGTACTCGAGGAACTTTCCGGTGGCGTCCATCACCGCCACCTTGCAGCCGGTGCGGAATCCGGGGTCCACCCCCAGGGTCGGCTTCATGCCGGCCGGTGCGGCGAGGAGCAGTTCGCGCAGGTTCGCCTCGAAGGTCTTGATGGACTCCAGGTCCGCGAACTCCTTCTTCGCCATCCGCACTTCGGCGATGATGGCGGTCTTCATCAGCCGCTCGAACGCGTCGTCCAGCATGGCGGCGTAGAAGGCGCGGACGTTCTCCAGCGTGGACGCGACGACGGCGGAGGTCAGGTACTGCCGCACGGCCGCCTCGTCGTACAGCACTCCGAACGAGACGATCTCCTCCTCTTCGCCGCGGCGCAGGGCGAGCATGTTGTGCGGCTGGATCTCCTTCACCTTCACTTTGTAGTCACGGTACATCTCGAACTTGGTGGTGCCGGCCGGGTGCTTCTTCTCGTCGATGGACGAGACGAAGAGACCGTCGTTGAGGAAGTGTTCGCGCAGATGCTGCCGATACTCGGCCGTTTCGGCCACGCGCTCGGCGAGGATGTCCGATGCGCCGGCGAGGGCCGCTTCCGCGCTCTCCACGCCGAGCTTTTTGGAGAGGTACTTCTCCGCCTCCTTCTCCAGGTTCACCCGCTTCGCCGCGGGGTTGTTCTTGGAGGCGATCCAGTCCGCCAGCGGCTCCAGCCCCTTCTCCTTCGCCATGGTGGCGCGGGTGCGTTTCTTCGGCTTGTAGGGGAGGTAGAGGTCCTCCAGCTCGGTCTTGGAGAGGCACTGTTCGATGCTCTTCTTCAGCGCCGGGGTGAGCTTCTTCTGGTCGGCGATGGTCTCCAGGACGGTCCGTTTCCGTTCCTCCAGCTCGAGCAGGTAATCGAACCGGTCGAACAGCGTGCGGAGCTGCGTCTCGTCCATCTCGCCGGTCCGTTCCTTCCGGTACCGGGCGATGAAGGGGACGGTGCCGCCGTCCGCGCGGAGTTCGAGCGCGCTGGTGATCTGCTGCTGGGTGAGGGAGAGTTCGGCCGAGAGGAGACGCGGGATGTCGAGCATGGTAAAAACGAAAAAAGAAAAGAGAAAAATTAAAAAAAACAAAATGCGTGCGGAGACCGGTACAAATGAAGCACCGCAGAAATAACCGGCATCTCTGCGGTGCGGTGGTAAGATAAAAAGAGAATGGCGAATTACAAAGCGTTCATTTCATCAGCATCATCCGGTGGGCGACGAGCCGGTCGCCGGCGTCGAGCACCGCCACGTAGACGCCGCTCGAGAGCGGACCGCGGACCCCCCGGGCGTTCCAGAGCACTTCGTACGAACCGGCGCCGTTCACCGGTACGGCCAGCTCGTCCACCAACTGTCCGAGCGCATTGTAGATGCGGATACGGACGATGCGCTTCACCTCCGCGGTCACGGTGAAGCGGATGACGGTGGAGGGATTGAACGGGTTCGGGAAATTGCCGTCGATGACGAAGTCCGCCGGGACGGCGACGGTGCGGCCGCCGTGTTCACGGACGGCGGAGGCGTTGCCCGGATTGGTGAAGCTGGTGAAGGGGCTCATCACGCCGTAGCTGACGCTCAGGGCGACGATCTGCTTCTTCAGGGTGTCCGCCTGCAGACTGCCGGAAGGGAGATTGTAGTACTTCACCAGAAGGTGTTCGATCTTCTTCTTTGCCCACAGCTTCGGCAGGAACTGGTTCTTCGGTACGGCGGTGTCGGACAGCGTCAGCTGGTACTGATAGCTCACCGGTTTGCCGAACGCGGTCCCGTTCAGGGTGATGCCGAGCGGCGGCGCGGGACTGTAGACGCCCGCCACGAGCATCTGCTCCCCTTTATAGAGGTTCGGCAGCGGGTTCGGATAGACCTCGCGCACGTTCTCCGACGCGATGACCATGGAGGTGTTCACCAGCACGGGATTGCGGATGCGCAGGTAGAAGTCGGTGATGCGCGCTTCGAGCTGGTCCGATCCCAGGAACTCCGCCATGCCGTTGTTCTGCGAGGCGAGCAGGCTCAGGAGCTGTCCGTTGGCGTCGCTGCCGATGCCGAACGTGAAGATGGAGATCTTCCGTTCCAGCGCCGTGACGAGGGTCTGCACCTTGCCCAGGATCTGCTCGGTGCCGGTGAGTCCCGCCGTCGCCTGTCCGTCCGTGAAGAAGATGATGATGTTGGCGGTGGCGCTGTCCGCCGTGAGGGCGAACTGCGGGATGGCGGCCTCGAACGCGCCGGAGATGTTCGTCATGCCGCGCGCCTCGAGCGTCTGGACGTACTGCAGGGCGGAATCGCGCGTGGGCGGGGCGTAGAGGACGTGCTTCGGCCGGAACGGGGTGATGACGTCGTCGAAGTCGATGAGGTTGAAGCGGTCCCCTTCGTTCAGGTTGTTCACGATGAACGCCGCCGCGTTGCGCGCCTGCACCATCTTGTCCCCGTACATGCTTCCCGAACGGTCGATGATGAGGGTGAAGACCTTCTTCAGCACGTCCGCTCCCGCCGCGGGGTTGGGTTCCGCGATGAAGGCGAAGTAGCCGAGCGAGTCGGGCAGCTTCGTGCTCATGCCGAACAGTCCGAGCTCGGTGGACGCCAACGCGTACCGGAACCGGTAGTCGGCGTCCGCCGCCCCTTCCGCTTTCTTCCACGTCAGGGTCGCGGCGAGGCCGTTGTTCGCGGCGGCGGTGCCGGCGGGACTGACCGCCGTCACCGAGTCGATGGTACGCTGCGAGGCGATGGAGACGGCGAAGGACTGCGAGTCCACCGACGCGGTCTGGATGAGCCGGTAGTCGTTGGGGCAGAAGAACGAGACCGTGCCGTTGCGGTACGGCAGCAGCTGCACATAGGTCAGCTCCACGATGAGGAGCGAATCGGGCTGCAGTTTCTGCGTGATGCCGAAGTAGAGCGGCGTCGCGCCGAGGTACGTCTTGAGGCTGGCGGCGACGGTGCCACCCCCTCCGGGCAGGGACGTGTCCTGCGGAGAGGAGGAGAAGGAGGCGGTGGTCCACGTTCCGCCGATGAACCAGCGCAGCTTCACGGCGCTGGCCCCTTCGGGGAGCGGGAAGGCGTACTTCACCGTCTGTTCGGTGCCGAGAGTGTTCTTGAAGACCTGCGTCGTCGTCACGACGGCGACCTGATCGTCCACCGAGACGGTGACGCCCGATCCTTTGAGGCGGGCGTACACACCGGTGGAAGCGTTGATGACGGCGACGCCGTTGGCGAACAGTGAACCGGACAGGAGCAGGATCAGGAGCGGGAGCCGGAAGAGCGGTCGGAGTGTCATGGCATTCTCACTCTATAAGAATGGGGCGGGCGCATCCGTATCGTACGGCGATTCCGGCCGAAAAGCAATCCGCAAAACGGAGCGGACGGTCCGGTGGCGACGGTGTGGCGCGCTTGATTGACACTCCGTCCAATTTTCACTACACTATTCTCACTTCCAACCACCAACCGGCAGCGGGACCTATGGCCTTAATATCGAAAGAGAACCACATCGGCACGGTGAAGAGCCTCGGCAGCTCTACCATTCACATCGCCCTGGACGAGGACCTGTTTACGATGGAGCGGACCATTAACGGCAAGGCGTACAAGGTGGGGCAGATCGGCTCGTTCATCATGATGCCGGTCGGGTCGGTGCAGATCGTCGGGGTCATCAACCGCGTCTACCAGGCGACGGAACTGAACCGCGAGATGGAGGCGCAGATGATCGGGTCCGTGAGCGACGGGCGGTTCCAGAAAGGGATCGTGGTCTATCCCTCGCTCGGCGGGGATGTGCACATGCCGGACGAGGAGGGGGTGCGCTCCGTCTTCGCCTCGTTCTCGCAGTACGGCTTCGCGGTGGGGGACATCTCCGGGTACGCCGGCGAGCGGCAGTACGTGGACCCGAACAAGTTCTTCGGCAAGCACATCGCCATCCTCGGCTCCTCCGGGTCCGGCAAGTCCACCACCGTGGCCTCCATCCTGCAGAAGGTGCAGATGTTCGAGAACACGCACGTCATCATCCTGGACATCCACAACGAGTACTCCGCCGCGTTCGCGGAGTACGGCAACCTCATCAACATCACCGAACTGGAGATGCCGTACTGGTTCATGAACTTCGAGGAGATGCGCGAGATGTTCGTGGACGAGAACGAGGACTCCGCGCAGAGCCAGATCCAGATGCTGAAGGACCTGGTGCTCAACGCAAAGAAGGCGAAGAACCCGGAACTGCAGTCCATCATCACCGTCGACTCGCCGGTGTTCTACGACCTGAACGAGGTGCGCGCCAAGTTCCAGTTCTTCGATACGGAACGGGTCTCCACCAGCGCCGGCGTGCGCGAGGGACCGTTCTTCGGGCAGTTCACCCGCTTCCTGGTGCGGCTGGACAGCAAGATGACCGACAAGCGGTACGAGTTCATGTTCCGTCCCCGCAAGTTCAAGGATTCCAACGCGCTGAAGGACATCCTCAACAAGCTGCTCGGCTTCGACAACAAGAAACAGATCACCGTCATCGACCTGAGCGGCGTGCCGTTCGACATCGTCAACACCATCGTGGCGCTGCTCGCCCGTACGGTGTTCGACTTCAACTTCTGGAACAAGAGCAAGGCGGACTTCCCGGTGCTGATGCTCTTCGAGGAGGCGCACAACTACCTGCCCCAGGTCGCCACGCAGTACAACCGCGCCGCCCGGAAGATCGTGGAGCGCATCGCGAAGGAAGGACGGAAGTACGGCGTCTGCTGCATGATCGTCAGCCAGCGCCCCTCCGAGCTCTCCGAGACCATCCTCTCGCAGTGCAACAACTTCGTCATCCTGCGCCTCACCAACCCGAACGACCAGAACTTCGTGAAGAAGCTGGTGCCGGACGCGTTCGCCGGGATGTTCGACGTGCTCCCCGCCATGCGGCAGGGCGAAGCGCTGTTCGTGGGGGACGCCACCGCGCTCCCCTCGCGCGTGCAGCTCGACTTCCCCCAGCCGCCGCCGAACAGTTCGGACATCCTCTTCTACGACAAGTGGGTCGCCGCCGACCGCCCGACCGACGTCGGAGACGTGGTGAACCGGTGGTGGAAGCAGGAGAGGGAGTGAGAGAGTAGATCACAAATCACAAATCACAAATCACAGGTTTCAGGTACAGGGTACACGGTCCAAGTCACAAACTACACATCACGGTTCACAAGGATGAGCGTCCGCGCCCGGGATGCGAAGGAACGGGGGCGGTATGGCGGAACGATACGATCTGTTGGAACGCATGACGGCGTTCGCCGTGAACGTCGCGAAACTGTCCCGCCGGCTTCCGTGGAACGTCTCCAATAATGAGCACATACGGCAGGCGGTGCGGTCGTCCGGTTCCATCGCCGCGAATTACATCGAAGCGGACGAGGCGGTCAGTGCAAAGGAGCGGGTGTACCGTCTGAGGGTCTGCCGGAAAGAAGCGAAAGAGAGTTCGCTGTGGCTCCATCTGCTGGTCGAATTGAACCCGGACGAGCACCGCGGAGACCTGGTGGCGCTCCACGACGAATCACAGCAACTGCGAAGGATCCTCTCCGCCATCATCGCCAAGCTGGACCGTTCCAACACCGCGTGATGTGTGATTTGTCGCTTGTTACTTCCACTTCCGTCTGTGTGTTTTGTGATTTGTCACTCGTGATGTATCCCCCTGTCCTTGCGAAGTGTATCGTTGATCTCGCATATGAAGAACCGCCTCGAACTGAAGATCCTCCTCCTCCTCATCCTCGTCCTCATCCTGGGGTTCGGGGCGTACGTCGTCGTCTCCATCAACCGTGAGTCCGAGGTGCTGCTGGAGCAGCAGCGCGAAAAGGTGCGGCTGTTCGGCGAGACGGTGATGGTGGGGATCCGGAACGTGATGCTCTCCGGCAAGGCGCCGTACGCGGCGGAGCTGGTGAGCGACGCGCGCGAGAACCTCGAGTTCGGGTCGCTGCGGGTGTACGACAACCGCGCGAAGGAGGTCTTCCCGGACGAAGGGCGCGGCGTGGTGCACGGGGCGGGGGACGCCGCCGTACGGGAGGCCATCGACCGGCAGATGGAGGTGATGTTCGCCCGGCACGACACGTCCGGGAACGAGGTGGTCCGCATCGAGCCGCTGCTGAACGACCGGGAATGCCAGCAGTGCCACGCGTCGGACCACCGGGTGCGCGGCGTGACGCGGCTGGTGCTCAATCCGCGCCTGATGGCGGCGCACGCGCAGGACATGGAGCGGCATGACCTCTCGCGCACGCATCACGAGGTCTCCGCCGTCATCAGCGCCACGCTCGCCTCCGGGTTCCGCACCATCATGCTGGCCGGACAGGGGGAACTGATGGACACGCTCGTGGTCCGCACCGCGCGGCTGCCGTTCGTCCACCGCATCGCGGTGTACGACCGCTTCGGTGCGGTGCATTTCGGGGACGAGGAGCGGACGGCGGAGGAGGATTCCGTCTTCGAGGCCATCGGACGGGCGGAGCCGGTCGTGTACTACGACCGGAACCGCACCGTGCTGACGCGCCTCATCCCGCTCCGCAACGAGGAGCGCTGTCAGGTCTGCCACGGCTCCAAGAGCCAGTGGCGCGGCGTGCTGGAGGTGTCGCTGCGGGTGGACCGGCTCAGCGCGCGGCCGGCGGAGCTCGAGCAGCAATTGACGCGGATGCTGCAGTCCGCCGTCGGCGTAGGGTTCCGCAGCATCATGCTCGTCGGCAAGGGGAGCGCCGCACGGTCGTTCATCAACGAGGTGCGGAACATCGAGGCGGTGAAGGACCTGCGGGTGTTCGACACCGAGGCGAACGAGCGGTTCGTGAACGTGACGGCGAAGGAGCACGGGCTCAACGAGGTGCGCGACGCGCTGCAGCGGGACACGGTGGTGGAGGCGATGCAGTGGATCGACGGCGAGGAGTTCCTCGTCCGCTACGCCCCGCTCCGGAACGAGAAGCGCTGCCAGGTGTGCCACGGCGACGACCATACGGTGCGCGGCGTGGTCGGCGTGACCGCCTCCATGGCGGCCATCAACGCCACCATCGCCTACAACCGGTGGATATCCCTCGCGGCGGGCGCGCTCACCATCCTGCTCGTCTGGCTCACCCTCCGCATCTTCATGAAGCGGATGGTGGTGCGTCCCATCGGGGACATCGGTGACGTGGCGGAGCAGGTGGGGAACGGCGACTTCACCGTCACCGCCGCAGTGCGGTCGCAGGACGAGATCGGACAGCTCGGCGTGCGCATCAACCAGATGATCGTGGGGCTCCGGGAGCGGTTCCATCTGCAGAAGTTCGTGTCGCAGCAGACGGTGGACTACGTCCACCGCGCCTCCGAGATGGGGGTGAAGCTCGGCGGCGAGCGGAAGCAGGCGGCCGTCTTCTTCTCCGACGTGCGCGGCTTCACCGCCTTCTCCGAGAAGGTGGAGCCGGAGCGCGTGGTGGCGATGCTCAACGCCATCCTCAGCCGTCAGGCGGAGATCGTGAAGCGGCACGGCGGGGACATCGACAAGTTCGTCGGCGACGAACTGGTGGCGGTCTTCCTCGGCGAGCGCATGGTGGACAACGCCGTCTGCTGCGCGGTGGAGGTGCAGGAGATGATGCGCACGGTGCCGGCCGAGATCGGCGAGGAGATCGCCATCGGCATCGGCATCAACGCCGGCGAGATGGTGATGGGGGCGATGGGGAGCGAGGAGCGGATGGACTTCACCGTCATCGGCGACGCGGTGAACCTCGGCGCGCGCCTCTGCAGCGCGGCCGAGCGGGGTCAGATATTGCTCTCGGACGCCGCCGCGCAGCGTCTCTCCGCCTCGGACCGGTTCCGGCTCATTCCCCGCGAACCCATCGCGGTGAAAGGAAAGGAAGCGCCGGTGCGCATCTTTGAAGTGCGTCCGGCCTGACGCGCTGCCGTGCGCGATGTGCTCGCCATCCCGAGCGAAGTCGAGGGATGGCGAGCAATAGAACGCTGACGCCTCTTCGCATCCGTCATTCCGAACCCCGAACCGTCGTCGTACAGTTGTGAGGGGTGAGGAATCTGATTTATGCAGGATAGGCCGACCATTCCTGGTCGGCGACCATCCATCACTCCAGATCTATTCTTCAATGCGTCATGCTGAACCCCTGCCTGCGTTCCGCTGCGCGGAACTTCGGCGGGCGGGCCCGCCATGTTGTTGCTCTTCGCGGGGAATCAGCATCTTCCGCTAATGAAAGATGCTGAATCGGTCGTAGAGCAACGCCGGGGACCGTTCAGCATGACACGGTACTCCTTCATCGTCATGCTGAACACCGCTCAATCGTTGCTCTTCGCGGTGATTCAGCATCTTTTCGTAAAGGAAGATGCTGAACTCCCGACAAGTTCCGTCAGAGAGCG
>WBUG01000044.1 GCA_008933835.1 Bacteroidota bacterium | reverse complement strand
CCGAACGCGAGCATCCGCGCCTCGTAATACCGGGTGCCGGAGGCTGACGGGGTGCTGTACTCATACTGCACCACGCCGCCGTTCAGCGATTCGGCGAACTTCGGCCGCACGATGTCGGTGAGCCACGGGGGCAGCACCTCATCGTACCGGCGTCCCAAGAACTCCTCCGGCGGCATCAGGAGGGAACCCGGGTCCGGAGCATGATAATCGACGAAGCGTCCCTCGCGGTCGTGCACGAAGAGGATGTCCGGCAGCGATTCCACCAGCGCGCGGTTGCGTTCCTCGCTTTGACGGAGGCGTTCGTCCGCTTTCTTCCGTTCCGTGACGTCCTGGATGATGCCGAAGACGGTCCTCGTCGCGGGGTCGAATTCGGCCTTGGAGTATATGTCCACGATGCGTCCATCGTCCGCGCGACGCACTTTGAACTCCACCTCGTACGGCGCGGTGCCGAGGATGAGGTCTTTCAGCGCCGCATCGAGCATCGGCCGGTATTCCGGAAGCGGCATGGTCTGGACGACCGACAGCGGCAGTTCCGTCTCCCGTACGCCGTACACGCGGCGGGCGCCGTCGGACGCGTGCATGATCTCATCGCCCAGAGCGAACTCCCAATTCCCGACCATCGCCACATCTTCGGCGCGCTTCAATCGCCCCTGGTTCCGGCGGATCTCATCTTCGGCCGCCTTCTTCCGCGTGACGTCGGCGGTGATGATGAGGATGTACGCCGGCCGCCCGTCGGGACCGGGCACCATCGACGCGTTCACCTCCGCGGAGAACCGCGTGTCGTCCTTCCGCCGGAGCTCGAGCGGAACGTTCCGCAGGACCTCGCCCGACACCACCGCGTCGACGAGCCGGCCCACCTCCGCAAGCGCGTCGGCCGGCACCCACTCGGTCATCTTGCGGCCCACGACGCTCTCGGACGCCCCGTGTCCGTACATCTCGAGCGCCTGACGGTTGGCGTACACGATCGTGCCGGTGAGATCGGTCACCGTGGTCGCGTTCGGCGATGTATCGAGGAGTGAGCGGTTGTACTGTTCGCTGCGGCGGAGAGCGTTCTCCGCCATCTCCTGTTCGGTGATATCGTGACCCACACACTGGAAACCGGCTGGAACACCCCCCTGGCCCGTGACCGCCAGGAACTCCCACTGGGTGACGGTGACCCCTCCGCCGGCGGTCCTCGTCCGGAGCTTCACCGGCACCACGATGCCCGGCACAGCGGCGCAGCGGTGCGTTGCATCGGCGATCGCCGTCATGTCCTCCGGTACGACCATCGACCATGCATCGAGGCCGATGAGCGCGCTGCGTTCCTTTCCCAGGGCGGAGCAGTACCGGTCGTTCACGAACGTGTACCGTCCCCCGGTGTCCGTCCGTATCAGATAGTTCGTCTGTGAATGGACGAGCGACCGCAGGAAGGCGTTGCTCGTCCGGATGTCGTCTTCGATGCGGCGCCGTTCGGTGACATCCTGAGCGATGGCGACGATCGCCGGTGCGCCGGCATACGACACCCGGAAGAGACGCACCTCTTTCGGAAAGACGGAGCCGTCCTTCCTCCGTCCCCAGAACTCGAACTGCTGCGGCGCGCCGTCCATCACGCGGCGGATGATGGCGGGGAGATCGACGGCGTCGTTGCGCCCCGGCGCCGACAGGAACTCCGGCGTCCGTCCGATGAAATCGTTCCGTTCATAACCGTACATCGCCACGGCGCCGTCGTTCACGTCGATGAAACGCCCTTCGGGGTCCTGAAGGTAGATGGCGTCGCGGACACTGTTGAAGAGACCGCGGTAGCTCTCTTCACTGTTCCGGATCTCCGCGGTCCGTGCATCCACGAGTCTGGCCAATTTTTGCGGCTGCCGTCCCACGTACCAGAAGAAGAGTCCGAGCACGAACGACAGCACGGTCCCGAGCGCGACCGTGACGCCGGGAACGCGGTTCCGCTGCCAGCCGGACGCGGGCGCGATGAGGAGTTCCCATTGCCCGTTCGGCACGTTCACCGGGACCGTCTCCGGTTCGTCCAGCGACGCTTCCATATTATAGAACGTTTCGGGCGCCGGACCGGGATAACGGCGGAGCTGCACGGCGTACCCTTTCGCGAGCAGGTCATCGATCTCCGCGATGCGGAGGAGGCGGTCCACGGTGATGATGACGATGGTGAATCCCCAGAACCGTTCTTCGCCCTCCCGGCGGAGGTACACCGGATGACGGCCCACGACGCCGATGCCCCCCTGCACCAGGCGGAGAGGACCGGCGAAGACGGGACGTCGTTCGCGTTCCGCCCGTTCCGCCTCGAGCCGCTGCACCGGATCGGTGAGGATGTTGAAACCGAGAGCGGCGCGGTTCGGTTCGGGAGGAAAGACCTGTGTGACGATGCCACCCGGCGCGAGCTCGATGGCGTCGAGCATCGGATGGGCGGCGATGATGCGGGCGGCGATGGAATCGAACCGTGCGGGCATCGCTCCGTGCTCCACCAGCAGCGTGAGCGATCGCGTGACGGAGAGACCCGCGCGCAGCGTCAGTTCGATCTGGTTCGTGAACGCGGTGCCGGCCTGTCGCGCGGACTGCCGCTCTTCGGCGGCGGAGTACTGCGCGAACCGGACGGCGACGACCATGGTGGCGAACAGGAGTGTGAAGAGTACGAACAGCGCAGAGAGCAGCGGGTAGCGTTCAAGATACCGACGAAGCGTCCGGTAGAGCGAGGGGGTGCCAGACATGACGGTTGAATGAGTGTGGGGCGCTGTTCAACGGTATGGGCTTCCATAATGTAAACCACACTCCCGCAACAAGCAACCCTTCCGATTCAACGATGATTTTCGTACCTTGGTCAACACAGAGCATAACGGACGAACCAGTCCGAAATCAACCGAGACGACGCACCATGGGACGCATATTCGAAAAACGGAAGTACAAGATGTTCGCGCGGTTCGCGAAGATGTCCAAAGCGTTCAACCGCATCGGCAAGGAGATCGAGATCGCGGTGAAGGCGGGAGGCCCGGACCCGAAGGGGAATCCGCGCCTGCGCATCGCGGTGCAGAACGCCAAGAGCGTGAACATGCCGAAGGACCGCGTGGAAGCGGCCATCAAACGGGCCTCCAACAAGGACACGTCGGGATATTCGGAGATCGTGTACGAAGGGTACGGACCGCACGGCATCGCGGTGCTGGTGGAGTGCGCCACGGACAATCCCACGCGCACCGTCTCCAACGTCCGGCATCAGTTCAAGGAGCACGGCGGCACGCTCGGCAACTCGGGCTCCATCGCCTTCATGTTCGAGCGGAAGGGGCTGTTCAAGATCGCGGCGGAGAAGGTGAAGGACGTGGACACGTTCGAGCTGGAGATGATCGACCACGGACTGGACGACCTGACGGGTGACGAGCAGTTCCTCTACGTCTACACCTCGTTCCACGACTTCGGCGCGATGCAGAAGGCGCTGGAGGAGCGGGGCATCGAACCGGCGAGCACCGAGCTGCAGTACATCCCCACCACGACGAAGGAGCTTCCGGAGGAGCAGCAGAAGGAGATCAACGAGCTCATCGAGGCGCTGGAGGAGGACGACGACGTACAGAGCGTGTACCACACCATGCAATGAACCGATGACGGCGGGATGCGCATCGTCCCGTCCGCTCCTCCCTCCGCGTTCCCTTCCCGCTCACACCGCTCCGGTGTGGATCGCATCGTCCCCGAACTTCTTCTTCAGCCGGTCCACCGCGCTCAGCGCGGTGGAGCGCTTTTCGTCCGTTCCGAAGATGGAGAGGGTCTCTTCCGCGGCCGCGGTGAACTGCGTCAGTCCCACGCCGAGCAGCCGCAGGGGCTTTCGTGTGTCGTACGCCCGCCGGAAGAGCCGGACCGCGGCGTCGAACACCGTCTTGTCGTCTGCGGTGGCCTCGGCGAGCGTCACGGAGCGCGTGATGGTGGTGAAGTCGGCGTAGCGCATCTTCAGTTTCACCGTCCGTCCCCGCCATCCGTACCGCCGCGTCTGGTAGCAGACGCTCTCCGTCAGTTCGAACAGCCGCCGCTGCAGTTCCGCCGTGTCCGCGATGTCGCCGCCGAACGTCTCCTCCGTGCTGATGCTCTTCCGGGTCCAATCCGCCTCCAGCCGGTCCGACCCGCGCCCGTTCGCCGCACGGAAGATGTAACGCCCATGGTCGCCCAGGAGGGTCACGAGCGTCTCTTCGGTGCTCCGCTGCAGGTCGAGGATGCGGTGGAAGTCGTACTTCCGCAGCTCCTTCTCCGTCTTCGCCCCGACGCCGGGGATGACGCTGATGTCGAGCGGCGCGAGGAACTCCCGCTCGCCGCCGTGCGGGATGACGGCGAGACCGTCCGGCTTCACGACGCCGGTGGCGATCTTCGAGACGGTCTTGTTGGAGGAGAGGGCGACGGTGCAGGGGAGGGAGAACTCCTTCTTCACGACCGCCTTCAGCGTGCGCATCAGTCCGGGAAGGTCGCCGTTGTAGAGCCGTTCGCATCCGGTGAGGTCCAGGTACATCTCGTCGATGGATGCCTGCTCCACCACCGGTGCGTAGTCGCCGAGCAGGGCGGTGAGCCGCTTCGAGATGCGGCCGTACTCGCCGTGGCGTCCGCGCACCACGCGGAGGTGCGGACAGAGCTGCAGGGCGCGCCCCGTCGGCATCGCGGAGCGGACGCCGAAAGCGCGCGCCTCGTACGAGGCGGAGGTGATGACGCCGCGCCGGCCCACGCCCCCCACGGCGGCGGGAACACCGTTCAGGGAAGGGTCATGCACCCGTTCCACGGAGACGAAGAAGCAGTCGAGGTCCAGATGGGCGATATGGTGCGGGCGCGCGTCCACACCGCAAGATACTCAACCGTGCGGGAAAATGACAGACGGTGCGGTCCGGCCCGCCGCCGCATCACATCCGGACGAGGATGGAGGCGATGACGGTCAGGATGAAGAGGGAAAGGGAGAGCAGACGATAGACGCGTATGGACATGGAGAGCGGTTCCG
Organism: Bacteroidota bacterium; assembly: GCA_008933835.1. GTDB lineage: Bacteria > Bacteroidota > Ignavibacteria > UBA10030 > UBA8401 > SpSt-333. Next base: position 23,961 of record WBUG01000044.1, on the reverse strand, counting down.
TTCAGGATGATGTCCTGATACTAACTGATTATTCGCGGAAAAGTTGCGGAATTTCTCCGGCCCCGGTGCACCGAAGGGGAGAATTGTGTACTTTGTCGCAACGTCACAAGGAACGAACCGATGAGACTCGGCACCGCCGCCTACCTGACCCTCTTCACACCCTTGCCGGACGCCACCGTCCGCTTCCTGCGTTCGCTGGGATTCATCTCTCTGCCGGGTGAGGGGACCGAACTGCTGTTCGACGGCGCGCTGCTGTACGACGTGCGCCGCGCGGAACGTCCCGGCACGGCGCTCTCGTACACCGTCCCCGACGTGGCGAACGCCGCGGCGATGGCGGAGAACCTCGAATATACGGTCGCGGAGCGTTCGCGCCATCACGCGGTCATCCGCGAGCCGAACGGTCTCTCCATCCTGCTGGCCGGACCGGAGATGATGCGTCTGCCGGAACCGCCGGAACGGTTCACGCCGCCGTGCGGCGCGTTCGCGGAACTGAGCATCGAAACGGACGACATCGAGCGGAGCGTGCGGTGGTGGCAGAACGCGGGCTTCAAGGCGACGACGAGGAAGGAGACATGGTGCACGCTCGACGACGGGAGGATCCTGATCGGCGCGTACCGACGCGGCACCTGTCCGCACCTCTTCCGCACCCCCTCCGTCACCTTCTTCGCGCCGGACATGAAGGAGCGCATCGCCGCTCTGAAGGCGGCCGGAACGACGTTCGTCCAGGAAGAGAAGGAGATCGGGATGGAGGGGCATGCGATAGCGGAGTCGCCGGACGGACTGCTCTTCTTTCTCTTCGCCGGATGAATCTCGAACGACCCTCGTGAAACAGCCCCGTTCCTATTATCGGGAACACACCCGAGCTATCCGGCATCAGCATACGACGCATTCAGCCAAAACAGCACGGTTTCGCCCGCTTCCGGTCGATATGCTCTGGCATATCATTTGCCGCACAACGTACGCCACCGACGATCGTGAAAGAGACCTCATGAGAATACTCGTTCCGTTGTTCGTCCTCCTGTTCTCCACCGCCGCCGCGAAACCGTCCTATACGGCGTATTCCGGCGCGGCCGGCAGCAAGGGGACCTGCGCCAGTTCCTGTCATGGCAGCGGTACCGGCACCATCACCGTCAGCGGTTTCCCTGCCACGTACATTCCCGGTACCACCTACACCGTCACCGTCGGTCATTCCGGCGGTTCGGCCATCTCCAACTTCAACGCTTCGACACGGAAAGGAACATCGTCGTCCGCCGCCGGCACCATCGCTGCCGGAAGCGGGACCGCACTATACTCCGTTTCAGGATACGAGAGCGGCGTGCGTTCCAGTTCGAACAATGTCAATACGGCGGCGTTCTCATGGACCGCACCGGCGGCCGGCACGGGGAACGTGACGCTGTACCTCTCCGGTTCGCAGGGGAGCAAGAGCGGACCGAACACAAAGGTGGTGCTGACGGCGGCGGAGGGAAGCGCCTCCGAGGTGCGCACCGGTCCGTCGGGACCGCAGAGCATCTCGCTCGCGCAGAACTATCCCAACCCGTTCAACCCGGCGACGACCGTTCGGTACAGCATCGGGTCGGCGTCGTACGTGACGATCGGTGTGACCGACCTGCTCGGCCGGAACGTTGCGATGTTAGCGGAAGGAAGGATGGAACCGGGTGAGTACTCGGTGCGGTTCGACGGAACGTCGCTGCCGGCGGGCGTCTATCGGTACCGTTTGACGGCGGGAGAGTTCACCATAACGCGGAAGATGGTGCTCGTGAAATGACAATGAACAATCATCAATTATCAAATAACAATCAACAAAACAATTAACGGTGTTCACTGTTCACCGTTCATTGATGATTGTTCATTGTTCATTGTCACCGTGTGATGATGAAATCCACCTCCATCAGGTCGTACACCGTGCTCTTCATGCCGAGGGTGCGGTAGACCTCCCGCGCGCGTTCGTTCTCCCGTTCCACGTACAGCCGCAGGCCGCAGACATTCCCCGCGCTGCGCGCGTCGGAGACGATGCGTTCATACAAAGCGCGGAAGACTCCCGAACGCCGGTGTTCCGGATGCACGTACACGCTCTGGAACCACCAGAACACGCCGTTCCTCCAGTCGCTCCATTCGTACGTGATCATCAGTTGTCCCGCCACCGTTCCCCCCGTCTCCGCCAGCAGGTAGAATCCCTTCGACGCGTCGTCGAACATCGCCCGCACCCCCCGCAGCGTCCGCTCAAAGTCCAGATCGAAATGCTCGGTCTCTTTGGCGAGCGCGACGTTGCACCGCGCGATCCCTTCCGCATCGTCGCGCCGTGCGGCGCGCAGCGTGATGCCGTTGTGTGCGTTCATAGGTCGAAGAACAGTCCGATGGTGTGCGTCGTTTCACGCCGGTCGTAGAACTGGCCGCGTTCTTCCAGACCGGTCCGGAACGTGTACGCGAGGCGGAGGGTGCGGTTGAGGGGGCTCTGTGCCTTCAGTCCGACCTGAAAGCTCTGCGTGCTGCCGTACTCCAGTTCACCGCGAAACTTCAGATCGAACGCGCCGTACAGCGCCGCACCGCTCCATACGCGTAAGAACGTTCCCTCTCCGCCGAGATGGGGCATCCATTGTCCGTCCATGCGGGTGTTGATGAGGAAGGAGTACGAATACTGAACGCCGGCGTACACCCGCGTGTCGGCGAACGGCAGGGCGTGGACGCCGTACAATGCGTAGTAGTCGCGGGCGTAGTTGTTCGGCGTCAGACCCGCCGACATCGCGTCGTCCGCCAGGTGGTGGCTCGTGTGGCCCCAGCCGGTCCGGACGATGGTCGCGTCCGACACCGGAACGTCGAACGTGACGTCGACGACGAAGTCCACATTGGTGACGGAGAACTTCGCGCCGGCGTTCCGCAGCGTGGTGTGGACGGAGCCTCCGGCCGAGAGCTGACAGAGCAGTCCGAACGCCCGCACGTCCGCCGCCGGAAGACTACCCCCCATGCTGCCCGAGAAGGTGCCGGAGGTGAGATGCTTGGCGTACGACACGCGGTGTTCCGGTCCGGACGCGGCGAACAGCGGCACAAGCTTCTTCGCCGGAACGAACTCGACGGAAAGACCCTCGTCCGCCCGAAGGAGGAGGGTGAAGAGCACGATGTTGAGAAGAAGAAAACGCACCATAAAATTCACAAATCACATATTGATCACACAATCATCCATTCTCGAAATCTCGAAATCTCACAATTCCTCTATCTATTAATTCAGCAAGATCCCTTTCGCCACCGGCCGTTCTCCCGAATAGAGCTTCACGCCCGGAGCGGGGAAATGGAATTTATCCAGCAGGTTCTTGATGACCCCCCACGTCTCGCCGCGCAGCGGCAGTTCGGTCATCTTCCAGTCCAATGCGATGGCGAACTTATGCTTGCGGATGCCGGTATCTCCGTAGGAGACGTTCTTCGCGCCGAGACCCACCGCCAGATTCAGGAACTTCGGCCAGTACGGCTGCGCTTTTTCGGGAAGCAGATTGTGGACGTCCGCCGAGAGCCAGTAGATGTGACCGCTGTAGTCGCTCGCCGGTCCCCAGTCGGGGTCGGTCGCCCCTCCGCCGCCGGAAGGGAAGTAGCTCCATTTATAATTGAAGTTGCGGAGCACGGGATAACGGGTCTGCAGCGCGCCGTAGAGGATGCCGGCGGAATTGAAGTAGAGGTCGTTGATGTTGAAGGCCCACTTCGAGAATCCGTCCCCCAGTTCGATGGCGATGGCATGCGACGCCGGGACCGCCACCGCGGCCCAGAGGGCCGTCTCGTCGTCGTAGTGCGCCCACTTCATCACGTCGTACGTGAGGTGGAAGATGAGGTACGACGCGTACATGTGCCCCATTTTGTCCACGCCGTAACTGGTGTTGTAAAAGTACCCGTCGGTCTTCCAGCGGAAGTCGTGCTGCTGATAGATGTAATCGTCCTTCCACCACCACTGGAACTCCATGAAGACCGCGGCCGCAGACCAGGTGATGGTGCCGTACGTGGCGACGTCCTTCCGGGTGAGGGACCAGAAGAGCGTGTCCGGTTCGGCCTGTTCCTGTGCGGAGAGGATCGAGGACGCAGTGAGGAGAAGGATGGCGAGGACGGCGGAACGGTGCATGGAGGAAAGTACGAAAGTCCGCCGTGACTTCAAAAACGCCGGCGCGGACGGGTGGAGGGAACGGGCGCGAGCGGCTTCGGGGCGATCTGGCCGAGCAGCGCCGGACGGGACGCTCCGGTCACGGCGGGCACGTTGGACGGAAGACCGTGCACCGTCTCGTTGGCGAGCAGGGCGAAGCAGAGCGCCTCTTTCGCGGCTCCCGACACGCCGAGTTCGTCGGCGGTCAGCACGCTTGCGGGGGCGAAACACCGACGGAGCGTCGCCATCACCGCGCGGTTCTTCGCTCCGCCGCCGCTGACGACGAGTTCATGCAGCGGGGCCCCTTTCAACCGCGGGGCGAGATGGCGCGCGTACTGCTGCCACACGGTGAGCGCGGTGAACTCCGCCGCGGTGGCGATGACCGAGGCCGGCGGAAGCCCCTTCGCCCGCGATACCACGGTACGCACGAACCCGTCGCCGAACTCCTCCCGTCCGGTCGATTTCGGCGGCGTACGGCGGAGGTACGGATGGGCGAGCATGAAGCGAAGGAGCGCCGTGTCGACGGAACCGCGCTCCGCGACCGCTCCGCCGCGGTCGAACGGCCGGCCGTACAGGCGCTGCATCAGCGCGTCGATGACCATGTTGGCCGGTCCCGTGTCGAACGCCCGGACATCCTCCGCCGAAGCGCCGCGCGGAAGGAGCGTCGCATTGGCGATGCCGCCGAGGTTCAGCAGCAGCCGGTTGCGGGTGCGCGAACGGAACATCAGCAGGTCGTAGTACGGCACGAGCGGCGCCCCCTGACCGCCGTACGCCATGTCCGCCGTGCGGAAATTGCCGACCACGGTCACGCCGGTGAGCGCGGCGAGGGTGGAAAGGTCGCCGAGCTGGAACGTGGAGCGGACGGAGCGTCCGAACAGCCGCCGGGCGTGCGGGATGTGATGCACCGTCTGGCCGTGCGAACCGATGAGGTCGACGGACGAAAGGGGGACACGGGCGGCGCGGGCGACGGCGCGGACCGCGTCCGCGAAGAGATGCGCGATGAGGACGTTCAGCTGCGAGAGCTCGTCCACCGTTCCGCGGCCGGGGAGCGAGCAGGCGAGCAGGTGCTTCCGGTATCCGTTCGGATAGGGGAGGGAGACGAACGCACGCTGCCGTATCCGTACCGACGGACCGTGACCGGAGATCTCGGCGAGCACCGCGTCCACCGAATCGGCCGATGTGCCGGACATCAGACCGACGACGAGGCGCTTCCGGCGCCGTGGGAGGAGACGTTCCATGTGGGAAGGTAGTGAAAACGTCCGCCAGAAGAAACGCTCCTCACGTGGAATGCGGGGTGCCTTTTGTCGGTTTTGTGCGTACCTTACCCGCATCGTTCCCATTCCACAGTCCGTCCCCTTCCCCCCATGAAACGCACCGTCCGCCTCCTTCTTCCGCTGCTGGCATTGCTCCTCCGGCCGGCGTCCGGACAGGTCCTCATCATCAACGAGTTCATGGCCTCCAATTCGTCCGTCATCAAGGACCCGGACTATCAGGCCTACGCCGACTGGATCGAACTCTATAATCCCGGCGACACCGCGGTGCATCTGAACGGATGGACCATCACGGACGACCTCTCCGCTCCCGCCAAGTACGCGTTCACCGGCGCCATCATTGTGCCGGCGCACGCCCGCATCCTGATCTGGGCGGACGACCACGCCACGGGAACGCACACGAACTTCAAACTCAGCGCGTCGGGCGAGGCGGTCGGACTTTTTGGTCCATCCGGCGCGCTCGTCGATACGGTGACGTTCGGCGCGCAGGCGAACGACGTCTCGCGCGGACGGTATCCGGACGGTGCCGCGGCGTGGTATGCGATGTCGCCGTCGTCCCCGGGTGCGGCGAACAGTGCCTCGGGCATCGTGGACCGGCTCACGGAGCCGCACGTCGCGCCGGCAGCGGGATTCCATGCCGGTCCGGTCACCGTCACGCTCTCGCATCCCGTTCCCGGCGTCACGCTGCGGTACACGCGTGACGGTCACACGCCGACGGCACAGAGTCCGGCGTACACCGTCCCCGTCGCGGTGGAGACCACGCAGGTGCTGCGGGTCCGGGCCTTCAAGGACGGTATGCTCCCGAGCCGGACCGTGACGTCGACCTACTTCATCGACGAACCGACGGACCTTCCGGTCGTCTCGCTCACCACCGACCCGGAGAACTTCTTCAGCGACACCTCCGGTATCTACGTCATCGGGACGAACGGCATCCTGGGACACTGCAGCACCGCCCCGCGGAACTGGAACCAGGAGTGGGAGCGGCCCGCCGACATCGAACTGTTCGAGAAGGACCGCGCGAGGGCGTTCGCCGTCTCCGCCGGCGTGCAGATCTACGGCGGCTGCACGCGCCTGTACCCGCAGAAATCGCTGGCGTTCTATTTCCGCGGCGACTACGGCGATGCGACACTGCCGTACCGGCTCTTCCCGTCGCTCCCCATCACGGTGTACGACAACTTCATCCTCCGCAGTTCGGGTCAGGACTGGTGGAGGACGATGTTCCGCGACGGGATGGTGCAGACCCTCTTCCGGGGCACGATGGACCTGGACGGCCCGGCGTACCGGCCGGCGGTCTTGTTCCTGAACGGACAGTACTGGGGCATCCACAATCTGCGCGAGAAGCTCAACGAACACTTTGTGGAAGCGCATCACGGCGTGAGCGGCGACAACATCGACCTCATCGAGATCAGCAAAGAGGTGTCGGCGAACAACGGCGATGCCGCCGCCTACAACGCGATGATCGCGTACCTGACGAACAATTCCCCATCCGCGCCGGAGCACTATACGTACCTTTCGTCCATCATCGATATGGACGAGTACATCGACTACCAGATCGCGCAGATCTACGGCGCAAACGGCGACTGGCCCGGTTCGAACATGAAACTGTGGCGCGAACGGAGTCCCGCCGGAAAGTGGCGCTGGATGATCTACGACCTCGACTTCACCTTCGGCGGCAACGCGCAGGGACAATACTCCACGAATACGCTGGCGCAGGCGACCGCGACGAACGGACCGTCGTGGCCCAACCCGCCCTGGTCCACGCTCATGCTGCGAAGGCTGCTGGAGAACGCCGGATTCCGGAACGAGTTCATCCAGCGGTACGCGGTGCACCTCAACACCTCCTTCGCGGCGGCGCGCGTGCACGCCGTCATCGACAGTCTGGCGCTCGCCATCGCCAACGAGATCCCGCGGCACAAGCAGCGGTGGCCGCAGTCCATCTCGCTCGACGCCAAGACGTGGACGGGGAACATTCAGATCATGAAGGACTTCGCCCAGTACCGCCCGGACACGTCGCGGAAGCATTTCGTGCAGAAGTTCGGATTGCCCGGGCTCGCGAAGCTCATCATCTCCCGGAACGACCCGCAGGCGGGGAGGATCTTCACGCACACCGTGGAGGTGACCGGGAACGGTTCGTCCAACATCGTCTTCCGCGGCGTCCCGCTGCGGCTGAAAGCGCAGGCGATGCCCGGATACCGTTTCGTACGGTGGGAAGGGGCGTTCACGTCCGCCGCCGCCGAGACCTCCGTACTCATCACTGCGAACGCGCCGCTGACGGCGGTCTTCGCCCCGGACACGGCGCTCTCCGCCGCACCGGTTATCAACGAGATCAACTACCGTTCGTCGCCGGTGTTCGATACGGAGGATTGGGTCGAGCTCTTCAATCCCTCTCCGTCGTCGGTGAATCTGGCCGGCTGGGCGTTCGGACAGGGGAACGGCGAGGAGTTCGTCCTTCCCGCGGGCGCCTCGATCGCCGCCCGGGGGTACCTGGTGCTGTCGCGCGACACCGCGCGGTTCCGCGCGCTCCATCCCTCCGCGGGACCGCTCATCGGGAACCTGCCGTTCGGACTGAGCAGTGCGGGAGAACGGCTGCGACTCTTCACCGCCGTCCATGAGACGGCGGACGATGTGACGTACATGCCCGGCGCTCCGTGGGCCTCGTCCCCCAACGGCGGCGGACCGACCCTCTCCCTGATGCATCCGTCGGCGGACAACACCCTCGCCACCTCCTGGAAAGCTTCGAAGCCCGGAGGTACCCCCGGCGTTCTGAACGACGTCTACGCCGTGACGGCGGTGACGGAACGCAGTGCACCGGACGGATTCGCGCTGCTGCAAAACTATCCGAACCCGTTCAATCCGGCCACGGTCATCGTCTTTCGTCTGCCGAAACGCGCTCCGGTCATGCTCACGGTGTACAACCGGCTCGGTCAGACCGTGCGACGACTGGCGGAGCGGGAGATGGAGGCGGGGGAGCACCGTGTTCCGTTCGACGCTTCCGGTCTGGCGAGCGGCGTGTACTTCTACGAACTGACGACGCCGTCGTTCCGCAGCGTCCGGAAATCGATGGTGGTGAAATGAGCGCCGCTCCGCCCCTCCTGCTCGGTGCACACATGTCGATCGCCGGCGGCGTGCACACGGCGGTGGACCGCGCGGTGTCCGCGGGCTGCACCGCGCTGCAGGTGTTCACCAAGAACAACAACCAGTGGCAGGGAAAGCCGAACAGCGAACGGGACATCGTCCTCTATAAAGAGAAGATCGCCGCGGCCGGCATCGCGCCGGTGGTGTCGCACGATTCCTACCTCATCAACCTCTGTGCGACGGACCCGGAGGTGCTGAAGAAGTCGCGCGCCGCGTTCATCGACGAACTGGAGCGGTGCGGCCAGCTCGGCATCCCGCTGCTGAACTTCCATCCCGGCTCGCATCTCGGCGCGGGGGAGACGGAGGGGATCAAGCGCATCTGCGAGAGCCTGAACATCGCGCACGACCGGACGCGCGGCATCGGGGTGAAGAGCGTGCTGGAGGCGACGGCGGGACAGGGGACGAACATCGGGTACCGGTTCGAGCACCTGCGCGCCATCATCGACGGAGTGGAAGAACCGGACCGGATGGCGGTCTGCATCGACACCTGTCACATCTTCGCGGCGGGGTACGACATCGCGACGGAGAAGGGGTACGAGGAGACGTTCCGGACGTTCGACGAGGTCATCGGACTGGCGCGGCTCGCCGCGTTCCATGTGAACGACTCGAAGAAGGGGCTGGGGTCGCGGGTGGACCGTCACGAGCACATCGGAAAGGGGGCCATCGGACTGACCGGCTTCCGTCTGCTGATGAACGACGAACGGTTCGCGCACGTACCGAAGGTCCTCGAAACGCCGAAGAGCGACGACCTGCACGAGGATGTCGAGAACATGGCGGTGCTGCGGGGTCTGCTGAAGGAGGGATGACCGCGCCGGTCCGCACGCCGTGCGGCGTGCGGACCGTGGGGCCGTCAGTAGGTGATGTTGTGGACCTCGATGGCCTCCGCCTGCGGGTCCTTCGTCTTCAGGAACGCGACGAAGTCGGAGTTGAAGTACTGCTTGTGCTCCTTCTCGAACACGGCGAGGTGCTCGCGGACGCTCTTTTCGTCGATGGCGCTCTTGAAGAAGCTCATCTCTTCGTGGTCGTCGTAGATGCGGTAGTAGAACATGGTGCGTGTCTCCTTCGGTCGTGTTGATGGTCGTTCAGACGAGGATGGTGTCCGCATGCAGCAGGTCCGCGAACACGCCGCTCTTGATCATCTCGGCGTTGGCGCGCGCCTTCGCCAGGGATGAGAGGATGTACCGGTTGGCGATGAAGGCCTTGGAGGGCTCGTCCGCCGCTTCGTCCAGCACCAGGTAACCCATCACCAGATAGCTGTACAGGTCCACCAGGTCCTTCGCCGCCACGTCCTGGAACGCGGCGTCCTTCCGCTCCGTGACGAACCGCAGGCTCTCGAGAAAGAGCGCCCGTATCTCCCGCATCGCCGCCGCCAGTGAGCCCAGTCCCCCCCGGTACTCCTTCATGTCATGCCGGTCCAGCCATTCGCGCAGCACGTCGTTGATGACGTGGCCGATGGAGGCCACGATCTGCAGCTGCGACGTCCCTTCGTAGATGTTGGTGATGCGCGCGTCGCGCGCGAGCCGCTCCACCCGGAACTCCTTCATGTACCCCGTGCCGCCGTGCACCTGCAGCGCGTCGTACGAGATCCTGTTGGCGCTTTCGGAGAGGACGTACTTCGCCATCGGGGTGAGGAGGTTCGCGATGCGCGTCGCCGCCTTCAGCGCCGCGGTCTCCTCCGTCACCGGCTGTCCCGCCTTCTTCAGCGCGGCGATGCGCTCCTCCAGCTTCTCCTTCCGGTCCACGCAGAGCGCGGCGTGGTAGAAGAGGGAGCGGTTGGTCTCGAGCGTGACGCGCATTTCGATGAGCATGTTGGCGACGGCGGGGAGGGAGGCGATGGACCTCCCGAACTGCTCGCGGTCCCGCGCGTACGACAGCGCCTCCTCGTACGCCGCCTGGGCGATGCCGAGCGCCTGGGCCGAGACCCCCATGCGGGCGCGGTACATCAGGTCGAACACGTACTTGATGAGGCCGAACTTCCGGTCCCCCACCAGTTGCGCCGGCGTGTCGGTGAACTGCAGTTCGCAGGTGGGCGAACCGTGGATGCCGAGCTTGTTCTCGATGCGGCGCACCTTCACGGTGGGACCGCTGTGGCAGACGAACAGGCTGAGGCCGCGGGCGTCCTTCGTGCCGGGTTCGGAGCGGGCGAGCACGAGCAGCACGTCGCCGTTGCCGTTGGTGATAAAGCGCTTCACGCCGCGGAGGAACCATTCGCCGCGGTCGTTCTGGTACGCCTGGAGCTTCACCGCCTGCAGGTCCGAGCCGGCGTCCGGTTCGGTGAGGGCCATGGCGCCGGTGTACTCTCCCGTGCAGAACTTCGGGAGGAACTCGCGGCGCTGCTCCTCGGTGCCGAACTTGCGGACCGTGTCCGCGATGTCCTGCAGTCCGAACAGGTTCATGAGCGAAGCGTCGGCGCGCGAGACCATCTCCACCGCCATCATGTACACGGTGAAGGGGATGTTGAGTCCGCCGTACGCGCGGGGGAGGATCATTCCCATCAGGTCCGCCTGGGAGAGCTCCTTCAGGTTCCGCTGCGTCCCCCTGGCGTACGAGACGACGCCGTCCGCGAAGGAGACCCCTTCATGGTCCACGTCCGAGGCGCGCGGGGCGATGCGGTTGGCGGCGAGGTCGCCCACCATCTCGAGCACCGTGCGGTAGTTCACCATCGCGTCCTCGTAGTTCACCGGCGCGTCGCGGTGCTCCTTCGACTGCGCGTACTCCTCTTCGGCGATGCCGGCGATCTCGCGCAGGTCGAGGGCGTTGAAGTGGAAGAGCAGGTCGCGGTTGTCGAGGAAGTAGTTCGCCATGGGTCGCCTCTATTTGAGTTTGTTCTTGTACGCCTCGATGAACTTCGGCACCACCTCCATCGCGTCCCCCACGATGCCGTAGTGGCTCACGGAGAAGATGGGGGCGTCCGGGTCGCTGTTGATGGCGATGATCTTGTTCGACTCCTGCATCCCCGCGCGGTGCTGGATGGCGCCGGAGATGCCGATGGCGATGTAGAGCTTCGGCCGGACGGTGACGCCGGTCTGTCCCACCTGCCGTTCCGGCGGAATGAAGCCCGCGTCCACCGCGGCGCGGCTGCCGGCCACCTCCGCGCCGAGCGCGTGGGCCAGGTCGTACACCAACGCGAAGTTCTCGCGCGTGCCGAGGCCGTAGCCGCCGGCGACGATGATGGAGGCCCCCTTCAGGTTCACGCGGCTCTCCTCGCGGTGCTGTTCGACGATGGCGACGAGGTCGTCCACCGACTCGGGGGTGTACGGCACCGGCGTCACGGTCCCCTCCGTCCACTCCGTCAGCGGATGTTTCTCCATCACCCCTTCGCGCACCGTCGCCATCTGCACCGGATTGTCCGGCGTGATGATGGTGGCGACGATGTTGCCGCCGAAAGCGGGACGGATCTGGAGCAGGAGCTGCGGATAGGTCTTCCGCAGGTAGGTGACGTCGGCGATCTGCAGGTCGGTGCAGTCCGCGGTGAGCCCGCTGCGCGTGGCCGAGGCGACGCGCGGCGCGAGGTCACGGCCGATGATGGTGGCGCCGAAGAGGACGATGCGCGGCTGCCGCTCGCGCACCAGTCCGGTGAGCAGGCGCGAGTACGGCATCGTGCGGTACTGGCGGAGCGCCGGATGGTCCGCCAGCAGCGTCTCGTCGGCGCCGTGGCGGAACGCTTCGCGTGTCACGTCGGCGATGCCGTTGCCGAACAGCACCGCGGTCAGCCGTCCGCCCATCGCGGAGGCGAGCTTGCGGCCCTTGCTCAGGAGTTCAAAGCTCACGTCGGCCGGGACGCCGCCGCGCTGCTCGATGAACACCCATACGTCGTTTCCGTTGGTCGTGGTCATAGGTCATCCGAGGATATGGTCGTCCATGAGGCGGTCGATGAGCGCGCTGATGCCGTCGCGGGTCGGTTCCACGATGGCGTGGCCGCCGCCGGCGAGCACCACCGATTCCACCTTGTACACCTTCGTGGGGGAGCCGTGCACGCCGCAGCGGTCCGCGTCGAGCTTCAGGTCGTCCATCGTCATCGTGTCGATGAAGAGGTCGCGCGATTCGTACTCGTGGCGGAGCGCGTCGGCGTAGAGCAGCGGGTTCCCTTCGGTCAGCTTCTCGATCTCCATCAGCGTGCGGGCCCCCTTGTAGGTCATCATCCGCCGGGCGCTGTACGGCCGGGGTTCCGCCGCGTCCTTCAGCACGGTGACGAGCACCGGCAGCGCGGCGCGCACCACCTCGTATCCCCCCTCGATCTTCCGCTTCGCGGTGAGCGTGCGCTCCTGCAGGTCCACGATCTCCTCAAGGTAGGTCACCTGCGGCACGCCGAGCTTCTCGGCGGTCTGCGGTCCCACCTGCGCGGTGTCGCCGTCGATGGCCTGGCGTCCGGCGAAGATGATGTCGTAGGCGCCGATCCGCTTCACCGCTTCGCTCAGCACGTACGACGTGGCGAGCGTGTCCGCGCCGGCGAACTTCCGGTCGCTGATGAGCACGGCGTGGTCCGCCCCCATGTAGAGGCACTCGCGCAGGATGTCCGACGCGCGCGGCGGCCCCATGGTGACGACGGTGATGGTGCCGCCGAAGCGGTCCTTCACGCGGAGGGCGACCTCGAGCGCGACGCGGTCTTCGTGGTTGAGGATGGCGGGAAGTTTGGCGCGGTTCACCGTGCCGTCCTCCTGCATCACGTTGCCGGTGATGTTGGCGGTGTCGGGAACCTGTTTGACGAGAACGATCGAGCGGTACATGGCTCTCCCTGTGGGTATGGTCACGATACCGTGACGCAATTACTATACCAAGAGAGAGAGGGATGGTACCGATGAAAAAAGAATGAAATGAACGGTGACGGTGCGAGGATTAGGAATGCGGCGGTCCGTTTCTTAAAAATGAGGAAGCGGAACGAAACAAGGCCGATGTGTCCGGTTTTTCTGTACGCGTGCGAAGTGCGGAGCGTTCACATCATGCCGCGCCCTCCGGTCATCACGCCGTACACCGACGGTGTCCACCGCCGCATCGCAGCGCCGAGCGCGATGCTCAGCAGGATGATGAGCGCCGGGAGCAGAATGAATCCGGCGAGCCGGGCGAAGGGAAGATGCCCCGCCGTCCGCACGTACGCGTCCACCGCGAAGGCGATGAAGGGGGCATGTGCCGCGTAGATGACGAAGGAGAACGCGCTCGACCAGGCGAACCAGCGGCGCTCCATGCACCAGGCCGCGACGGAGGAGAGACCGAACCAGGCGGCGATGAGTCCGGTCAGCACGGACGTTTTGTGCAGCAGCAGCATCACGACCGGGGCCGCGTCGGCGGGGAGCACAACGGCATGGAACGCGATGAGGGTCTTCAGCACGGCGGTGGCGATGAAGAGCGCGGACCAGAGCGTCACCGGCATCAGCGGCGGGGCGCCGCCGATGTCGGCGCCGCGCTTCTGCAGCACCACGCCGAGCGTGAAGAAGAGGAATCCCTCGCCTTCGATGAACGGCACGCCGACCGGGAGCAGCCACAGCGCCACGGCGAGCGGGAAGAACGACCATCGTCCCGCGGAGGTGGCGGTCCACCAGCGCAAGAAGGGATAGAGAAGGTTGTACACGAAGAGGGCGCGGATGAACCAGAACTGGTACGACGGCGTGGCGACGGTGAGCCTCGCCAGCGCTTCGTACCAGGCGTGCTGCGACAGCAGCGCCCGCTGCTCGTCCAGCCGGAGCAGATTGGTGGCGGCGACGAGCGAGCGGCCGAACGCGCTCTGTTCGATGAGGAGGATCGCCGCGAGCGAAGCACCGGTCCAGAGCAGGTGCGGCAGCAGCAGGGTCTTCGCCCGCCGCGCGATGCGGGGACCGTACGGCGCGCCGTCCCGCAGGGCGAAGAGGTAGCCGGAGACCGCGAAGAGCATCGGGATGCGGAAGCGGAGCAGACCGTTCGCGAAGAGGTACTCGAGGAACGCCGTGACCGTCATCGCCTCGCCGGGCATCGTCCAGGGATGCAGGAAGCGGTCGTTCAGGTTGTAGCCGTGGACGTACACCAGCAGCAGCATGGAGACGAACGACCAGAAGCGGATGCGGACGCTGAGTTGCTGCGGGAGCGGGAGGGACATGACGGGCCTCGTGTTCGGGATCGTGACACACCACGGTACGGAAAATTCACCGGACGCGTGTCACTCGGCGGTGGGAAATTGTCACGAATTGTCTTCATTGTCAACATCCCCTCCGGTTGTTTTTCCCCTGCGCGGATGGTATACTGACCATGGAACGACACCGAACTGCATCCGGAGAAAAACGTGACCGCACCGCAACGATTGCTGCTGATCCTTCTCGTCTCTATCCTTACCGCATCGCTTCCGGCACAGCCGCCGCGTAAGACCATGGCCGTGACGATGGACGACCTGCCGCTCAACACGGCCTCCCGCACCGGCACTGCGGAACTGGAACGGATCACGACGCGGCTGCTGGCGCAGCTCCGCACGGCCGGCGTGCCGGTGACGGCGTTCGTGAACGAGGGGAAACTGGCGGTGAAGGGGCGCCGCGATGCGGAACGGGTGAGGCAATTGAAGCGCTGCCTCGACGCCGGCATCGAGCTGGGGAATCACACGTTCGCACACAAGAGTCAGAACGACGTGCCGGCGGAGGAGGCGAAGGAGGACATCCGGAAAGGGAAGCGGACCATCGACGAACTGTACGCGGAGCGGGGAGGAAGACCGCGCTGGTTCCGCCATCCGTACCTGCAAACCGGGCGGGACAGCGCGACACGGAACGCCATCAACGCGTACCTGGACTCGCTCGGCTACCGCATCGCGCCGGTCACGGTGGACAACTCGGACTGGCTCTTCGCCGCGGCGTACGAGAACGCGGCCGCGGAGGGCGATTCGGCCGGCATGCGGACCATCGCCGGAGCGTACGTGCCGTACATGCTCGAATGCGTCCGTTACTACGAACGGATGGCGGACACGCTCTTCGGCCGTCCGGTCGCACAGACGCTGCTGATGCACGCCAACCGGCTCAACGGGGACCATGCCGCGGAACTGTTCCGGCGTTTGCGGAACGAAGGGTACTCGTTCGTCACGCTGGACGAAGCGCTGCGGGACCCGGCCTACGCATCGCCCGACACGTTCTTCGGGAAGGGAGGCATCTCCTGGCTGCACCGCTGGGCGTGGACGCGCGGACATCGCGGCGCATTCTTTGCAGGCGAACCGGACGTACCGGAGTTCGTGAAGAATCGGGCGGGGACGAAGTACGACTGACCCTGCGTCCCCGCCGTTTCACCGTATCAGATTCATGCGCCGCACGAGCGTGGAGCGGCCGGCGGTGAGCCGGGCGATGTACACGCCCCCCGCGAGACGGGACGCGTCGAACGGCACGGAATACCGGCCGGGCTGCTTCACCCCTTCCGACAGTGTCGCCACGTTCCGGCCGAGCAGGTCGTACACGGCGAGGGTCACGGCTCCCGCCTCCGCCACATGGTAGACGATGGTGGTCGAGGGATTGAATGGATTGGGAAAATTCTGTTCCAGTCCCACGGAGGCGGGAACGGCAACGGTGACCTCGATCTCGTGCGAGTACCGGAACCGCCCGTCCGTGTCGCTCTGCTTCAGGCGGTATCGCACCGTTCCCCGCGCGCCGGCGTCGACGAAACCATACGAGCGGGGACCGCTCGCGGTGCCGTGTCCCGGCACGAATCCGACGGAACGCCACGACGCATGCTCGCTCCGCTCCACATCGAACCCGGCGTTCTTTGTTTCGGACGCCGTGCTCCAGCGAAGTTCCACTCCCGCGCCGCGCGCCGCGGCGGTGAAGAGGCTCAGTTCCACCGGCAGATTCTGGTCCTGTGCCTCCTGCAGCCTCGGATAGTTCACCCCCGCCATCTCCCAGATCGCTCCGAAATCCCAGCCGGCATCGGTGAACGTCGAAGAACTCTTCATCTCCGCGGTGGTCTTTCCCGTTCCCGCGGCGCTCGAGGCGTTGCCGGACGCTTCGGTGTCCCAGAAGCAGTTCGACACCGTTCCGGCGTTCAGCGCGATGAAGCCTCCCACCGAGCTGCCGCCGTCGATCGAGGCATTGCCGGTGCTGTAGCAGTTGGTGATGCTTCCGCTCGACTTCGAACCGGCGAACCCTCCGGCGCGGTTGAAGGAGGAGACGGTACCGGCGGCGTAGCAGTTCGCGATGGCGGCGCTGCTCCCGTTCGTACCGACGAAACCGCCCGCATGGTCGCCGTCCGGCGTCGAGACGTTCCCCCGGCTGTAGCAGGCGGAGATGGAGGAGGATTGGTCATGGTATCCGATGAAGCCGCCGAGGTTGTTGCCGCTGGAGGAACTGACGGAGGCGGTGCTGAAGGAGGTGGTGACGGCGGAACCCGCCTGCGTCTTGCCGATGAGCCCCCCGATGTTCGAGGTCGTTCCGGAGACGGCGCCGGCGGACGAGCAGCCTGTGACGAGCGCGGAGCCGCTGCCGGTCATGAATCCGACGAGTCCGCCCACCATCGACGCGCCGCTCATCGAAACGCCGGTGAGGGTGATGTTGGAGAGGGCCGCGTCGGAAATCGATCCGAACATGCCGATGTAGTCGCTCGAAGTACGCGCCGACGTGAGACCGGAGATGACGTACCCCTGTCCATTGTACGTGCCGGTGAAGCTGGCCGCATTGTTGCCGATGGGAGAGTATCCGTTCCCTCCGTCCCAGCCGGACGAGGAGGAGGCGTCGATGGCCGCCGTCTGGACGTAGTGCTTCCCCCATTCGGAGGAGTTCTGCGTGATCCAGTAGAGGTTGTCGAGCGTGGCGATCTGGTACGGATCGCCGAGGGAGCCGTCCCCGGCGGAAGGGGCGACAGCGGTCTGGGCGGTCGATAGATTGTAATAGAGGAGAAGCAGGAATGCGAGGCGGGCGGAACGGTGAGCGGACATCGGTACCTCCATCGTGCGGTGAGCATCAATGAGTGGATTCGTACGTCCTGACGTGAATAACGGTGATATTATTCAGTCTTTTCCCCCCACTCAATATTAGACAATTTAGTCTGATTTATCAACCAAGGTGCTGTTCCGGAAGGGGGTTCGAAGAGAAAGGAAGGAACGGTGAGCGGAACCGATTCAGTGCACGAACCGTCCCGTGCGGAGGAAGGAAAGAACGTGAACGAACGTCTCTTCGCGCCGGGGGAGGGACGAGTGCGAGATGTTCAGCAGGATGAAATCGCTCATCCCCTCCACCTTTGCGGACTCCACCGGAACGATGCCGTCGTCCTCACCCGGAACGAACTCGTCGTTGTCGAACGGACGGACGCTGCCGGCGATGACGCCGACGGGATAGTACGGCGGACGCAGATGCTGCGGGAATCCGGCGCTGTCGGTTCCCAATGACCGTGCCGCCGCTCCGGCGAGCTTCAGCCACCATGCGTCGCGGAACCGGTCCACGAACGGCGTGCCGTGGTTCGGACTGCCGATGAGCACGACGCGGCCGAGGTTGGTGGGACGTACGCTGTCCAGGTACGCGCGGATGACCAGACCGCCGAGCGAATGTCCGACGAAGTGCACCGGCGCCGCGGTGTCGCTGTTGAACCGCGCCATCTGCTGCGCCGCATCGTGCAGGATCTGGTCGGGCGTCCGTCCCAGGGAACGGTACTCCACCACGGAAACGGCGTATCCCTCCTTCGCCAGCCGCTCCTTCATCGGCGTCAGCAGGCTCTTGCCGCGGCCGAGTCCGTGCACGAGGATGACGCGCTCCGCGGAAGCGGAGGAAGGCGTCTTCACCGGCGCGGGGGACGACGACGAAAGAACGAGCAGAACGATGAGAAGCCGCACGAAGCTCACATCGACACTCCGTACGATTCGGGACGGCGGTACTTGGCGCGGTACTCGAGCGGGGAGAGACCGGTGATCTTCCGGAACGTCGTCCGGAACGCCTTGCTGTCCGCGTACCCGACCCGTTCCATCACCTCGTTCACGTTCTCGCCGGAGGATTCCAGCCGGAGCTTCGCCGCCTCCACCTTCACCCGCTGGATGTACTCCACCACGGTGTTCGAGGTCGCCTTCTTGAACCGCCGCTCGAGGTTCCTCCGGCTCAGCGCCGCCATGGAGGCGAGGTCCGCCACCGTCAGCCGTTCCTGGTAGTTCGTCTCGATGTACTCCTGCACCTTCCGCACCGGCGCGTCGTCGTGCTCCTTCTGTCCCTTGAACATGAAGTACGACGCCTGGCTCACCCGGTCGATCTCGATCTCGTAGTACTTCGCGATGTGCACCGCCATCGCGCGGTCCACGTACTTCTCCACGAGGTAGAGCAGCAGGTTCCAGAACGAGTTCGCACCGCCGCTCGAGTACACCCCTTCCTCGTCCGTGATGACCTTGTCCGACACGAGCGTCACGCCGGGATACATCGTCCGGAAGAGATGGTCGGCGGACCAATGGGTGGAGCAGCGTTTCCCTTCCAGCAGTCCGGTGCCGGCGAGAAGGAACGCGCCGACGCAGAGGCTCGCGACCTCGGCCCCTTCCGCATAGCGTTCGCGGATCCAGGAGAAGAACGCGTTGTTGAGCTCCACCACCTCGTGCATGTCGCCGTTCACCGGCGGTACGATGATGAGGTCGGTCCGTTGCACGCTCCGCACGGTGGCGTCGGGCTGCACCGAAAAGTATCCGTCGTACGTCCGGGGCTCCTTCGTCAGCGCGACCAATTGAATGTCGAACAGCGGACGCCCGCCGCGTCCCTCCAGAAAGAGATTGGCGATGCGGAAGGTCTTCAGCGCCCCTTCGATGCAGCCGAGCACCGCCGCGCCGTCGGGAACAAGGATGGAAACATGCTTTTTCATCGATTCCTGCGATTATGGCACCGCCATAGTATAAAAAACCCCGTTGTCGCAATCAACCCCCGAGAATGCCGTTTTTACACCTTTCCATGAGCCGGGCGTGAATGTATATTGGACCCATGGAACGCATCGTTCTTGACCACGATATCCGGCTGATGACCGTCCGCGCGGACTCCTTCCCTGACGGCATCCAGAACGCGTTCGGCGAGCTGCAGCGCCGTCTGCCGGCCGGCGACCGGAGGATGCCGTACGGCGTTTCGAAACCGGAGAAGGACGGTACCATCGTCTACCGCGCGGGGGTCGCGTCGGAGGGGTCGAACGAGGCGGGGGCCGGAACGTTCGAGACGGTCGTGCTGCGGAAAGGGACGTACGCCGCGGAGACCGTCGCCGACTGGCCGTCGAAGGTGCATACGTTGTCGGAGGTGTTCGCGCGTCTGCTGAAACATCCGCATCTCGACCCGGCGACGCCGTGCATCGAGATGTACCGGAGCCGAACGGAACTCGTGTGCATGGTGAGGGTGGAAGAATTGATGCATTAATTCATCGGTTCACTGGTTCAATGCTTCATCGAACAGCATCAAAGGAGGGAAGATGAGGAAGATCATCGTCATCTCGATGATGTCGCTGGACGGAGTGGTGCAGGCTCCCGGGGGGTCCGGGGGAGGACCGGTCCGGCGGATTCCGGTACGGCGGCTGGGTCGCGCCGTACACCGGTGACGCGTTCGGCCGCATCATGGCCCGGCAGATGACGCCGGCGGACCTGCTGCTGGGCAGGAAGACGTACGACATCTTCGCCTCCTATTGGCCGAAGCATGCGGAGGGATGGCCGGGCATCA
Source organism: Bacteroidota bacterium (assembly GCA_008933835.1). Lineage (GTDB taxonomy): Bacteria > Bacteroidota > Ignavibacteria > UBA10030 > UBA8401 > SpSt-333. Next base: position 3,847 of record WBUG01000044.1, on the reverse strand, counting down.
ACGACGTCGCGAAGTACGTCGTGTCCCGTTCGCGGAAGAACGCGGCGTGGAACAATTCGACGGTGCTCCGGTCCGTTGCGGACATCCGCGCGCTGAAACGCTCCAAAGGTGGCGACCTCAAAGTGTGGGGGAGCGGCGGACTCGTGCAGACGCTCCTGAAGCACGGCCTGGCGGACGAACTGTGGCTCAACATCTTCCCGCTCACCCTCGGCAAAGGGAAGAGGCTCTTCGCCGGCGGCGCCATCCCGGCGGCGTTCACCATGACGAAGAGCACTGTGACCGCCGGCGGCATCATCGCTGTCCGGTACGCGCGCACGGGAACAGTGAAGACCGGGACGGTCGGTGAAGCGTGACGGGAGTATATCGTGCATTGGAATTGATTCATTGATTCATTGGTTCATTGATACATTGATTCAATGGAACATCTGAAGGAGAATGACGATGCCGGAGAGGACCACGAAGAAGCTTCCGACGGTGAAAGAGGTCGTCGCCGCCATCGATGACGCGGCGATGAAGAAGGATTGCCGCACGCTCATCGCGATGATGCGGCGCATCAGCGGCAAGGGTCCGAAGATCTGGAACGTGGCGACGATCGGGTTCGATTCCTACCGGTACGCGTACGGAAGCGGACGCGAAGGGGAATGTCACATCATCGCGTTCTATGCGCGGAAAGGAATGATCACCGTCTATCTGATGGACGGGACCGCGCGGTATGCCGGACCGCTGTCGCAGCTCGGAACGCATACGACCAGCAGGGTCTGTCTGTACATCAAGAAGCTGAGCGACGTGCGGCTGCCGGTCCTTGAGCGTATCGTGAAACAGTCGTACCGGTACATCAAGTCCCGCGACGGTCATATGCACCGGGCGATGGCCTAGCGGCATCCGGACCCGGTCCACACACAATGGAACATCCATGGCGACCCTCACCGTCTTCAACTTCATGACCCTCAACGGATTCACCGCCGATGCGCAGGGCGGGATCGATTGGCACCGTCACGGCGGCGAGGAGGGGGCGTACGCCGCCGAACGGGCGAACTCCGGCAGCATGCTGCTGTTCGGACGGAGGACGTACGCAATGATGGCCTCGTTCTGGCTCACGCCGATGGCGGCGCAGATGCAGCCCGAAACGGCGAAGGGGATGAACGCATCGCCGAAGGTGGTCTTTTCGCGCACGCTTCGGAGCGCGGAGTGGGAGAACACGCGGCTCGTCTCCGGCGATCCCGCGGCGGAGGTCCGGCGGCTGAAGAGCGAACAACAGCGTCCGCTCACCATCCTCGGCAGCGGAAGCATCGTGACGCTCTGCGCGGAGGCGGGGCTGGTAGACGAGTACGCACTGATGCTGGACCCGGTCCTCATCGGCGCCGGAGCGGCGTTCGCGCACGGCATCACCGGCAGGAGGGACCTCCGGCTGACGGAGCACCGCCTCTTCCGGAGCGGCGTGCTGCTGCTGCGCTACCGGCCGGTGTGACGCATCGGCGACACGGTCGCGCGCACCGATTTTCCCCCGTCCGTTCTCTTGACCTTGATTCCGCAGGGTGGTACCCTGATGGGGAAGGAAGTGCGGCCAAGGAACGACCTTCATCTCCTCACAATAATAGAAGGGACCGGTATGGGAAAAAAAGAGACGAATAACTCCGATTTCATGCGCCACCCGTCCGGTGTGACCGTCGCGCGCATATTCCGTGCGCCGGCCGCGAAGGTGTGGAGAGCGTGGACCGAGCCGGCGCAGATGATGCAGTGGTGGGGATCGAAGGAGTACAGCTGTTCCTACTGCACCATCGACTTCCGCGTGGGAGGGAAAGTGCACGCCTGCATGAAGGGACCGGAGGATGTGGAGGTGTGGAGCACCGGCGTCTACCGCGAGATCGTACCGCAGGAACGCATCGTCGTCACCGACAGCTTCTCCAATCCCGCGGGGGAGGTCGTCTCCGCCGCCTCGCTCGGATTCCCGGACGGAGAGTCGTGGCCGCTGGAACTCCTCATCACCCTCACGTTCGAAGAGGTGAACGGAACGACCGCGATGCGGCTCACGCACTCCGGACTTCCCGCCGGGGAGATCGAACGGTTGACCGTCATGGGATGGAACGAATCGTTCGACAAGATGGCAACGCTGTTGGAGCGGTGAACTTCATACACTAGTATAGAGAGGAGAACATGCTGCTCGTGAAAAAGACCGGCGCGGTCATCGCCGGATTCCTGACCGTCGTCATTCTCAGCGTCGCCACGGACGCGGCGCTCGAAGCGGCGGGGGTCTTTCCGCCGTCGTCAGAACCGGGTCTCTACGCCCGGCATCTGCTCCTGCTCGCCTTCGCGTACCGCAGCCTGTACGCCGTCGCGGGCGGATTCGTCACCGCGAAGGTCTCACCGGCGACGCCGGGACGGCAGGTGATGATGCTCGGTATTCTCGGCACGCTCGGCGGCATCGGCGGCGTCATCTATGGGTGGGACCTCTCCGAGCATTGGTATCCCGTCGCGCTGGCGGTGACGGCGTATCCGCTCACGTGGTTCGGCGGTACGCTGGGGATGAAGAGGCCGGGAACGGCTGCATCAGACCTTCCGGCGTGAATACCGCCGCACGGAACCGAACCGCATCATCATTCGATATTGACTATGGAGGAACACATGCATAAGAACACGATCTGTCTGTGGTACGACCACGATGCGGAGGAGGCCGCCCGATTCTACACCTCGCTCTTTCCGAACAGCAAGTTCGGCGCCGTCCACCGTGCGCCGTCGGACTATCCCGACGGAAAGGCGGGGGACGTCCTGACGGTGGAGTTCACCGTCGCCGGCATCCCGTGCATCGGATTGAACGGCGGTCCGCACTTCAAGCACAGCGAAGCGTTCTCCTTCCAGATCTCCACAAAGGACCAGGAGGAAACGGACCGGTATTGGAACGCCATCATCAATAACGGCGGTCAGGAAAGCCAGTGCGGGTGGTGCAGGGACAAATGGGGACTCAGCTGGCAGATCACCCCGCAGGTGCTGACGGAGGCGATGGCGCTCGGCGGCGTCAAAGCGAAACGCGCGTTCGACGCCATGATGCCGATGACCAGGATCATCATTGCCGATATCGAAGCCGCCATGAAAGGAGCGTAAGATGGAACGCTTCCTTCCGAACATCACCGCGGCTCTCCTTTGGCTGCAGCAACCACAACAGGATTGACCATGGCACCGAGACACCCCAAAGCGACCACCGTCGCCGAATATCTTTCCCGCCAGCCGAAGGATGTCCGCGCCGCGTTCGAACGTATCCGCCGCACCGTGAAGAGCGTGGCGCCGGAGGCGTCGGAGCGCATCAGCTACGGCATGCCGACCTTCTTCGTGGAGAAGGCGCTGCTCGGCTACGCGGCGCACGCGAAGCACTGCAGCATCTTTCCCTGGAGCGGACTCACGCTCAGGACGCTCCGCGACGAACTGTCGGACTTCTCCACCTCCGCCGGCACCGTCCGCTTCACGCCGGAGCGTCCGATCCCCGCCGCGTTGCTGAAACGGATCCTCAAGGCGCGGCTGGCGGAGATCCGTTCCGGCATGACGCGCACCGCGGTGAACCGCGCCTGGAGCGAGTTGCCGGAGGGTCTCTCCGCTCCGGCCCGCCGCGCGCTGGCGGGAGCGAAGATCACGACGCTGAAAGAGCTCCGGTCACGGAAGGAACCGGAGATCGCCGCGCTGCACGGGATGGGACCGAAAGCGCTCGCGCAGCTCCGCGCCGCCCTGAAGAAGGCAGGACTCGCATATAAAAAATGATCCGATATGCCCGATTGTCGATCAATCAATCAATCAATCAATCACCGATCCGATGAAGTATTTTTTTCATCCACAGGAGTAAATATGCCCACCCCCCTCA
>WBUG01000108.1 GCA_008933835.1 Bacteroidota bacterium | reverse complement strand
TCGACCGCACGCGTAACGGCGGAGGGAAGTCGCGTCAGTTTCTCTTTCAGCACGTAGTCCACGCAGCCGTTGCGGAGGAACTCCACCGCCATTTCGTCCCCCACGGCGCCCGACACGAGGATGAACGGCACCAGCGGCGCGAGCCGGTTCCGGACCTCCAGCGCTTCCCGCCCGCTGAACCGCGGAAGGTTGGCGTCCGACAGGACGACGTCGACGCCGCCGGCGGCGAGCCGTTCGACGTACTCCGACTCCGTCTCGACCCGGACGATGTCGGCATCCAGCCCACCTTTTTTCAGATTGTAGCGGATGATCTCATAGTCTTCCGGACTGTCTTCGACGAGGAGGATGCGGCAGGGTTGCGTCATGGTCTTCGGTCCCGGATTAGAGGTACTTGTGCGTGAAGATCCAGTAGGTGACGATCACATCGATGGCGTGGGCGTACGAATCGTAGTCCACCGGCTTGACGACGTAACTGTTGGCGTGCAGCTGGCCGGCCCGGACGATGTCGCGCTCCTGGTTCGACGAGGAGAAGATGACCACCGGAAGATGCTGCAGCCATTCGTCCTGTTTGATGTACTGCAGCACATCGAAGCCGAGGACCTTCGGCAGTTTGATGTCGAGAATGACGAGCCGGGGCTGCCGTTTCACCTCCCCCTTCATCCGCCCGGCGAGGGCGGTGAGATGCTCGAGCGCTTTCTCTCCGTCCTGCAGCCAGACGATGGTGCCGGCGAGCCCGCGCCTTTTCAGGACGCGGGCGGTGATCTCATAGTCGTTCTGGTCGTCCTCGATGAGGATGATGTCGATCGTCGATTGGTTCATGCGTCCCTCTGTTCGTACGTGGTGATGTCGTCCGGCATCCCGTCGGCGGGGATGGCGATGGTGAACGTGGTGCCGTCGTCGACGGCGCTGGTCACGTCCACGGTTCCTCCGTGCTTTTGAACGATTCGGTGGACGATGGCGAGGCCCACGCCCGTGCCCTCGAATTCCTGCTGGCTGTGGAGCCGCTGGAAGACGCCGAAGAGTTTGTCCTTGTACCGCATGTCGAACCCGGTCCCGTTGTCGGTCACGGTGAAGACCGTCATGCCGTCACGGACCGTTCCGCCGATCTCGATCACCGCACGGTCCCGTTTGCGGGTGAACTTGACGGCGTTGCTGATGAGGTTCACCAGCGCCTGCCGGAGGAGCGATGCGTCGCCGTACGCCTCCGGCATCGGCCGCACCGTGGTCACGATGTGCCGTCCGCGTTCGACGGCGACCGCCTCGTCCAGCAGTTTGGTCACGATGCGCGTCATGTCGAAGCGCGTCTTCTGGATCTCCGCGCGGCTCGCGCGGGAGAACTGCAGCAGGTCGTCGATCATCCGGCCCATCCGGGCGGTGTTCGTCCGGACGGTCATCAGGAGCCGTTTCCCTTCGTCGCTCAGCCGGGGCGCCTCCTCATCGTTGAGGATCTTGGCGAACGAATCGATGGCCCGCACCGGTGCGCGAAGGTCGTGGGAGATGGAGTACGAGAAGGACTCCATCTCCTGGATGGATTCACGCAACTGCGACGTCCGCTCCTCGACCTTCTGCTCCAGCCGTTCGTTGAGGTCGATGATGTCGCGCTCGCTCTCCTTCCGGCCGTGGATGTCCGAGTACGTGCCGTAGACCTGGTACGGTTCGCCACCGTCCCACCGCAGCACCTTGCCGCGATGGAGCATCCAGCGGTACGTTCCGTCGGCCACGAGGAAACGGTGCTCGTTGACGAACACCGGCTCGTTCCCCCGCAGATGGCGTTCCATCGCTTCGACGGCGGCCTCCCGGTCGTCCGGATGGACCAGCGCCAGCCATTCGTCGAAGGATGTCGGCGCCGACTGCGCCGAATGTCCGATGAGCCGGAGCGCCTCGTCCGAGAAGAACATTTCGCCCGTCGGGACGGAATAGATCCAGATGCCGTCGCCGGAGGCCTCCAGCGCCAGTTTCAGGATCTGTTCGTTCTCATGCAGCATCGCGACGGCCGCGCGACGCTCCAGCGCGATGCCGAAGCTCTCCGACGCGACGCGCAGCACCGAAATGTCGTCGTCGCTCCACCGCCGCTCCTCCCGCACTGCATCGACCCCGAGGAATCCCCAAAAACGCCCGTGCAGATGGATGGGAACGAGGATGACGCTCTGGATCGACTGGGCTTCGTAGATGCGCCGCTCCGCGCCGTCCGACTCGCGCAGCGTGCGCCGGTACGCCTCCCCCCGGAGGAGCACCCGGCACATGTCCGGAAAGAGACCGCTCAGGTCGAGCCCGATCATGTCCGGGTTATCGATCTCCCGTGAAACACCCCGAGCGACCCATTCGTGCTCCATGGAGGTGCGGACCGTTCCGGCGGGGGCCGAATCGTCGTTGCGGAAGATGTACACCCGGTCCCCGCCGATGCCGTTCCCGAGGTGACCCAGCGCCGCATGGATGGTCTCGGAGGAATTCGTCTCGGTCATATTGAGCAGCGAGACCACCGCCCGCGAGAGTCCGGCGAGCGCCCTCTCCTGCTGCAGGACGGCGAGTTCCGCACGGCGCCGTTCGAGGATGTCCCACGACATCGTGGCGAGCTGCGACGCGATCTCGACGTCGCGCTCGTCGTAGGGATGCGGCCGGTTCCCCACCCCCAGGACGGCCACCACCCGGTCGTTCCGCAGGATGGGTACGAGCAGTTCACGTTCGACGGACGCGTACCCCTCCGGCATCGTCCAGCGGCGGGAACGTGCCGCGCCGTCGTTCATGACCGCCGGGGCACGCCCGGCGATGCATTCGGCCCACGCCTCCACACCCTCCCCGGAGCGCACCGGTACGTCCGCGTCCCGTGTCCGCATCTGCCGTCGCGCATTGGCCGACCAGACCGACACCGGACCGCCGAGGTGGTCATCCTCCGCCATATGGAAGAATCCGGCGGTGCTCTCCGTGATCGACTCCGCTTCGTCGAGGATCATGCACAGCAGTTCGCGCACGGTATGGGTGTTGGCGTACTCGCTCAACCGCAGACGCGTCGTCAGCAGCGCCTCCCGGCGTTTCCGTTCCGTGATGTCCCGCGATACGCCCAGAACGCCGACCGGCTCCCGCTGCTCTCCGTACATCAGGTGGGTCACGACCTCGGTCCACACCGCGGTGCCGTCCTTCTTCGGCTGCTCGACCTCCACGACCTCGCTCACCGCCGGTTCGCCCTGCCGCGCCTGTCGGATGTGCTTCGACAGGACCGCCGACATCACCGCCAGGGAACCGGGACAGACCATCTCATCGAGACGCTGTCCCAGCACCTCCTCCGGAGCATAGCCGCGCAATTGACGCACCGACGGACTGATGTAGGTGAAGGCGCCGGTCAGGTCCGTCGTCCAGATGACGTCGGTGGAGTTCTCCGCCAGCAGCCGGTACTTCTGTTCGCTCTCCTTGACCGAGACCTCGGCCCGCCACCGCTGTGTGATGTCGGTGACGATGACGGCGAACTGATGCTGCTTCGGCCGGTAGGCGATCACCTCGAAGTGCTTGCCAAGGGCCGCGACGTAGTTCTCGTAGGTCACCGGCTCTCCGGTCAGTGCGACACGGCCGAACTGCTCGATCCAGTACTCCTCGACGCCCGGGAGCACTTCACGCACCGAACGTCCGATGGTCGCCTCCCGGGTCAGGCCGGTCATCCGCTCGTAACTGGGGTTCATGTCGAGGAAACGGTAGTCCGTGACGATCCCGTCGCCGTTCACAATCACCTCGTGCAGCGCCAACCCCTGCTGCATCGTCGTGATGAGGGTCCGGTACTGGTCCTCCCGTTCCCGCAGTGCCGCTTCGGTTCGTTTCCGCACCGAGATGTCGCGCGTGATGGTCTGCAAGCGAACCACGCGGCCGGAGGCCGGATCGACGATGGGATTCGTGCGCATATCGACCCAGACGAACGAACCGT
>WBUG01000043.1 GCA_008933835.1 Bacteroidota bacterium | reverse complement strand
CTCCCACCACCGATACGGAGGCGTCATGACAATCACCTCTTCCGCGTTCACGGACGGCGGAACCATCCCCGTCCCCTACACGTACCGCGGCGTCCGCGGCGGCCTCAACATCTCCCTCCCGTTCCGCTGGTCCGACGTTCCGCCGGGCACCAGGTCGTTCGCCCTTTCCATCGTCGACCCGCATCCGGTGGCGAAGTACTGGGTGCACTGGTTCGTCATCAACATTCCGAAAGGGACCGACTCGCTGGCCGAAGGGGCTTCGGGCCGCGGAATGCCGGCGGGGTCGAAGGAACTGCTCAACACGTACGGCACGAAAGGGTACGGCGGACCGGAACCACCTCCGGGCTCCGGAGCGCATCCGTACGTCGTGACCCTGTATGCGCTGAACGTGGAGAAGGTCGAACTGGACGAGAAGACGACGCTGGCGCAGTTCGACGCGGCCCTGCTGGGGAAGATGACCGGTACCGCGTCGATGACCGGTCATTTCGGGCGGTGAGCGATTCCGTTAGGATTCGGCGGCGCAATAGCGTACCATGACGGTATCGAAAGGACCCACATGGACACCAACGCACTCACCTCCACCGCCGGCGCACTCACGGCCGCGTACTTCACGGTCAACAGCACCGCCATCCGTGGGGAGATCAACAACTCCGGAAACCGCCAGCCGGTACCGGTGGACGCGATCCTGGCGGTGTACGACCAGATGCTGAACGCGCTCCGGCAGCGTTCCGCGGATCCACTGCCGATCTGAACGTTTCGGCGTTCGCTCGTTCAAACGTTCCGCTCCCTTTCCGCCTCCGCTCCGTGACGTGCCACGGACCGAGCTCCTCGCTGTATCGGTCCGGGCACGTGCGCCGCTCCCCCGTCCGTTCTTTTTCGAACCCGCTCTTGTAACTTTCCGCGATCTCAGGGATATTCTCTCTGTATGGGTCAGGACAGCATCACCTTCACCGAACTGTACCGGCGCTATTCGGCGGACGTTCACCGCTTCGCCTATTGGCTCAGCGGCGATCCGGATGAGGCCAAGGATATCGTCTCCGAATCGTTCGTCCGGGTCTGGACGAGCGATGCGCCGATCCGCGAAGGAACGGTGAAAGCGTATCTCTTCACCATCGCCCGTAACCTGTACCTGCGCCGTTCGGTCCACACCCGCCGCTTCACCGGCATCTCGGAAGAGAACGCCGGGAGCACGCAGCGGACCGAACGTGAGACGGAAGCACGCTCCGAACTGGAGCAGACGCTCGCGGCGATGCAGTCCCTCTCCGAGATCGACCGGACGGTCCTGACGCTCCGTTCCTTCGACGAGCTGTCATACGATGAGATCGCCGCCGTCACCGGACTGACGGTCGCCGCCATCAAAGTGAAGGTCTTCCGGGCACGCGCCGCACTGGAAGCGAAACGGGCACAATTCTGAAAGGCACCAGAATGACGATCACCAAGGATATCATCACCGACCTGCTCCCGGCATATCTCTCCGGAGAGTGCAGCGCCGATACCACGCGTCTGGTGGAAGGATATCTCCGCACCGATGCCCCCTTCGCCGCGGAGGTCCAGCGGATGCGCACCGCACCGCTCCCGGCCCTGAGCGCTCCCGACGCCGGCCGTTCGGAAGAGCTCCGTTCCCTCAAGAGGACAAGATCCCTCCTGAACTGGCGTTCGGCGCTGATGGCCTTCGGTTTCTTCTTTTCGCTCGCTCCGTTCTCGGTGCTCCATATCAACGATACCACCTACTGGTTCTTCATCGAAGCGCCGCGCGCTGCCGCCGTCTACGGCATCATCGGTCTGCTCAGCTGGGCGGGATACTTCCTGCTCCGACGCCGTCTGCGGGGACTATAGGCCCCGCACGGCCGCTCTTCCATCACGGACCGGCCATCTCCGGTCATCATCATCAACACTGCCGCACCCGTCAGCTGCGCTTCCCGCGCGGCACAGGGCCACTGTGTCCCACGGTTCCGGCAACACCCATAGGAGATCCCATGCGTCACCAACTGCTCCCGCTGCTGCTCTCCCTGCTGTTCGGTCATTCCCTGCTCACGGCCGCCGAACCGTTCACCGTCAACACCGGATGGATCGCGGACAAACCCGAGATGCTCACGTACAAGACCACCAGCAAGCAGGGAGAGGGTCTCTATCAGGTCACGCTCACCAAGACCGCCGCCGGAGTGGAGATCTATCTGAACATCATCGCGAACGGTTTCACGAAGACCATCGCTGCTTCACTGACGCCGGAGATGCGCCCCATCCGTTCCACATCCCGCATCCATGTGAACGGCCAGATCTCCATGGAGACGGAATGCAGCTATGGGAAGGAGAAACTCCACATCGCCACACTGATGAAACCGTACAACCGCACGATGGAGACCGACCTGCCCGCCGACGGACCGGTGATGGATTTCTCACAGACCCCGGTCATGAGCCGCGTGCTGCCGTTGAAGGCCGGTGCATCGTGGTCCTTCCCTTCCGTCGATCCGCAGACGAACACCATCGTTCCGTTGACCTTGAGGGTCACCGGAGAAGCGGTCGTGCGCGGTATCGATTGTTACACCGTGGAGATGAACGATTTCGAGGGAACGTCGGTGCAGTGGGTGGAGAAAGGGGGAGCGCGCCGCATCGTCCGCATCGAACAGACGGAGGCGAAGAGGGTGTCGGAACTCATCCTGCCGTGATCAGGACGGGGGCGTTCGCGCCCCCTGTCTGTCAGCCGTCGAGGCGCTCCGCGGCGGTGAGGGTGTTCACCATCAGCATCGCGATGGTCATGGGACCGACGCCGCCGGGGACCGGTGTGATGGCGGAAGCGACCTCCTTCACCGCGTCATAATCGACATCGCCGACCAGCCGCGTGCCGTTCTTCGCGGCCGGATCGTCGATGCGGTTGATGCCGACGTCGATGACGACGGCGCCCGGCTTCACCATCTCCTTCGTCACCGCCTTCACTTTGCCGACCGCCGCGATGAGGATGTCCGCCTGCTTCGTGAAGTACGCGAGATCCTTCGCGCCGGTGTGTGCCACCGTCACCACCGCATTGGCCCACGGCTTCTTCTGCAGCAGCATGTTGGCGATCGGCTTGCCGACGATGTTGCTCCTCCCGACCACCACCACATGCTTCCCCGCCGGATCGATGCCGTACCGCTTCAATAGTTCCACGATGCCGTACGGCGTGCAGGAGTAGAAGGTCTCGAGACCGATGACCATCTTCCCGACGCTCGAGGGATGGAAACCGTCCACGTCCTTCTCCGGCGCGACGGCTTCGATCACCTTCTGTTCGTCGATGTGCTTCGGCAGGGGGAGCTGCACGAGCAGTCCATGGATGGCGGGGTCGCGGTTGAACCGCTCCACCATCGCCAGCACCTCCGACTCGGACGCTGTCGCGGGCATCCGCTCGGTGACCGAGTGGAACCCGAGCTCTTCGCACGCCTTCCCTTTGCTCTTCACATAGGACTGCGATGCGGGATCGTCCCCCACGAGGATGAACGCGAGACCGGGGACCGTCTTCCCGGCGGCTCGCCGGCGTTCCACCGCCGCTTTCACTTCGTTGCGGATGTCCTGGGAGGTCTTCCGACCGTCGATGATGATGCTCATGATGCGTGTCCTTCGTACTGTACCGGCGGCTCCGCCGTGCCGGAGCGGGCTAGAATTTCGGATAGATGAGCTGTTCGAACCGGACGCAGCGTCCGGTGGCCGTCTCGACTTCGGCGATGACGCCGCAGAGGCGGACGTCATTGGACGCGGTCTCGTACTTGTGGGGCGTCTGGGTGAGGAAGCGCTTGATGGCGAGGTCCTTCTTCATCCCCAGCACGGAATCGTACGGACCGGTCATGCCGACGTCGGTGATGAACGCGGTGCCGCGCGGCAGGATGCGCGCGTCCGCCGTGGGGGTGTGCGTGTGGGTGCCGACCAGCACGCTCGCGCGTCCGTCCAGGTACCATCCCATCGCCATCTTCTCGGCGGTCGCTTCGGCGTGGAAGTCGACGAAGGCGACCTTCGTCTGTTCGTTGACCTTGGAGAGGGCCCAGTCCGCCGTGCGGAAGGGGTCCTCGATGGGCTGCATGTACGTGCGTCCCTGCAGGTTGATGACGCCCGCTTTGGCGCCGTTCTTCAGTTCGTACACCGTGAACCCGACGCCGGCGGTCTCGCGCGGGAAGTTGAGCGGACGCAGCAGGTGGCGGAACGACGTGTAGACCTTCCGCATGTCCCACCGGTCGAACGTATGGTTGCCGCCGGTGATGACGTGCACGCCGAGGTCGAAGAGCTGCTTCACCTGCGATTCCTCGATCCCCTTTCCGTCCGCGGCGTTCTCGCCGTTGGCGATGCAGAGGTCCACATGGTGCTTCTCGAGAAGTCCTTTGAGCAGCGACGTGACGAGGTCCATCCCCGGTCTCCCGATGATGTCCCCGATGAACAGGATGGTGATGGTGGCAGGCATGGTGCTCCGGTCAGTGTTTCACTCGGTACAGGACGGACGGCGGATTCACGGTGTAGGTCACCGGTTCCAGCCAGGGGGGCGCGGCGGAGGGGTCCAGCAGCTGACGGAACTGCGGCCGCATGTTCGCTTCATAGATGCCGTAGAACAGGTAGTCCGCGCCCAGTCTCTTCGTCTCCGCTTCGAGCGCGGGCCAGGTGTCGACGTACGGGAAATACTTCATCGTCTTGTCGATGTAGAACGCGATGTGCGGCTTCCGGCAGACGACCACCTTCGACGGATCGGCGTCCTTCACGTTCTGGTTGAACCAATCGGCGATGGCTTTGATCTCCCGCGGGCCGGAGTCGATGTGTTGGCGGTTGTACTCGACCGACCCGTAGGCCGTGTACCCGATGAGCGCCGCCGCCAGCAGCGTGGCGCTGTAGTACGGTATGCCGCGCCACCGGTCCCACACCAGCGTGCCGAGCGCGAGCACGCCGTACATCGGGATGAGGTACATCGAGAAACGTTCGCCGTAGAAGACGATCAGCAGCACCAGGAACAGCGACGCGCCGAAGAGGAAGAACGCCCCCTGCCGGCGGTCCGGACGCCGTTTCACCATGGAGATGACCGCCGCCAGCACGCCGATGCCGGCGAACCAGTTCATCAGCAGTTCCATGTCGCTCAGGAAATGTCCGTACAGGTTCGAGAAGACGGTGGAAACGAACAGGCCGGGATCGGTCATGACCACCTGCAGCAGCGACGTGTAGCGCACCGATTCCACGTTCCAGAACTCGTCCCATCCGACCTTCCCCTTCCCGAACATCTCGTACGCGATGTTGAGATGGTTCCGGCTGAAGAAGAAGCTCCCCTTCTCCGCCAGCGTGTGCATTCCCCACGGTGTGATGAAGAGGAGGAAGAGTCCGGCCCAGACCCCCGAGGCGACGAGACGCTGTTTGACGGGTAGGTTGTACACGTTCACGACGGCCATGATGAACGGGACCGCCGCAAGGAAGACGATACCGTTGGACCTCGTCAGGTACGCGGCAGCGCCGAAGAGGGCCGACAGTGCGAGGTCGGGCCAGGACAACGTTTCTTTCCGAAGCAGGAAGAAGATGATCCCCGCCGTGAAGGCGTTGAAGACCATGTCCGTGCCGGCGGTGTAGGAGTACTGGACGAACGTACGGTTGACCGCGGTGAGCAGCACGACGGCGAACGCCAGGTCCGCACGGAAGAGGCGCCGCACCGTTTCAAAGGTGAAGTAGAGCGTGACCGCCGCGGCGAGCGTGGAGAGGACGATGCCGGCGGTGAAGAAGTCCCGGACGAAGAGACCGGCGGCCGCCAGCAGGGCGGGATACCCCGGTCCGCGGAAGTCCTCGATGGTCCACACGCCCTTCAGGAAGTCCTTTGCGGTGGGGACGTACGCCTGGAAGAAATCGGTCTCGACGTTGTAATCGCCCACCACGTGGTACGTCAGTCCGATGTGGAGCATGACGACGGCGTACGCCGCCGCCAGAACGGGACCGGCGAGCGGATGCCGGTACCACGACTTCAGGAACGGGAAGAGGAGGAACTCGGACGAGGGGAGCTTCTGGGTCTTGACGGTACGGAACTCGGACTTCGGCATGGTCCTGTGCGGGCGCCTTTCAATAGATGGACGGACACATTGAACGAACGGAACGGCCTCGGCTCAGGTCTCCGGCTGGAAGCGGTGCACCTCTTCGACGATGACGTCCACGATCTCGCTCTCCTTCACTTTACGCACCATCTCTCCCTTGCGGTACAGGATACCGACCCCTTTGCCCGCCGCGATGCCGATGTCCGCGTCGCTCGCTTCGCCCGGACCGTTCACGACGCAGCCGAGCACCGCCACCTTCACCGGCTTCTTCACCCCTTCGAGTCGCTTCTCGAGCTCCGCCATGATGCCGAACAGGTCGATCTCCAGCCGGCCGCAGGTGGGGCAGGCGATGAGCTCCACGTTGCGCGTGGCGAGACCGAGGGAACGGAGGATCTCCTTGCCGACCTCGACCTCCTTCACCGGCTCGTCGGTGAGCGAGACGCGGATGGTGTCGCCGATCCCTTCCGAGAGGAGCGTGCCGATGCCGACGGCGGACTTGATGGTGCCGATGCGGGTCAGACCCGCTTCGGTGACGCCGAGGTGGAGCGGGATGTCCGTCCGCTGCGCGACGAGCCGGTACGCCTCGATCATCAGCCGAACATCGGTGGACTTCACGGAGATGACGACGTCGCGGAACCCGAACTCATCGCAGATGGCGACGTGGCGCATGGCGGATTCATAGAGCGCCTCCGCCGTGGGATATCCGAACTTCTCGAGGATGTCCTCCTCGAGCGACCCGGAGTTGACGCCGATGCGGATGGGGATGCCGCGGTCCTTTGCGGCGGTGAGCACCTGCCGGATGCGGTCCTTGGAACCGATGTTCCCCGGATTGATGCGCACCTTCGCCACGCCCGCTTCGATGGCCTTCAGCGCGAAGACGTGGTTGAAATGGATGTCCGCGACGATGGGGAGCGGCGATTCGCGCACGATGGCCGCCATCGCGTCGGCGGCCTCCTTGTCGTTCACCGTCACCCGCACGATGTCGCACCCCGCCTCGTGCGCTTCGACGATCTGCCGCACGGTGCCCGCCACGTCGTCCGTCTTCGTCTTGGTCATCGTCTGCACCGAGATGGGGGCGCCGCCGCCCACCTTGATGCCGCCGATGGTCACCTGCCGTGTCTGCCGGCGTACGCCGACCTTGTAGTTGGACGGCAGTCCGTTCCCTGCCGAAGGCTGTATCACCGGTAAGATGCTCGCCATGGTCTCCCTCGCTGTTTCGTCTCAGTTCAGTTTCTTGCTCGCTTCGAAGAGGATGCGTTTCTCCTCGTCCGTCAGGCTCTGGTAACCGTCCCGGCTGATCTTGTCCAGGATCTCGTCGATCTGCCGTTGGCGGTTCTCCTGCTCGTTCCGGTGGTCGCGGATGTCGTAGATCTGCGCGTCGGAGACGTTGCTGTACGGTTCCGGCCGCTGCGGACGTCCCATGCCGGTCATGCGCGTGAAGATGCTCTCCTCGTCCTGGCGTCCGCCGCGGAACGACGGGCCGACGCGGTGACCGTCCATGAGCAGGTAGACGAATCCGACGAGCGCGCCGCCGAGATGGGCGAAGTGCGCGACGCCGTCCGTGCTGCCGATGGAGAAGATCTCGAACGCCATGTACATCACCACGAAGTACTTCGCTTTGATGGGGAGCAGGAAGTAGATGTAGATGGGACGTTCCGGGAAGAGCATGCCGAACGCGAGCAGTACGCCGTACACCGCACCGGAGGCGCCGACCGTGGGTCCCACGGAGGTGAAGAGCGGCGCGACGAGCAGGTTCGCCAGTCCGCCGCCGAACCCGCACAGCAGGTAGTACACCAGGAACTTCCGCGACCCCATCACGTGCTCCAGTTCCATGCCGAACATCCAGAGCGCCAGCATGTTGAAGAGCAGGTGCATGAACCCGCCGTGCATGAACATGTACGAGAAGAGCTGCCAGAATCCGAACCCGGAGCCGAGCGGCCACAGGGCGAAGGAGTGGTAGAAGAAATCGCCGAACGAGAACGCCCCGATGCGGAAGTCTCCCAGGAAGAGCATTCCAAGGAAGACCGCCGCATTGGCGATGAGGAGCGTCTTGATGACCGGCGGAAAGAACTGAAAGCCGCCGAAGAAACTGGGCCGATAGTAGTTGCCGGAACGGTAGTAGGACATGGTGTCGTTCGGTTCTGGATCCATGCACCGGACGGCCGGCGCCGCGGGACCTCCCCGCGGCGCGCCGTCCGCTTCAACGCTCTCGTGACATGATCAGCGGTCGTTCAGCGCCGCGACGCCGGGGAGCACTTTTCCCTCGAGGAACTCCAGCGACGCGCCGCCGCCGGTGGAAACGTGCGACACGCTCTTCTCGAGCCCCGCTTTGGCGATGGCCGAGGCCGAATCGCCGCCGCCCACGATGGTGGTGGCGCCGGCGGCCGTCGCATCGGCGAGCGCCTGCGCGACGGCGTTCGTTCCCTTGGCGAAGTTGCTCATCTCGAACACGCCCATGGGACCGTTCCAGACGACCGTCTTCGCGCTGAGGATCTCCTTGCGGAAGAGCTCCACCGTGGCCGGACCGATGTCCATTCCAACGCTCGCGGCGGGGATGGAGTTCACGTTCACCACTTGGGAGGCCGCGTCGTTGTCGAACGCCGCGGCGGCGACCGTGTCCACCGGCAGCAGCAGGCGGACGTTCTTCGCCTTCGCCTCGGCGAGCAGCGATTTCGCCAGGTCGATCTTGTCCTCTTCCAGCAGCGATTTCCCGATCTCGTACCCCATCGCCTTGAAGAAGGTGTACATCATCCCCCCGCCGATGATGAGCGCGTCGACCTTGCCGAGCAGGTTCTGGATGACGTCGATCTTGCCGGAGATCTTGGCGCCGCCCATGATGGCGACGTACGGCTTGACGGGAGCGGCGGTGGCCTTCACAAGGTAGGCCAGCTCCTTCTCCATGAGGAACCCTGCCACGGCCGGCAGGAACTTCGCGACGGTCTCGGTGGAGGCGTGCGCACGGTGCGCGGAGCCGAACGCGTCGTTCACGTACACGTCGCCGTACTGCGCCAGTTCCTTCGCCATCCGCTCGCGGTCCGCCGCTTCCTTTCCGGTCTCCTCCTTGTGGAACCGCGTGTTCTCGAGCATCAGCACGTCTCCGGCGCCGAGCGCGTCCACCATCGCCTTCGTCTCCGGACCGACCGCGGCGGGGGCCAGGACCACCGGACGTCCGAGCAGCTGGGCGAGGCGTTCGACGACCGGCTTCATCCGGTGCTTGCCGTCGGAGAACGCCTTCTCGTCGAACGGCTTGCCGTCCTTCTCCGCCTTCTCCTTCGCTTTCTGCGTGTCCTTCTTCGGGTCGCCGAGATGCGACATCAGCACGAGGGAGCGGGGTTTCCGGTCGAGCACGTACTGGATGGTGGGAAGAGCGGCGCGGATGCGGATGTCGTCCTGCACGACGCCGTTCTTGAGGGGGACGTTGAAGTCGACGCGCATCAGCACGCGCTTCCCCGTCAGGTCGATGTCCTTGATGGTCTTCTTGTTCATGTCGTTGTTGATGTTGAGGTGAGGAGCGGACCGGACGCCGGTGCATCGCGGCGGCCGGTGAACAAAAAGGGCTGAACTCGTCCATCGAGATCCAGCCCTTTGTTCGATGTGCTATGACGCGCCGGCGGAACGGGCGGTCACTTCGCCATCTTGCGCAGCAGGTCGACGACGCGGCAGGAATAGCCCCACTCGTTGTCGTACCACGACACCACCTTGAAGAAGCGCTTCTCCCCCTTCAGGTTGTTCTGCAGCGTGGCGAGCGAATCGTAGATGGAGGAACGGTCGTCGTGGATGAAGTCGGTGGAGACCACCTCTTCGTTCGCGTAACCGAGGATCCCCTTCAGGTACGTCTCGGACGCCTTCTTCATCAGACCGTCGATCTCCTCGATGGAAGTGTCGCGCGCCGCACGGAAGGTGAGGTCCACCACGGAGACGTCCGCGGTCGGGACGCGGAACGACATGCCGGTCAGCTTCCCCTTCGTCGCCGGGAGCACTTCACCCACCGCCTTGGCGGCTCCGGTGGACGACGGGATGATGTTGATGGCCGCCGCACGGCCGCCGCGCCAGTCCTTCTTGGAGGGACCGTCCACCGTCTTCTGCGTGGCGGTATAGGAATGGATGGTGGTCATCAGTCCGCTCTCGACGCCGATCCCCTCCTTCAGCAGCACATGCACGACCGGGGCGAGGCAGTTGGTGGTGCACGAGGCGTTCGAGACGATGGCGTGCTTCGCGGCGTCGTACTCGTTATCGTTCACACCCATGACGATCGTCTTCACCTCTCCCTTGCCGGGGGCCGAGATGAGGACCTTCTTCGCACCGGCGGCGATGTGACCCTTCGCCTTTTCCGAATCGGTGAACAGTCCGGTGGATTCGATGACGATCTCCACGCCGAGCTCCTTCCACGGCAGCTGCGACGGGTCCTTCTGCGCCTGAACGCATTTGATCTTGTGTCCGTTCACCACGAGCACGTCGTCCGCTTCGAGGGACGGGCTGCTCTTCTCGCTGGTGACGGTCCCTTTGAACTTGCCGTGCACGGAATCGTACTTGGTCTGGTACGCGAAATACTCCGCGTCGGTGCTCACGTCCACCACCGCTACGACGTCGATCTCCTTCCCCAGAACCCCTTGGTCCGCCATCGCGCTGATGACCTGCCGGCCGATGCGGCCGAATCCGTTGATGCCTACTTTCACTGCCATGATGATGATCTCCCGGTGTAGAAAAATTCAATGGAATGCGTGAAACAGCGAAAGTAAGGTACCAAGAAATCGAGAGAGAAGCAATAACGGCAGGGACCGCTGCATCCGGTCTTCATAAATAATAGCAGGGTTGGAACGGAGGGCCGGTTCAGTTGATGACCTGGACCTGCGCCTGTCCGGGCCGTATGACGCAATAGAGGGTCGGGAAGGTGCCGTCGGAAAGTTCAACGTTGCCGACCCCCTGCAGGATGACCTGCGAAGCGCTGCCGGCGACGAGAATGGTGTAGGTGCCGTTGCCGCTGTTCGACTGAGCGGCCGATACGAGCTTGGACATTCCCGCCGCATTGGCGGAGAGGCCGACGTAGGAACGGCCGCCGCCGCCGAAGGCGGTCGGCGTATTGTAGTACTGCTGGGCCCGTGTGGCGATGTTGACGATGTCGGTGGACATGGCATCGCGGTTCGCCGTGACGGCGTTTTCGTTCACCAGGACGATGGCCACCGAGATCGTGACGCCGATGATGACCATCCCCAGCACGATGAGGAGGATCTGTTGATTGCCCATAACCTGCCGGTAAGCTAGGCGGGAACGATCACTTAAGCAAGACCATCCGGGTATGAAAAACGAGGTAGTTGACCTTCAGCACAGCGTGATACACGCCACTCGGCAGACCGGCCGCATCGAACACCGCCGTGTACGACCCTGCCGGCATTCGCGCATCGACGAGGGAACGGACCTTCTGCCCGAGCGTATTATAGATCTCCAGCCGAACGTCCGATTCCAGCGCGATGTCGTACGGAATTCGCGTGACGGGATTGAACGGATTGGGATAACAGCTCCGCAGGTCGTGGTATACGGGAACCGGCTCCGGCTGCTGTGAAGCACCGGTCCAGTCGAAACCGCTCCCGCGCAGTTCCCGTACCGAAAGTTCCTGGAGCAGTCGGGCCTTGTATCGCAGCTGCGTGACCGCTGCCTTGTTGTCGACGGAGAGCGCCGGGATGAGCGCGACCATCAGCCATTGACCATCACCGGGACGCATCGTCACCGGACCGGTGAAGAGGATGAAACCGGCACCGCCCGAGGTAGTATTGGGAGCATGGATCCAACCGGTCCGTGTGACCGGATCTCCCGCATAGGGGAAGCGGGTCGGCAGACCGGTCGTCGGGTCGATGACGGGACCGCCGCGCTGCCGGAGCCCCCCCGCCACGTTCCAGGCGGTGCCGAGGCTCTTTGGAGGACCGCGGTCGCTCGAATCGGCATAACTGTCGTCATCGATCGCCAGGAATGACGTGACCGGGAGATTCCGCATCCCGGGCAACTCCGCTTCCTGAACGTCCGCCGTCCCCGAACCGTCCGGCACCTGCGGACCGAACAACAGCGTATACCCGACCGCCATGGGATGCACTCTGTCCGTGTAGACGGAATCCGCGGTCCAACAGTAACCCAACTGCAGCGTCGTATCGACGCCGGGAAGATTGTTGTCCGCGTTGTTGAAGTCGATGTCGGTCCAGAATCCGATGTACAACGAATCGATGACCTCCGTCCCCTTGTTGATGAGCTCCCACTCAAGGAGCACCACATCGGAAAGGAACGAAAGGAAATACTGCGGCGAATTCCGGAATCCGTACGCCGAGTGCCGTATCTCCACCGGAAACACGCTCTTCGTCGTATCCAGGTGCAGCGCTCGATCGATGCGCGAGACGGCCGACGCATTGTACACCATCCACACCGTCTCATCCCCGAAGACCCTCGGGCGCCCGAGGGAATCCACCGGCGCACCCAGGTCGGCAGGCCACGCAGCATAATCGCGGTTCGCAGCGGGCGGGAACCTGTTCGTGAGGACGTACGGACGGAACCGAAGCGAATCCGCTCCGCGATACACCGGTGCGCCGTTGACGATCGGTCCGGGGACGTACGGCGAATCCCAGTGGTTCAGTTTCCCATGGACCTCCCCGCCGATCGTTCCAACGAGGTACAGACCGTGATCAAAGACGATGGTACGGTCCGATCCAGGCACCCTATTCCATTGCGCAGTTCCACGGTAATACAAACTGCCGGTCTGAT
The DNA here is from genome assembly GCA_008933835.1 of Bacteroidota bacterium. Classification (GTDB taxonomy): domain Bacteria; phylum Bacteroidota; class Ignavibacteria; order UBA10030; family UBA8401; genus SpSt-333. The sequence continues at coordinate 16,440 of WBUG01000043.1, read as the reverse complement.
CGTACACCATCCGAACCGCACCGACGCCCAACGTGTCATATCGCTTGGTGTAATCATATCGAAGCTGGGACGACAGCGGTCCGATCAGAAGGAACAGCATGAGGAGTATGGGAAGAAAGCGGAGTTTCATGGCCGTACCACGAATGTACGAGTACCGTGAGCAGAGCGCAAGGAGAAGTATACGGCGCTTGCTTGTGTCGCCGAATTCCCCTAGTTTCGGGTGACTCACCGGCCATGCCTTTCCCACGTTCATATTACCTCGAAGCAATCATCTGGACCGCGGGACTCGTGTACCTGGCGTCGCTCGATCCAGCATCACCGGCGCCGGTCACGCTGTGTCCGCTTCACCACCTCGGTTTCGAGCACTGCCCGGGCTGCGGACTCGGCAGGTCTGTCTCGTATCTCTTCCACGGCGACATCACCGGTTCATTCTCCATGCATCTTTTGGGGATCCCCGCCGTTGTTATCATCATCCACCGCATCGTTTCCATCATCCGACGGCCGTTCATCGCGGCGAAGACCGGACCAACTCTATAATAGAAGGAGAACACCATGCCGAACGTCATGCAGTTACTGCCGATGCTGGAACCGGAGGAGATGACCTATGTACAGGGTCTCATCAAGGATATGAACGACGCCCAGGCGCAGCAGTTCGCGAGCATCTACATGAACCGCCGCAAGGACACGCAGACCATCCTCATCGCCACCGTGGTCGGATTCATCGGCGTGGCGGGCATCCAGCGGTTCCTCACCAACCAGACCGGCATGGGCATCCTCTACCTCTTCACCGCCGGTTTCTGTTTCATCGGTACGCTCATCGACCTGGTGAACCACCGCTCCATCGCCTTCGACTTCAACGTGCAGATGGCGAACCAGACGGCGGCGCTCGTACGCTCCATCGGCTGAATCCGGAATCCCCGGACCGGTCACCCCACCAACCTGCGGAGGCAGTATGGACAGCACCACCCTGCATACCTCGAACGATGCGCCGGTCATCGGCATCGGCGAGTGGCTCATCACGCTCCTCATCACCGCCATCCCGCTCGTCGGGTTCGTGATGCTCTTCGTCTGGGGTTTCGGTTCCGGTACGCACCCGACCAAGGCCAACTTCGCGAAGGCGGCGCTCATCCTCACGGTCATCGGCCTCGTCCTCTGGTTCCTCTTCATCGGAGCCATCATCGGCGCCATCATGTCCGCCGGCGGCGGATACGAATCCTGAACCGCGTGACATGAGCATCATCTCCGTCCGCCGTACCGTTCCGGGTGCGGCGGACGGTCATTTGTAACTGTGCCGATATTCCGCTATTTTATCGGCGCATGGATCTCCGCTCCTTCTTTTCTTCGTCCCTCTCCCCCGCCTGGACGTACTCCGTCCCGCACTCCATCTGGCGTCTTCTCTTCACCGCCGACGGCGGCATCGTCTTGGAACGCCGCGATACCGAACGGAAGCAGGCGTGGTTCGATCTGCTCGATGCCCGAAGCGGCGCCGTACGGTGGAGCGGCCTGACGTTCCCCGAAGGATGGTGGGTGGGACTCGAGGGAAGCGCGGACGGAAATCTCTTCCTGCATGGTTATAAAAAACCGGACATGCCGGAACATCTCGGCATCATCTGCTGCGACCTCGCGACCGGAAAAGAACGGTGGAGGAACGCGGAGTGCGCACTGCAGACGGTGCACCGCGGATCGGTGTACGGATTCCGCGAGATGTTCGAACGGCGGAAGTACATTCGGCTGAACGGGACGACCGGCGCCGCCGAGGAGGAGCTGACCGACCTCCCTGCGGATGCCGACGCGAACGCACCGCTGGAGAAGAATGATTTCCAGTTCCCGCGCGCCTTGGGTGACGAATCGGCGGTCATCGCCGACGGCCTCCGGCGGGCGTTCCCCGGCCTTCCCGCCGCAGAGGCTCCCTCGCTCGAATCGCTCCGCATCGGGCATTTCCATATCGTGAACCGCTATGCGCCGAACGCCGACCCCGCGGACGGGCTCCGGAACACCTTCGCCGTGATTGACACTCGACGGCAGAAACCTGTATATTCCGAACAGTTGAACGGCTCCACGCCGTATCCGGTCCCCGATTCGTTCTTCGCGGACGGCAGCCGCATCTATTTTATTAAGGAACGGACCGCGCTCGTCGCGCTCGACCTCCCGCAGCAATAGAAGGAACCGCCATGCAGCCCATGAACATCGCCTTCGCCCTGGTCTTCACCGCCGCCGTCGTCTTCTTCTCCTTCAGCGTGCGGAAACTGCTCGCCACGCTGCAGGTCGGGAAGGCGGAGGACCGGTTCGGCAGCGTCGGCGCACGGCTCAAGAACGTGCTCACCGTCGCCATCCTGCAGTCGAAGCTGCTGCGCGAACCGGTGCCGGGGTTGTTCCACCTGCTCATCTTCTGGGGATTCCTCGCCCTTTCGCTGCTCGTCGTCGAGTCCGTCATCGAAGGACTGACCGGGCATTTCTCTTTCGCCTTCCTCGGGGGAGCTTACTCCGTCATCACCTTCACGCAGGAGATCTTCTGTCTCCTCGTGATGGCCGGCGTCGCCGGTTCCCTCTGGCGCCGTTTCGTGACGAAGGTGAAGCGGCTGCAGGTGGACGCGCACGGCAGCCGCGATGCGGCGATGATCCTCGCGTGGATCTTCCTCATCGTCACCTCCACGCTCCTCCAGAACGCGGCGCGCATCGCGCTCGGCACGTACGAGGCCGGACTCTCCTATCCGGTCTCCTCGCAGCTCGCCTCCTTTTTCGACTACTCGCGCTCCACCTTCTTCTTCGAGATGGCGTTCTGGTGGCTGCACATCGGCCTCGTGCTGGCGTTCCTGAACTACCTGCCGTACTCCAAGCACCTGCACGTGCTCACCTCCGTCCCCAACGTGTACTTCGCCTCGCTGAAACCGAAGGGAGCCCTCACTCCCATCAATCTGGCGGACGAGACGCTGACGAAGTTCGGCGCGTCGGACATCGAGGACCTGACGTGGAAACAACTGCTGGACGGCTACACCTGCACCGAATGCGGCCGCTGCGAATCGGTCTGTCCCGCCAACCTCACCGGCAAACCGCTCTCCCCCCGCAAGATCATCGTGGACACGCGGCACCGGACGGCGGAGAAGGGACCGTTGCTGGCGGCGAAGTCGCTCGAGTCGGAACCCGATGTCGCCGCCCGGACGCTGCTGGACAATTACATCACGGAGGACGAACTGTGGTCCTGCACCACCTGCATGGCGTGCGTGCATGAATGTCCGGTGATGATCGAACATGTGAACGAGATCGTGGAGATGCGCCGCGGCCTGGTGCTGAACGAATCGCGCTTCCCCCCCGAAGTGAAGACGGTGTTCGACAACCTGGAGCGGAACTTCACGCCGTGGGGCTTCTCGCATTCCACGCGGGCGGACTGGGCGGCAGGTCTGGACATTCCGACGATGGCGCAGGTGGGGGACGCGTCGAAGGTCGACGTGCTCTTCTGGGTCGGCTGCGCCGGCGCGTACGATGCGCGGTACCAGAAGGTCTCGGTCGCCTTCTCGCGGCTGATGCAGAAGGCGGGGATCTCGTTCGCCATCCTCGGCACGGAGGAGAAGTGCAACGGCGACGCGGCGCGGCGGATGGGGAACGAGTACCTGGCGCAGACGCTGATGACCGAGAACATCGAGACGCTGAAGCGCTACAATGTGTCGAAGATCGTCGCCACCTGTCCGCACTGCTTCCACTCGCTCAAGAAGGAATATCCGCAGTTCGGCGGGCGCTTCGAGGTGGAGCATCATACCGACTTCCTCGACCGGCTCGTGTCCGAAGGCCGGCTGAAACCGAAACCCGAGAAACGGCCGAAGGGGACCATCACCTACCACGATTCGTGCTACCTCGCCCGGTACAACGACGTGGTGAGCACGCCGCGGACCGCGCTCCAAGCGGCGGGCGCACAGCTCGTCGAGATGGAACGCTCCGGCGATAAGGGGCTCTGCTGCGGCGCGGGGGGAGGACGGATGTGGATGGAGGAGCATCACGGCAAGCGCATCAACATCGAGCGGACCGAAGAGGCTCTTGCGACCGGTGCCACCACCGTCGCGTCGGCCTGTCCCTTCTGCCTCACCATGATGAACGACGGCGTGAAAGCGAAGGAGGCGGCCGAGAAAGTCGACGTGAAGGACATCGCTGAGATCCTGTTAGAATCGGTGGAATGATCCCGCAACGTTGAAAGCGGACCATCCGGTCTGTACACGGCTGTAGACTTTTGTTGCACGGCTGGTTACATTAGGGGAGCAACTACTTCATGGATGAGCCATGAAACGTGTACTCCTCTTTCTCATCCTCGCCGCCCTACTCTCCGCAGAACCTCCGGAAGGATTCCGCACGGCCACCCTCGGGAAAGCCCAGATGTTCGATTGGAAGTTCTTCGACGCGAACAACCTCTACTGCACCATCAACAGCAGCGGACCGTACGCCGACTATCTCCGCACGAACTCTTCGGGAATGTTCTGGCCGAAAGGGACCACCAAGACCTCCGTGTACACCGCCGGACTCTGGTTCATCGGACGGCACCGGCCGACGTCGCAGCTCCGTACGGCCGTCATGGACTACGCGACCGAGTTCCAACCGGGTCCCATCCTCTCCAGATATAACACCACCACCAGCTCCGTCACTGCGATCGGTGATCCCACTAATGGGCAGTACCGTATCTATAAGATCGGCCGGCGTTCTACGGTTATCGATAAAGACTACGCCGAATGGCCCGGCGACCTCGGTGCGCCGTACACCGACCGGAACGGCAACGGACGATGGGATGCCGGCACCGACACACCGAATTTGACGGGGGACCAGATGCTGTGGTGCGTCTTCAACGACGGAAATCCCGCGGCACACGCCAAAGTCGGCACGACCTCTCCGATGGGACTCGAAGTGCAGGCGAGCTATTTCGGTTTTGAGAACTACGCACCGCTTGCGAACGTGATGTTCATGCGGTTCATCGTCATCAACAAGAGCGACGCCGACTACGACAGCGTGTACATCTCCCTCTGGTCCGATACCGACCTCGGGGATGCGAACGACGACCTTGCCGGGTACGATTCCACACTGCATCTCGCCTACGTATACAATTACGACAACTCCGACGGCGGTGCATCCGGATACGGCAGCAGACCCCCTGCCGGCGGATTCATGCTGATCCAGGGACCGCTCGTGCCCGGCTCTTCCGCTGACGCAGGGACGAAAGGAGGAAGAACGGTGCCGGGGATGAAGAACCTCACACCGGCATCCCATGTCGTCTATTTCGGCGGAGGTGGAGGGGTGGGTTGGAACGACCCGGCGCTCGGGAATACCGCGTTCGCGGAAGGGGCCTATCGCTACCAACGCGGCCTCGTCGGTTCGACCGGCAATGCGTACATCGATCCCGGCACGTCGATGCCCACTCCGTTCGTCTTCGCCGGTGACCCCGTTGCCGGAACGGGATGGACACAGACGATGACGGCAACGGCGCAGGATGTCCGGAACATGTCGTCCGTCGGTCCGTTCACCCTCGCACAGGACGATACGCAGGAGATCGTCGCGGCATACGTCATCGCCCAGGGGAGCGACCGGCTCGAGAGCGTGACGAAGCTCCGTGAGACCGCCACGTTCGCCCGTACCGTCGCCGATGCGGGATTCGTCTTCCCCTCGGTGAAGACGGCGCAGGTCCATTCCGCCGATTCGGTCACCATCACCATGGAGGCGGATGTGAACGCCTACAATGCCACCGCTCTCACGGCGACGGTGCGTCGGTACACCGACGATTCCCTTCTCACCATGACCGCGTTTCATGACGACGGACAGGACGGTGACCGCATGCCGCAGGACGGCATCTTCACCGGCGCCTTCCGCTTCGCCAACTCTCCCGTACCGGTCCGCATCGACGGTGACCTGACTCTTCCCGGCGGCGGCATTCTCCGCTGGCCGTCGCTGGCGGACCGGATGCCCCTCTCCGTCGTCCGCGCAGTCGCACCGGTCATCCTCTCCGATGACCGGAACCAGGACGGCACCCTCCAGCCCGGCGAAACATTCCGGTACACCGCTTCACTGCAGAACGAACACCCGTTCGGTTTTTCGTATCTCGACGTCCGGAACAGTCCCGGTTATACACCCAGACTCCATGTCGACCTGTTAGGTCCCTCTTCGACAGCAAACGTTCCGTACGTACCGAGCGATTGGACCAACTACCTTGTACAAACGATCCCGTCCGGATATCCGGGGAGTTATTTCACGGAACATCTTACCATCTCGGACGGCAACGGGAATTTGTGGTCCGATTCCCTCACATTCCCCGTCCAGCGGCGGACCGAGTATACGGCAACGACGATGAAGAACGCCGGCCGTTCCCCCTCCGCCATCGAGGTGGTGGTCATGGACCGGACGAAGGTGAAGGACCATCTTTACTCGGTGTCCGGAGCCGAATCCTCCGGCGTATTCCTGGGACTGGAGGTCCGTGACTCCACCGAAAGGCGGCGGGTGGGGGAAATCATTCGCTTTTACTCATCGTCTCTGCTCTCCGATGTCAATCAGATCATACCGGTGACGGACGGGTTCAAAGTGTCCATCTCGTCCCTTCAACCATTTTCCATTCCATCCGTCGGCGTTCGGTCGAAGGACAGCGCATCGTGGTTCACGACGAACGTATTCCCTCCCCGCTCCTTGTCCTGGATCACACCGGCGTCCACCGCCAGTGCGGGCGAGCCGGGCGCGGTCCGTATCTCCTTCTCTCCGCTCGATTCGGTGATGCCGGCGCAGTCGGCCGGGACCATGATCAGCAATAACCGGACCTATTGGTACCCGCAATGGGGGAGCTCGCGCCGTCAGAAGGCGTACCTCTACTCATCATCGGCCTTTCTCGGATTCATCGAAGTACCATTCACCGTCCATGACGTGTCCGGTGCCCTACCGCAGCAGAGGGATATCGTGCTGCTCCGCTCGAACAGTTCGGCATCCACTTCCTGGATCCACGGGACCGACCGGATGTTCATCATGGAGGCTCCGTATTCCGCCGACGGTTCCCGTTACGATTCGACGAAGGGGGGCATCAATCTCCTCCCCCTGTTCGGCACGAACGGCGGTTTCCCGTACCATTACTATGTCACGATGGCGCGGAAATCTCCGCCGATGAACGACACCATCGACCTGCTCATCGACTGCGTACCGGCATTCTCCTCGCGCGACATCTTTACGTTCCGTACGACCGACCTGCGGGTGAACACCGGCGTGACGCCCGAAGCGGCCGAGCTCTGGCCGAACTACCCCAATCCGTTCAATCCGTCGACCACCATCCGGTACAGCGTACCCGCGACGGCGCCGACCACGCTCTCCATCTATGACATCCTCGGCCGCCGCGTCCGGACGCTGGTGGACGAGGTGAAAGAGACCGGGACGTACGACGTCACCTGGGACGGACGCACGGACGCCGGTGCACCAGTTGCGAGCGGAGTGTATCTCTACCGATTGAGCGCCGGAGAAGGAGTTCTCATCAAGCGGATGATGCTCCTGAAGTGACGTGCGTCAGGAACTGGCCGGGTTGCAGAATCGCAACTTGCTTCTCGGCGGTTCTTTCGGCACATTACGGCAGTCCATTGCTCTTCGACCATCGCAGGTTTTCATCGAACGACATGGGGGGAGCGGACCTCGGCCCGCCCCTTCCATTCAGTGACTATCTGGCCTCACGCCCAAGGGCCAGATAGTTTTTTTTCGACACCTAGTGTCACCCATCACAATCCGAGTATGGCCAACACGGCGAACGGAACATCGAAGGAAGTACTGCCGACGGCGCAGGAACGGAAGGCGTGGTTCGACGAGTACGAGAAGGTGAAGAAGGTACCGCTCGTCTGCGCCACGTTCGGCATCAGCCGGAAGACCTTCTACAAGTGGTGGAAGCTGTACAAGAAGCACAACGGGACGATGGAGGGACTGCAGAACCGTTCACGCCGTCCGCATCACAATCCCCGCGCGACGCCGGAGCATATCATCCGCCGGCTGAAGATGCTGCGCGAGCAGACGGGGTTCGGCCAGAAGCGGCTGCAGCTCTACCTCTCCATCTGGTACGGCATCGAACTGGCCGAGAACACCATCTGGAAGATCCTGCGCCGGTCCGGCGTGGACATGAAAGCGACGAAGGGGAAGAAGCGGAAGGTGAAGCTGAACGAACCGCTCTTCCCCGGGGACCGCGTCATCCTCTTCGTGAAGGCGTTCGAGCATCCCATCCGTGGACAGGCGTTCTGGTACTACACCGCGGTGGACGAGTGCACGCACGTCCGGATCGGAAAGATCTACGGGCGTCATTCCACCCTTTCCGCCCTCGACTTCATCCAGCACATCATCATGGCGTTCCCCTTCCCCGTGCATGTGGTGCACACGCCCCTGGACAACGTCTTCACCAGCGTGGCGACCGCCCGCTCGCGCACGCACGCGTTCACGCAGAACCTGCGCCGGCTCGGCATCAAGCAGTACGTACCGACGCGGCGGAAGTACGCTTCAGAGCTCTACTTCAAGCGTCTCCGGACGTTCGACAGCGCTGACGCCTTCCTGCAGCTGAAGTACAATCAGGTGCAGGACGCCGAAAGGACGCTGCACAATGCACTATACGACTATAACAACAAGCAGCCCCGTCCGGAACTGAACCGAATCACCCCGCTGGAACGGCTGCGGTCGTTCGAGCAGTTCCACACGCTCGAACAGTTCGACCCCAACGAGACGGCCTAAGTCCGCTGATACGAGAGAATATCGTTGCGTTCGAACCCATTTTCCAGTATATTTGAACCGAAACATGGCACTTCAATGCCATGTTTTTCTGTCTGAACGCCGCAGTTCGTTGCACAGCGTGCACTCCGGTGTTTCGGCGGAGAGGCATCACCTGCGTTCCGCACAGAACACGGAACTTCGGTGTGCAGGCAGCTGGTTAGAGCGTTGGGATCGTCTTTGTTTTTTCAGTTCAATTTTCAAGTTTTACAATTTCACATTTTCACATTTCTTGGCGGGGTAGCTTCCGCCTGCGCTCCGGAAAACGCACGGAGCTTCGGCGGACAGGCAGCTGGTGGGAGCGTCGGAATCGTCATCGTTTTTCAATTCAATTTTCAAGTTTTACAATTTCACATTTTCACATTTCTTGGCGGGGTAGCTCAGCTGGTTAGAGCGTCGGAATCATAATCCGCAGGTCGGCGGTTCAAATCCGCCCCCCGCTACATCATCAATGACAACCGGTGACCTAAAGGTCGCCGGTTGTTGTTTTAAAGCCTCAGAATACATGTCCATGACTTCTTTGTTCACAATAGGCACTTTCCGGACATAACAACTGATCGTTCGCTTATCGTGGTCCACAAATATCTTGTCGACGCAGCGCCGAATCACCTCGCGTCTCTCAGGGATCGAAATCTTTCCCATTCGTTCTTCAAACTGTCCCATGAACTTCTGGACAATTGACCCTATCGAGTCAATTGAGAACGCCTGATTCAGTTTTGATCTATTCTCTTCAATTTGGCGTTGCAACTGTTCCTTTTCGCCTTCGAGATCTACCACCCTTTGTTGAAATGTTCGGTATGACGCTCCTTCTTCGACTGCTTTCCGAATGTTATTCAATTTTTGTTCTATCTCCTTTGCGGATAAAGTCAGATGTGCCTCCAACTCACGTTCCGCTTCTGGACGTAGCTTCACCATCCTTTCAAGATGTTTTTGTATTAAGCCGGGCAATCGATTCTGATCGAATGACGTCACAATTGACTGCAGCACAAACGCTTCCAATGGGTCTCGCTTAATTGGAACGAAATCACAGATACCCTTGGAGTTATAACCGCCGCAAACATAGCGGAAATAATTATGTCCTTTTTTTCCGCTTTTCTGTCCCTGATAGTGGTAACCACATTTACTGCATACCATCAGACTTGAGAGCAGATACGGAGCATGCGTCTTGGTCTTCGATCTATTTCCACCAGGCCGACGGAATGAATTCGCTTTAATCCAAATCTCCTTCGAGACTAAAGGCTCATGCGCGTTCTCAATTATTATCCACTTGTCCGGCGTATTTTTCCAATGTGGGAATTGTGCGTGATTTTTCGATCGCCCGTCAGCATCAGCCCGGATCTTACTCATACTATTTTTATTGTAAACGCGAGCACCATAATATGAATGATTCTCGATGAGACATTTAATCGTTGCCGAAGACCACTTTTGATCACGATTTCGCCATCTTCCCCGCTTAGCACACGGGATTGATTTTTGATTCAACAACATTGCGATATACGTGTATCCATGACCTTTTATTCTTTCCTCGAAGATGAATCGGACTGTATTCACTTCTACAGCGTCACCCGGACTCCAGACCACTTTCTCTTGACCTGAAATGGACCAGTCGCCCTGTTGAAGAATCCGCTCAGTTTCTGTTTTGAGACTTTTTGCTTTCCGGACATACCCGTATGGAGCCACACCTCCGTTAGAAAATATTCCATTTGCCATCGATCCCCGCAACGTCAACTCCGACAATTTCTTACTATACTGCGACGCCTGAACACCCTCGAACGCCTTGAGCATCGGCGCGAACTCGTGTTTGGGATCGATTGACGACTTCACGAGGAGCACTTCTACACCGTGCTTGCGGAAGTGGACGCGCCAGTAGGTGTTCTCCTCGGCATCGATCGCCCGTCCCCACCGACTTTCATCATAGCAAATGACCGTTGAGAACGTGGGCTGGCTCTCAACGACCTTCTTCAGGCGCATAAACTCAGAACGCTGTGTGAACGTCGTCCCGGACTTGCCGAAATCGGTATACCATTCTTGGATATTGTAACCCTGCTGCCCGGCAAACCGCTCGATCTCCTTCTTTTGCTGTTCCGGGCTATCCTCCTGCATCTCCGTCGAGCAGCGGACATACCCGACCGCTTGTTTCTTGTCTGACATAGATCCTCCGTTAATGTGATATTTTCTTATACCACGTCAGATGCAGGTGGTTCCGGAGCGTATCGGCGCTTCATCTCCTTCATCGCTTCCAGTTCAATCGCATACATCCGTTTTACTTTGAGCCCGTTTTGCTTTCCTTTACAGTCAATATCGAGCACCTTCTTCAGCATCCGACTCAAAGCTTTCCGCTCCATTGTTCGTTTGATCAAACCCTCACGGCGGAGAACATCCAGAACCACATCCGGATCATAATAGGCGATGCCTTTGTGTGTCTCCTCCGGCTTGACGCGGTCCATGACCACATCAATCATCTCCAGTGCGTTCCCAGTCTCGTTCTCCTCGGTGTCACGACTGGCTCTCCGCTTCGCATCCGTCTGCGACAAATGGTCCATCGATTGGAACACTTTCATTTTGTAGGTTCCTTCACTAAATGAATTTACAATTTTGAACAGTGGCACCCAGATATCGTATGCACGGTTGGTCAAGTGCTTCAGCTTGTCATACAGGGTCGTTTCGCTGTCGTAGTCCTGAGCGATGCCTGGGCCATACCGAAGCCCGAAATGATACAGTTCATCACGTATCGCTGCTTGCTCCTTCCGGGCAAGCGGTGTCTCCCGATACTGCTTCAGCGTGTCATATCCTGTCTTTCGCAGCAGGCGGACCACGATTGTCCGGTCGGCAAGGACGTCATCAAGCAGATTGATCCCGGCAAAGCACTTCGGGCTGTAGGTCCGGTATGCTACATCGCCATTGTAATAGAGGCCGCTACGGGCGAAACCCGTCTTTAGGACGCTCTTCAGCTGGCTTCCACCCGATTTCGCCTCTCCCAACCCCTCGACTTCGTCCAGGAACAGCGTAGCGGCGTTCTGTTCGATCAGTTTCAGCACCGTGGATGCCGGTGGCTGCGCCATGAGCGCACCGTTGAACGCGATCGGTGCGAGGAGTTCCATCAGGAGGGTCTTCCCGCTCCCCTTCTCGGCATTGAAGTGAAGGTAGGGATAATAACGGAAGGCGCGGTACAGATAAGTGCCCATCACCCATACGGCGAGCATATCGAAATGCTCTTCGTTCTGGAAGTAGATATGCTGCTTCAGATACTCGACAATCCGCCGATGCACATGCTCCGGTGGCCCATAGTCCGCACCTGCGATGTAGTCCAGCACAGCCCCCTGTGACATACCCGATTCGTTCAAATGCGAGTAGATGAGAAGGATATCCCTTCCGGGGCACTCCAAGAGCGGGATCATCTCGCCGTTCGATGTCACCAAGAAATCCTTCCCCTTGATCTTGGCGCCGTAGTGCAGCACTCCTTCGTGGTAATCCTGTGCCGGGTGCAGTTCCCTCACCTGAGCGATATCCGCCAGCGTTGCGAGGTCATCCTCCGACATTTCAATGAACGCGTTGGGCAATGGGCGGGCCTGGGTAAGCGCTTCGACGTTCAGGAGTGAACCGAGCGATAGCCGCATGATGCGGACCTTCTCAGCGGTCTCCGTGAGCACACGCGCCGCGGTGATCACCATGGGTCGCTCCGCATCTGTCATCTGAACGATAACGACGTCGGCACCCTTGAACTGAGCACGGTCATCCCACAGATCCTCCGCCTCCGGGCATGGCACAAGCGTCCACCCCGGAAATGCGCCTTGTTCTACGTGAAGCTCCTTACCGAACCATAGCAAGTATTTACTGTTCTTCGGTTTCATAGGTATTTCCTACTATCATTTCCCTAAAAATGATCTCCGCGAGCATTTGCGCGAGCTCCTCAACCCACAGTTCGTCCGACGTTTCTACTTCGATATGTTCATATTGGTATTCCATCTATAGAGAGCCGTAGCGGCGCAAACCGCATCGGCCCTTTGTTCGTCTTACAGACCAGCCTGTGCCTGAGATTTCAGGAACACGAGCTTGATCGGTGAGACCTGCTCGACCTTCACGTCCTTCAAGGCGGCGAGAGCATCTTGAAGCTGCTTGAAACCCGTCTCATCCTTGAGTTCGATGAAGATATGGCCGTGAGTGACGTCGAATTTAGACAACTTACCCTTCGCGTCTTTCACGATTGTGTAGAACTGCCGGCGAGCTTCTCTCGCCAGCTTGTGGTCCTTATTGGGGACCGATGGTGACAGATATCCTGTCACCTGTGCGGCCATGTGCATGGCATACCTCGTATGTATTTTGATAGACCACACCGCATAGCCGATGTGGCGGTGAAACAACTCCGCGCTATGACGGATCTACAGTTATTACTGAGGAATTATTGCATTAACTTCAGCGCGTGTATTTGCCAATAATTCCCCAATCGTTTTTCCTTGTGTTTCAATAATAAAGTCTATATAAACGTCATCGTGATCTATCTCAGAATAAACGAATATATCATCACCCCATTTAACATTAATTGCATCCAGTGCTTCCCGTCCAAATGCATACAGACAAATTGGATGTTTGTAACTGTCCTCGGTCTGATAAACAGTCACCGTTGCATTCCATTGGTTGTCATCACCATTAAATATTGAATCAATACTATTTCCATAAACTTCAGTATCTGTAAAGGTGATTTCAACAAGGAAGTCAATGTCAGTCAGATGAATGTTTTTTGCTATTGATTGGTTCATCTCGAAGTAGACAGTATCTGAGTCGTCATAAATATCTTTCCGTTTGCGCTTCTGGATTCGAGTCCCCTCCACTATCAGCGCTGATACAGATCCATCGGGCATTTTTTCAACGGCAATGCTTTGCCGTTGCTCTATTGAGTTACCCTTCTTTATATGAGCGCTGAGTGGTGAAGGGGGTGTCTTCAAGACATCCTCACGATGATTCCGGATTGCGGCTCCGGATGCCTTACTTTTGCTCGCCATAATGGGTTCTCCTTTCTATGGCATTCCCCGGCTTCCCAGTCAGCCGGCGTATGATGAATACAGAGTCTGGGCTGCATGATTTTGTGTGAGTGATATCCCCACAACAATAGTGTCATACAACACTTGTATACATTCATACAAAGCGCCACTTTTTAAAATAAAAAACCGAAAGCATCTACATTAATAGATACTCTCGGTTTGTCTGCTCAGAACTGATATAAGTTTTTATTTAACCAAAAGAATAACTGATTATCCTTTTTACGGCTTCCTGCAATAACATCACTGAATAATTCATAAGAGCGAATTCGTTAATATTTTCTGTTAACTATCATTCAATATTATATCTAACACATCCATTCTATCGGCTTATTCGGACGATATGATACCCTTAAACCAGTATCAATACTTTTCTCTAAGTGATCAGCGAATTCCGTGTCTTTCTCCCTAATTATCTCTATTGCCCGACGTATTGCATTTGAAACAGCAGTAGCATTCTTCCTATCGTCTGGATTTATCTGATTTTGTTTTCCATGCATCAATTCTTTTTTTATCATTTCAATCTTTGTCACTTGTTCATCGTAGTTCTCATCCAACATTGATAATTCCCCTAACTCTTCTTCCTCGATCTTTAATTGCTCTTCAAGATATTCAATTGCTTTTTTGTCGAAGTTTTTAATTTTAATTTTTTTATTTGGAATTAAGTCGTTCTGAAAGACTTCATTCTCAGATATGCCTTTTGTTCTACTGTTTACTAACTCAGTTGCGAATACGTCTTGATGCGGATTTGCCAAGACTGTTTTGATGTAATACATACCAACACTATTCTTCACCATAAATAATTCACCTGACCTATATTGAACAAGCCATACGTCATTTTCTTTTTGAAATACATTTGGCGAATCATCCTGTATTAAATCTTTAGAACTTATTCGTTCTATTTTCCCATATGATTTATCCTTCTGAAGAGACATAATCGATTGTCTTAATTCTTCAACTTCACTTTCCCTAATTTGATTCAGTGCTATAATTTGCATTTTTAATGAATCAAGATTGGAATTTTTATCGGGTATTTCACGGGGTAGTTTCTCAGATTTAATGATTTCGAAAACCTTTCTCCTCTCAGTTTCCGCTCCTAAATGATCTCCACAACGATCTTTATGTTCGGCAAGAGATTGAATTACAGAAGTATTATTGGGTTCAATCGAAAGTGCTAAACTAAAATCTTTAAGAGCACCTTTTGTATCACCGGTCATAGATTTTGATACAGCGCGTCTTTCGATGTCGGACACATTAGTAGGATCTTTTTTTAACGAGGTATTTAATGCCCTAATTGCATTTTTATAATCCCTAGTCATGTAAATTGCCGAAGCTAAACATGAATATGCCTCTACATGATTTGGATCTTTTGATATTACATATTTCATATCCTCGATGCACTCGCGATACATCGATTGATAAGCGAACAATAGACCGCGTATATAAATACTTTTTATCCCTTTGTGACCAAGTTTTATAGCCTCTGTATAATCCGTTATAGCATCATCATATTTACCTAATTTTTTATTTGCATCAGCACGATATAGATAATTGTCAGGATTCGATGGATTAATTTCTATAGCCTTAGCGTAATCGATAAAAGCTTTTTTATCAAGTAACAATTCTAAATATGAATTCCCTCTGAAAGCATATGCTAAATCATCATAGGGATATTTCTCAATGACTTTGCTGAATTCGATTATAGCATCATTGTAATCGTTGTTCAGATAACATCTGGCAGCTTTTAAGCGAATGGGATCGATAATACTTTCTGATTTTATTTTTTTACTCATATCGTATTTCTATATTATATAACGCTTATTAAAATCACTGATCCACGTTTTATAATATGAAGGTATTTCAGTCTGGATAATTTCAATAATGCGTTCCCAACTTAATCTTTTCATTTTATCAGCACTATCATTTAACATATTATTGAATTGAGAAATATCATAATCCACATCCTTATCCACTGACAGAGCCACAACTAAAGGCACAGGGATTTGTGCATAATTAATTCTTTTCCATTGCTGCAATAATAAATAATTTCTGACAATTTGTGGACAGGTTGATTTGATCGACCTCAGACCTGATAAAGTAAAACATTCTAATTGATTCGCTATATCATAAGATCGGTCCATATCTTTGGGGTTATTTCGTCCTAGCGCATCCGTGTATTTTACTTCTATACCGATACATCCTTTTTTTCCCTCAACGGTTAAGAATTCAACAAATGCATCAAACGCAGTCTTATCGTTGAGATAATCAGATCTCGGTATTGGGACATATTCAATTTCTATTCTACAAATTCTCTTTATTACTACCGACAGATTTATTTCCCTTAAAATAGTCTGGAATATTCGAGTAACGAATGGTTCATTTCTTTCTGCTGCCATTTTTAATGGCACAAACATATTAAAGCACATCGGCATACTTGAAAGCATGTTATTCATCAAACGATATTCATCTATTGTTTCATCTTTGGTTTTGTTCTGAATTCTTTGAAGGGCATATTGATGGATTTCAGGTAATAAAAAGTTTTGGGAACGACTCACTTTCTGGGTAGAACTTGATTGCCAGATACCAACCGACCAAGGATTATTGCAGTAAAATCAGTATCCAAACCGAGGTTGTGTTTCATGTCGGCCTCCGCGAGATATCCCGG
>WBUG01000042.1 GCA_008933835.1 Bacteroidota bacterium | reverse complement strand
GTTTCATGGTCGTTCACCAGTCCGCACGCCTGCATGAAGGCGTAACAGATGGTGGAGCCGACGAACCGGAATCCGCGCTTTCTCAGGTCGCGGCTCATCGCGTCCGAAACCGGAGTGCGGGCCGGTACCTCTTTGAGGGAGCGGAAATGGTTGATGACCGGCTTCCCCTCCACGAACCGCCAGATGTACCGCTCGAACGACCCGAACTCCTTCTGCACGGCGAGGAACGCCTTCGCGTTGCTCACGGCAGAGGCGACCTTGAGACGGTTCCGCACGATGCCGGCGTCGTTCAGCAGCGAGGCGATCTTCCGGGCGTCGTACCGCGCGACCTTCTTCGGATCGAACCGGTCGAACGCCTTCCGGTAGTTCTTCCGTTTACGCAGGATGGTGATCCAGCTCAGTCCGGCCTGCGCCCCTTCGAGGATGAGCATCTCGAACAGCACGCGGTCGGTATGGAGCGGCACCCCCCATTCGCGGTCATGGTACTCCTGGTAGAGCGGATCGCTCCCTGCCCAGGCGCAGCGGTGTACGGTCTTCGTCAAGGGTCCTCCCTTCATGGTGTCGTCATTTCGTCGGCGGATGGAGCGCCTTCATGGCCGCTTCAAGGATGAGCGGTGTGATCAGCTCTTCGTCGATCTCTTCGCGGGTATGGAAGCAGGCGTACCGCACCCGGGAACCGCTGCCGGTCAGTACGGAGCCGGGGTCCCGCAGCATCGCGCCGAACTCGAATCCCAGTTTGACCTGCTTCTCCCCCGGCACGATGCAGGCGAAGTATCGCGAGGAACGCCCCCGGCCGGCGCGGAGACCGATGAGTCCCCACCCGGTGTGGACCCGCTCTTCCAGCTCCGGAACGGTACGCCGCACGAGCGAGCGGATGGCACGCACCGCGGAGCGGACAGGGGGCGGATACTCCTCCATGAACTCTGCGATGGTCATGACACTCCTTTCGTCGTCTCTTGCGCGGTGCGGTAATGGTCGAACGTGATCATGCCGGTGCCGAGCTCGAAGAATGTGCGGAACTCCGGCGTGTCCATCGCGCGGCGGTTCGCCTCTTCTGCCGCCGTGCGGCTCTCCCACTCACAAACATCGGCAAAGGTACTCTCGGATGCAACCGACTGCAGGGACCGGATGCTCCTGAATCCGTCGAACGACGGCAGCAGTGCATGCACGGCCCGGCGCGCTTCGGCGAACGCGGCGGCCTTCTCCGGCGGAACGGTGTAGACGGCGATCTCGGTGATGGTGGTGGTCATAGGAAAAATCGTAATTAATGGATAATGGTTGATGGATGATGGATAATGGGTGATTGATGACGGAAAACGGACTCGAACGTTCAGTCGATCGGCTGACGAAGGATCGTACGGAGACGCGCCGGAGCGGTGCGGCGGGGATCGTTCAGATAGATCTCATGGTGTTTCCCCCGCAGACGCAGGCCGAGCGAACGAATGTGGCCGTGCAACCGGGCGATGTTCTCCGCCTCGTCCGCATACGGCCCGCAGTGTACCATCTGCACACATCGTCCCTCCTCGAACCGCTCGAAGCGAAGACGTGCGAGCGCTGAGGGCTCCTTCTTCCGGCGGACGGATGCGACCGCCTCGGCGATCACCCCGGCATCGACCGGAGCGGGCTGCATGATCATCATCCGCCAGCGCCACTCCCCCTTCCGCTCGACGCTGAACCGCTCCATGTCGTCACCCCACCAGAGCCCTTCGAGCGGCATCACTGAAAAGTCCGTTCCGCCGGAGCGGCGTTTCACGATGAACTTCGCGGCGAACGCGACGGAGAAGAGCGCCTCCACCGTACCGGCATACTCCGGCGACGTGTTCGGATCCCCGCTACCGTCCGCGATAAGGAAGTGCAACGGCGGAACGTCGACGGAGGAGAACGACGAACGGGACGGACGGTACAGCTCCGGCAGCAGCCGGCGATGGTCACTCTTCATGACGGACTCCGCGGACACCGGAGGGAATCGTCGCGGCGATGAGGAGCGTCCGGAGCAGCGATGCGAGGAAGAATGGAAATCGGATGATGACCACGGAAGCCTCCAAGTGTTGTGAGCGGTGACGCTCACAACTTACGGAGAGGGTGTGACAACCCTATGTCAGCAGCGGGAGTTCATTCGTAAAGGCGGGATATTGCGGCGGCGGTGGCCCGCACGGCCTCGCGGAAGGAGGCCGGAGAGACCGCTTCGGCCCCGGAACCCCAGCGGAGGGTCCATGCCGCGACCTGCGCTTGCGACGACGAAGCGATAGTGAGCGTGACGTGCTTCGCGTCGGTGCGGGTGCGCACGATGCGGTACGGAGGCTGTTCCTTCACCCACCGGTGGAGCGACCGGTCGATTCGGACGACGTACTCCTTCTCCTGCGACGGATCGTCGCGGTAGAGGAGTTCGGGGCGGAACTTCTTCGGACGCTCGAATCGCATCTCCGAGACCATAACGCCGTCCATCCGGTCCAGCCGGAACATGCGGATGTCCTTCCGCAGCGGGTCATAGCCGGAGACGGACCATGAACCGAAGAAGTTCGCGAGGAGGTACGGGTCCACCTGCCGAACCATCGGCCGCTCCGGATCGCCGGACCGTTTATAGTAACGGAAGACGAGCCGTTTCCCTTCGATGACCGCCCGGCGGACCTTTTCGAGCGCCTCCGTGACGGCGGAACCGGCTTTCTGTTCCCCGCTGTAGAGATTGATGGAACCGAGCAGGTAGGCGATCTCTTTTTTCAGTCCCGGCGGCAGCACAGAGCGGATCTTCGCCTCGGCGGAGCGGGCGGCCCGGCGGTAGTGCGCGTCGAACTGGCGCCCTGCGGCGTTCACGCCGAGCGACAGCATGAGCGCCTCCTCCCGGGTGAACGTCACCGGCGGAAGGAAATATCCCTCCTCGATGGCGTAGCCGCTCCCCGCCTTCCCGGCCACCGGCACCCCCGCCTCCATCAGTGCGAGCACGTCGCGGTAGACGGTCCGTTTCGTCACGTCGAAACGGGAGGCGAGCTGTCCGGCGGTGATGCGGGGATGTGATTGGATCTCGAGCAGGAGGGCGAAGAGGCGGTCGGTGCGGTTCATCGGACGGACAGCGGAGGATCACCCGATGACGCCGTACTTCGTGAGCACGGCGGAGATGACCGCGGAGGAGATGGGTTTGGGAAGGAACTCCTCGGCGCCGCACGACTCCATGATCTCGCGGATGTTCTCGGTGCTGGTGAGGGCGGACATGAGGACGGCGGTGAACGCGGGACGGAGTTGCTTCATCTCGACGATGGCCTCCGAGCCGTTCTTCCGCGGCATGATCTGGTCGATGATGACGATGTCCGGCTCGACGACGACGAACTTCTGCACCGCTTCGTCGCCGTCCTCGGCGTACTCCACCTGCACGCCGAGCTTCGAGACGATGGCCCCGATCAGGATACGGTTAGGTTCAGCATCGTCGACAATGAGGGCTTTCTTCGTCATGACATCATTGCTCCTCATTCATGGTAAGAAGAATTCGGAGCGATGTCAATACGCGGCGGAGCGTCAGTGCGCACGCGCAATGACGGCGGCGTTGAACTCCGCCGGCCGTTCCATGTGCACCATGTGGCCGGCCTTCTCGATGAACGTGAGCGTGCTGTTCGGGATGGCGCGCTTCGCCGCCTCGCCGACCTCCGCGGAACGCCCGCCGTGCAGGATGGGATTCGGGATGAGCTGGTCCTCCCGGCCGAAGATGACGTGCGTCTCGACGGTGATGTCGGAAAGGAGTTTCGTCGTCGGTTCGTCCAGCATGCCGTACACGCTGCGCACCACGGCATAGCAGAAGTCCTCGAAGTCCTTCGCCTTCGCCATCCGCGTCCGTTCCTCCACCATCCATTCGAAGCGGTCGTCGTAGTCGTAGAAGTTCATCGCGATGTTCGCCCGGATGCGCTCTTCCGTCGTCTTCTTCACCCAGTCGATGGTCATCACGCTCTTCAGCCAGTCGCCGTCGCCGCGCGAGAACGGTTCGATGCCGGCCGGCGCCGCCAGGATGAGCTTCTCCATCTGCTCCGGATGGCGGAACGAGAAGTGGATGCCGATCTGCCCCCCCATGGAATGGCCGACGTACACGGCACGCGGAACGCCGAGCTGCGTCAGAAGAGCGCTCAGGACGTCGGCGTAGAAGGACATCGTGTAGGGGTACACACCCTTGTCCGACCTCCCGTACCCCGGCAGGTCCACCGCGATGACCCGGTAGTGCTCGGAGAGCGGACCGATGTTGTAGCGCCAGAATCCGCCGTTGCTCGCCAGACCGTGCACCAGCAGCAGCGTCTTCTCCCCCTTCCCCTCGTCGATGTAGCTCACGGTGATGCCGTTGACGGTCGCGGTCTTGGTCGCGAAGCCGTAATCGAAGGCCGCGAACTCGAGCGGCGGGGCGTCCTTGTACACGGTTCCTCCTGCGCATCCGGTGAGGAGCACGGCGATGAGGGCGGCGGTGAGTGATGGTTTCATGGTTGTGCTCCCTGCTTAGAACATCATCCAGGACATGTTCAGGAACAGCACCCACGGGTCGTGGGCCGGCCGCTGTTTGTTGTAGGTCACGTCCGGACTGTCATAGAAATCGCCGATGGACATGTATCCCGCGCTGAGGCCGAAGGTCAGCAGCACTTTGTAGGTGTACTGCGCCTCGAGGTTCACTTCCGTCCCGACGAGATTCCCTCCGCCCCGCGGCGCCACATTGGCGAGGGCTGCCGCCCCGCCGAGTTTGACCATCAGGATATTGGGGATGAGGTCATGGGAGAGGTGACCGAACAGTCCGGTGACGCCGTACCCCATGTTCGCGATGTCGTGCACCGCGGAGTAGTACCGGTTCACCACCTTCGGGTCGGGGAACAGGAGCAGCGCCCGGTGGCTGCTGTACACCGCCGTCGGCGAACCGTAGATGTTCCCGGTGAGGACGCTGTTCACGCTCTTGTCCGCGGCTCCGTTCTTGTCGCCGGAGGTGTACAGCGCCTCGATGCCGACGCGGTCGTTCATCGTGGTGCCGTATTTGTAGCTCAGCGACGCATCGGCCGCCACCCCGAAGATGTCGGCGTAGGAGCCGGTCCCCGCTGCACCGACCGTGTCGATGGTGCCGAGGTTGGCCATCACGAACGCGTCGGCCCACCAGCGTCCGAGCATGAAGTCGCGGTTGTATGCGGCGTGTCCCCCCGTCCAGATGATGTTCGCCTCGTACTTCGAGGTGGGGATGTTCAGCCGGGAGGGATTGGTGGCGCCGTTGTATTCCGCCAGATTGCTGTTGAGCCCCTGACCGAGCACCGAGATGCCTCCGCCGCTCTTCCCGCGGTCCCACGCGTACCAGAGGCTGCCTCCGAGCTCCAGTCTCGGCGTCACCTTCGTCTCGATGTCCGCCATCCACAGCGCGACGTCGTCGTTCTCGTTGATGAGGTTCTCGTAGAGCTGGTAGTAGCCCAGCTTCAGCTGTACGGACCGGTCGATGACGGAGTACGAACTGACGCCGACCCCCTGCGTGCCGAAGTACGCGAGCTTGTATCCGCTCGTCTGCACCGTGCCGAGCCCCACCGTTTGCGGGTCCCGCACGTTGTCGAAGATGCGCTGCAGCCCGATCACCACGTTCCACGGCGCGTCGGTCGGTCGTATCTCGACGTTGGCCAGCAGGGTCTGCAGGTTCACCTGTCCGCCGTTGATGCTCCCTCCCTTGTTCCCGCCGACGCCGTACGCGGCGTCCCCCCACGTCATGTCGACCTTCATGAGGGCCCGGAAGGTCGCCACGTAGTCGAGGATCTGCGGCGAGTAGATGAACATCGGCACGAACCGCTGCTCGACGAACGAGGAGGTCTTGCCGGTGTTCGTGGTGTTCGGACCGAACAGGCGCCCGATGATCTGTCCCTGCAGCAGTTCGTTCGTCGGGGCGATGTCGGACGCGGTCGCCCGGGTGTACCAGTACCCGATGAAACGGAACTCCGGCGGTTTCGCGTCGGGGACCCGTTTCGAGCGGTCGGGTGCGGCGGGTGCGTCCTGCGCGGCGAGCGGAACGGCGGCGAGGATGACGGCGGCGAGGAGGAACGAGCGGACGGTCTTCATACCGGTCTCCTGGTTCGGTGCGGAACGCTCCCCGCGGCCGTACGGCCGCGGGGAACACCTCCGCGGATCACTGCTTCACGTACTTCTGGATGTAGATGGGATACTTCGTCGTGCCGACCGAGGTGCTGCCGAAACCGGCCGCCGGGGTCGGGGGATTCACTCCGAGCGCGGGGGAGGTCTGGATGATCTCGTACGACATGTTCGTGCTCTTGATGGCGTAGATGCCCGTGGAGGTCACGACGGTGGGGGTCGCCTGGTTCGCGACGATGTTGTAGATGGTCGCGTCCTTGGTGGTGGACGACGACACGGTGTCCTTCGACGTCGATTCCATGTTGGTGTAGGTGCCGGTGTACGTGGTCGTCACGTTCGCGCTGTCGATCTGCACCACGGTGTACGACTTGTTGGCGTTGAACGTCGCGGTGATCTTGACCACCTTGAACGGGGCGACGCGCAGTCCGAGCGGAACGTTCGCGCCTTCGCTGACCCACGTGCCGACGATGGGATCGGTCGGGGTGGGGGTCACCGGCGTGGTGTCGTCGTCCTCTTTGCATCCCACGACGGTCAGCGCCGCGGCGGCGAGGAGCAGCATGAACAGATGTTTCATAGGACCTCCAGATGAATGAGAGTGAATGAAGCGGTGGATTATGCGTGTGATGACATGTGACGTTCCTTCAGCGCCCGTTTGAGCACCTTGCCGCTGTGCCCCTTGGGCAGTTCGGCGATGAGTTCGAAATGCTTCGGCACCTTGTACTTGGCCAGTCCCGACCGGCAGAACGCCTCCAGCTCCTCCGTCGTCGCCGTCCGTCCGCTCCGCAGCACGATGTACGCCTTCCCGACCTCCCCCCATTTCGGGTCCGGCACGCCGATGACCGCGGCCTCCTGCACCGCCGGATGCGTGTACAGCAACCGTTCGATCTCCGCAGGGTATACGTTCTCCGCCCCGCTGATGAACATGTCCTTCTTCCGGTCGACCACATAGTAGTACCCCTCCTCGTCCTTCCGCACGATGTCCCCGGTATGGAACCATCCCTGCTCGATCGCCTTCTCCGTCGCCTCCGCATTGTTCCAGTACCCCGGCGACACCACCGGGGACTTCAGCAGCAGTTCCCCCGGCGCCCCCGGCAGGGCGTCCTGACCGTCGTCGTCCACGATGCGCGTCTCGATGTAGAAGTTCGGGAAGCCGATGGAGCCTTTCTTTCGGACAGCGTCCTCTTCCGGAAGGGAGAAGCAGTTCGGTCCGACCTCGGTCAGCCCGTACCCCTGACGGATGGGCACCCCTTTCGCCTGCCAGAGCTCGATCTGCGGGATGGGCATCGGTTCGCCCCCCACGATGGCGAAGCGGACCGATGCGAACGTCGCGCCGGCGAACCGTTCGCTCTGCGACATCATCGTCATCATCGTCGGAACGCCGAAGAGGATGGTGACCTTCTCCGTATCGCACAGCTCCACCACCCGGTCGGCGTTGAAGCCGTTGAGCATCACGATGCGTGCGCCGCGGTGCAGGAACGGCGTCGTCAGCACGTGCCAGCCGCCGGTGTGGAAGAACGGCGCGAACGTGAGCGCGACGTCCCCCTCGGTGATGTTCAGCCGCATCGTGGTGTTGACGGAGTTCCAGAAGACCATCTCGTTGGTGATGATCGCCCCTTTGGGATGTCCGGTGGTGCCGGAGGTGTAGAGGATCATGCACGGGTCCGTGAAAGCGGAGGAGGATTCCGGGGCGTCCGACGGCAGGGAGGCATCGTCGAGGTACGACGCGATGCACCGTTCGTCCGCGAGCGCCATCGGAACGCTCCGCGGCGGCAGCACGCTGGCATCGATCTGGGCGATGACGGCCTGGTATGCGGTCTGGTAGACGAGCAACGACGGACGGCTGTCGGAGAGGATGAACTCGATCTCGTTCGGCGTCAGCCGGAAGTTCACCGGCACGATGACCGCCCCCGCGTGCTGCACGGCGAACGCCAGCAGGAGGTACTCCACGCAGTTCATCGAGAGCACCGCCACCCGGTCACCGTGCCGGAGTCCGTACTCCCGCCGGAGCACGTTCGAAAGGCGCCGGACCATGGTGTGGAGGTCCCGGTAGGTGTACGGACGTCCGGTCGCGTCGTCCTTCACGGCGACGCGTTCCGGTGCGTAGAGCGCCCACCGTTCGAGCCAGTCGGTCCTGATGGAATGCTGCATGGTCTATGCTTCGTCGATGTAGTTGATGTCCGTTCCGTACGTCTCGCGGAGCGAGGCGAGCGAGATGCTCGCGACCACGAACACGACGCCGCCGATGAGGAGCGCCCCATTGATGAGCCCCATGTCGCCCCGGATGGCGTTCAGCCAGAGGCTCATCGGCACCACCATGGAACGGACGAAGTTCGGGACGGAGGTGGCCACCGTCGCGCGGATGTTCGTGCCGAAGTTCTCCGCCGCCATCGTCAGGAACACCGTCCAGTACCCCTGGCCGAGTCCGATGACGAGCACCAGCATCATGAACCGGTCCGCCGTTATGCCGGACATGGTCAGCACCGCCGTCGTGAGCGCCGCCATCAGCAGGAAACAGAACCATACCACCTTCCGGCGGTTCTTCAGCATCTCGCTCACGATGCCGCTCAGCCCGCTTCCCACCGCCAATCCGATGGCCTGCCACTTCAGCGTCTCCGCCGCGGTGACGGGACGGTCCAGACCCAGCGCCGCGCCGAACTCGGGGGAGAAGGTGATGACGATACCCGAGACGTACCAGATGGGGACCCCCACCGCGATGACCGCGAGCAGTTTCACCAGCAGCCGGCGCGACCGGACGAAGAGCATGATGTCGCCGCGCGCGTGGGACGACGACTTCTGCGCCTCGAAGAGCTCCGATTCGCGCAGCGTGAAGAACCGCAGCGCCAGCACCACCAGTCCCATCCCGCCGCCGACGAAGTACGCCACCCGCCACTCGAACGCGCTCCCCACGAACGACGCGGTGAGCGCCCCCACGAGGCCGAGGAAGGAGATGACCGTGGTGCCGTACCCGCGGTGGTTCTTCGGCAGGATCTCGGACACGAGCGTGATGCCCGCGCCGAGCTCCCCGGCCAGCCCCACCCCCGCCACGAACCGCAGCACGGCGTACGACCCGATGTCGGTGACGAACCCGTTGAGCACGTTCGCCAGGGAGTACATGGTGATGGTCGAGAGGAGCGCCACCTTCCGCCCCAGTTTGTCGCCGATGACACCCCACACCACACCGCCGATGAGCATGCCGATGAACTGCAGGTTCAGCAGCAGGATCCCCTGCGTGATGAGGTCGTCGCCCGTCACGCCGATCGCCTTCAGGCTTTCGATGCGGACCACGCCGAACAGCACGATGTCGTACAGGTCGACGAAGTATCCCAGCGCCGCCGCGATGACGGCGAGGACGAGTCCGGAACGGCGGGTGCGGTCGGTGCTCATGCGGTCGGTCCCTTACGTGTCGTAGCCCCAGCGGACGGCCGATACGGCCATCGCCATCCCCCCGCCGGAACTGACGAGGTAGATGAGGTCCCCCTTCCGGAGGATGTGCTGCTGCACCGCATCGTCCAGCGCCATGCCGATGGCGGCGGAGCCGGTATAGCCGTACTTGTGCATCACGTTGTGCGAACGGTCGTGCGGCAGACCGAGCGCATCGAGCGTCTGGTTGATGCTGTTGATGTTGATCTGCGTGAAGAAGAACTTGGCGGCGTCGGAGACCGGCCGGCCGATGTGCTGCGCCACCTCGGTGATGAACCGCGGCCAGTACGTCGCGTTGGTCTCGAGCGGGATCTTCTTCGCGAAACGCAGCAGATGGTCCTTGTTGGCGATGGCCCGTTCGGTCACCGGAATCGCGGTGCCGCCGGCGTAGATGCCCATGTAATCGTGGTACTGCCCGTCCGTGAAGAGCTTCGTGTGCAGCACCCCGCTGCCGTCGGCGGACGGCGCGAGGATGGCCGCGCCGGCGCCGTCCGCGAAGAGCGTCGCGATCTTCTTGTCGCTGAAATCGAGGTATCGGCTCATCAGGTACGCTCCCGCCACCAGCACGTACTTGTACTGCGGATCGTTCGCCGCAAAGCGGGATCCGGCGTCCACCGCCGTCACGAAACCGGCGCACGCGGTGTTGATGTCGAACGAGCCGGCGTTCACCGCGCCGAGCTTGTGCTGCACCACGGAGGCGGTGGAGGGGGAGATGTAGTCCGGCGTGTCGGTCGAGACGATGATGAGGTCCAGGTCGGCGGGTTTCAGGCCGGCGGCGGCCATCGCCCGGCGCGCGGCCTCCACCACGAGGTCTGAGGTCACCTGCGTGTCGGCGGCGTACCGCCGCTCCAGGATGTTCCGGTTGGTCTTCAGGAAGGCGTCGACGTCCTCCCGGTACATCTCGTTGAAGTACGCGTTGGGAACGACCCGGTCGGGCGCGTAGTGTCCGGTGGCGATGATGGCGGCGCGTGGTGTCATGTCGTCGTTCCTCCCCTCACCACACCATGCCGCCGTCCACGCTCAGCACGGTCCCCGTGACGAACGCGGCCTCGTCGGACGCCAGGAAAAGATAGGCGTGCGCGATGTCCTGAGGGTCACCGAGACGCTGCAGCGGGGTCCGTTCCTTGATGCCGGCGATGACCTTCTCCGGCACCGTGGCGATCATCTCCGTCGCGATGAACCCCGGCGCGACGGCGTTCACGGTGATCCCCTTCCGGCCGAGCTCGCGGGCCCACACCTTCGTCATGCCGATGACGCCGGACTTCGTCGCGACGTAGTTCGTCTGGCCGAAGTTCCCGTACAGTCCCACGACGCTGGAGGTGTTCACGATGCGTCCGTACCCCTTCTCGACCATCAGGGGGGCGACCGCCTTGGTCATGTTGAAGACCCCCTTCAGGTTCACGGCGATCACCTGGTCGAACTGTTCCTCGGTCATCTTCGCGAGCGTGGCGTCGCGGGTGATGCCGGCATTGTTCACGAGGATGTGCACCGCGCCGAACGCCTCCGCGGCCCGCTGCACCGCTGCCTGGCATTCCGCCACGACGGCGACGTTGACGGTGACGGCGAGCGCCTTCCCCCCCGCCGCGGTGATCTCTCCGGCGGCGGCGGCGGCGTGGGCGGCGTTGATGTCCGCGACCACCACGGAGGCCCCTTCGCGGGCGAAGAGCAGCGCGGTGGTCTTTCCGATGCCCTGTCCGGCACCGGTGATGATGGCGACCTTGTCGTTCAGACGCATGATCGTTTCACTTTCGTTGATGGAGGTTCTTTTTCTTCTTCCGCCACACGGTGTCGAACTCCTTGTAGAAGTCGTTCATGTGCTCGTAGAACGCCTCCATCATCGCGAGGTTCTCCTTCCACCGTTTCGACTCGGCGGACGAATCGCCGTCGAGGTGGTGGAGGAACGATTCTGCGATGGAGATGTTCTTGCGCACGGTCCCCATGTTGAAGTGGAAGACGTTGATGAAGATGTCCGCGTCGGCGATGTAGTAGTCCTTCCGGCTGTCGGCCCCCCCGCTCTTCTTGATGAAACCGAGCGTGTTGAGGCGGCGGGTCGCTTCGGAGATGAGCCCTTTGGAACGGTTGAGCAGCCGGCAGATCTCGCCGAGGGAGAGCGGTTCGGGGGTGGTGAGGAGGAGGCCGATGATGAGGCCGTTCATCCGTTTGAATCCGTAGGAGGCGTAGAGGTTGCCGAACTCCTCGATGAACAGCTTCTGGTGCGGCGTCAGCTTCGGGATCATGGGTTCCCTTGTTCTGAGTGTTCAGTAAATATAGAACATTCAAAACGATAAAGTCAAGGGGGGACCGTCACCGGCGGAGCGGTTTAAAACGACGATGCCGGGGGATCTCCCGGCATCGTGGTGTCTTTCGACGTCGTCTCGGCGGCGGCTCAGGAACAGCCCGAGGTGCTGCCATCCCACTGAATGTCAGCGGGATGTCCGTACATCAGGAACAACCGGAGGTGCTCCCACACTGCGTGCACTTGTAGCAGGCGCCGGAACGGATCATCAGGCTGCCGCACTCGTGACACGGCGGCGCGTCCGCCTGCGTCTGGAACACGTACTTCTCTCCCCGCTCGGCGGCCGAGACGGTCTCCGCGACCCGGACCTCCGCCTTGGCGGTCTCGAGCACCGGGGTCTCCGCCACGACGCTGACCGGATGCTCGGCCTTGTCGAGGAACTTCAGGCTGAGCCACCGGAAGATGTAGTCGCAGATGGACTTCGCGATGGGGATGTCCGGATTCTGCGTGAAGCCGGAGGGTTCGAACCGCATGTGGCTGAACTTGTCCACCAGTACCTTCAACGGCACGCCGTACTGCAGTGCGATGGAGATGGAGGTGGCGAACGCGTCCATCATGCCGCTAAGGGTCGACCCCTCTTTCGACATGGTGATGAAGA
This sequence comes from Bacteroidota bacterium, assembly GCA_008933835.1. Taxonomy (GTDB): domain Bacteria; phylum Bacteroidota; class Ignavibacteria; order UBA10030; family UBA8401; genus SpSt-333. Next base: position 17,184 of record WBUG01000042.1, on the reverse strand, counting down.
CCTCGCCCGGCATCCCGTCCTCGTACATGCCGGCGGTGATGTAGCCTTCGTGTCCGGCGATGCTGAACTTGTGCGTGTACGCGGCGCGCTCGGCGGGGAGCCGGCGGCGGGCCGGACGCGCTTCGGCCTTCTTCTCCTCCTTCTTCCCGCTGTCGAGCGAGGTGGAGAGGGGCTGGGTGCGCTTGCAGCCGTCGCGGTACACCGCGACCGCCTTCAGACCGAGCTTCCAGGACTCGATGTACGCCTGCATGATGTCGTCCGGCGTCACGTCGTTCGGCATGTTCACCGTCTTCGAGATGGCGCCGGAGAGGAACGGCTGCGTGGCGCCCATCATCTTGATGTGGCCCATGTACTGGATGGAACGCTTCCCCTTCGCCGGCTTGAACGCGCAGTCGAACACCGGAAGATGCTCCTCCTTCAGGAACGGGGCCCCTTCGATGGTGTCGTTCTTGTCGATGTAGGAGACGATGTGCTCGATGGCCTCGCTGTCGTACCCGAGCTTGCGGAGCGCCTCCGGCACCGTGTTGTTCACGATCTTCATCAGACCGCCGCCGACGAGCTTCTTGTACTTCACCAGCGCGATGTCCGGCTCCACGCCGGTGGTGTCGCAGTCCATCATGAAGCCGATGGTGCCTGTGGGGGCCAGCACGGTCGCCTGGCCGTTCCGGTACCCGTGCTTCGTGCCGAGCTCGATGGCATCGCGCCAGGAGGCGCTGGAGGCCTCCCAGAGTTCCGGCGTGACGTTCTCGCGGGAGATCTTGTCCGCGTGGATGCTGTGCTTGTTCATCACGTTCAGCATCGGCTCGCGGTTGGCGGCGTAGCCCTTGAACGGCCCCATCTCCTTCGCGATGCGGGCGGACTGGGCGTACGCCTCGCCGCACATCAGCGACGTGACGGCGGCGGCATAGTCGCGTCCGGCGTCGCTGTCGTACGCCAGACCGCGCGCCATCAGCAGCGCGCCGAGGTTGGCGTAGCCGAGGCCGAGAGGACGGTAGTCATGGCTGTTCTTCTCGATGGCCGGGGTCGGATAGCTGGCGTTCTCGACGAAGATCTCCTGCGCCGTGATGGTGAGCGCCACCGCGGTGCGGAACGCCTCCACGTCGAACTCCCCGTTCTCGGTGCGGAACTTCATCAGGTTGAGCGACGCGAGGTTGCACGCCGAATCGTCCAGGTACATGTACTCGCTGCACGGGTTGGAGGCGTTGATGCGCGCCGTGTTGGAGGAGGTGTGCCAGGCGTTCACGGTGGTGTCGAACTGCATCCCGGGATCGCCGCAGATCCACGCCGCCTCGGAGATCTGGCGCATGATGTCCCGCGCACGGTAGGTCTCCACCGGTTTTCCGGTCCGGACCGCCTTCGTGGACCACTCCTTGTCCTCCAGCACCGCCTTCATGAACTCGTCCGTAACGCGGACCGAATGGTTGGCGTTCTGGTACGACACCGAGTCGTACGCGCCGCCGGGGATGTTGAATCCGCCGTCATACCCGGCGTCGATGAGCGCCCACGCCTTCTTCTCTTCCACCGCCTTGCAGTTGATGAACTCCACCACGTCCGGATGACCGGCGTTGAGGATGACCATCTTCGCCGCGCGGCGCGTCTTGCCGCCGGACTTGATGACGCCGGCGAACGCGTCGAACCCCTTCATGAAGGAGACCGGTCCGGAGGCGGTGCCGCCCCCCGCCAGCGCTTCCTTGGAGGAGCGGAGCGTGGAGAGGTTGGAACCGGTGCCGGACCCCCACTTGAAGAGCATCCCTTCGGTGCGGGCGAGCGTGAGGATGGAGTCCATCGAATCCTGCACGGAATTGATGAAGCAGGCGGAGCACTGCGGCTTCTCTTCGATGCCGACGTTGAACCAGACCGGACTGTTGAAGGCCATGTACTGGTTCACGAGGATGTAGCACAGTTCATGATAGAAGATCTCCGCATCCTCGGGGGAGGCGAAGTACTCCATCTTCTTTCCCCACGTCACCGTCGCGGTCGCGACACGGTCGACGATCTGGCGGACGCTCCGCTCACGCTCCGGTGTGCCGAGCTGTCCGTGGAAATATTTGGAGACCACGACGTTGGTTGCGGTCATGGACCAGGACTTGGGGATCTCGACATCCTTCTGCTCGAAGATCTTCTCCCCTTTTTCATTGCTGATCACCGCGGTCCGCAACTCCCATTCGACCTGGTCGAACGGATGGATACCTGCCTTGGTGAAATAACGCCGGAACGAGAGCCCACGAACCCCGGAATCGGTCCGGGACGTGGTCTGTGACACGGCTACCTTGGTATCACTCATCGGGTTAGGCCCTCCTCTTAAAATACCCTGTTATAGATGATGATAAATTTTTGAAAAGTATACTACTTACTCTGTTTTAGGCTGAAAAAGGCTTTTTTGAAGGGAAAAGATCCCTTCTCCCTTCCTTTACAGGAAAGGGCCCCATTCAGTGTGATGCCATTGTTAACGAAAGAAAGCGGGGAAAAACGCGTGCTGCTGTATAACTACAAGCGAATATAGAGGGTTAGCCACCGCAAGTCAAGCAAAAAATGAGGTCCAATTTCCTCCCGCTTACAGGGAAAAAACTTAACTTGACACCGCAGGGAGGCTCGAATTCCGTTTTGACGATTGCCACATACCGCCGTTATAGACAAGCGTTCGAGGAGGGGGCGGCCGCGGCTTCCGTTATAATTCGAACGGCGGGCTCCGGGGACCGGTCCGGTGCCGGCGACGGTCGTGCACCGCCCTTCCGCGGAAGCGCCGTAAAGGCCGTTATAGGATACGGACGCCCCCTTCCGGCGGACCGAACCGGAGACGGCCGGTACGGAGACCGCTCCGGTCTTATCGTCCGTTATACGGAGTCCTCCCCCGTGCGGCGGAGGCGTACGGTCCGCCGGACGGCATCGGGAAGCGGCCGTCACCCTTCTCTCCGTGCGCATGATGCATGCGACGGAACGGACAAAGACGTTCCGTCGTTTTCGAGGCACCTTCCGCAACGGATCGGTGAAAAACACACGGGTGATGCAATGACGATGATGCGTAACCAATTCAATTCATTGACTTTAGAGCATTTTTTCGATACCTTGCCTTCGATATGCTCTCTATTATAAGAACGGATCGTCATGCATAACTACATTCCCATCGTCATCATGCTCGGCGTCGGCGTGCTGATGGGCCTGGTGTTCCTGACACTGCACCGGCTGCTCGGCCCGTCACGACCGAACGCGGAAAAGCTCTCCACGTACGAGAGCGGCATGCCCCCCGTGCGCAGTGCCCGCGAGCGCTTCTCCGTGAAGTACTATATGGTGGCGGTGCTCTTCATCCTGTTCGACATCGAGGTCATCTTCCTGTACCCGTGGGCGGTGAACTTCCGCGCGCTGGGACTGTTCGGCTTCATCGAGATGGTGCTCTTCATCGTCATCCTCTTCGTCGGCTACGTCTACATTCTGAAAAAGGGAGCGTTGCAATGGGATTAGAGCATGCCTTCGGCGATTCCGCCCTCACCACCACCATCGATTCGGCGATCAACTGGTGCCGCAAGAACTCCGTCTGGCCGATGCCCCTCGGCATCTCGTGCTGCGGCATCGAGATGATGGCGTTCGCGATGCCGAAGTTCGACGTCGCGCGGTTCGGCTCCGAAGTGTTCCGCTTCTCGCCCCGCCAGTCGGACCTGCTCCTGGTGGCCGGCACCACCACCTATAAGATGGCCACCGTCGTCCGGAAGATCTACGACCAGATGCCGGACCCGAAGTGGGTCATCGCCATGGGCGCCTGCACCTCCTCCGGCGGCATGTACCGCACCTACTCCGTGGTGCAGGGCATCGACCAGTTCCTGCCGGTGGACGTCTACGTCGCCGGCTGCCCGCCGCGCCCGGACAACCTCCTCCACGCGCTGATGATGATCCAGGAGAAGATCCAGCGGGGCGAGAGCCGCAGCACCCCGATGACCGTCGCCGCCGAACGCCTCGAACAGCAGCAGCTGCTCCAGATCCAGGGCGTCAACAACTGAACTCCATCCCCGGCCACCGTATGCTCACCACCATCATCGAATCCCTCCGCACGCGCTTCCCGCAGAGCGTGCTCGAGGTCAACGAGTTCCGCGGCGAGACCACCGTCCGGGTGCGGAAGGACGACATCGTCCCGGTCTGCACCTTCCTCCGCGACGACCCGGCGGCCTCCTTCGACTACTGCAGCGACGTCTGCGGAGCGGACGCCTACACGCCCGAGGAGCGGTTCCAGGTCATCTACAATCTCTACTCGATGACGCACCGTCACCGCATCCGCCTGAAAGTGTCCGTGGACGAGTCGCATCCGCACTGCCCCTCCGTCACCGCCGTATGGCCGGGCGCCGAGTGGCCGGAGCGCGAAACGTACGACATGTTCGGCGTGGTGTTCGACGGTCATCCGGACCTGCGCCGGATGTACATGCCGGAGGATTTCGCCCACCACCCGCTCCGCAAGGACTTCCCGATGATGGGCATCCCCGACTCCATCCCGCTGCCGAGAAAATAAGGGAACCGCACGCACATGAACATCGATCAAGCCATGGAGATCCGGCAGCAGAAGATCCTCGCTGCGCTGGAGAACAAGAACACCTCGGTCCACTTCGACGACGCGCTCGACAACGAGATGGTCCTGAACATGGGTCCGCAGCATCCCGCCACTCACGGCGTGCTCCGGCTCCTCATCAAACTGGACGGCGAGACGGTGGTGGCATGCGTACCGGAGCTCGGGTACCTGCACCGCGGTTATGAGAAGCTGGCGGAGAACATGTCGTACCACGAGTACATCCCGCACACGGACCGGCTGGACTACCTCTCTCCTCTGATGAACAACACTGCCTACGTTCTGGCGGTGGAGAAGCTCGTCGGCATCGAAGCGCCGAAGCGCGCGCAGTACATCCGCACCATCATCTCGGAACTGGCGCGCATCTCGTCGCACCTGGTCGGCATCGGCGCCCTGGCGATGGACGTGGGAGCGCTGACCGTGTTCACCTGGACCTTCACCGAACGCGAACGGCTGTACGACATCTTCGAACTGCTCACCGGCGCCCGATTCACCACCAGCTTCACCCGCATCGGCGGCCTGGCGCACGACATGACGCCCGAGGTGGCGGCAGCTATCTCCGCCTTCCTGGACACCTTCCCGGCGAAGTTCCACGAGTGCATCTCGATGCTCAACACCAACCGGATCTTCGTGGAGCGGCTGGAAGGGGTCGGGGTCATCACCCGGGAGAAGGCCATCGCCCTCGGACTGGGCGGGCCGAACATCCGCGGGACCGGCGTCGAGCATGACATCCGCCGGAGCGAACCGTACCTGGTCTATCCGGAACTGGACTTCGCCGTCCCGGTCTCCAACGGCGGCGACTCCCTGTCGCGCTACTACGTGCGGGTGAACGAGGTGAAGGAGAGCGTGAAGATCGTGCGGCAGTGCCTGGAGAAGATCCCCGCCGGGCCCGTGCACGCCAACGAACCGAAGAAGGTCCTGCCGCGCAAGGAACGGGTCTACACCAAGATGGAGGAGCTCATCCACGACTTCATGCTCGTCAACTTCGGCGTGAACCCGCCGGTGGGCGAGGTGTACCATGCGGTGGAGGGTTCCAAAGGGGAGCTCGGCTTCTACATCCAGTCCCGCGGCGAAGGCCATCCGTGGCGCCTCAAGATCCGTTCCCCTTCGTTCATGAACCTGCAGTCCACCCCCCACCTCATCGAGGGAGGGATGATCTCCGACATCGTGGCGGTGCTCGGCAGCCTCGACCCGGTGATGGGAGAGGCGGACAAGTAGTCCGCGACCGAACCACCCGCAGCAGACACAACGGAAAGCACCATGCTGACACAAGAGAATCTGAAGAAGGCCGAGGCGCTGTTCGCCCGGTATCCCGAGAAGAAGGCGGCCCTCCTCCCCGTGCTCTGGCTCGCGCAGGAGCAGGAGGGCTGGATCTCGCAGGAGATGATGCGGTACGTCGCCGACCTCGTCGGCGTGGACCATGCGCACGTGCTGGGGGTCGTCACCTTCTACACGATGTTCAACGACACGAAGCTCGGCCGGCACCACATCGAGGTCTGCACGAACGTCTCGTGCATGCTCCGCGGTTCGGACCGCATCCTCGAGACGGTGGAGCGGGTGTGCGGCGCGAAGGCCGGACAGACCTCCGCCGACGGGCGGTTCACCGTGAGCGAAGTGGAGTGCATGGGGGCCTGCGGCGGCGCCCCGATGCTCGCCGTGGGCGAGCGGTACCACGAACATCTCACCGCGGAGAAGACGGAGCAGCTGCTCTCGTCCCTGCGCTGACGAACGATACCGGCCCGGCCGGACCAACGGAACGCGATACCATGGAAAAGCACATCCTCCCCGACATCCCCGATCTCCACACCATCGACGTGTACGAACGCCACGGCGGATACGCCGCGCTGCGCACGGCGCTGCAGATGAAGCCGGACGAGGTCATCGACGTGGTCAAGAGGTCGGGCCTCCGCGGACGCGGCGGCGCCTGCTTCCCCACCGGACTGAAGTGGTCCTTCATGCCGAAAGGGAACGACCGGCCGAAGTACCTGGCGGTGAACGGCGACGAATCGGAACCCGGCACGTTCAAGGACCGGCAGATCTTCGAGTTCAACCCGCACCTGATGATCGAAGGCATCCTCATCGGTTGCTACGCGATGGGCATCACCGCCGCATACATCTATATCCGCGGCGAGTACCGGCACTGGATCCGGATGGTCGACGCCGCGCTCGACCAGGCGGCCTCCAAGGGATATATCGGCGATAACATCCTCGGCTCCGGCTTCTCCACCCGCATCTACACCCATTCCGGCGCGGGGGCGTACATCTGCGGCGAGGAATCGGCGCTGATGAACTCCATCGAAGGGGAGCGCGGTTATCCGCGTGTGAAGCCGCCGTTCCCGGCGCAGAAGGGTCTCTGGGGCCAGCCGACGACCATCAACAACGTCGAGACGATGTCCAACATCCCGCTCATCATCAGCAAGGGGGCGGAATGGTACGCCGCCATCGGCGCGCCGAAGCATCCGGGACCGATCCTGGTGGGCATCAGCGGGCATGTGAACAGACCGGGGGTCTTTGAAGTGCCGACCGGCGTTCCGCTGCTGACGCTCATCAACGAGTACGCCGGCGGCGTCCCGAACGGGAAGCGCATCAAGGCGGTCATCCCCGGCGGTTCCTCCACCATGGTGCTCCGCGGCGAGAACCTTGAGGGGGTCTGCATGGACGCCGATTCGCTCAAAGCGGCCGGCTCCTCCGTCGGAACCGCGGGACTCATCGTGATGGACGAGGACACGGACATCGTCCGCGTGCTCGCCCGTATCGCCCACTTCTACCACCACGAATCGTGCGGACAGTGCACCCCCTGCCGCGAAGGGACCGGCTGGCTCGAGAAGATGCTCCACCGGTTCGAGCACGGCGACGCACGTCCGGAAGATGTGGAGATGCTGGTGGAGGTGGCCAACCAGATCGAGGGGAACACCATCTGCGCGCTCGGCGACGCCGCCGCGTGGCCGGTGCAGAGCTTCGTGAAGCGGTTCCGCGACGAGTTCGAGAAACGCGTCGCCGCACCGGCCCCGCATCACGCCGGGGTCTGACGCACATCACGGGGGCCGGCGCGCCGGCCCCGTCCTTATCACTCAACCCCCGACGTGATTGAGACTCCGGTTCCTCCTCCTGTATCCCGTCCTTCTCGCCGCACAGCAACAGCCGCTCCCGGTCGAACCGGCCTCCGTCCTGAACGCCGGTGAGGCCGCGGTGTCGCTCGGGGCCGGTTACCTGCATGACCAGCCGTTCCCCCTCTCCGGCCTCTCGGGCGACCTCGCCAGGGTCGGCACGCTCCGCTTCGGCATCGCCGTCAGCGAGTACGCGGAGATGCAGCTCGAAGGAACACTGCTCACCGCATTGACGGTGCGCGAACGGCGCCCCGCCTTCAACGCGGCGGTCACGACCACCAACGACCGCACGGCGGACATCGGCGACTTCACGGTCTGGACCAAGTTCACGGTACTGCAGGAACGGCGGCACGGCCTGACCGCCGGCATGCGGCTCGGCGTGCAGATGCCGAACGCCAGCAACGAATCGGGGCTCGGCGTGGACGAGATGAACTTCTACTCGGTCTTCCTGTTCGAGAAGAGCTTCACCGGACGGCTGCTGGTGAACGCGGGTCTCGCCATCTACAGCGACCCGGCGCGCCTCGGCTCGCAGCACGACATGTTCGTGTACGGCGCCGAGTACCGGCATCCGGTCTCGACGGACGCGTCGCTGTACGTTCAGGCCGCGGGGCGCGACGGACACACCGGACCGGGCGTTCCCCGGCTCGCCACGCTCCGCGCCGGAGCGGAACTCTCCCGCGGACCGCTGAGCGCACGCTTCGCCGGCATCCTGAACTCCGCGCCGTCGGACAAGGCGCGGGGCGCCGAACTCACCCTCACGTACCGATTCACCGTCATCGACATGAAGGAGACACCATGCCCGTGATCAAGCCCGCACCCCTCCGGAAGGGAGACGTCATCGGAATCGTCGCTCCCGCCAGTCCGCCGAGCACGCTCGAAAAGATCACCAAAGGGGCGGAGTACCTGGAACGGCTCGGCTACCGAGTGACGCTCGGACGGAACGTCCACAAGGTGTACGGCTACCTCGCCGGCACGGACGAAGAGCGCGCGGCGGACATCAATTCGATGTTCGCGGACCGGACGGTGAAGGCCGTCATCGCCGTCCGGGGCGGGTACGGTACGCCGCGGCTGCTTCCGCTGCTGGACTACCGGCTCATCCGCCGGAACCCGAAGATCCTCGTCGGCTACAGCGACCTGACCGCGCTGCAGCTCGCCATCTTCCGCAAGACCGGTCTGGTGACCTTCTCTGGTCCGATGGCGGGGGTCGAGATGTGGAAGAGCATCGATCCGTTCACCGAAGAACATTTCTGGCGGACCGTCACATCGTCCAAAAAACAAGGTCCCGTGCCGAATCCCGACGGACGGCCGTTGCTCCCGCTGGTCCCCGGTACAGCGTCCGGCCGGCTGCTCGGCGGCAATCTGTCGCTCATCACCGCCATTCACGGAACCCCGTACGCCCCCTCCTACCGTGACGCGCTCCTCTTCATCGAGGAGATCGAAGAGGAGTGTTACCGGTTCGACCGGATGATGAACCACCTCCGCATCGCGCGGGTGTTCGAGCAGGTGCGGGGGACGGTCATCGGCGAGCTGACCGACGTGAAAGCGTCCGACACCTCCAAACCGTTCCTGACGGCGGAGCAGATCCTCACGGACATGTTCGCCGGCGTCCGGCGTCCGGCCGCACGGGGGCTGGTGTACGGTCACGTGCCGCGCAAGGTGACAATGCCGATCGGCATCCGTGCGACGCTCGATTCGCGAAAGGGGACACTGTCGTTCGACGAGGGAGCTGTCTCATCCGGCCGGTAAAAAATCGCCGTAACCCGTTGAAATACCGTGATTTGTATTGACAAACCACGCGGTCTTGCTTACATTTGTAGTGAATTTCACCCTCCGCAGCGGTTCAACTGACGGTCCTGCAGACGCCCATTCGTTCTTTCATCGTCGATGGAAGCCCTACCGGCGTTTCCGGCGTGTCCCGTTGTTCGTCCGCAGCGGTCGGAACGCCGACGAAGGGACCCACGCGTGTTGAACATCGCCGTCTTCGCCTCCGGTCGCGGTTCGAACCTCGAAGCGCTGCACCGTTCCCTTGCCGCACGGGCCGTCGCCGCCCGCATCGTCGCCGTCATCAGCAACAATTCCGGTTCGGGTGCGCTCTCGTTCGCCCGCGCCAACGGCATTCCCGCACTGCATCTCAGCCGGCAGCGGTTCGATGACGACGCGTCGTTCTCCGCCGCGGTGCTGGACGCGCTGCACCGGCACGGCGCGGAGCTGGTGGTCCTCGCCGGCTACATGAAGAAGCTCGACGCACCGGTCGTCGCGGCGTACCGCGGACGCATCATCAACATCCACCCTGCGCTCCTGCCGAAGTACGGCGGCGAGGGGATGTACGGCATGCGCGTGCACGAGGCGGTCATCGCCGCGGGGGACCGCATCTCCGGCGCCACGGTGCATCTCGTGGACGAGGAGTACGACCGGGGACGCATCCTGCTGCAGGACATCGTCACCCTCGCCCCCGGCGAGACGCCGGAATCGCTGGCAGCGAAAGTACTGAACGTGGAACACCGCATCCTTCCCGAAGTCGTCACGATGTTCGCGGAAGGGAGCATCGGACAATGAACGGCAACACCAAGGACCCCAACGTGCTCACCATCTCCCGCGCCCTCATCAGCGTCTCCGACAAGACCGGCATCGTCGAGTTCGCCGCCGCCCTCCACCGCCGGGGGGTCGAGATCATCTCCACCGGCGGAACCCACGCGCTGCTGCAGAAGAACGGCATCCCGGCGAAGCAGATCTCCGAGGTGACCGGCTTCCCGGAGATCCTCGACGGACGGGTGAAGACGCTGCATCCCGCGGTGCACGCCGGACTGCTCGCGGTGCTGGACGATCCGGAGCACCGGCGCCAGCTGCAGGAGCACGGCATCGCCCCCATCGACCTGGTGGTGGTGAACCTCTATCCGTTCGAGGAGACCGTCGCGAAGCCGGGCGTCACGATGGCGGACGCCATCGAGAACATCGACATCGGCGGTCCGACCATGCTCCGCTCCGCCGCGAAGAACCACCGGTTCACCGCGGTCATCGTCGACAGCCGGCGGTACGAACCGTTCCTGAAGGAACTCGAGGAGAACGGCGGCATCTCCGAATCGACCTGTTTCGAGCTCGCGGCCGAGGTCTTCCGCCACACGGCCCACTACGACGCCGCCATCGCCGCGTTTCTGACGAAGGACCGGACGGATTCGCTGCCGGAGACCCTCACCGTGTCGTACCGGAAGCAGTCCGACCTGCGGTACGGCGAGAACCCGCATCAGTCCGCCGCCCTCTACGGCTCGTTCGACCGTGCACTGAAGAAACTGCACGGCAAGGAACTGTCGTTCAACAACATCATCGACGCCGGAGCCGCCGCCGCGCTGGCGGGGGAGTTCGACCAGCCCGCCGCGGTCATCATCAAGCACACCAATCCCTGCGGCGCGGCGACCGGCGCGACGCTGGAGGAGGCGTACCGGAAGGCGTTCGCGACCGACACCAAGGCGCCGTTCGGCGGCATCATCGCGGTGAACCGTCCGCTGGACATGGCCGCGGCCGCCGCCATGAACGAGATCTTCACCGAGATCATCATCGCCCCCTCGTTCGAACCCGGCGTGCTGGAACTGCTGATGAAGAAGAAGGACCGGAGGCTGCTGCAGGCCTCGCCCGGCGCCGGTACGGAGGGATGGGACGTGCGTTCCGTGCCCGGCGGACTGCTGGTGCAGACGCGGGACCGGCACCGGCTCGACCCCTCGCAGCTGCGGGTGGTGACGCAGCGCCGTCCCACCGAGGACGAGCTCGAGGCGATGCTCTTCACCTGGACGGTGGTGAAGCACGTGAAATCGAACGCCATCGTGTACGGACTGAAGGACCGGACCCTGGCGGTCGGCGCGGGGCAGATGTCGCGCGTCGATTCGTCCAAAATTGCCGTATGGAAATCTCACGAAAGTAAGTTATCTTTAACCGGAAGCGCCGTCGCGTCCGACGCATTCTTCCCCTTCGCGGACGGACTGTTGGAAGCGGTGAGCGCCGGCGCCACCGCGGTGATCCAGCCGGGCGGTTCCATCCGCGACGAGGAGGTCATCGCGGCCGCGGACCGTCACGGCATCGCGATGGTGTTCACCGGTATCCGTCACTTCAAACACTGAGAGAGACTATGGGTGTGTTCGATTTTTTCTCCGCCGACATCGCGATCGACCTCGGTACCGCCAACACGCTGGTGTGGATGAAGGGGAAAGGCATCGTGCTGAACGAGCCCTCCATCGTGGCGTTCGACCGGAACACGAAGAAGATCGTGGCCATCGGGAACGAGGCGCGGGAGATGCTCGGACGCACGCACCGCGACATCCGCACCATCCGGCCGATGCGCGACGGCGTCATCGCCGACTTCGAGATCGCCGAGGGGATGCTGCGCGAGTTCATCAAGAAGATCCATTCCAGCTGGCTGCCGAGCCGCCGCATCGTCATCTGCGTGCCGAGCGGCGTGACCGAGGTCGAGAAGCGCGCCGTGCGCGACTCCGCCGAACATGCCGGCGCGAAGGAAGTGCACCTCATCGCCGAACCGATGGCCGCGGCCATCGGCATCGGCCTGGACGTTGAGGCGCCGGTCGGCAACATGGTGGTGGACATCGGCGGCGGCACCACCGAGATCGCGGTCATCGCCCTCTCCGGCATCGTGAACGAAGAGTCCATCCGGATCGCGGGGGACGAGATGAACTCCGCCATCATCCAGTTCTTCAAGAAGAACCACAACATCCTCATCGGCGAACGGACCGCGGAGGCCATCAAGTGCGAGGTGGGATCGGTCATGCCGATGAAGGAGGAGGTGACCATCCAGGTGAAGGGGCGCGACCTGGTGAACGGCATCCCGAAGACGACCGAGGCGAGCTCGGTGGAGATCCGCGAGGCGCTCAGCGAGTGCGTACAGGCCATCGTGAACGGCGTGAAGATCACGCTGGAGCGGACGCCGCCCGAACTGGCGTCGGACATCCTGGACCGCGGCATCATGCTCTCCGGCGGCGGCGCGCTGCTGAAGGGGCTCGACGAACGGCTGCGCCTGGAGACGAACCTCCCGGTGCACGTGGCGGAGGACCCGCTCACGGCGGTGGCCCGCGGCACCGGTAAAGTGATGGAGAACCTCGAGAAGTACCAGAAGGTGATGATCACCAGCCGCCGGTACTGACCCGGCGGCCCGCCGACCGATGCTCCAGCGAATCTACCAATACCTCTACCTCTTCAAGGAGTACGTCCTGGTGACGGCGCTCGTCGCCGTCTCGGTGGTGCTCCTGGTCTTCAACGACAACCCCCAGATCCGGTTCATCCGCTCCCTCACCGTCGGCACGCTCGGCGCCGTCCAGCAGACCTTCTCCTTCCTGCCGAACCTCTCCGCCCTGCGCGCCGAGAACGAACTGCTCCGGTCGGTGAACGCGACGCTGGCGGACGAAGTGAACCAGCTGCGCGAAGCGCGGCTCGAGGCCATCCGCCTCCGTTCCCTCATCGCGCTCAAAGAGACCTCGTCCGTCCCGCTGACCGCCGGACGCATCGTCGCGAAGAACCTGAACCTGCTGCGGAACACCATCACCATCGATGCGGGGGAGGACCGGGGCGTGCTCGTGGGGAATCCCATCGTGACGGGAGAGGGGCTGGTGGGACGCATCGTGGCGGTGAGCGGGTCGTACGCCATCGGACAGCTGGTGCTGAACGTCGATTTCCGGGCGAGCGCCAAGGTGCAGCGGAGCCGGGCCGACGGCATCGTGGCGTGGGACGGTACGACCCTGCTGCTGAAGGAGGTGCCGAAATCGCTGGACGTGAAGGAAGGGGACGCGGTCATCACGTCCGAGTACAGCAACGCGTTCCCGCCGGGGATCAAGATCGGCATCGTCACCCGCATCGCGGACATCCCCAATTCGCTCTTCAAGCGGATCGAGATGGCCCCCACCGTCAACTTCACGATGACCGAAGAGGTCTTCGTCGCGGGATACCAGCCGAGCCTGGAACGGCTCTCGCTGGAATCACGCCGGAAGTGACCTCCCACGATGGGCGGGCGTATGCGCGATCGTTCACTCCAGTTCCTTCTCTACCTCCTCTTCTGGACCCTCTTCGCGCTGTATTTCACCAGTGAATCGTACCTTTACTATCAGACCCAGTCACCGTCGCAGTACTCGTTCCGGTTCATGTTCCTCCTCATCGTCCCCGAAGCGCTCGCCTGGGTCCCGCTCGGATTGATCGCCATCGCCGCGGCGTACCGGTTCCCGTTCACGCGGTCCACCTGGATCCGGATGACCGCCGTCCATGCCGCGCTCTGCGTGCTGATCGCGCTCGTGCACAGCGTCCTGCATGCGTCGCTCGCCGGGCTCATCGGTGTCTGCCAGCAGATGCCGGCGTTCATCGGACGTCCGTTCGACCTCAACGAGCACATCGTGTTCAATCTCGTCCTGCGGTTCCATCGCAACGTGCTCACCTACGGCGCCATCATCGGCGCGGTCCAGGGCCTGCGGTTCTACAGCGCATACCGAGACCGTCAGCTCCACGCCTCGATCCTCGAGACTCAGCTGGCGGAATCCCGTCTTCAGGCGCTGAAGCTGCAGCTGCAGCCGCATTTTCTCTTCAATACCATGCACACCGTTTCGTCCCTCATTCACACCGACCCCGACACGGCGCGCCGGATGCTGGTGCGGTTGAGCGAGCTGCTGCGCATGACCCTGACCGGCATGAACGTACAGGAGCACACCCTGCACGACGAGATGGTACTGGTGGAGAAGTACCTGGAGATCGAACGGATACGTTTCGAGGACACACTGCAGGTGGAGATCGAGATCGGCGAAGGCACCGGTGGCCGCCTCGTTCCGAACCTGCTGCTGCAGCCGCTCGTCGAGAACTCCATCCGACACGGTATCGAACGCTCTTCCGCACCCGGCACGGTCACGATCTCTGCCCGTACCGAAGACGGCCGGCTGACGATACGCATCGGCAATCCGGGTATGCTCCGGAGCGGAGCGGACCCGTCCCTCGGTATCGGTCTTTCCTCCACCCGGGACCGTCTTCAGCAACTGTACGGAGACCGTTCGTCGTTCCGTCTGTTCGAACAGGACGGCCGCATCATCGCCGAACTGATCATTCCGGAGCGCGGATGAAGGTGGTCATCGTCGAGGATGAACCGCACGCCCGCACCGCGCTCCGGCACACGCTCGAGCGGCACGCCGATGTAACGGTTTCGGCCCTCTGCCGCGACGGGGTTTCGGCGCTCCGAGAGGTCACCGCGCTGCGTCCGGACGTGCTGTTCCTCGATATCCGCATCCCGGACCCCGACGGATTCGCCCTCCTCCGAGCACTGCCCCCCGAGGCCATGCCGCTGGTCGTCTTCGTGACCGCCTACCACGACCATGCGGTCAGGGCGTTCGATGTGAATGCCGTGGACTACATCGTAAAACCGTTCGAAGAGGACAGGGTCGACCGTTCCCTGGAACGCGTCCGGAAGGTCCTCGCGTCCGGCAACATCGCCGAAGAGTTGTCGAAAGTACAGGCGGTGCTGAAGGAGACGGCGGCGGCGGTCCCGCCGATGCTGACCGTCAGGAACAGAGGGACGCAATCGCTCATCCCCCTGCACGAGATCGAGTCGGTGGAGGCGGAGGGGGATTATGTCCGCATCACGGCGAAGCGGGTCCATTTGGTCCATATGACGCTGACGCAGGCGGTGGCTCAGCTTCCCGCCACGTTCGTCCGCATCCATCGTTCCGCTGCCGTCAACACGGCCATGGTCAAAGAGATCCGCACGCGGCTCCGCGGTGATTATCTCGTCGTCCTCCGTTCCGGCCGCACCCTTCTCATGAGCCGCACATACCGCGATGCCCTCGCGAGGATCCTCCGACCGCGAGCGCACCACTTGTAGTGTCCGTTCCGCCGCTTCAACCGTCCGCTTCATCGAATTCCCGTTTGAGAGGCCGTCCGCACGCCGTATATTCTCCTCCGGCCACCTTCACCCATCATCATCGAGGAGACCATGAACGTACGGACCATCCTGCTGTTGAGCACGATCCTCCTGGCACGATCGTACGGACAACACTGGAAGAGCGCCTCACCGACGCCCATTCCTGTCCGCGCCGGCAACACCGCCTCGTATGTCTCGGGCGATACCGCGTTCCTGTTCATCGTTTCCGGGCGGAGCCTGAACGATCTGTTGACCTCCGCCGTGCAGCGGTACAGTGTGTCGGAGGACCGTTGGACGACGGTCGCCGCGCATCCGACCGGGCTGCTCGGCGGGGCGACGGCCGTCCTGAAGGACTCCCTGTACGTGATCGGCGGCGTGATCGACCCTCCGGGCTCGGGAACATCGACCGTCTGGAGATACAACATCCGCGAGAACGTATGGTCGACCGCACAACCGCTCCCGTTGAACCACGGCGACGCGAAAGCGGTGTCGTATCAGGACAGTCTCATCTACATCGCAGGAGGATTCTCGGGTTCGTCGCCCGCGGTGGTGCTGGTATACAACGCCCGCACCGACCGGTGGCGGTACGCCACCGGAATCCCGTCGGCGTCACAGCTCAATTTCGGGGGATTCTCCATCGCCGGAGACACGCTGGTGTACATCGGCGGGACCGACTACTTCTTCTCACCGACGTACTACAAGGATGTCCATATCGGGGTGATCGATCAGAACGACCGTTCGAAGATCGTCTGGACCAGGGGGGCATCGTACCCCGGCGCGACCCGGACATTCTTCGACGCCAACCGGTGGCAGAACGGCATCATCATGACCGGAGGGAGCACCAACAACACCTTCACGACCCGTTCCGACGAACAATACCATTTCGATGTCGGCCGGAACGTGTGGACGAAACTGCCGAACAAACCGACGGCCTGGCTCACCGGGCAGAGCGCATCCGTGAGGCGTTCGAACGGGGAATGGCTCCATATCTGTGCCAGCGGGTACGGGGCGGCGGGATATCTGTCAAGCACCGAGATCTTCTCAACCGCGCTCCTCTCGGTAAAAAAAAATGATGCGGCGCTCCGAACGTTCGTATCGCTCGATGTCTATCCCAATCCGTTCAACCCCGAAACGACGGTCCGTTACTCGCTGAACCGTCGCACGACCGTAGAGATCATCATCAGTGATATGATGGGCAGGGAGGTCTATCGTACCAGCCCGGTAGAGCGGGAGGCCGGCTCCCACGCGATACGATGGAACGGGATGGACGAATCCGGAACCGGACTCGCCTCGGGAGTCTATCTTTTCACCGTAAGGGGATCAGTCGAGAGCGGCGGGAGGATGATCGCGACACGAAGAGCCGTTCTCGTGCGGTAGGAACTTGCCCTGTGACGGTGGAGACCGTTCGGCATCCTTCCGTCGTTGGGGAGCACACGATGATGACGGTCGGATCGGCGGAATTTCTCAGCGGCCGGAATGGACATCGCGCAAGCGCACGATGAGGCCGCTCATGTCCTCCGGCAGCTCGCTGTCGAACCGCATCATCTCCCCCGTCACCGGATGCACGAACCCGAGGCGTTTCGCGTGGAGCGCCTGGCGCGGCATGAGCGCCAGCAGGTTCTTCGCCTGCGCCTTCCGTT
>WBUG01000041.1 GCA_008933835.1 Bacteroidota bacterium | reverse complement strand
CCGCTGATGCGGATGCTTCCCTTATAAAATGAGAAGGCCGGACACGCGTCCGGCCTTTTTTATTTCGCTTCGAGGATGGTCCGAAGGTCCTTTTCCAACGTCTCCACCGGCATTTCGACGATGCGTCCGACCTCCCTTCCCTGCCGCTCCACCACGATGGTGGGCACACGGTCGAGATGATACCGTTCTTCGACGCCGTCCATCCCCTTCTTCGACCGGTCCACCCCGTACAGGTCGATGCGCTCCTCGGGGATCCCGGCCATGTCCGCGATGCGGTAGAAGTGCGGTATCTCCCGTTTCGAATCTCCGCACCATGTTCCGAGAATGACGACGAACCGGACCCCTTCCGCCGCCGCGGCGACCGCCCGGAGGTCCGCGGCATCAGGTTCGTACGTGCGGTAGCGGGAAGAGTACCATACGTTCATCACGCTGTCCGCCGTGAACACGCTGCGCGTGAAATGCCCGGTGACGATGCGGTTCCCGTTCGGTTCCACCGATACGTCGTACGGCGCCGCCGAGCATCCGGCGATGAAGAGCGCCAGCGCCATGACCGTCCGGTTCATATCCCCGTCTCTCCCTTCAGACGGATGTCGCTTCCCCACAGCAGTTTCGCCCGGAGCACGTCGAAGTAGCTCCGCTCCTTCCTCTTCACCAGCCGCACCGTATGCTCCGCCGTGCGGATGGTGACGCTTCCCGGAGGCGCGATGAGCTTTTCGGTCTGTCCGTCCGCCGTGAGCCTCGCCTGGTCCGACCGTTCGCTGACGGTGATGCGGATGCGGCTCGTGTCCGGGACGATGACGGTGCGGGCGGAGAGGGAATGCGGCGAGATGGGCTGGATCACGATGACGCGCGACGCCGGGGCGATGATGGGACCGCCCGCCGCGAGCGCGTAACCGGTGGAACCGGTCGGCGTCGCCACGATGATGCCGTCCCCCTGATAACTGACGAGGAACTCGTCGTCCACGTGCACCGAGAGATGGATGACGCGCATCGAGCTGCTCTTGTCGATGACCGCCTCGTTGAGGGCGAACAGTTCTTCCGGGTCCAGTTCCGATTCGATGCGGAGCACCGAACGCTCCTCCACCACGAACCTCCCTTCCGCGATGTCACGGACGAACGGCTCCATCTCCTCCGGCGGAACTTCGGCCAGGAATCCGAGCTTGCCGAGGTTGATGCCGAGGATGGGGACGCCGCTCCGTCCCGCCATGCGGGCGGCGCTGAGCATGGTGCCGTCGCCGCCGATGGCCACGATCATATCGCACGAGGAGACGAGTTCCTCCCCCGTCCGGAACGTGCGTCCGGGGTTCCCCGGCGCCGGCGGTCCCAGGACCG
The DNA here is from genome assembly GCA_008933835.1 of Bacteroidota bacterium. GTDB lineage: Bacteria > Bacteroidota > Ignavibacteria > UBA10030 > UBA8401 > SpSt-333. The sequence continues at coordinate 28,771 of WBUG01000041.1, read as the reverse complement.
TCCGCAGTCCCTCGTGGAGCAGCACGCCGACGCCGTACTCCGCGGCGAACCGCAGCAGCGACGCGACCGCTTCCGGCAGCGCCTCTTTCGTCGCGTTCCCGAAGATCCCGATGGTCATTGCGGCTTCTGGTCCTTCGACTTCTCGTCGACGTAGTTGAGCTTCAGTTCGCGCACCATCGTCGAGAGCAGTTTCTCCTCCTCCGGCGTGATGTTCCCCTTCGTCTTCTCGGCGAGCATGTCGATCATGTCGATGGTGAACTCCGCCTGTTCGAGGTTCCGCTCGACGGCGTCGGTCTGCGGGTTCTTCACCTTCCCCATCTGCTGCAGGGCTCCGGCATGGAGCGAGGCGATGAGCTGGGCGAAGAGGATCTGGTGTTTCTCGGAGTCGGTCATGGTCGTCTCAGGAATGGTGGGACTGTCGTTCCCGTAATTTAGCGTACTTTGTGAAGACATACGAGGAGGAAAAGAGGGCGAGGAAGAGCCCCGGCACACCGTCCAAGAACCCGAGGCGGAGGATGTACATCTTCACGAAGAGCCAGAACGGACGCAGCAGCAGGTCCGCCGTGCCGGCACGTTTCCCGCGGGCGAACGCCTCGTCCGCCGCCAGTGTGGTGTAGCGGTTGTACTTCGTGAAGTAGTGGTACAGGTTCGGGTCGGTGTAATGGAGCAGGTCGTGCCGCAGCGCGCCGGTGCTCCCGTCGATGATGAGCCCCTCGTGGACCGCCGCCGTGTTGAAGCGCCCCTTCCCGCGGCGGAAGAGCCGGGCGACCCGTCCGGGATACCAGCCGGAGTGCCGTATCCACCGTCCGAGGAAGTACGCGCGGCGGGCGACGGTGAACGCCGCATGGGTCCGTTCGTTCGCGACGACGCTCCGCAGTTCCGCCGCCAGTTCCGGCATCACCCGCTCGTCGGCGTCGAGCCAGAGCACCCAATCGCACGTGCACCGCTCGAGCGCGAACTGCTTCGCCGCGGCGAAACCCTCCCATGGCCGGACATGCACGTGCGGCGTGTACTCCTTTGCGATGTCGGCCGTCCGGTCCGCGCTCTCGGCATCCACCACCACGATCTGGTCCGCCCAGCGGACGCTCTCCAGACAGGCGCGGATGTTCCCCTCTTCGTTCTTCGTGATGACGATGACGGAAAGGCTCATGCGGCCTCCCGTCCGATGCGACGTACCGGCAGCACGCCGGCGCCGGCTCCGAGCACGGAGGCGGCGGCCAGGACGAATTTGAAGAGCATCCCGTTGAGGATGGCGGCCATCACCGTGCCGACGGCGGCGGCGGGGATGAAGGCGAGGAACGTGAAGTGAACGAACCGGATTCCGAACGGCGCATCGCCATGCTGCGAACGCCGGAGCCGGAACGCCGTCCACACCGGCAGCACATAGAGCGTCAGCAGGAGCATGCTCCCCGCGGCGCCGCTCTCGACCTGCACCTGCAGGAACTCGCTATGCCAGGACCCGACACGGGTGTCCGGCAGAAGCGAGCGGTCACCGATGACCTCGTCGAACGTCTCCGGACCGTACCCGAGGAAGGGATGGAGCGGGATGCGTTCCACCGCCGCGGTCCACAGCTCCATCCGGCCGCTGGAGTTCTGCAGCGGGTCCATCAGACTGACCGCCCGTTCGCGCAACGACGGTACGGCGGCGAACGCGATGACCGCCGCCGGAAGGATGATGTAGAGCAGCCGCCGTTCCTTCAGGAGTGCGAACACCACGACCACGGCCGCCGCGGAGAGCCACATGGCGCGGGTGTAGGTGCTGATGAGTCCCGCGATGATGACAAGCGCGGCCGGAAGGAGCCACCGCAACAGCTTCGGCGAAGGGCCGTCCGCGGCAAGGACCGCGGCGAAGCCGAGGATGACGGCGCTGTGCACCGCGAAAAAAGTGTATCCGCCGCTGAACGATGCGCCCCGGTCGGTCGTCCCGGTGAGGACGTTCCCGACGGCGTACAGGGAGGGAACGATGATGGCCGCGATCGAGAACGTCATCGCCCGCATCACTCCTTCCCGTCCGAACCAGCGGACGTACGAGACGGCGATGAAGTAGAAGGGATAGAAGAGGACCTCCCGCCCGAACGCGGCGGCGCTGGCGGAGGGATGTTCCGACAGGAGGATGGTGAGGAGCCGGACGGCGAAGAACGCGAGCATGATGAGGTCCGGTACCGTGAACTCGAGCCGGCGCTCCCGCACGACGAGCGCGGCCCAGAGCAGGAGCGCGGCGGCGTAGAGCGCCTGGGCGGCCGCGATGGAGAACGGGATTGCGCACAGGAGCGCGAGGAACGTATGGTGGAAGGCGCGGCGCACGGTGTCACCGTTCGGAGAACTGCATGTCGTACAGTTTCTTGTAGAGACCCTTCGTCTGTTTCAGCAGTTCCACGTGCCGCCCGGACTGCACGATGCGTCCCTGGTCCAGCACGAGGATGCGGTCCGCGTTGCGGATGGTGGAGAGCCGGTGGGCGATGACGAAGGAGGTGCGGTTCTGCATCAGTCGCTCCATCGCCTCCTGCACCAGGATCTCGCTCTCGCTGTCCAGCGCGGACGTCGCCTCGTCGAAGATCATCAGCGGCGGATTCTTCAGCAGCGCGCGGGCGATGGAGATGCGCTGCCGCTGTCCGCCGGAGAGCTTCACCCCCCGGTCGCCGATCATCGAATCGAACCCCTGCGGCATGTCCTGGATGAACGAGAGCGCGTTGGCCGCCCGGGCCGCCTCCTCGAGCCGGGCCGGCGGACAGTCCGTGACCCCGTAGGCGATGTTGTTCCGCACCGTATCGTTGAAGAGGATGGTCTCCTGCGTCACGATGCCGATCTTCTCGCGCAGGGAGCGGACGTCCACCGTGCGGATGTCCGTGCCGTCGATGAGGATGGCGCCCGAGACCGGGTCGTAGAATCGCGGCAGCAGGTCCACGAACGTGGTCTTGCCGCTCCCGCTCGGTCCCACGAGCGCCACCAGTTCCCCCTTCTTCACCGTCACCGAGACGCCGGTCAGCACGGCGCGCTGCTCGCCGTTCTCGGCGGCGTACGCGAAGCCGACGTCGCGGTACTCGATGGAGTGCGCGATGCCGTTCAGCGGCACGGCGTCCGGCGAGTTCCGGACGGCGGGAGTGGTGTCGAGGATCTCGAAGATGCGCTTGCCGGCGGCGGAGAACTCGTTGAGACGGTTGTTGACGTTCGCCAGCTCCTTCACCGGCGGCATGAGCTGGAAGACGGCGAAGAGGAACCCGAGGAACTCGGAGGGCTTCATCTCCTGCGTGATGAGCACCTGCTGTCCGCCGTACCAGATGATGACCGAACCGGCCAGCACGGAGAGGAGCTCCGTGGTGGGCGAGGCGACGTTCCGGATGCGCGTCATGCGGAGGATGGTGCGGAAGTAGCTCTGCGTCTCGCGCTGGAACTTCCGGTTCTCGAACTCCTCCATCGCGAACGCCTTCACCACCTTCACGTTGGAGATGGTCTCCTGCAGCACGGAGGTGATGTCCGCCATCTTCGCCTGCATCAGTCCGCTCTGCTTGTGGAGCCGGCGTCCGATGGTGCCGATGACGAGCAGGATGGCCGGGAAGACGATGAACGCCAGCAGCGTGAGCTTCCAGCTCAGCACGAACGCCATCGTGAGGAAGACGACGATGAGCAGCGGCTCCTTCACCATGGTGACGAACGTGGCCGAGACCCCGCCGTTCACCACGTTCACGTCGTTGGTGACGCGCGAGATGAGGTTGCCGGTCCGTTCGTTGGTGAAGTAGCTCAGGGAGAGGTCGTGCAGATGCCGGTAGAGGGCGTTGCGCAGGTCCCGCATGAGCCCCTGCTCCACCTTCGCCATGAGGTACGACTGCGCGTAGTCGAACAGGTTCTTGAGCAGGAACACGGTGAAGAAGAGGGCGCAGATCTTGAAGAGCGCCTCGGCCTTGGTGCCGTTGAAGAGGAACTCCCGCAGCGACACCTCCACGTACCGTTTCACCGCCACGACCTCGTTCGGCACGAGCTGGTTCTTCGGCGGCGTGTCGACACCGGCGGTGACGATGGGGTTCTGTTCGAAGAGGGTCTCGAGCAGCGGGATGGTGAGGTAGATGGAACTGCCGCTGAAGACGGAGAAGAAGATTGTGCACAGGACCGACAGCGCCAGGGTCCGCCAGTACGGCCGGACGTAGGTGAGGATGCGGACGAAGGTCGACATGAGGGACCCTTACGATAGGCGTTTGAGCCGGAGCAGGTCGCCGCTCGACACCGGCGGGAGCGGGGCACCGCTCCGTTCAGCATGACGGTACTCCCAGCTCTTGGCGTAGATGATCTGCACGTGCAGCGCGGAGTACCAGGCGAGCAGGAAACCGTGGTACCCGTCCCGGAACCCCTGTTTCGACACGTATTGACGCAGGAAGGCCGAGAGTGGATTGAGCAGCACGTTGTACCACGCGATGCGTTTGCCGGAGCGGAGCTTGTTCGACACATCGAGGGAGGAGTAGTCGTTCATCTTCTCGATGTACTGGTGGAGCGTCGCATAGGTGTAGTGATTGATGTCGCCGCGGCACCGTCCGACCGGTCCCTCCGTTTCGAACCCTTCATGGACCGGCCGGTGGTTCATCGCCGTCCGGTCCTTCCGCAGCAGTCGGAGCTGGTACCCGGGATACCATCCGCCGTGCCGCATCCAGGTCCCCAGGAAGAAGCTCTTCCGCGGTATCTCGTACCCGTTCAGCGCGTCCGGACGGGCGATGATGCCGAGGAGCTCCTCCCGCAGCTCCGGAGTCACCTCTTCGTCCGCGTCGAGCGACAATACCCACCCGTGCGATGCGGAGCGAAGCGCGAACTCCTTCTGCTTCGAGAAGCCCTCCCATTCCCGTACGATGACCCGCGCTCCGAACGAACGGGCGAGCTCCGCGGTGCGGTCCGTGCTGCCGGAATCGACCACCACGAGCTCGTCCGCCCACCGCACGCTCTCCAGGCAGCGGGCGATGTTCGCCTCTTCGTTCTTCGTTATGACGGCGACGGAGAGCATGCGCCGGTCACTTCACGACGAGGTTGACGAGCTTGTTCTTCACGATGATCTCCTTCACGACGGTCTTCCCGTCCACGTGCGCCCGCATGTTCGGTTCGGCCATCGCCAGCGCTTTGAGCTCCGCTTCCGGCGTGTCGAGCGGGGCGGTGAACTTCGCGCGGATCTTGCCGTTCACCTGCGCCACCACCTCGACGGTGTCCGCAACGGTGAGCGACGCGTCGTACGGGACCCAGGCGCAGGAGGTGAAGAGCGAACCGGCGCCGCCGAGACGGCTCCGCAGCTCCTCCGCGATGTGCGGAGCGAACGGCGCCAGGACGATGAGGAAGTCCTCCATCATGCTCCGGGGGAGACGTTCCTGCCGGTACGCCTCATTGATGAAGATCATCATCTGCGCGATGGCGGTGTTGAACCGGAGCGCGGGGACGTCCTCGGTCACCTTCTTCACCGTCTGATGGTACACGCGGAGCAGTTCCGGCGACGGCACCGCGTCGCCGATGACGGGGTTGACCGCGTCCTCCTCGGTGAGGTAGAGCCGCCAGACGCGGTTCAGGAATCGGAACACACCCTCCACCCCCTTCGTGCTCCACGGCTTCATCTCCTCCAGCGGTCCCATGAACATCTCGAAGAGCCGCAGCGCGTCCGCCCCGTACTCCTTCACCACGTCGTCCGGGTTCACCACGTTGCCGAGGGACTTCGACATCTTCTTGTTGTTCTCGCCGAGGATGGTCCCCTGATGGCGCAGCTTCATGAACGGTTCGGCGGTGGTGACGTGGCCGAGGTCGAAGAGCACCTTGTGCCAGAAGCGGGCGTACATGAGATGGAGCACCGCATGTTCCGCGCCGCCGACGTAAAGGTCCACCGGAAGCCAGTACCGCTGCTTCTCGAGGGAGCAGAAGGTCTCCGTGTTCCTCGGATCGATGTAGCGGAGATAGTACCAGCTGCTCCCGGCCCACTGCGGCATCGTGTTCGTCTCGCGCCGTCCCTTCCGTCCCGTGGCCGGATCGGTCACCTGCACCCATTCCGCGGCGAGCGCGAGGGGCGATTCGGTGGTGCCGCTCGGCTGGAACTTCGCCAGGTTCGGGAGCACGAGCGGAAGTTCCGATTCGGGAACGGTCGACATCGTGCCGTCCTCCCAGTGGATGATGGGGATCGGCTCCCCCCAATAGCGCTGGCGGGAAAAGAGCCAGTCGCGCAGCTTGAAGTTGACCCGCTTGCGGCCGAGCTGTTTGGATTCGAACCAACCGACGATGGTGCGGAACGCGTCGTCGTACGTCATCCCGTCGATGCTCACCTCGGCGTTCGAGGAGTTCACGCACGGTCCGTCGGTCTCCGTATGGACCTTCTCGCGCACGTCGTGCGGCGAGCGGACCACCTCGACGATCTCCAGTCCGAACTTCTTCGCGAAGTCCCAGTCCCGTTCGTCGTGCGCCGGCACTGCCATGATGGCGCCGAATCCGTACCCCATGAGCACGTAGTCCGCGATCCAGACCGGGATGCGTTTCCCGTTCGCCGGATTCACGGCGTAGCCGCCGGTGAAGACACCGGTCTTCTCCTTGTCGATGCCGCGGTCGAGTTCGGACTTGAGCGACGCCGCTTTGCGGTACCGCTCCACCTCCTCCTTCCGTTCCGGCACCGTGAGCAGGTCCACCATCGGGTGTTCGGGGGCCAGCACCATGTACGTCGCGCCGAAGATCGTGTCCGGCCGCGTCGTGAAGACGCGGAGGCGCTCCGGACGGTCCGCCAGCGCGAAGTCGAGCTCCGCCCCTTCGGAACGGCCGATCCAGTTCTTCTGCATCTCCACCGTGGAGGCGGGCCAGTCGAGCGTGGCGGCGTCCTCGAGCAGCCGTTCGGAGTAGGCGGTGATGCGCATCATCCACTGACGCATCGGCTTCCGTTCCACCGTATACCCCTTCTCCACCCATTCGTCCACCTCCTCGTTGGCGAGCACGGTGCCGAGCCCTTCGCACCAGTTCACCGGGATCTCAGCGACGTACGCCAGACGGAACTCCCGGAGCACCGCCTGGCGCTGCGGTTCGGTCATGCCGTTCCACTCGGCGGCGGTGAAGGGCCGCTGCTCGGCGTTCCCGCCGTAGAGCCCGAGATCGAGCTTCGAGGTGCCGGACTGCGCGAACTCCGCGATGAGGTCGGTGACCGGTCGGGCCCTCTTCGCACGATGGTCGTACCATGAACCGTAGATCTGCAGGAAGATCCACTGGGTCCACCGATAGTATCCGGGATCGGTCGTGTTGACCTCGCGCTCCCAGTCGTAGCTGAGCCCGAGCATCTTGATCTGCCGGCGGAAGGTGCTGATGTTCTGATCGGTGGTGACGGAGGGATGGATGTTGGTCTGCATCGCGTACCGCTCCGCCGGAAGTCCGAAGGCGTCCCACCCCATCGGGTGCAGCACGTTCACGCCGTTCAGCCGCTGGAAACGGGTGAAGATGTCCGTGGCGGTGTACCCTTCCGGATGGCCGACGTGCAGTCCGGCGCCGCTGGGGTACGGGAACATGTCCAGGACGAACAGCTTCTTCTTGGAGGGTTCGTCGGACGTGCGGTAGGTGCCGTGGAGGTCCCAGTACTCCTGCCACTTCTTCTCGATGGAGGTGAAATCGTAGCTCATGGTGTTCCGGTGTCGTTATGGGTCAATCGTTGTTCATGGACTGGTACAGCTTCACGGTGGCGTCCTTCACGATGCGGAACCGCTTCTTGATCTCCTCCGTGTCCGCCCCCTGCCGGATCATCATCGTGATGGCGGTGTTGCGGAGCGAGAGCGCGGTGATGCGCCGGGCCTCGCCGTTCTTCACCCCCGCTTTGGTGAGGTAGAAGTTGATGCGCTCGCGGAGTCCGCGCGAGGTCATCCGCTGACCACGGGTCCGGTTGCCGGCGCTCATGAAGAGCGGTTCGGAGTCCTTGGCGCTGCCGCGGTAGAGCAGGTAGCTCTTGAGCGCCTCCTGCGCGTCGTGCGACAGGGTGACCACCATCTCCTTCGCCTTCATCCCCTTTCCCTGCAGCGCGATGAGCGTGCTCCCCCGCTTCCGTTTCAGGTCGCCGATGTCCGCGCGGATGAGCTCGATCTCCGAGAGTCCGCATCCCACCATCAGCTTCACCACCGCGTAATCGCGGTAGCCGATCTCGTCCGACCGCTCGATGGCCTGCAGCAGGGCGAGCACCTCCTGATGGGAGATGCTCTTGCGGGTCAGCGACACGTGCGGCGAACCTCCTTTGACGGCGCGGGCGGGATTGTCCGCGAGCGCCCCCTTCTTCATCAGGAAGTCGAAGAACTTCCGGACGGAGGAGAGGTACATGGTGACCGAGACGGGGGAGAGTTTGCGCTTGGAGAGGAGGTGCCGCTTGTACCGTTCGATGTCCCGCACGGTGTACGCCATCTCGGGCTCGTTCCGCACCCAGCGCATGAACTCGCGCAGGGTCCGTTCGTACGTGCCGCGGGTCTCCGGTGGACGCCGGTGCAGGTCGTTCACATAATCGGAATGCAGGATGAGCAGTCGCTGCAGCGTGAGCGGATGTGGGGTCGGCGTTTTCATCGTCCGTTATGAAGATATCAAAAACGTCCCGCAGAAGCAATCGCCGGGATCGGACCCCCGGCCGCGGACCCCGCTTTCCCGTTGGAAGTTCCGAACTTCCGCCGTACCTTACAGGAAAAATCATGAACCGTCTCTCCCTGCTCCTGCTCTTCGCCGCAACGTTCACCTCCGGCGCCTCCGCCCAGTACTGGCTCAAGATCGATTCGGTCTTCAGCCCCTTCGGCGTCACCGTCCAGTCGTTCTCCTCGCCGGAGTTCTGCGACATCGACGCGGACGGCGACCTGGACCTCTTCGTCGGAACGCTCGGGGACGACCGCGTCGCCTTCTTCCGCAACAAAGGGACCGCGCTCTCTCCCCTCTTCCGCCGCGACACGAACCTGCTCGCCTCCATTTACGCGAACGGGTACCAGTACACGAACGCCGACTATCCCGCACTGGCGGACCTGGACAACGACAATGACTACGACCTCGTCATCGGCGGATTCAGCAAACTGCTGCTGTACTGGAACACCGGCGATTCCGTCACGCCCGTCTGGACGAAGGACACGGTCGTGATGGCGTCCGTGAATCCCTCCATCGGCACCGATGCGAAACCGGCGTTCGCGGACCTGGACGGAGACGGTGATGCGGACCTCGTGGTGGGACTGGGTGAATCGTTCTACGGCGACGTCACACCGGGCATCACGCTCGCCTACCGCAACAACGGCACCCCCTCCGCACCGTCGTTCGTGCTCGACAATACCCTGGTGACCGGCATCCCCGACGTGGGACTGAACGCCTACCCCTGCTTCAAGGATATGGACAATGACGGCGATCCGGACATGATGATGGGACGCGACCTTCAGACGATGCTCTATTATAGGAACACCGGAACGCCGCAGGTCCCGGCGTGGAGCCCCGTCTCGTCGCTGGTCAGTCCGCTCGAGACCGCGCGGTACTGGAAACAGCCCGCCATGGCGGACCTAGACGGGGACGGCGACAACGACCTCTTCTACGGCACCGACGACGGCTCCATCTTCTACTACCAGAACACCGGTACGCCGTCCGCACCGCAGCTGGCGCGCAACACGAACTACTTCCAGATGATCCGCATCACCGGAGGGGCTTCCACTGCGTCGCTCGGCGACATCGACAAGGACGGCGACCTGGACATCATCAGCGGAGAGCAGCTGGGCGCGTTCCAGTTCTTCCGCAACGACGGCACGGCGTCACAGCCGAACTTCGTCAAGAGCAGTTCCACCTTCACGTCGCTCGATCCCGGTTCGTATTCCGTTCCGAAGTTCGTGGACATCGACAAGGACGGCGACCTGGACATCGCCTCCGGCGCGTTGGACGGCAAGGTGTATCTCTACCTCAACAATAACAACGCCTTCTCGGCCAACACGACCGTCTTCGCGAACGTCGATGTCGGCTGGACCAGCGCCCCCGGTTTCGCGGACCTGAACAACGACGGATTCCCCGACATGCTCGTCGGAGCCGAGGATGACGATTCGACCTCCTTCTTCAAGAACAACGGCAACGCGACGTTCAGCAAGGACAATTCGTTCATCGCCGGACTCAGCTTCTCGCGGAACTCGAACCCCTGCTTCACGGACCTGGACGGCGACGGCGACTTCGACCTGGTGATCGGGGACGCCTGGGGGGAGATCACGTTCTACGAGAACGTCGGCACCCCCGCATCCCCTTCGTGGCAGGAGAACCCGGCGGTCTTCAACGGCGTGGAAGTGCCGCAGAGTTCCGCGCCGGACTTCGCGGACCTGGACGGGGACGGCCAGAAGGACATGGTCATCGGCGAGTACAGCGGGAACTTCTCGTTTTTCAAGAACATGCTGATGACCTCCGTGCAGGACGGACCGGTCCGATCGCCGTCGGGATTCGCGCTGGAACAGAACTTTCCGAATCCGTTCAATCCCTCCACCACCGTCCGTTTCGTGCTGCCGGCGGCCGGGTTCGTCTCCGTCACCGTATATGATATCCTCGGCAAGGAGGTCGCCGTGCTCGTCAACACCATGATGCGGGCCGGCAATCATTCCGTTCGGTGGGACGCGTCCGGTCTCCCCAGCGGCGTCTACTTCTGCCGCCTCGCCGCAGGAGCCCTTTCCACGACACGAAAGATGGTGCTGATGAAATGAACCGGCGAAGGAGACGGGCGCTGCAGTGTTCGAGGGTGCCCGTCTCCATCGCCGCCGGAACGGCCGCCATCCGCGGCGGGATTGAAATTCAGACAATCTTTCGTTACGATGGAGCGTGAAACGTTTCGCCGTGATACTGCTCCTCGCACTCTCCTCCTGCGGCCGTCATGACGACCGCATCCCTATCGAGTTCTGGACTCTTCAGCTCTCCCCCGCGTTCGACGGATACTTCCGCGGACTCATCAACGAATACGAAAGCAGCCATCCCGGCGTCCGCATCGTGTGGGTCGACGTGCCGTACGACGCCGCCGTCCAGAAACTCCTCTCCGCGGCCGTCGCAGGCACCGCACCGGACGTCGTGAACCTCTCGGCGGACTTCCTCGCCAAGTTCCACGGCATGGGCGCTCTGGCGGACCTGTCCGGCCCTCTCCGTACATGCGGATACACGTTCCTTCCCAATGCGCTCGCTCTCTGCACATATGATTCGACGGTCGTGGCGCTTCCGTGGTATCTCAACTCCTACGTCGCCATCTATAATAAAGTACTGTTCCGTGCTGCAGGGATGGATTCCTCCGATGTACCGTCGTCCTTCGAAGGACTGCTCCGGTTCGTGAAGGAGTACAAGGACCGCACCGGACGCTTCGCTCTCTATTGGAATATCGGCAAGGACAGCTACCTGCCGATGATGCTGGAGTCCGAGGGCGTACCGATGGTGAACGCGGAGATGACCGAAGCGGCGTTCGCTTCGCCGAGGGGGATCGAACTGGTGGACCGGTGGGTGCAGCTCTACCGGAACGGCTACTTCGCGCGGGAGATGGTGAACAAACCGGGTTCCACCATCGTCGAGGCGTACCAGTCCGGCCAGGCGGCGCTCATCTTCACCGGACCGGTCTTCCTGAAGCGCATCGAGACGAACGCTCCGGGCATCTTCGCGCACACGGACGTGGCTCCGGCCATCACCGGCACGAGCGGTCGGCACGACCTGGCCGCCATGGCATTGTCCGTCCTGACCACGAGCCGTCACCCGGCCGAAGCGGCCGAGTTCGCTTTCTTCGTCACCTCCCCGGCGAACCAGCTCGCGTTCAGCCGGCTCACCACCACATTCCCTTCCGTGACGGAAGCGCTGCGGGACACGTTCTTCCGCAGTTCGGACGGCACGCTCACGCAGGAAGCGCGCAGATTGGGCGCTGCTCAATTGCCCTCCGCGACGCGGCTGCGCACATACCTGGACCATCCGGAGTTCGATGCGCTGCGCGATGCGTTCGATGAAGCGGTGCAGCAGGCGTGTCTCGGCACGGTCTCCACCCGGGAGGCGTTGGAACACGCTGCCGCGGTGTGGAACGGGATCCTGGGGAAGGGACGATGAAGAAGAACATCACTCCCTATCTCTTCGCCGCGCCGGCGTTCCTTGTTCTGGGATACTTCAGCATCCTGCCGATGCTGCAGACGGCGTACTACAGCACGCTGGAGTATTCGTTCTTCGGTCCGCACCGTTTCATCGGAGCGGCGAACTACGTGCGGCTCTTCACGGACCCGCACTTCTGGGCGACGCTGCTGAACTCGCTCCTCTTCCTTTCGGTCACGCCGGTGCTGATGGTGGTCTCGCTGACGCTCGCGCTCTCGGTGCGGAACCTCCTCCGCGGCGCCCGCATCGTCCGGCTGATGCTCTTCCTGCCGGTCGTGACACCGGTGGTGATCGCCGGCATCGTCTGGCGCTGGATCTTCACCGAAGAGACCGGGCTGCTGAACCACCTCCTTTCGCTCGCGTCCGTAGGTCCGGTGCGGTGGCTGACCGAGTTCCCGACGAACCTCGTCTCGGCGATGCTCGTCACCGTCTGGCGCGGCATGGGATACTACATGATGCTCTTCCTCGCCGGCCTCGCGCTCGTGCCGCGCGAAGTGGAGGAGGCGGGCATCCTGGACGGCGCGACGCCGCTGCAGCAGGTGTGGCATGTGCTCCTTCCGTTGCTCCGCCCGACGCTCCTCTTCGTCGCGGTGGTCTCCTCTTCCGCCGCGGTGAAGGTCTTCACCGAGCAGTACATCCTCATCCCCGGCGCGCCGCTGGACAACAAGGCGCTCGTCTCGTTCCTCTACCGCCATGCGTTCGAGCGGTTCGATTTCGGATACGGTTCGGCGGCCGGGATGGTCCTCTTCGGCATGACGCTCCTCTTCTCGTACACGCAGGTCCGGCTGATGGACCGGGAGCAGTCGTCATGAGGAAGGCCCTCTCCCGGATCGTCATCATCACCGCCTCCGCGGCGGCCGTCATACCGTTCCTCTGGCTCGCCGCCACGTCGGTCAAGGGGGCGGAGGAGCTCTTCGTCTATCCTCCGACGTTCATTCCGAGGACGTTCCAGTGGGAGAATTACACCGGCGTGTGGAACGCCATTCCGTTCGGACTGTACCTCGTCAATTCGTTGACGGTCGCGCTCCTCTCCGTCGTCTTCAATCTGCTCCTCTCCTCCCTCGCCGGCTTCGCTCTGGCACGGTACCGTTTCCGGTACCGCGGTCTCCTCTTCGGTGCGGTGCTCTTCTCGATGATGGTGCCGAAGGAGATGCTCGTCATCCCGCTCTTCACCTCCGTGCTGCGGCTCCATCTGGCGGATTCCCTGCTCGGCGTGGTGCTCCCGTTCGCCGTGGAGGGGATGGGCATCTTCCTGATGCGGCAGGCCTTCCTCGCCCTTCCCCGCGACGTGGAGGAGGCGGCGGTGATGGACGGCGCCGCCCCGCTGCGTCTCTGGTGGAGCGTCATGCTGCCGATGGTGCGTCCCTCCCTCGCAGCGCTCGCCATCTTCACCTTCATCGGTTCATGGGGCGACTTCCTCTGGCCGATGGTGGTGCTCAAGAGCCAGGAACACTATACGGTCCAGGTGGGACTGAGCATGATGCTCGGTACATTTGTGGACAATTATCGTTATGTTGCGGCAGGTTCGCTGCTGGCGCTCCTTCCGGTCGCCCTCCTTTTCATCCTGATGCAGCGCCATTTCGAACGGGGTCTCCTCTCCGGCAGCGGCAAATGACAGGAACGACACCATGACACTACGCTTTCCGTACATCCGCGCGGCGGTGCTCATCGCCGCCTTCGCTCTCTCTTCCATGACGGTCTCCGCGCAGTCCGACCTGCTGAAGGAGAAGTTCTCCGTCAGGCTCCACCGCATCGCCGGAGAGGCGGACGCGGTGGTCGGGTTCGTCATCAAGGACCTGAAGAGCGGCGAACGGTTCGCCCTCAACGAGACCGAGATCTTCCCCCAGGCGAGCTCCATCAAGATCCACATCCTGACCGAAGTGTACCGGCAGGCGGCCGCCGGGAAGTTCTCGCTGAACGACATCCGGCCGCTCCCCTCCTCCGCCCGCGTCGCCGGGAGCGGCGTACTGTCGATGCTCGGTGAACGGACCGTTTCGATGTCCGTCCGCGATTACTGCGTGCTGATGATGAACCTGAGCGACAACACCGCCACGAACCTGCTCATCGACCTGGTCGGGATGAAGAACGTGAACGAATCGCTCGTGAAGGAAGGGGCACCGGAGACGAAGCTGCAGCGCATCATGATGGATTATCAGGCGGCGAAGGAGGGGCGGGAGAACATTGCCACGCCGAAGGACGTCGCCCTCGTCCTGGAGAAGCTCTACAACGGCACGATGGTGAACCGCGCCGCTTCGGACGATATGCTCGCCGTGATGCGGCTGGAGAAGGAGGGCTGGATCAAGAGCGGGGTCGGCACCGGCGTGCCGGTCGCCAACAAGGCGGGGGACATCGAAGGGGTGAAGGTGGACGCCGCGGTGGTGTACCTCGAGAACGGCCCCTACGTCATCACCGTGATGACCAAGATGCTGCTGAAGGAACCGGACGGCGGACGCATTATCACCGACATCTCCCGGGCGACGTACGAATACTTCGAACGGAAGGCCTCCTCCAACCGGTTCGGCCGGAGGATCCCGAAGTGACCGAACGGCTTCGAACGGCCTTCGCCACCGTCTTCGCCGAGGAGGATTGGTTCAACAAGGTGCTGGTGGGGGGATTCTACGCGGCGCTCGTTCCCGCGGGGATCGGGATGGTGATGGTGATGGGATTCCAGGTGGAGATGACCCGCATCCTCCGGGCCGGCGGCACCGCCTATCCCCTCTGGCGGAACGTCCGTCAGCTCTTCCTGACCGGCGCGCAGGCGTTCGCGGTCTCGCTCTGGTACGCGTTCCTCGCCGTCGTGCTGATGCTCCTGCTCGGCGTCCCGTTCCTGTCCTGGACGACGGTTGCCGTCCTCTCGGCGCTCCATTTCCTGATGAATCCGCTCATCGTGCGGTGCTTCGCCGACCACGGTTCCGTCGTCACCTGCATGAATCCGCTCCTCCTCCTCCGCTTCGTCCTGCGCAACGCGGGGAACTATGCCTCATCGGTGGCCGTGACGACGGCGCTCATCCTTCTGGCGGTGCTGTTCGGCTGGATGTGGATCGTGGTCGGCTGGCCGCTCATCATCTTCCTCATGCTCATCGTACAGACCGCTCTCTTCGCGCGGTTCGATTGAAGGGGAACAATATCTCTTTACTGCTGTACTTTCGCCACGATGAAGTAACTCTTACCCTGTATCTCTCCAATGATTTCCCTTATGAGAGACCTTGACGGGAGTTGGAATGACGCTTCACAACGGCCACTAATTCCCTCGGCAAGTAACCAATCAACGTCGGAATCGTTTTTCCCAACTCCAACGGAATAGTGAACGTTTTTCATCTTGTAATATTCACGAATTCGACCCTCTTCGCGGTACTTTCGGATGTCCGGATTCACAATGCCCATGGTACAGACAATTCTCCGATCTGTGACATAACCGATTTTTCCGATCATTCCGCAGGCAATTATGTCAGAAGAAAGTGTATTCGATTGAATCCACGATATCAACACATCTTTCGACAATTCGATATCCCGATTATTCTTCACTGTTGCCGGTGCTAACAATGATGATACCAATACCGAATACAAGAGAACCAGTGTGACAATTGGTCCAGCACTTCGTAAACGGGATGGCGATAGATGTTGTGATACTTTAATCGTACCGATTACAAACGGTAGCATGACCATCATCATGTATCGGGAGTATATTCTTTCATTCGAAAGAAATAATATATACGCTAGAGAAATTATCAGTGCTGGAAGAAACCACAAATAGTACTCTTTCACGACGGCCATAACAACACTTCGCGAACGACCCCTTAACACCCATGCTTCAAGAGCGAATAGCGCTATCCACGGTAAATACACTGAGCCAATGATGATCGCGAGATCGAAGAGATGTAAAACAACATGATCACCAATCGCTCCACCCCCTTTTGCCTGTATTGTCACCGGCAGGAAAGAGCCGGTGTGTGAGACCATATACATCATCCCAAGCGCTGCTGGCAATGTGAATATACTTATCCAGACGATCATTTGAGCTTTTGTCTCGCGCCATATCATCTTATCAATCAGAAGAAACGGTATGATGAGAATCGTTTCGGGCCGATTGAGCACCATCAATGATGAAAGCAATGCAGACCAGGGGAAACGATGATTGTTTCTTTCTTGCATCCGAGCCCCGATCACCAAGAGCAGTAGAAGTGCACTGAGAGGCGCTTCCATCCCCAGGAATGAATGACGCAGTACGTTTGGTTCGATCGCAAGAATGACCGAAATAGGGAGCAAGTATCGTACGCTATCGCATTTTCTTTTCACTAAATAAATCAACGTCCCTACCAGGATCAGGGATATCGAAAAAGAGAGTATGGCTGGAGAGGAAAGTAGATCTGGAGATACTTTCGATACACCTACCAATGCAAGCAACCATAGGATGCTCGTAACACCATACTGAGGGTCGCCTGGATTGAATGATAGCTCTTTGTGCTCAAGAATATTTCGAACATACCGAAGGTAAATGTACGTATCATCCCCCAGTCGGTATTCTGCATACAATAAAACAGCAGTCGCAGAAAACAGAACACATGCAATCACTATGCACACGATAAGCGACAGCTTGTCGGTATTCATAAATATTTCATTTGCAGATCTCCCATTGCTAATCGTACAATCGGCAACAGAGCCTCTTCGTATCGAATTACTTTACGATCCATTCATTGAACAATGTCGCCATGACATCATCGGTTAGTTGGGGCGATTGATACATCTGTTTTGCCATCCGCTGCCGCAGCGCTTCGTAGATGGTCACCGCGCAGGCGACCGAAACGTTCAGGCTCTGGATCATCCCCATCATGGGAATGTAGACCGTGTGATCGGCCAGGTCCGCCGCTTCGTCCGTGACGCCGGCGTGTTCGTTCCCGAAGACGAAGGCGGTCGGCGCCGTCAGGTCGAACTCGTACAGCTGTTTCGCCGATTCGTCCAGTCTCGTCGCCAGGATCTGGAATCCGCGGGCGCGAAGTTCCGCGTAACATTCGGGAATGGAGACGAAGCGTTTCCGACCGACCCACTTGTTCGCGCTGGAGGAGCTCTTGCTGCCGATCTTCGGGAACTTCTGCGTGGTGTAGACGAGGTGCACGTCCATGATGCCGACCGCATCGGCCGAGCGGAGCATCGCGCTGACGTTGTGCGGGTCATGGATGTTCTCCATCACCAGGGTCAGGTCCGGCTGTCGGCGTTCGAGCACGCCGCGCACCTTCTTCGTCCGCCGCTCGCTCCTCATTCGGGCACCACGATCGGTTCCCGCCCGCCGGTGGAGCGCTGCAGCAGCACGATGGCCGCGATGACGAGCAGCGCGCCCGACGCCTGCACCGGTCCCATCGTACCGCCGAGGAAGAGCCACTCCGAAACGATGGCCACCACCGGCTCCAGCGTGCTGATGATGATGGCCTTGCTCGATTCGATGTGGTGCAGGCCGTAGTAATAGAGCGAGTACGGGAAGAGGATGGAGATGAACGCCACCATCGCGAACACCTTCCAGTCCTCCCAGGTGTACTGCGCGGCCGCGATCTCCGCGGGCGTGTTGACGAAGCTCCAGAAGAGCGCCGAGGAGCCGAAGAGGTAGATGAGACCGGTCCAGACCGAGTACCGGGTGGTGAGCACCTTGCCGCTGATGTTGAAGATGGAGAACGAGACCGCCGCCAGCAGCGCCAGCGTGATGCCGTACGCGGTCCCCTCCAGCACCGCCGGGTCGTACGCGCGGACGGCGAGCACGATGCCCGCCACCGCGAGCAGCAGGCTCCCCAGTTTCCCCTTCGTCATCCGTTCCTTCTGCACCGTCGTCACATAGAGCATCACCATCACCGGCGCGGTGTACTGCAGCAGGATGGCGGTGGAAACGTTCGTCTCCTTGATGGCGGCGTAGTAGAAATAGTTCGAACCGGCCACCCCGAGGATGCCGGCGGTGAAGAAGAGCGGGATGTCCTTCAGGCGGAAGCGGAGCATCGACCGGTCCCGCGCCAGGAAGTACAGGAACAGCACCAGGAACGAGATGCTGACGCGCATCTGGACGAGGATGAGGGGCTCGTAACGGTGATTGAAGAGGAACTTCGCGACCGTGGCGGCGACGCCCCACAGCACGGCGGCGGCGGAGATGGCGAGGTACCCGCGAACGTGGTTCATCGGACCGGACTCTCTCCCGCCTCGTCCGCCCGCACACGGTAGTACTCCGCCAGGTCGTTCTCGCCGATGGTCTGATGGAGCACCGCGAGACGCAGACAGATGTTCTTCCGGTTGGGGACGAACTCGTAGCCGATCTTGAGGAATTCGATGAGGTTCTTGGCGGGGGGAAGGTCGAGGTCGGGATTGTAGCAGTCGCAGGCATCAAGGTATGGGTCCACTTCGTCCGGCTTGATGGCGGCCGCCTTTTGATAGTAGGTGAACGCCATCTCGTAGTTGTCCTTCTTGCCGAAGATGACCTCGAAGACGTTCGCCAGCCACATGTACACGTCGTAGGCGATGTGACGGAACTCCCGCGCGAGCTTCTCGCCGAAGAGGACGAGCTCGTCCTGTCCCAGCGAATCGTTCCAGAAGAGGATGCGGTACAGCTCGACGTCGTCGATGCGCTGATGCACGGCGGCATCGAACGCGTCGAAGAGTTCATTGAAGTTCTTGGAAGTGTTGAAGATGTGCCGTATTTCTGTTTTGGAGAGCATCCGGTGTGTGGGTGTAGCGGAAAAATACCAAGGGCGGGGATGAAAAGCAAGGTGAGCCGCCGTGGATGAGGCAGCGCCTCCCTCCGCGGCGACCGGTCACTTCTGCAGGAGCAGCTTCGTTGTGAAGCGATGCGCGTCCGCCTCCAGCCGGCACAGGTAGACGCCCGACGACCGTTCCGATGCGTTCCAGCGGACCGCATGGTCACCTCCCTCCATCCTCCCTTCCGCCAGCACCGCCACCTCGCGGCCGAGGAGGTCGTACACCGTGACCCGCACGGAGGCCGGAGCGCTCAGCGTGAAGCGGATCGTGGTCGCCGGATTGAAGGGGTTCGGGAAGTTCGGATGCAGCCGGACGGCGTTCACGGAAGGGAGCGGACGGCGCACGCCGGTCACGGGACTCTGCGTGAGGAACGGCGTGAAGCGGACCGCTCCCAGCGACGCGATGTCCGAACTGTCGAAGATGACCGCCGCAACGCTCTCCGGCGCGGAGACGCCCCAGTAGTTGTTCTGCGCTTTCAGTACGCCGGCCGTATTGTTATAGAGGGCGAACACGGTGTCGCGGTTCCGGTTGCCGATGAAGACGTTCCGGCCGTCGTCGGACGTGTCGGCGTTCGTCAGGTCGCCGAGGTTCGGCGCCGCGATCCCCTGTACGGTCACCCCCCAGGAGTTCCCCTCCAGAAGGTTCCCGGCGATGACGGTGGTGTTGTACGACGGCGAAAGCGCATAGCAGTTGATGCCGCTCCCTCCCGCCATCGGGTCCGCATACGTGTTGCCGATGATGCGGTTGTTGCGGATGACGGCGGAGACCCCGCTCGCCCCCTGGCTCAGCAGCGCGACGCCGTACGCGTTGCTGTGCATATGGTTCCCTTCGATGAGCGCGAAGGAACCGGACTGCGAGAAGAACGCGCTGATGGAGACCGCTCCGGTCTTCGGGTTCGGCGTGGTGTGGAAGATGCGGTTCCCCCGGATGACCGGCGAGTTCACCCCCTGCGGTCCGACGCTGATCTGGTTCTTGAACCCGGTGTTCTGCCGGTTGTTGTCGAAGATGACGCATCCTTCAATGAGCGGACTCGAATCAACGTTGATGTTGATGCCGTACTGCGCGTTGTTATAGATGCTGTCGTAGCGGATGACGGCATTGGAACCGAAACACTGGATGCCGTAATTGCCGGACGAACTGAGACTGCCCGACGTGAGCCCGGTGTTGCGGATGGTGCTGTGCTCCACCGTGGGACTCGCATTGATGAAATTGAGCCCGGTCCGTCCGTACTCGACGATGCAGTGCCGGAGCACGCACAGCGTGTCCGTCGCGCTCTCTTCGAACCGAAGTTCCTGCCAGACCGAATCCGCCGCGCCGGCGAGCCGGGTGAAGGTGATGAGCGAATCGGGAGCTCCGATCGCCATGAACGCGCCGCGGACCGTGATCCCTTGCCGGTATCCGATGCGCACCGTGGCCCCTTTCGGCACGTCCAACCGGTCCCCCGCCGCGATGAACACCGTGTCATGCACGGCGTAGGACGGGAACGCACCGGTGACCGCGCCGCCGGAATGGACGACGAGCGAATCCATCGTCCAGCGGACCGATGTGGCCGGCGTCGTATATCCGGCGATGAGCGGAACGGTGACGATGATAAGGAGGGCGAAGTGTCGTATCATGGGCGCGTTCTCATGTTTAAAAAGGACACGGGACTCCTGGAATATAGAGTCCCGTGCCCGATTGTGCAAGGCCGTCGGTTCAGATGCCCGCGGCCCGCGGAGCGTTTCCGCTCACTTCTGCAGGAGCAGTTTCTTCGTCTGGGTGAACGGACCGGCCTCGAGTCGGTAGAAGTACACTCCGGACGACAGCGCTGATGCGTTCCACTGCACCGAGTAGCTTCCTTCGCGCAGCGCGCCGTCGTGCAGCACCGCGGTCTGCCGCCCGAGCATGTCGTACACCGTCAGCCGCACGTTCGACGCCGAGCCGACGGAGAACCGGATGGTGGTCGCGGGGTTGAACGGATTGGGATAGTTCTGTTCGAGCGCGAAACGCCCCGGAACGTGCACTCCGGTTCGGTCCACCCCCAGCAGCACGTCCGTACCGCCGGCGTCCGTGTACCGCACCGAGAACTCCTGCAGGTACAGGTTCGCCAGGCGCCGGCTCCGGAGGATGAGCGTGTTCTCGTTGTTCGAGTTCTCCGCGGAACTGCTCCAGTTGTGCGAGCCGGTGATGACGTACTGCAGCGAATCGTTCCGGTCCGCGTCGACGACGGCGTACTTATGATGCAGCAGTCCCGTCAGGTTCTTCGCGATGAAGATGTCCAGCCCCCGAGACTTGAGGGTGTCGAACTGCGAGCCCTGGTCCGTTCCGTTGTCGAACACGCCCCGCACCTTCACCCCCGCCTGCTTCTTCGCGTAGAGCACGTTCCCGATGTCCGAACGCGTGAAGGTGAGCAGGGCGAAGTTGATGGAGGAGGCCGCCTTCGAGAGGGTCCGGATGAGCTGCGCGTTGGTGCGGTCCGACGGACTGAAGAACGCCTCCACGGCCGTCCCGCCGACATTGAACAGATGCGGCGTGTTGTCGTACTTCCGCGCGCCGAATCGCGACGCCGCGGCGTTGGCGGTCTCGCCGGCGCTCCCCCACATCTCCTGGAACTCCATCGTGTAGGCGTTCGCCAGCGCCTTGTCCTGCAGTTCGATGGCGTTCTGCGCATCGTTGTTCGTGCCGGGATCGGTCAGGTTCCACGAACCGGTCCACACCCAGTCGTCCGTATCGGAGGTCGTGTCGCGGTTGTCGAACACCACGAACTTGTTGTGCATCAGACCCGCCCCCCCGTTCGCGGCGTCCAGTCCGTCATCGGCGACCGGGATGCCGGCGTTCTTCAGCGTGGTCCACGGCGCGGTGGACTGGTTGTCCTTCTCACCGATGACCCGCACCTTCACGCCGCGCCCCTTCGCCGCGATGAGCGCCGAAGCGACGTCGGCACCCACCGTTCCGCTGAGGCTGTAGAGGGCCGCGTCGATGGAGTACGCCGCCGCGTTGATCTTCTGGATGAGCTTCTGCGCCAGGTTCACGACCTGCGCGTTCTCGCCGCGCGCCAAGGCCGTGTTGACGGACTTGTTGAAATAGACGTTGATGACACCGGTGGAGGTGAGCGACGAGGTCGAGACGACGTAGTTGGCCGACACGGTGGTCCCGAGCGCGTTCTCGGAGACGAGCTGGATGTTATAGACGGTCGCGGGCTGCAGACCGGTCACCGTCATGCTGTGGTCCGTCACCTTCGCCGTGTCCTCCTGCTCGCCGCCGTACGCGGCGGTCGTTCCGTACCGCACTTTGGAGGTGCCGGGCACGTCGGTCGTCCAGACGAACGTGAGGCTTGTCGGCGTCATGTCCCGTTCGTACGGCGCCACGGAGGTGAAGCGGGGTCCGTTCCCTTCCGGGATGATGTCGTCCGCCGACCGCGGCAGGATCTGATAGTTCGTCAGGAACTGCCCGAGCGCGCCGACGACGTCGAACGCTCCGGTGGGGGTCGGCGTGTTCGCCAGGTTGATGCGCGAACTGACGCGGATCTCCATCGTCCCGGTCGGGTCCGTGATGCGGTAGTTCGTCCCGCTGCCCGTCGTCGACCAGGAGGTGGCCGGAAGGTCCGCGAGGGTCTTTACCGCCGTGATGTTCTTGATGCGGATGAGCTTCCCTTCGTCCGGCTCGGCGGCCCCCTGCGCCAGCACCTGCGCGACCGTCATCGTGAGCGTGTCGACCGGATTCCCCTCCGACACCTTCTCCAGCATCGTCGCCGGAGCCAGTTCGAAGAGGTCACTGAACGGCGCCACTTTGCCGAGCAGCACGATCTCGTCGCCGTGCTCGATGTGGTTGCTGACGGACGAATCGAACACCGCCATGCCGGCGGTTCCGTCCTGCAGGTACGACGGACCGCCGAACTCGTTGGCGACCGTCACCACTCCCTTCGTCACCGCCCAGCGTCCGAGCAGCGAGTGCACGCCGTTCGGTTCCTTCTTCTTGATCTGCCCGATCGGACGCGGTGTTCCGTACACCAGCGTCTTCGGATGGGAGCCGATGGCGGAGTACGAGACCGCATCCGTACTGCTGCGGACCGTCACCGGCACTTCGTCCGTCGAGTCCGACGCCGTGACGCCCGGGATGATGATGACGAGACTGTCGGTCCCCGCAAGGACGATTCCGGTGATGCGGACCGTGTCGCCGGCGGCGGTGGCCGTGCCGGCGGGGGTCACCGATGCGGAAGCGGCGTTCCACTGGAACACACCGGGCTTCACGATCTCGATGCCACGGATGGTGTCTGCCGGAGACGTGAAGACGAACTGCAGCGCCGTCGCGACGTTGTACTTCCACACCGGGGGGGAAAGGAATGCGGCGCCGGGATTGGCCGGTCCGGTGGCGTACGGGTTCACTTCAACGGGGCTCGTCGTGCTTTGCGGATTCATCTTCGCAAGGGCGTTCTCGAAGAAATCGGCCGAATTGTTGTTGGAATCCCACGCATTGCCGAGAGTGTCGGGGGCCGTCGAGAGCGCGCCGCTCTTCCTTTCGAACGATTTCGCGCCGGACGTGCTGGAGGGTTTGAACGACTGCCCTTCCGCCGAGAGGGTCGGCGCGGTCGTCTGGTCCCACCCGAACGCGTCGATGACGATGGCGCCGTCACGCAGGTGCACGCAGCTGCGGGCGCCGGAGTTCGCGAGGTTCTTGTTCGCCGGGAACGCGGCGTCCGGTCCGGTCACTCCGCCGTCACCGATGAGCAGGAAGCCGTACGCCTTGATGGTCTTGCCGGAGAGCGACAGCTGCCATTCCGCGTTGTTCGTGCCGGAAGTGTTGCCCGAGATCAGCTGCACGTTCGGTCCGAAGGTCACATCCACCGGGGTCGGGTTGTACAGCTCGACGTACTCTCCCGAATTGAAGTCGGAACTGCCCGCCCCCATGGGAGCCACTTCGCTGATGACGACATGGTTGGAGGGCTGAGAGAACGCCGCCGTGACGGCGAGGAGGGAAACGAGAAGAAAAGATCGCATTGCCGGCCTTGAACGTGATGGATGATGGTTACGAATAATGTAAGGAATCCTCCTCCGCGATGAAAGTGTTTTCGTCACAGCGGATTGATTGGCTCGGGAAAATAGAGTACTTTGTCCCCGTGTGGCGCCGACTCCCCATATCCCCTCCCAACCAGCTGACGCTGCTGAGGATCGTTCTCACGCCGTTCTTCGTGTACTATCTCTTCTCGCCGGACCCTGTCGATAAGCGCATCGCGCTCACCATCTTCTTCGTCGCGGCGGTCACGGACTGGTACGACGGCTACGTGGCGCGGCGCTGGGGATTCGTCACGCGCTGGGGGAAGTTCCTCGATCCGCTGGCGGACAAAGTGCTCACCTCCGCCGCGTTCTTCTCCTTCGTCCGTATCGGGTACGCCGATCTCTGGATGGTGCTCGTCATCGTCGTCCGCGATTTTCTCATCACCATCCTCCGCACCTACGCGGAGTACCGGAACCGTCCCATCGATACGAGCGGCTTCGCCAAGACGAAGACCTTCTCGCAGCTCGTCGTCATCTATCTCTTCCTGCTCCGGTACATCGTCGTCACCGATCCCCTCTTCCACCCGTCGTTCGCCGCGTGGTTCGAGCAGGCCGTTCCTCCCCCCGTCATGGAAGGGATGATGGCGGTGGTGACGCTGATGACGGCGGGCACCGGCGTCATCTACTTCGTCAAGAACTGGTCCATCCTCGTCCACCTATTCACGACCGAGCCCCATGACCACTCCGCAGAACGAAACCCCGGCTGAGCGCCCCTCGGCGGGAATGCTCGCCCGCATCGTCGGCAGCGGCCTCTTCACCGGCTATGCGCCGTTCGCCACCGGCACCGTCGGCTCCGCCGCCGCGGCGGCGTTCTTCCTCCTGCTGCCGGACTTCCAGAACCCGTTCATCCTCCTCCCCGCCACCGTCCTCCTCTTCGTCGTCGGCGGCATCGCCGCGGGACGGCTGGAAGCGGAGCACGGCCAGGACCCCGCCGTCGTCACGGTGGACGAGTTCGTCGGGATGTGGCTCAGCCTCTGGTTCATTGAACCGACCGTGATGAACATCGGCCTTGCGTTCGTCATCTTCCGCGTCCTCGACATCCTCAAGCCGTACCCCGCCGGCGTCTTCGACCGGCGGAGCGGCGGATGGAACATCATGCTCGACGACGTCATCGCCGGCGTCTACACGAACATCATCCTGCAGATCGCCCTTCGCTGGACCTGAACCATGACGGCGGAGATCATCACCATCGGCGATGAACTGCTCATCGGGCAGGTCATCAACTCGAACCAGGCGTTCATCGCGGAACGTTTCAACACCGTCGGCATCGTCACCGAACGGATGACCACCGTGGGGGACAGCGACGTTCCGGTGCGCGAGGCGTTCGCCGCCGCGTTCGCCCGCCACGACGTCGTCGCCGTGACCGGCGGACTCGGCCCCACCCACGACGACATCACCAAACGGCTCGTCTGCGAGTTCTTCGGCACGGACCTGGTGACGGACGAAGGGACATTGGCGCACATCAAGGAGCTCGCACAGCGGCGCAACCTCCCGCTCATCCAGTCCAACCTCGACCAGGCGCTCGTCCCCCGTTCGTGCACCGTCATCCCCAACCGCAACGGCACCGCCCCCGGAATGCTGTTCGAACGGGACGGCCGCTACTTCGCGGTGATGCCCGGCGTTCCGTTCGAGATGAAGGCGATGGTGGACGACTGGCTGCTCCCCTTCTTTGCCGGACGGTCCGACGGACTCATCGTCCGCCACCGCACGCTCAAGACCACCGGCATCGGCGAGTCGATGCTCGCGAAACGCATCGGGGATGTGTCGGAGTTCCTCGGCACGGACGGCAGCGCCACGCTGGCGTTCCTTCCGAATCCGATGGGGACCAAGCTCCGCATCACGGTGAAGCACCGCGACGCCGCGTTCGTGGACGCCTCCCTCGCCCGCATCGAATCGGCGCTCCGCGCCCGCGCGGAACGGTACATCTACGCTTCGGACGAACAGGAGCTCGAACATGTCGTCGGCCGGCTGCTGAACGAACAGCGCCGCACGCTCGCCCTCGCGGAATCGTGCACCGGCGGATTCATCGCCCACCGCGTCACCAACGTGCCCGGTTCCTCGGCGTACTTCCTCCGCGGCTTCGTCACCTACAGCGACCGCGCCAAGACGGAGGACCTCGGCGTACCGGCGGAACTCATCGCACGGCACGGCGCGGTGAGCGCCGAGACCGCCGAGGCGATGGCGGCCGGGGCGCGGCGCCGCTCCGGAGCGGACATCGCCCTCTCCTGCACCGGCATCGCCGGACCGGGCGGCGGCTCGCCGGAGAAGCCGGTCGGACTCTGTTACATCGGCTTCGCGGACGCCGCTCGGACCTTCGCCCTGAAGTTCTCCTTCGGCGACCACCGTCTGCGCTTCAAGGACCGCGCGAGCCAGGCGGCGCTCGAACTGCTCCGCCGGTCGCTGCTCCGTTTCGACACCCTCGATGGATGAGGATCTTCACAGGGCCTTCTTCGCGCTCGTCCCTCCGCCGGCGGCCATCGAACGGCTGCGGTATCTGCAATCCCTGCTGAAGAACACCGGCGCGTTCGCGAAGTGGGAGCGTCCGGAGAAGTTCCATTGCACGCTCGCGTTCCTCGGCCCGACCCCCTACGGATGGCTCCGCACCGCCGCGGCCGAGCTCCCCGCCCGGCTCCCCCGCGGACCGTACACGGTCCGCATCGACCGCTGCGGCCTCTTCCCGTCGGAGGGACGGCCGACGGTGCTGTGGTTCGGCACTTCGTCACCGTCTCCGGCGCTGGACGAGGCCGCCGCCGTCATCCGCGCCTATGCCGCTGCGAACGGCCGGAGCGCGGACGAACGGACCTTCTTCCCGCACTGCACCGCAGCGCGCGCAAAAGGAAAATTCTCCCCCGTCTTGATTCAAACGGCGGAAACCCTTACTTTTCACCCGTTCGAATTCCCTTGCACGGATGTCCGGCTCATCAGCAGTCACCTCACCGCCGCCGGTTCAATATTCACGACCCTCTTCACCCTTCCATTGACCTAAGGAGAACTATGGCCGACGAGAAAGATGCAAAAGTC
Organism: Bacteroidota bacterium; assembly: GCA_008933835.1. Classification (GTDB taxonomy): domain Bacteria; phylum Bacteroidota; class Ignavibacteria; order UBA10030; family UBA8401; genus SpSt-333. The sequence continues at coordinate 1,925 of WBUG01000041.1, read as the reverse complement.
CAGGCGCTCAAGATCGCCATCGAGCAGATCGAAAAGCAGCATGGAAAAGGCTCCATCATGAAGCTGACGGACGGGCCGATCATGAAGATCGACGCCATCTCGACCGGCTCCATCTCGCTCGACGCCGCCCTGGGCATCGGCGGCGTTCCGCGCGGCCGTGTCATCGAGATCTATGGTCCCGAATCGTCCGGTAAGACCACCATCTGTCTCACCATCATCGCCGAAGCGCAGAAGCTCGGCGGCATCTGCGCGTTCATCGACGCGGAGCACGCGCTGGACACCTCCTACGCACGGCGGCTCGGCGTGGACACCTCCTCCCTCCTCCTCTCCCAGCCGGAGTACGGCGAACAGGGGCTGGAGATCGTCGAGACGCTCGTCCGCAGCGGCGCACTGGACGTGGTCGTCATCGACTCCGTCGCGGCCCTCACCCCCCGCGCCGAGATCGAAGGGGAAATGGGCGATCCCTCCATGGGTGTCCAGGCGCGCCTGATGTCGCAGGCGCTGCGGAAGCTCACCGCGGCCATCGCCAAGTCCAAGACCTCCGTCATCTTCACCAACCAGCTCCGCATGAAGATCGGCGTGATGTTCGGCAATCCCGAGACCACCACGGGCGGCAACGCGCTGAAGTTCTACGCGTCGGTCCGGATGGACGTGCGCCGCATCGAGGCGCTCAAGGACGGCCAGAACGTCATCGGCAACCGCACCAAGGTGAAGGTGGTGAAGAACAAAGTGGCGCCGCCGTTCAAAGAGGTGCAGTTCGACATCCTCTATAACGAGGGGATCTCCAAACTCGGCGACCTCATCGATGTGGCGGTGGAGCACAACATCATCGCGAAGAGCGGTTCGTGGTTCTCGTACAAGGAGGACCGCATCGGACAGGGACGCGACGCCGTGAAGGCGTTCCTCATCGCCAACGAAGCGCTCGCGAAGCAGATCGACACCGAAGTGCGCACCAAGCTCGGCCTCATCGCCGCCCCCCCGGCGAAACCGGAGCCGGCGGCCAAGGAACCGGCGAAAGCGGACGCACCGGCCAAGAAGACGAAGTAACCACGAACGGAAGGCCGGCAGCGATGCCGGCCTTCGTCATTCATGCAGATCACCGGCATCGAACGGCAGAAGAAGGACCACACGCGCCTCTCGGTGTTCATCGACGGCGCGTTCGCCTTCGGGGTCAGCGAAGAGGTCTACGGACGCTTCGTGCTGCATACGGGACAGGAACTGACCTCAGAAGAGCGGGAAGAGATCGAACGGGCGGAGGCGGAATCGGCCGTCCGCCGCAGTGCGCTCCGGTTCCGCTCCTACCGTCCCCGCTCGTCGAGCGAGGTGCGCCAGTACCTGCTCCGCAAGGGATACGACGAGCGCACGGCGGACGCCGCCCTCGCCTACCTGACGGAGCACCGCCTGCTCGACGATGCGGAGTTCGCGCGGATGGCGGTGCGCGACCGGTTGAAGATGAAACCGGTGGGCCAGTCCGTGATGCGGCAGCTCCTGATGAAGAAAGGCGTGGCGAAGAATGTCATTGATTCTGTCCTCGCCGAGTATTATTCTTCGGAGGCCGAGTCGGCCCTGGCCCGCGCCGAAGGCGAACGCCGCATGAAACGCCTGACCGCCCTCCCCCCGCTCGCCCAAAAGAAACGCCTGTACGACCATCTGGTCCGCCGGGGATACTCCTCCGCCGCCGCGATGGCCGTCGTCCATCAATTGATACCATCATGACCGAGCAGACCTCCTTCTTCCGCAGCCGTCACTGGAAGGTCATCCTGGTGACCCTCGCCATCGCGATCCCCATCGCCGTGCTGGCGTCGTTCCAGGACCTCTTCCTCATCCTCGTCGTCTCGTTCACTCTCACGTTCGTCCTGAAGCCGGCGGTGGACGCCATCGAGAACCTCGGCGCCGCGCGGTGGCTGGCGGTGACGCTCGTCTTC
>WBUG01000107.1 GCA_008933835.1 Bacteroidota bacterium | reverse complement strand
TCTTCTTCGCCTGATACTCGGCCGAGGCGACGGTGAGGGACTGCCGCACCAGCGGTGCGACGAACTCTTCGCGGCCGATGAGCGTGTTGTTGAACCACACGGCGGTCCGCTTCGCGAAGAGCGCCTCCTTCATCGATTCGGCGCTCCGCTCCTTCGCGAAGACGAGGGTCACCGGACGGTGACCGCCGTCGGGGACGCCGTACTGCCAGTCGATGAGCCCGTGGATGTCCGACGAGCCCATGATGGCGAGGTCATGGTCGAGCGCGATCTGCAGCGCCTCGTCCGAGTACGTGTCGTCGTTCACGACCTCGATGCCGTCCAGCAGCTTCTCGCGGAGCAGGAGCTTGTGCACGTCGGTCAGCGTTGCGATCCCGGTGGAGCTCTGTCCGAGCCAGTTGGGATGGTTCCAGAAGGTGAAGGCGCCCTGCTTCTTCGCTTCGCGGAAGACGCCGATGGAGTCGGGACCGAGGAGCGCGTTGGCGTCGGTCAGGAAGATGGCGTTGGCATGTCCGGGCGGCATGCGGCGCGTGATCTCCGAGCCGTTGATGACGATGAGCGGCGAGTTCTTCGCGGCGTTCTTCACGATCTCGAACGACCGGTTCCGGTCGGGATGCGGGATGTCGTTCTTGTGCGGCTGGTACTCGATGTGCTCCGTCACGGCGATGGCGTCCAGTCCGTCCTTCTGCGCCTCCTGCACGCGGATGGTGGGCCACACCTCGCCGTCCGAGAAGACCGAGTGCTGATGGAAATCGCACTTCAGCGTGACGTAGCCGGGGATGTTCGGGAACTCGACCGCCCGGCCGCCGCGCGCATGGTCGTGCGCGGAGAGGATGGAGGAGACAAGAAGAAGAAGGAGGCAGAGGGATTTCATGAGACACCTTTTAATAAGTCACAAATCACAGAAGACGTTTCCGCGGCGTGTAAAATACGTCGAAACTCCACAGAGGGCAAATCATCAAATCATCAAATCTCCAAATCTTCCAATACCGTCATTGTTCGCTTTTTCCCCGATTCATACAATGATGGTGGTTCCTTTCTCCCGCATCCGCTGCACCTGTTTCGCCGGGATGCGGCAGCCCATCGCGTTGACGTATTCGAGATGCTCCATTGCGAAGAGCGGGGTGAGGTCGTCCACCGCGTTGTACGAGATGTCGAGCGCCTGCAGGTCCGGCAGGAACTGCAGCGCGTCGATGTAGCCGACGCGGTTGTTCCCGAGGTACAGTTCGCGGAGCATCGTGAGCGAGGAGAGCTCCGAAATGTCCGTGATGCGGTTGTAGGAGAGATCGAGCATCGTGGTGTGGACGCAGTGCTGCACACCGTCCAGGTCGTCGATGCCGCAGTCGGAGAGGTCGATGACGTCCAGGTCCGCCAGCAGTGACGCGGGGAGCTCGACGCGAAGGTTCCCGTACGTCTGCTTTTTGAAGGCGGCGAAGAACGACATGCGCGGGGAGAGGTCGCCGAACTCGTCCAGCGGTTCGTCGGACGGCTCCTCGTCGTCCGTCACGTCGTACTCCCCCGTCTCCTCGTCCACCGCATCCCACAGGTCGGAGTATGCGGGAGGTTCCGGCGAGGGGCGCTTCAGTACGACGATGCCCCGTTCCGTCTCGAGAACGGAGAGAAGATGCGACATCCCGCGCAGACCCTCCAGGTCCCCGGCCGCAAGCAGTCGGTCCAGTTCGCTGCGGTAGTGGTCCAGCCGGTCCGGGTGGTACGTCATCATCAGCGTGTAGAACGCCTGGTTGGCGTGCGCGGCGGAGCCGTCCGGCGAGCGTCCGGCGGCCTTCAGCAGCAGCGCCACGGCGCTGTTCTGCCGGTTGCGGTGGAGCGCGATGACCGTGCGGGTGAGTCGCTGCAGGTTCTCGGCGGTGTACGCCTGTGAGAGCGAGGCGTGAAGGGCGCGGAGGTCGTTCCGGGAGGTCATTTCCTCTTCCGCCGGAACGAGAAGACGTCGAACGGATTGACCGTCATGAAGTTCACCTTGCCGAGCAGGTACGCCGTGAACCAGCCGAGGAGCACCATCGCCGCGCCGAACGCCCCGTAGGCGATGCGCCAGTCCACCCCCTGCGTCATCATGCTGTACTCGGACATCCCGCCGATGCCGGCGATGAGGTTGAGCGGCAGGAAGACGATGTTGATGATGGTGAGGTTCTTCAGCAGCATGCTCATGTTGTTGTTCACGAGCGAGCCGCGGGCGTCCATCAGGCCGGAGAACACGGTGGAGTAGATCTCCGCCTGGCGCAGACACTGGTTGTTCTCGATGATGATATCGTCCACCGTTTCGAGCGTGCGTTGGTCGAAGCCGATCTTTTCGGCCGCGGTGCGGAGCCGTCCGAGCACGATGCCGTTCGCGCTGATGGCGTTGGTGTAGTAGACGAGGCTTTCGGAGAGGTTGAACATCTGGATGAGGCTCTCGTTCGCCATGGAGGTGTTGATGCGCTTCTGCAGGTCGTGCGAGATCATCTTGATGACCTTCAGGTGTCCGAGGTAGTGCTGGATGGTGCCGAGCAGCACGGCGAAGAAGAGGTCGCGCGCGACGGACATCTTCGGCGCGAACCGTCCGCCCCCCTCCAGCAGCGGCAGCGGCTGGTCCATCACCGCGGAGAGACGGTCGCCGGTGAGGAAGAGGCCGAGGGAGGAGACGTTGAAGTAGAAGTTGTCCTTGCCGGAGCAGTTGAGCGCGCGCTTCCAGATGAGGGAGAGGGTCTCCCCGTTCTGTTCGAGCCGAGGCACCTCGTCCGGATCGAGCGCGGAGTTGAGCGTGTGCTCGTCGATGCCGTGCGCCTCGCAGAGGGTGGCGCGTTCCGCCGCGTCCGGCGCCACATAGACCGTCACCGGTCCCACGGGCGATTCGGCGAGCGCACCGTTGATGAGGTCGTACCGTGTGATCATGGGATGCTCCCCGCGTTTGGGGTCAATGGAACGTCTTCTCGCCGGCCGTGATCTCCGTGTCGATGAAGTCCTCCTTCGTCGGCACGGCGCAGGAGAAGCGGGAACTGTAGGCGCAGTAGGGATTGTACGCCTCGTTGAAATCGACCGTATAGACGTGCTCCGGGTCGGGATGCCGCGTGAAGTCGATGTACCGTCCCACGCCGTACGTCTCCCGGCCGGTCGTCCGGTCCGTGAACCAGATGCTGTAGTACTCCGCGCCGGCGCGGCTGACGCCGTGGTACACCGCGATGCGCCGCTCGGCGCCGGCGTGGTTCCAGACGACGTGACCGAACCGTTCCACTCTCCGTTCCTCCCCCTTCGTGCCGAGGATGACGACGGTCTCCTTGACGGCGTGTTCATAGAGCCGGCTCGTGAAGACGAACGCGGGGTCCGCCGGGAAGTACTTCAGCGGTTCGAACCGCGCCGCCGTGTCCTGACGGAACGGGGAGGAAGGATCGTTCCGCATCCATTCGTCCTTCTCCGCGCGGGCCTTCTCGACCGACGCGATGTACGCTCGCTGCTCCGGAGTGAGTTCCGGGGTGCAGCAGGCCAGCATCACGGCCGCAGCGAGGGGGAGGAAGCGTATCAACCGACGATGGACAATCATCAATGAACAATGATCAATGATCAATGGAAAAGGACTTCATTTATACATCTTCAGGGAGCGTTCATCCTCTTTCGTCGCGGGACGGATGCTGACCGCCGCTCCGCCGCCGGGGGCGAGCTTCAGTTTCAGGACGCTCTTGGCGGTGACCAGGTGCTTCGTCACCGTGTACGCCATCGGATTCTTCTGCCAGTGGGCGTTCTCCGCGTCGGCGTAGAGGGTGGCGACGTACTTCGTCTTCGCGTCGAGAAAGGTCAGCGGCACCGTCGATGTCCGGGCGTTCTCGTCCGTCATCGCGCCGATGAACCATTCGTCCGTGCGCCCCTTCGCCTTGCGCGCCGCGGTCACGTAGTCGCCCGGCTCCGCCTCGATGTAGCGCGAATCGGCCCAGTCCATCGCCACGTCCTTGATGAACTGGAACGCGTCCGGGAACCGGTCGTAGTTCTCCGGCAGGTCCGCCGCCATGTGGAGCGGACTGTACATCGTCACGTACAGCGCCAGCTGCTTCGCCAG
>WBUG01000040.1 GCA_008933835.1 Bacteroidota bacterium | reverse complement strand
GGCGTCCAGAAAGCGAAGTCCGGTCACCCCGGCATGCCGATGGGCGCGGCGCCGGCCGCCTACGTGCTCTGGACCCGCTTCCTCTCGCATGATCCGGGGCGCCCCGACTGGCTGAACCGCGACCGGTTCGTCCTCTCGGGCGGACACGGGTCGATGCTGCTCTACGCGCTGCTGCACCTTTCGGGCTACGGTCTGACGCTCGACGACCTGAAGAACTTCCGGCAGCTCGGCAGCCGCACCCCGGGACATCCGGAGTACGGTCACACCGCGGGGGTCGAGACCACCACCGGTCCGCTCGGACAGGGGTTCGCGAACGGCGTCGGGATGGCGCTGGCGCAGAAGTTTCTTGCCGCCACGTACAATCGTCCCGGCTTTGCGGTTGTCGACCACTACGTCTATGGGATGTGCGGTGACGGCGATCTGATGGAAGGGGTGGCGTCGGAAGCGGCGTCCCTCGCCGGCCACCTGAAGCTCGGCAACCTCATCTTCCTCTACGATGACAACAGCATCAGCATCGACGGCAGCACGGCGCTCGCGTTCAGCGAGGACGTCACCACCCGGTTCGAGGCGTACGGCTGGCACGTGCAGACCGTGCACGACGGCAACGACCTCACCGCTGTCGAGACCGCCGTTCGGCACGCGCAGCAGGTGACCGACAAGCCGTCCCTCATCAAGGTCAAGACGCACATCGGCTACGGCAGTCCTTCCAAGCAGGACACTGCCGAAGCGCACGGCTCCCCGCTCGGCGACGAGGAGGTGAAACTGACGAAGAGGGCGTACGGCTGGGACGAGAACCTCTTCTTCCATGTGCCGGACGAGGTGCGGGCGCACATGACCGCCGCGGCGGCGCGGGGGAAGAAACGGCATCTGGAGTGGGTCGGACTGTTCGCCGAGTACCGCAAGCAGTTCCCGGACCTTGCTGCACAGCTGGAGAGCGGCGCGCCGGGAGACGCGTGGAAGTCCGCGGTGCCGGTCTTTTCCGCCGAGAACGGCTCCATCGCCACGCGCGAAGCGTCCGGCAAAGTGCTCGCCGCCGTCGCGCCGCATCTGCCGATGCTCCTCGGCGGTTCGGCGGACCTGACGCCGTCCAACAACACGTTCGTGAAGGGGATGAAGGACTTTTCTCCCGCTGACTACGGCGGACGGTACGTCCGCTACGGCGTGCGCGAACATGCGATGGGGGCGGTGATGAACGGACTGGCGCTGACGAAAGGGATGGTCCCGTACGGCGGTACGTTCCTCATCTTCTCCGAGTACATGCGGCCTGCCATCCGGCTCGCCGCGCTCATGGGGGTCCGCCCCGTGTACGTCTTCACGCACGACAGCATCGGCCTCGGCGAGGACGGACCGACGCATCAGCCGGTGGAGCAGCTCGCGTCGCTGCGCGCCATCCCGAACGTGACGGTCATCCGGCCGGCGGACGCCAATGAGACCGCTGAAGCGTGGAAGGCCGCCATCGACCATACGACCGGTCCGGTGGTGCTCGCGCTGACGCGGCAGAAGACGCTGTTCATCGACCGGAGCCGCTACGGCGCTGCGTCGGGCCTCGCCAAGGGGGCGTACGTGCTGGCGGAGAGCGGACCGTCGCCCGAACTCATCCTCATCGGCACCGGATCGGAAGTGGGACTGGTGCTCGGCGCGTACGAACGCCTTGCGGAGCAGGGACGGCGCGTCCGCGCCGTGAGCATGCCGTCGTGGGAACTGTTCGAGCGGCAGCCGAAGGAGTACCGCGACGCGGTGCTGCCTCCCTCGGTGACGAAACGTCTCGCGGTGGAGGCGGGTGTCGAACTGGGCTGGCACAAGTACGCCGCCGCCACCGTCACCATCAACGAGTTCGGACGGTCCGCACCGGCGGAGGCGCTCTTCCGGCACTACGGTTTCACCGTGGAGAACGTGCTGGCGCGCGCCGCGGAGCTGCTCGGTTGAGATGGGACTCTCCGGCATCAACATACCGGCGGTGCTGCTCGCGTCCTTCATCGACCTCTCCATCGTCACCGTATGGTTCTCCCCCGCGCTCTTCGGTGCGGTGTGGACGAGGGACCTGGGCCGTACGGAGGAGGAGATGTGGGCCCCCTTCGGTATGCGCGGTCTCGGCGTCATCAGCGCCGCGCTGCTCGTCTTCAACGCCGGCGTCGAGCTCGCCGCGAATCATACCCGCGTCGTGGGGATGACCGCCGGGGTGACGCTCGGCCTCGTCATCTGGTCCTTCCTCGTCCTTCCGCTCTTCATCGTACTGCACACCGCGGAACGCCGCTCCTGGCGGCTCGCCGCGGTCTATTCGGGACTGTTCATGGTCATCGCCGTGATCTCGTCCGCTCTGTTCGCCATGTGGAGGTTCTGACCGATGCGCCGTATCGCACTTCCCGCGCTGCTCCTGCTCGCCGCCCTGTCCGCTCCGGCCCGTACGCCGAAGCTCATCATCTACGTCTCCATCGACCAGATGCGGGCCGATTACTTCGAACGGTACGGCGCCCATTTCACCGGCGGTTTCCGGCGGCTCCACCGCGAGGGGGTCTTCTATCCGAACGCGGACCTCAACTATGCGACGAGCGAGACCGGTCCGGGACACGCCACGCTGGGCACCGGATGCTATCCCTGGAAGAGCGGCATTCAGGGGAACGAATGGATCGACATCCGTTCGATGAACGACCTGTACTGCGTCAGCGATTCCACCGCGCTTCCGGTGGACGGGGCCGGCGGCGGGATGTCGCCGCGCAACCTGATGGTGACGGGGCTGGGGGACTGGCTGAAGGCCCGCTCGCCGAAGTCGAAGGTCTTCACCGCCTCCACCAAGGACCGTGCCGCCATCCTGATGGGAGGGAAGAGGCCGGACGGGGCGTTCTGGTACAGCAAGACGGTGGGGGGCATGGTCACCTCCGACTACTATATGAAGCGTCTTCCCCGGTGGGCGGCGGAGTTCAACGCCTCCGGCTGGGCGGAGAAGAACGTGCCGGACCAATGGACGAAATCGCTGGACGAGGCGGCGTACGCCGCCGCGGGGCCGGACGAATTCCCGCATGAGGCACCGTGGCAGGAAGGGAGTACGGCGTTCCCGCACCCGTTCACCGCGGGGAAGAAGGCGGAACAGATCTCCGGTTCGCCGTTCGGGGACAAGCTGGTGCTCGATTTCGCCCTCTCCGCCCTCCGGGGCGAGAAGCTCGGTCAGCGCGGCGTCACGGACCTGCTCTGCATCAGCCTCTCCAACTGCGATTACGTCGGGCATGCGATGGGACCGGACAGTCACGAGATGCTCGACCTGCTCGTGAAGATCGACCGGTACCTCGGCGAGTTCTTCGCGGCGGCGGAGGAGAGCGTGGGGAAACGCGACATCGTCATCGCGCTCAGCGCGGACCACGCGGTCTGTCCGCTGCCGGAGTACAACGCGCGGTTCCGCGGCATCGACGCGCGGAGGTACAACTACCGGACGGAGGTGAAACCGCGGTACGATTCGGTCGCCGCGGCGCTGAAGGCGGAGCTGGGGGGCGGCGACGACATCATCGTGAAGAACTCGTTCATCAACTATGCGGCGGGGGCGAAGGCGGGACTGGACAGCGCCGCGCTCGAAGCGAAAGTGCGCGCCGGTCTGCTGGCGGTCGGTCCGTACGTGGACGTCTACTTCCGCCGCGAGCTCACGGTCCGCACCCCGTCCGACCGTCCGTTCATCGAGAAGTACCGGAACAGTTACTACGCCCCGCGCGGGGAGGATTACCAGCTCCGCATTCGCGAACACAGCATCATCTCCTCCCGCTCGTACGGCGCCACCCACGGCTCGCCGTACCGGTACGACACGAACGTCCCGGTCCTCTTCTGGCAGGACGGCATCACGCCCGCGACCCATGCGCGCACCGTCCATTCGGCCGACGTGGCGCCGACCCTCGCGCGCATCGCGGGAATCCCGCTCCCCGGCCATCTGGACGGCGTGCCGCTGTCCGAGGTCGTGAAGCGCTGACCACCGCCATGGCGAAGCTCACGCCCAAGATCATCCTCGAAGGGACGCGTCTGACGCACAAGACCGACCTGGCGTTCGCGCTCAACGAACATCCCCGCATCGTCGGTCCGCGCCGGTACCGCTACCATTCCCCCCTCGTCTCCGGCGAGTGGTGCGCCTTCACCAACTTCCCCTGGGGCCGCGGTCTCATCAACTTCGCGCCGGAGGAGGAGCAGCTCGCGATGGAGACCTACCACACCTGGCTGCGTCTCTTCGAACTGCAGCGGTACTACTCCTGGATCGTGGACCGGTTCCACCTTTCCACCATGATGCATCAGCAGCTCTACGCCGGCCGCACGTACGACCTGCGGTGGGTGGAGGAACGGCTGCTGCCGCTCAACTTTCGTCTCGTCTTCTGCCGCCGCTCGGAAGGATCGTTCGCCGCCGCGCGGGAGGAGCGTCTGAAGGTCTCCGGCAATCCCCGTCAGTACGACGATCTCTCCCTCTTCCTCCGCGAACAGGATCTCATCGAATCACTCGTCCGCCGTTCGCTGCTCCCCTCGCTCACGCTCGACGTCGCAGGACGCACCGTGCCGGAACTCGCCGACACGACGGCGGACTGGATGGAATCCACCGGCGGCCTCTCGATGGGCTGAACCGCTCCACCCTCCTCCGGAACGATACCGCCTACAATTTCGTCCTGATAGAAAGGGTGCAGGGTGATGCTCTGCACCGTTCGATATTCCTTCCCTCCGGCGAATCACCCTCTATATATTATAGCGGAGTATCGAAGTACGTGCAGTCTTCCTCGCTTGACTCACTGAATTCGATGTCTTAAATTGTAATTGGTTTAGTGGGTCAATTGAAACCGTTACTTTAAATGAAGCCCAATTTTCATTGAGGAAAGAGTGAAGCTGCTTTTTCTTATAGCGTTCATTTCCGTCCTGTCGGTATCACCGCTGGCGGCGCAGCCCGGTTCCTCCGAACTGCAGGAAGAACAGGATTATGCATTCGCCTACGGTCTGTTCGAGGACAAACTCTACCAGGTGGCGTTCGAGCAGCTGACGAGGTTCATCAATCAGTATCCGGTCTCGGTCAAACGGCCGGACGCCATCTATCTCTCCGCCGAAAGCCAGTTCCGTCTCGGCCAATATCAGGCGTCCGTCACGACATTCCGGAACTTCACGCAGGATTATCCGAAGCACAAGCTGCGGGTGGACGCCTTGTTCCGTCTCGGCGAGATCCATTATACGCTCAAGGCGTACAAGGACGCCATACCGTACTACCGTGAGATCTACGAGCGGTATCCGCTCACGGACCAGGCGGGCGAAGCGGCCTACTGGGTGGGGGAGAGCTACCTGAAACTGAACGACGTTGCGAACGCGCAGATCTACTTCAAGGTGAGCGTCGAACGGTATCCGCAGAACCGGCTGGTGGACTACGCCCTCTATTCGATCGGCTGGTCGTACGAACAGCGGCGCGACTGGCCGAAGGCGATGGCGGCGTACCAGCGGCTGATGACCGAGCGGCGCGGGAGCGAACTGTACTCCTCCGCGGCGGTCCGCATCGGCGAGTGTCATTTCCAGTCCAAGGCCTACAAGGCCTGCATCGACTACCTCACGGCGGTGCGCGATTCCCTCACCGACCCCGCGGAGCGGGAGCGGGGCGAGTACCTCATCGGTGAATCGTACTACAGTCTGGGTGACTTCGCGAAAGCGCGCGGACAGTACGCGGCGTTCATGACGGCGTATCCCTCCAGCGGTCTCCTTCGCGAGGTGCGGTACTCGTACGCGTGGACGCATCTCAACACGAAGGAGTACGACCGGGCCGCCGCGCTCTTCGCCGACCTCGCTTCGGGCGATGACGACATCGCGCAGAAATCGCTCTTCCGCCGCGGGCGGGCGCTGCAGCTGGCAGGGAACGACAGCGCCGCGCTGACGACGTACGGCGATGTGGCCCGCCGCTGGCCGGCGGGCGACTTCACGGACAACGCGCTGTACGAGGCGGGGATGATGCGCTTCGAACGGAAAGAGTACGATTCGGCCCTCGCCTCGTTCCGGCTGGTCACCGAGCGTTTCGCCAAGAGCGACGTCTCTGCTGACGCCGCCCGTATGACCGGCGAGTGTCTGCTCGCCCTGAAGCGGTACGACGACGCGTTGACCGCCTTCCGGTCCGCCGGCAGGACCGGCGGTGCGGGCGAAGCGCAGTTCCAGGAGGCGTGGACCCTCTACAAACTGAAGAAGTACCCCGAAGCGGCGAAGCTGTTCGAGTCCTATGCGCGCCGGTACACCGCGCAGCCGAGGAACGCCGAGGCGTACTTCTGGGCGGCCGAAGCGAACGTGCAGACCGGTCAATACGAACCGGCCGAACGGTTCTACGCGCAGGCGCTGAACGGTCTCCCCGAGGCGAAACGCACCGACGCGCAGTACGGTCTGGCGTGGGCCTACCTGAAGCAGAACAAGTTCCTGCAGGCGGCGGCCGCGTTCGACCGCGTCATCACGGCGGACCCGAACGGGAAGTACGCCCGGGATGCGATGCTGCGGAAAGCGGACAGCCACTATTCCGCCAAGGAGTACCGTCCCGCCGCCGACGCGTACCGGGCGTTCGTGAAAGCGGACCCATCCGCCGCGGAGGCCGATTACGCGCTGTACCAGGCGGCCAACGGCGAGTACCGCGCCGGCAACGACCGTGAGGGGATCGCCGGATTCACCGACCTCATCGCCCGGTTCCCCCGTTCCAAGTACGCGGACGACGCGCTGTACGGCATCGGGCTCATCCACTTCCAGTCGAAACGGTACGACCGGGCGGTCGCCGAGTTCGAACGGATGCTGAAGACGTACCCGAAGAGCGACCTCGCGCCGCGCGCCGCGTACGGCATCGGTGACGCCTACTATAATATGGAGCGGTACCTCGATGCGGTGAACGCTTACACCGAGGTCATCGCCCGGCACCCCTCTTCGCCGCTGGCGGGGGACGCCGTGAACGGCATCCAGTACTGCTACGTGCTGCTCGGCCGCACGGCCGACGCCATCGCCGCCATCGACGATTTCGTCCGTTCCAATCCGGCGGCGCGGCAGGCGGACGAACTGTACCTGAAGAAGGGAGAACTGCAGTACGGCCAGCGCCAGTACGACAGCGCCATCGTCGCCTACCGCGACTTCATCGCGCGGTTCCCGCAGAGCCGCCTGCTCGGCGACGCGTACTTCTGGCTCGGCAAATCGCAGCTCGCGCTCGGCAATCCGAACGCCGCGCTCGACGCGTTCCGCACCGTGGCGGAGTCGCACCCCGGCAGCCGCGTCCTCGGCGCCGCGCTCTTCGAGCTCGGCACCCTCTACGCCCAGCGGGGCAAACCGGACCTGGCCCTCGGCGCCTTCAGCCGCATCGAGGAACAGAGCGGCCGCTCGGACGAGGCGGCCGAAGCGAGCTACCAGCAGGCGCTCGTGCTGAAGGGGACGGGACAGACCGTGGCGGCGGTGAAGAAGTTCGAAGAGACCATCACCGTCTACCCGAAGAGCACCGCGGCGGACCGGAGCCGGCTCGCGCTCGGCTGGATGAGCTACGAGGCGGAATCGTACGGTAAGGCGGTGGAGCACTTCCGCGCCGTGGCGGTGAACCGCACCGACGACATCGCCGCCGAAGCGCAGTACGGCGTCGGGCTCGCGATGCAGATGCAGCGGAACTTCGCCGACGCCATCATCAACTACATGCGCATCCGGTACGTCTTCCCGGGCGCGGCGGAGTGGATCGCGAAGGCGAACCTGAACCTCGGCGAATGTTACGAGAAGACCGGACAGCTCCAGAAAGCGAAAGAAGCGCTGACCGTCGTCGTGAAACAGGGGAAATTCCCCGACCTCGTGAAAGAGGCCGAACGGAAGCTCCGCACCCTGGAGCAGCTGTGAACGCCGCCGTGACGCTCCTCCGTTTGACGCTGTTCCTGCTCCTGTGCGCCGGTACGCTCGCGGCGCAGGAGAAGAAGGAACCTCCGCCGTCGGCCCCCGGAGCGGTGCCGGCCCAGGCGCCGAAGAGCGACGCTCCGCTGCCGAAGATCGACCTTCCGGAGTTCGTCATCACCGGCAGCGAGCGCATCGACCTCGACGTCGCGACCAAACCGGCGGACGATGAGGAGCGGCTCTTCACCCCCGAGCGGCCCACGCCCGGCCTGCGCTCGTTCGAAACGGAAGGAGCGGCCGCACGGAAGCAGACGAAATCGTTCCCGGCGGTCCCCTCCCCGATGAACGGGAAGGTGTTCGGCGGTTTCGGGTTCTACCTCACGCCGCAGTTGGACGGATGGCTCACCGGCTCCGACGAACGGAGCTCCTACCTCCTCAACGGCCATTACTCCGCCTCCGAAGGGCATGTGCGGAACGGCGGCTGGTGGCGCGGCGGGTTCGGCGTGAAGGGACGCACCGTGCTGCCGGAATCGTCGCGCGTGCTGCCGTACGCCCAGCTGAGCGGAGAACTGCGGTACGGTCGCGAATCGTACCGGCCCTACGCCTCCGCCGAATCGACGCAGGTGCGCGACCTCAGTTCGTACGAGGTCTCGGTCGGCGCCGGCTCGCGCTACGCGCTGCCGTACCGCTCGCTGAGCGGGTTCGACTACAGCGGACGCATCGGCATCGCCGGGTTCAGCGCGTCGGACTCATCGACCAACAGCGAGACCGACCTGTTCCTCACCGGCACCGCCACCACGCGCTTCATGGCGGCGGCCTTCCGCGCGCAGACGGAGTACCGCTTCACCACGTACGACATGGCGCTGCCGAACATGAAGAGCGGGCAGTGGTTCGTGCTGAAGGGGGACGGACAGACGCTGCTGCTTCCCTCGCTCCAGCTCACCTTTGCGCTGCAGCAGTTCCTCTACCGCGGCAACACCGGAGCCGCCTCCGGACGCCTCTATCCGCAGGCGGAACTGCGGTACTTCCTCACCGAGAGCGCGACGATGTCCGTCGGTTTCGTCCCGGCGGTGGAACGGACCACGCTCTCGTCCCTCATCCGGACCAACCGGTACATGCGTTTCGCCGCGCCGCTGCTCCCGTCCGACGTGCCCGTGCACGTCACCGCCGGCCTGGAGTTCTCGCCGATGCCGGAACTGACCGCGTCGGCGAAGTTCAGTTACCGTCACATCGACAATGAGCCCACTTTTTTGGACACCGGAGGTGCAAAAGTGTGGGAAGTTCGTTATCTTTCTGGCGTACGAAGCAGCCGTGTGGACCTGTCGGTGTCGTACCGCTTCGACGAGCGACAGAACGTGACCGCGTACCTCTGGACGTCGTCCGCGCGGCAGAAGGACTCCTCCCTCGTGCTGCCGTACCGGTCCGCGTTCACGGCGGGGAGCGTGTTCCACCGGACGTTCGACATCGGCGTGAACCTCGAGGCCGCCGCGGAGTACGTCGCCGCCCGGCCGTCGGACTTTTCGGGCGTGAACGAGAATGCGGGGTACCTCTTCGCGAGCGTGAAGGGGGACGTCGCGCTGGCGGACCGGTTCCGCGCCTACGCCGAACTTCACAATCTTCTCGATCAGCACTACTATATCTGGAACGGGTACCGCGAGCGGGGCATCTACCTGCTGGCGGGG
This sequence comes from Bacteroidota bacterium, assembly GCA_008933835.1. Taxonomy (GTDB): domain Bacteria; phylum Bacteroidota; class Ignavibacteria; order UBA10030; family UBA8401; genus SpSt-333. The sequence continues at coordinate 21,459 of WBUG01000040.1, read as the reverse complement.
GTGAGTTACAGCTGGTAACGAACTTCCACGAACAAAGGAGAGCACAGCAATGCCAAATCTGAACGTCAAAGGGGAAACCCCGCGGTCCTCGGCACCGGCATCGTCCGGTGGCGGCGGGATACCGAAGGTCCTCATCATCATCCTCGTGGTGGTGGTGGTCCTCGGCGGAGCGGCGTTCGTGCTGAACACCACCGGCGTCGTGAAGCTCTGGGGAAAGAAGAAGGCCCAGCCGGTGCTCGTGAGCACGCCGGAAGAGACGCTGCCCGTCACGGCGCAGGAGGTCCCCGGCGCACCGGTGGACACCACGTCCCCCGCGATGGCGGTGGAGGAGAACCTGACGAAGCTCGAGGCGAACGCGCCGGTGCCGGCGGCGGAGACGAAGACGGTCGTGAAGGGGAGCGGCGCGTACACCGTGCAGATCTCCTCCTGGCCCACGCGGGAGAAGGCCGAGGCGCAGGCGAAGGTCTTCGCGGACGCCGGGTTCGAAGCGTTCACCGAACCGCTCGGCACGTACTTCCGCGTCTGCATCGGACGGTACGAGACGAAGGCGGCGGCGAAGGCGCAGGCGGTCCAGATGGAGCCGATGCTCGAGACCATGCCGGTCATCGCCAAGGTCGGTAAGTAAGCCGAGGCCCCATGAACTACCTCGATCTCTTCCTGAAGGGGGGCTTCGTCATGTGGCCCATCCTGTTATGCTCGCTCATAACGGTGACGGTCATCGTGGAGAAGTACATCCTCCTCGCCTCGTCGAAGGTCGATCCGAAGCAGCTGATGGTGAAGATCCGAGCCGCGCTCTCGCGCAACGACGTGGCGGCGGCGGTGGACGCCTGCACGAAGGTGAAGGCGCCGGTCGCCAACATCCTGAAGCACGGCGTGATGCAGTACGGCAACGGCCATCAGGCGGTGAAGGAGGCCATCGAACTCGCCGGCAAGGAGGAGATCTTCCACCTGGAGAGGCGTCTCTCCGTGCTCGCGAACATGGCGGGCACCGCGCCGATGCTCGGCTTCCTCGGAACGGTGACGGGCATGATCGCGGTCTTTCACACCATCGAACAGCTCGGCGGCAACGTCAACGCCAGCGTCCTGGCCGGCGGCATCTGGGAGGCGATGCTCACCACCGCCTTCGGCCTCATCGTCGGCATTCCGGCCCTCTACTTCTACAACTTCTTCGTGGCGAAGGTGAACCGTTTCGTGTTCGAGATGGAGAACAGCGCGGAGGAGTTCCTCTCGCTCGTGAAGGAGGGGGCCGCGGAAGAGGGCGCCGCAGCGCCCGCGCCGAAGACGGAGCGGAAGAAGAACCCCACCCGCACCGTGTTCGCGGACGACGATTTCTTCGAACCGAAGGACGAATGAGGCGTTCCGCCTCCGTGCGCGATGAAATTCGAACGCCGAAATAGGATCGAACCGAACTTCAACTATGCGTCGCTGACGGACATCGTCCTGCAGCTGCTCATCTTCTTCCTCCTCTCCTCGTCCTTCGTCTCCTCGCCCGGCATCAAGGTGGCCCTGCCCAAATCGCAGACCTCGGACATCCAGGCGGAACGGCAGACGGTCATCACCATCACCAAGAACGGAAAGATCTACCTCAACTCCACCGAGGTCACCACCGCCACCCTCGCACAGCGGCTCATTCCCGTGCTGGACAAGGACCGCGAACAGGTCGTCATCATCCGGGCGGACCAGGACGTATCGCTCCAGAAAGCGGTGGAGGTCATCGACCTCGCCAAGGGGGTCGGCGCGCAGCGCTTCATGATCGCGACCGAACCCGGCGACGGAGAGTGACCATGCATCCCTCCACCCGCGCGTACCGCAGCGGTTGGGCGGCGTCGCTCCTCCTGCACGCCGCCGCGGCCGTCATCCTCTTCTTCGTCACCGTCCGCCAGTACCTTCCGGAGCCGAACTTCGTCGAGATGACCTGGGGCGCCGTCTCCGCCACCGGGCAGCAGCTCTATTCCCTGCCGGCGTCGGAACCCGCCACGCAGCAGAGCACCGAGACCGCCGGCGCGACGGACGAATCCATCAACCTGCCGCAGCGGCGGTTCATCGACATCCCGGACGACGTGCTGTCGGTGCGGGACCGCAAGCGGAGCCTTTCGGCCGACGTGCCGGTGTCGTCCGGCCGCCCCGGGAAGATCGCCGCCGAGGAACGGCGCACGTCGTCCGTTTCGACCGGGTTCGGAACGCGCGAGAACGCCCTCGGCGCCTCGGCCAGCCGCTCGAACAACACCGTGGCGGCGCCGTTCGGAGCCGAAGGAGGGGGCGGCGGTACCGGCAACAGCGTCGGCTACTCGCTCCAGTGGACCAGCGGCGGCAACCGCGCGCTGCTGTCGGGCGACGTGCCCGCGTATCCCCCCGGCGTGAACGTATCGGCGCAGATCAAACTGCGCGTCATCGTGCTCCCGAACGGCAGTGTGAAGGCGGCCGCCCCGGCGCAGAAAGGGGAGACGCGCCTGGAGAACGCCGCCATCGCCAAAGTGAAACTGTGGAAGTTCGAACCGCTCCTCGCCGCCCAGCCGCAGCTGGAACAGATCTGCACCATCACGTTCAATTTCACCCTGCAGTGAACCGGCGGACCGTGCCGGACGGAGCGTCGGCGCGGCCGGATGGTGAACGATCTCGACGCCCCCCTTGAACGACCGACGCACATATCCGTTCCGGGAATTTCCCGTAACCGTATTACCCCTCCCCGGTATCCTTGCCGCCGTGCTCCTCTGCACGTTCCTGCTGACGTCGCCGGCCGGTGCGCAACCTCTCCGCGGCCACCGCACTCCGAAGGTCTACGACTCCGGCGGCGTTCTCTCCAAAGAACAGTCGGCGTACGACGTGCTGCACTATCGGCTCTCCATCGCCATCGACACCGCCGCGCGCTCCATCTCCGGGGAAACGGTGGTCCGCCTTCGCACGACAGATACGCTCGGCACGCTTGTGCTCGATCTGGACGGCGCCTTCACCGTGGATTCCGTCTTCCGCTTCGGAGCCGCACCACTGCCGCTGTCCTTCACGCGTCCGCCGGGACGGCTCCATATCGCGATTCCATCAGTGCTTCCGGCGGGTGAGACCCTTTCCGTGAGCGTGCACTACCGCGGCGTGCCGACGGTCGCACTGAACCCGCCGTGGGACGGCGGGTTCGTCTGGACGCGAACGGGGGACGGACGGCTCTGGGCCGGTGTCTCGTGCGAGGAGGAGGGCGCAGACCTCTGGTGGCCGTGCAAGGACCATCCGTCCGACGAACCGGACTCGATGGAGCTCCTCTTCACGGTCCCCGCACCGCTCGTCTGCGTCGCCAACGGGATACTGCGCAGCGTGACCGAGGGGAACGGCGTCCGGACGTATCATTGGTCCGTCTCCGAGCCCATCAACAACTACAACGTCACGTTCTATCTGGGACCATACCAGAAGGCCGACATACCGTACACGAGCGTGGACGGCGGACCGGTCACCGGAGAGTACTGGTTCCTCTCCCCGAATCTCGCCACCGCGGTCCAGTGGGCTCCCACATTCATGAAGGACCTGCGGTTCCTGGAGGAGACCTGCGGTCCCTTCCCGTTCCGCGGAGAGAAGTACGGCCTCGCGGAGGCGCCGTACTGGGGGATGGAACATCAGACCATCATCGCCTACGGGAACGGGTTCCGGCTCAACTCGTACGGCTTCGACTACATCCATCTGCACGAACTGGCGCACGAATGGTGGGGGAACCTCGTGACCGCAAAGGAGTGGAGCGACGCCTGGATCCATGAGGGGTTCGCGACGTACATGGAAGCGCTCTTCGTGGAGCGGATGCAGGGGGCCGGCCGGTACCGGTCGTACATGGCGCGGATGCGGAACAGCATCGTCAACGCCGCACCGGTCGCTCCGCGGAATCCGGTCACCGCCCGCACCATCTTTTCGTCCTCGGAGATCTACTACAAAGGGGCGTGGATCCTGCACACCTTCCGGTACCTGGTGGGGGACAGTCTGTTCTTCCCGTTGCTTCGCCGGTGGGCCTATCCGGCGCCGGAGACGGAGGCGCTCACCGACGGCCGCCAGTGCCGTCTCGCGACGACGGACGAGTTCCTCGCCGTCGCGGAAGCGCGGACCGGCCTCGACCTCGGCTGGTTCTTCGAACTGTACCTGCGGCAGCCGTCGCTCCCGTACCTGCGGTACACGGTGAACGACACCCTGCTGACGCTCGCCTGGAGAACGCCGTCCGGGCTGCCGTGCCGTCTGCCGGTGCAGGTCGCATCGGCGGGTGAGACCCTGACCGTGGCGATGACGGACGGGAGCGGAAGTCTGGGGATGAAGGGGCGGAGCGGGTTCGTCATCGATCCGAACGGATGGCTCCTCATGGGTCCGGCGCAGGTCATGACCATCGGAACGGAGGGGTCCGCAGGATTCGGAAGTCTCTCTCTCTACCCCAATCCGTTCAATCACTCCGCCCTCATCCGATTTGAACTGCCGGAACGTGCGGATGTTTCGGTGACGGTGCACGACCTGCTGGGCAGAACGGTGGCGACGCTGGCGGAAGGGAGCGCGGAGGCCGGACCGCACCGGATCCGGTGGGACGGCGGCGGAGCGGCATCGGGTATGTACCTCGTCCGCGTCCGGTCCGGACACGATATCATGACGGGGAGACTGCTGCTCGTGAAGTGACGGTTCGTGTCCGGCGCCGCCGTATCGACGGCACCGGTCGAAAGAAGGTCGCGGAGTTGGAGAACGGAGCGAGGGTTACCGTGACTCTCGGAAGTAGTAGAAGTAGAAGACCGCTTCGGCGGCGGTGAGCAACAGGAGGGAGACCGCGTCGCGGTCCAGCCACGGACCGAAACCGGCGGGGGTGAGGACCTGACGGACGAGGAACGTGCTGATGGACCAGCCGACCGAGAAGATGAGCACCATGAATCCCAGCGTCAGGAATCCGCCGCTCAACCCCTCGTGCTGATACTCCTTGGTGAATCCGGTGACGAACCCGAGGATATGTAGGTAGAAAATGATCAGCGCAACCATGTCAATGGACAATCAACAATGAGCAATGAACAGTTAACAGTGAGCAGTAAACAGTAATCAGTAATCAGTAAACAGTAAACAGTAATCAGTAAACAGCAATCAGTAAACAGTTATCAGTGATCGGAATTCAGTGCGGGAGAAACATCTTCATCCTTCCGCATTCATCGTTCATCATTCCACGTTTCTATTCCATCATCCATTCTCCATTCTCCATTCCCGTTCCCGTTCCCATTCCCATTCTTCCCCCGCTTTCTTTCTCTCCTTTAGTAGGCGTCCTTCCCGAAGATGACGGCGTGGACGGTCTTGAGGATGATCTTCAGGTCGAACACCAGGGACCAGTTCTCGACGTAGTAAATGTCGTACTTCGTCCGTTCCTCGATCGGGGCGTCGCCGCGGAGGCCGTTCACCTGCGCCCAGCCGGTCATGCCGGTCTTCACGCGGTGCCGTTCGAGGTAGCGCGGGATGCTGGCGCGGAACTGTTCGACGAAAAACGGGCGTTCGGGACGCGGACCCACCACGCTCATGTCGCCCGCCAGCACGTTCCAGAACTGCGGCAGTTCGTCCAGGCTCGTGCGCCGGAGGATCTTCCCGATCCACGTCTTGCGGTCGTCGTCGAGCGTGCTCCGCTTCGGTCCGGTCTCCTTCTCCGCGTCCACCCGCATGGAGCGGAACTTGATGAGCATGAACCGTTCGCCGTCCAGTCCCACCCGCTCCTGCCGGTAGAAGACCGGTCCGGGGGAGGTGAGCTTCACCGTCAGCGCGAGCAGCGCCATGACGGGCGAGGCGAGCACGAGCACGGCGGCGGAGAAAAGGATGTCGAACGCGCGTTTGATGATGCGGGTCCAGGTGGACATGGCGATGTCCTTCACCCGGATGAAGGGGATGCCGTCGATCTCCTGGATGCGGACGCGGCTGGTGAGCATCTCCAGCAGGTCCGGCACCATCATGAACTCCACGTTCTTCCCTTCGGCGTCGCGCAGCAGGTCCATGAGGCGGTCCTGCTCGCCGTGCGGGAGGACGAACAGCGCGCTCTGGATGCGCAGCGGCGCGATGTCGTCCGTCAGTTTCGACGGCGCGCCGAGGAATCGGAACGCCGTGAGCGGCGACTCCGCGGCGGCGGGTCCGTCCGCATAGTAGCCGAGCACCTCGTAACCGAGCACGCGGTGACGGCGGAACAGTTCCGCGATCTGTTCCGCGATGCGGGTGGCGCCGACGATGACGACCGACTTCAGCTCCCGGCCGCGGCGGTAGAGGGACTTCTCAAGTTCCATCACCAGGTACCGGCCGGCGGTGACGAAGACGATCGAGGTGAGCCAGAGCAGGATGAAGACGCCGCGCGAGAAGGAGAAGTCGCGGTAGAAGAAGGTGGCGCTCATCATCACCATCATGCCGATGGTGACGAGACGGATGACGGCGAAGAGGTCGTCGCTGAGGTGGATGTTGCGGCGCGCCTGGTACATGGAGCGGCCGTGGAAGATGAGCAGGAAGATCGGGATGAAGAACGCCGACGCCGCGACGTACGACTGGAGCGGCGGGATGCCGAGCGTCACTTCGAACCGTTCCGTCAGCGGGGAGTAGAAGCGCAGCCAGTACGAAGCGAGGAACGCCGCCTCGAACGCGAGCAGGTCGGAGAGGACGGTGAGGAAGGGGATGAGGATGTCGTTGCGTCTCGGTCTGGTCATGCGGCGGCCGGTGCGGTCCTGCTGATGAGGAGCTTGTCGATGCGGTTCCCGTCCATGTCCACCACCTCGATCCGCAGCTGCTTCCAGTGGATGAACTGGCCGGCAGAGGGGATGCGGCCCATCTGATTGATGACGAGACCGGCGACGGTCTGGTAGTGGCCCGTCTCTTCGTCGGACAGGGCGGCGATGCCGAACAGTTCGCGGAACTCGTCGATCATCAGCGCGCCGTCCACCAGGTACGAGCCGTCCGCCCGCTGCACCACGAAGGGGTTGGTCTTGTCCTCGTTCTCGATCTCCTGCCCCACCACCGCCTTCAGCACGTCGTTGAGCGTGATGAGCCCCTGGATGCCGCCGTACTCGTCCACCAGGAAGGCGAAGTGGACCCCCGTCGCCTTGAACTGCTCGATGAGCTGCACGGCGGGCATGCTCTCCACCACGTAGAGCGGCTGTCGGAGATGGTCCTGGATGACGACCGGCCGGCCGGACAGGGAGGCGGAGAAGAGGTCCTTCACGTGCACCACGCCGAGCACGGTGTCGATGGTCCCTTTGCAGACCGGAAAGAAGGAGTGCGGGCTTCCGGTGATCCTCTTCAGGTTCTCGTCGGCGGGGTCCTCGGCGTCGAGCCAGACGATCTCGGTCCGCGGCGTCATCAGCGCGCTCACCCGTTTGTCCGCCAGCCGGAAGACCCGCTCCACCATCTCCTGTTCGGTCTCGTTGAACGTCCCCGCCTTCGTCCCCTCCTCCAGCATCACTTTGATCTCCTCCTCCGTCACGCTCGGCGTGGCGGCGCCGCGGATGCCGAACGCGCGGATGATGACGCGGGTGGAGAAGGAGAGGAGCCGCACCACCGGATGCATCACGGCGGAGAGGGTGCGCATCGGGAGCGCCACCAGCAGGGCGATCCGTTCCGGATTGCGCAGCGCCACCTGCTTCGGAATGAGCTCTCCGACGATGATGGAGAAGACGGTGATGGGGATGACCACCAGGGCCAAGGCGAGCGGTTCCGCGTATCCCGCGGTGAGGGGGAACGAGACGAGCCAGCGTTCGATGGATTCGGAGAGGGTGACGCCCCCCACCGCGCCGGTGAGGATGCCGACGAGCGTGATGCCGACCTGCACGGTGGAGAGGAACCGTTCCGGGTCGTTGGCCAGGTCCAGCGCCACCCGCGCGCGCAGATTGCCGGTGTTCACCAGGTGCTGCAGACGCGCCTTGCGGGCAGAGACGATGGCGAGCTCCGACAGGGCGAAGAGGCCGTTGAGGACGATGAGAACGACGATGCCGAGGATCTCGAACGAATACGTGAGCATGGTGCTCTATAATACGAACAACTCGGCTGAAATGAAAATGAGCCGCGGCGGACGTTCCGTCCGTCCGTTGGAAAGAGCGCCATATTTTCGTATTTTTCGTCCGATTTCCTCAACTCAACGACGGACACGCATGGCCTCCTACGGACGTTTCTCCGAAGACTCCCGCGAATACATCATCACCGACCCGCGCACGCCGGCGCCGTGGATCAATTACATGTGGAACCACATCGGGTACGTGGGGCTCGTCTCCCACTGCGGCGGCGGGTACAGCTACTACATCTCGCCGCGCGACAACCGGCTCACGCGGTTCCGCTACAACGCGCTGCCGTGGGACCAGCCGGGCCGCTACGTGTACGTGCGCGACAACGCGTCGGAGAAGTTCTGGTCCCTCAGCTGGGGCCCGACGGTGAACGAGACGTACGACCACTACGAGTGCCGGCACGGCCAGGGGTACACCGTCATCGTCACCGAGATGCACGGCGTGCGGGGGACCCTCACGTACTTCGTGCCGCGCAACGACCGCGCCGAGGTGTGGATGGTGAAACTGGAGAACATCTCCGCCGCGAAGAAGGTGCTCAGCACCTTCAGCTACGCCGAGCTGCTGATGGGGAACGCGCTGAACGACCTCGTGAACCAGTGCAACGACAAGCACTTCAGCGACGTGCTGTTCGACCGCGGGACCCGGGCGCTCTTCTGCACGCGCCGCTACTGGATGAACAACCGCGGCGTGAGCGTGAACCAGCCGAACCAGTCCTGGCCCTATTTCCTCGTCGTCGGCTCCTCGCAGCCGGTCGCGCACTTCGACGGGTCGAAGGACGCTTTCATCGGCCGGTGGCGCGGCGACGGCGATCCCGAGGCGGTCGCCCGCGGCCGGTGCTCCGACACCGAGATCACCGCCGGCGATCCGTGCGCGGCGCTGCAGTCGGACGTCACGCTGCATCCAGGACAGAGCGTGGAGTTCTCTGTGGTGATGGGGCTGGTCGACAAGCCCTCCCTCAACTCCAACGACCGGCTCACCCCGGCGATGAAGAGGCCGTACGCCGAGGCGAAACGGCTCCTGACGTACTACCGCTCCCTCGCCAACTGCCGGAAGGAGCTCGACGCGGTGAAGGCGTACTGGACGGAACATCTTGCGAGCATGCAGGTCGCCACCCCGGACCCGACGTTCAACACCATGGTGAACGTCTGGAACCGGTACCAGACCGCGGTCACCTTCGACATGGCGCGCAATGCCGGCTACTACCACGGCGGACTGCTGTTCGGCACCGGCATCCGCGACCAGATGCAGGACATGTGGGGGCCGCTCCTCTCCGAACCGGCGCGGGTGAAGGAGCGCATCAAGGAGGTGGCGGGCTACCAGTTCTCCGACGGCAGCACGCTGCACAACTTCTTCCGGCTCACGAAGCACGGCGAGAAGACGGGGCACAGCGACACGCCGCAGTGGCTGCCGGTGGGGGTGATGATGTACCTGAAGGAGACCGGCGACCTGGCGTTCCTGAAGGAGAAGGCGCCGTACTACGACGGCGGCGCGGGGACCATCGAAGAGCATCTGTGCCGCGCGCTGGACTACGTCATCGGCGGCCTCACGAAACGGAACCTGCCGAAGTTCGGTCCCGGGGACTGGAACGACACGCTGGACTACGTCGGACGCGGCGGGAAAGGGGAGACGACGTGGGGCGCGGGATTCCTCTGCTACAATCTGCTCGGCGCCGTCGAGCTGTTCGACCGGCTCGGAAAGAAGAAGCTCGCGAAGCGGTACCAGGGATGGTACGACAAGGTCAAGACGGCGATGAACCGCCACGCGTGGGACGGGGAATGGTACGTCCGCGGGTTCAAGGACAACGGCGACGTCATCGGCTCCCGCAAGAACCGCGAGGGGAAGATCTTCGTGGAACCGCAGCCGTGGGCCGTGCTGTCGGACATCGCGGACCCGAAACGCGCCGTGACGCTGCTCGACGCGGTGAAGAAGCACCTCGACACGCCGAAAGGGGTGAAGATCCTCCATCCCGCCTTCACCCGCGTCGATACGAGCATTGGCCTCGCCACGCGCTGCGTGCCGGGGAAGAAGGAGAACGCCGCCGTCTTCAACCACGCCTCGAGCTGGGTCGTGACCGCCGAACTGAAGGCGGGACGCGGCGACCGGGCGTGGGACATCTACAAGCGGATGATGCCCCCCAATTCCGGCAGCGATGCGGACGTGCTCACCACCGAACCGTACGTCTACTCCGAATACCTCACGAGTCCGGACCACGAGACGTTCGGACAGGCGAGCCACTCCTGGCTCACCGGCTCCGCCGTCTGGATGTACCGCAACGCTACGGACTGGATCATGGGACTCCGTCCGACGTACGACGGCCTGATGGTGGACCCGTGCGTGCCGTCGGAGTGGAAGAGCTTCTCCGCCGTCCGCCGGTTCCGCGGCGCGGAGTACCGCATCACGTTCGAGAATCCGCACGGAAGGAACAAAGGGGTGAAGGAGATCATTGTGGACGGGAAGCGGATCAAGGGGACCGTTCTTCCCCTCCGGAAGAAGCGGTGCGAGGTCAGAGTGGTGATGGGCTGAGCGGCCGGCACGCCGTGCCCCTGCCGCACCGTCGGCGGGGGAACGGCGAGCGACGGCGACGTCACATCCACTTGTTGTCGATGTACCACCGTACGGTCGAGCGCACCCCCTCTTCGAGCGACACCGACTGACGGTATCCCAGGTCGGTCTTCGCCTTCGTCACGTCGCAGCACCAGTTCTCCTGCGTCAGGTCGTACGCCTTCTCATAGTTCAGCACGCTCGGCCGCGCCTTGAATTTCGATGCGACCTCCGAGATCCCCGCGATGACGAAGACCAGCGGCTTCGGCACCCGCACCCGGAAGAGCTTCCGCTGCAGCACGCTCCGCGTCACGAATCCGATCTCGTCCCACGTGTAGTACCGTTCGCTTCCCAGGAAGTATATCTGTCCGTTCGCCTTCGGGCTTTCGCCCGCCAGGACGATGCCGGTGACGAGGTCGTCCGAGTGCACCAGGCTCACGTACGTCTCCTTGAACCCGATGAGCAGCTCCAGACCCCGGTACGCAGACTGGAAGTACGAGAAGGTGCCGGTGTCGCGCGGTCCGTACACGGCCGACACGCGCAGAACGGTGACCGGCAATGCCGAGGCGTGCTTCAGCACCTCCTGTTCCGAGGCGAGCTTGCTCTTCCCGTACGAGGTGAGGGGACGCGGCACCGCGCTCTCGTTCACCGGCGTCGTACCCGTGCCCGGTCCCACCGCCGTCTGGCTGCTGATGTGCACGAACTTCTTCAGCGCCGGATTCACCCGCACCGCCGCTTCGATCATGTTGCGTGTCCCGTCCCGGTTGTAGCGGAAGAACTCCTCTTTGGACCGGGCGGCCACCGCGCCCGCCACGTGGTACACGTAGTCGGCGCCGGCGGTCCCCCGCTCGATCGCGTCGATGGAGAAGAGGTCCCCCTCGATGAGCTCCACCGGAAGGCCCTTCAAATATCCCGGTTTCGAGAGGCTGCGGACGAGGCACCGCACGGCGTAGCCGCGTGCGAGGAGACGTTCCACGAGATGACTGCCGATGAATCCGGTGCCGCCGGTGACGAATGCTGTCAATGCTGCCATGGTTCCCTTTGTCTGCGGAGGACGGCGGCGCGGACGCTCCGCCGTCTATAATATTGCCTGTTCGTTGCATTTCGCACAACGTTCAAGTATATTCAAAACGTTCCATTTTATCAATGAAGGAGTTCTCATTGGATCTCTTCGAAAAATGCACAGCATTCACCCGTGCCGATGAAGTGAAGGCGGCCGGCCTCTATCCCTACTTCCGTCCCATCGAAGCCAACGAAGGCCCCATCGTCGAGATGGCGGGCCGCAAGATCATCATGGCGGGGTCCAACAACTACCTCGGACTGACCGCCCATCCCAAAGTGAAGGAAGCGGCGGTCAACGCCATCACCAAGTACGGCACCGGCTGCTCCGGTTCGCGCTACCTCACCGGCACCATCGACCTGCATGTGGAGCTCGAGGCGCGGCTGGCGAAGTTCCTCGGGTACGAGGACTGCCTCCTCATCAGCACCGGGTACCAGACCGCGCAGGCGGTCATTCCCACGCTCGTGCAGCGGGGCGAGTACGTCGTGTCGGACAAGGACAACCACGCCTGCATCGTCATGGCCAACATGCAGGCGATGGGGATGACCGCCGAAGTGGTGCGGTACAAGCACAACGACATGAAGCACCTCGAGTCCGTCATCGCCAAGCTGCCGGCGGACGCGGGCAAGCTCATCGTCACCGACGGCGTCTTCAGCACCAGCGGCGAGGTGGTGGACCTTCCTTCCATCGTGGCCATCGCGAAGAAGTACAACGCCCGCATCATGGTCGACGACGCGCACGCCACCGGCGTCATCGGCGCCGGCGGACGCGGCACGGCGAGCAAGTTCGGGCTTACCACGGAGACCGACATCACCATGGGGACGTTCAGCAAGTCGTTCGCCTCGCTCGGAGGATTCATCGCCGCGAAGCGCTCCGTCATCAACTACATCAAGCACAATTCACCGGCCCTCATCTTCTCCGCCAGTCCCACCCCCGCTTCCGTGGCGTCGGCGCTGGCGGCGCTGGACATCATGGAGCAGCATCCCGAGCTGGTGGACAAGCTCCACGCCAACGCGAACCGGGTCCGCAACGGCCTGCGCGCGCTCGGCTTCAACGCCGTCGGCCAGCCCGAGACCGGCATCGTCTCCGTCATCATCGGCGACACCGAGAAGACCCTCATCTTCACGAAGGAGCTGTTCGACGCCGGCGTGTTCGTCAACGCGTTCGTCCGTCCGGGCGTCCCCCCGGGGATGGAGATGCTGCGCACGAGCTACATGGCGTCGCACGAGAACGAGCACCTGGACCGCATCGTCGAGATCTTCGCCGCCGTCGGCCGGAAGCTCGGCGTCATCCGCTGACCGCACCGTTCACCGGACCGCGCCGCCGAGGCGCGGTCTCCGTTTCCGGAAGGAGCCCCCTATGTCCCTCACCGTCCGTCCCGTCCGCACCAAGGCCGACGAGAAGAAGTTCATCGACTTCCTCTACGACCATTACCGCGATGACCGGAACTTCGCCCCGCCGCTCCGCATGGACCGCCGGAAGCTCATCGACCGCGCGAAGAACCCCTTCTACCGCCACGCCGAGATGGAGATGTTCATCGCTGAGCGCGAGGGCGTCATGGTCGGCCGCATCGCCGGCATCGTGAACTACCACCACAACAAGGAGCACAGCGACAAGGTCGGGTTCTTCGGCTTCTTCGAATGCCGCAACGACCAGGAGGCCGCCAACGCCCTGCTCGACGCCGCACGGGATTTCGTCCGTTCCAAAGGGATGGACCAGCTCCGCGGTCCGGCCAACCCCTCCGTCAACGACGAGTACGGGCTGCTCATCGAGGGGTTCGATTCCCCGGCCGTGGTGCTGATGACCTACAACCCGCCGTACTACATGGACCTGTTCGAGGCGTACGGCCTGCGGAAGATCAAGGACCTGTACGCGTGGCTCCTGTCGCAGGAGACGGTGTACACCGACAAGATGAAGCGCGCCAACGAGATCGTCCGCCAGCGCAGCGGCGTCTCCATCCGCACCATCGACATGAAGGACTTCGCCGCCGAGGTGAAGCGCATCAAGGAGGTGTACAACCTGGCGTGGGAGAAGAACTGGGGCGAAGTGCCGATGACCGACGCCGAGTTCGACGCGCTCGCGGCGGACCTGAAGCAGGTGGTGGAGCCGGAGCTGGTGCTCATCGCCGAGGTGAAGGGGAAGATCATCGGCTTCGGACTCTCGCTGCCGGACATCAACCAGGCGCTGAAGTACAACCGGAACGGCGGGCTGCTCGGCGGTCTGTGGCACCTCGCCACGAAGAAGAAGCGCATCGACCTCGTCCGCATCATCGTCCTCGGCGTCATCGAGGAGTACCGCAACACGGGCGCGGCGGGGCTGCTGTTCTACGAGACGGCGCGGCGGGCGAAGGCGCTCGGCTACAAGTACGGCGAGGCGAGCTGGGTGCTGGAGGACAACGTGATGATGAACCGCGCCTCCGAAGCGATGCAGGGGAAGCTCTACAAGAAGTACCGCATCTACCAGATGCCCGTCTGAGGGCCTCCCCGCGCCGGTGGTTTTCGTCGCGGGGAATTCGTACTTTTCAGGAATGAACCATCCACGAACCGAAACAAGGATTGAACGCATGGCTGTGAAACCGGTTGAAAAGATCTGGATGAACGGGAAGCTCGTCGACTGGAACGACGCGAAGATCCACGTGCTGTCGCACGTGGTCCACTACGGCAGTTCCTGGTTCGAGGGGATCCGCTGCTACGCCACGAAGAAGGGCTCCGCCGTCTTCCGTCACAAGGAGCACATCGACCGCCTCTTCGATTCCGCCAAGATGTACCGGGCGGAGATCCCCTTCACCAGGCAGCAGGTGATGGCGGCGGTGAAGGAGACCATCGCGGCGAACAAGCTGAAGGCGTGCTACGCCCGCCCCATCGCCTACCGCGGGTACGGCGATGTCGGCGTCTATCCGATGAACTGTCCGGTGGACCTCACCATCGCGGTGTGGGAGTGGGGGAAGTACCTCGGTCCCGAGGCCCTCGAGAAGGGGATCGACGTCCGCTTCGCCTCCTGGCAGCGGGCCGCGGGGAACACCTTCCCGACGATGGCGAAGGCCGGCGGCAACTACCTCAATTCACAGCTCATGAAGATGGAGGCGCGGGCGGACGGTTACGAGGAGGGGATCGCCCTGGACGTGAGCGGCCACATCTCCGAAGGGAGCGGTGAGAACATCTTCGTCATCCGCAACGGCGTCATCCATACGCCGCAGCTCGTCAGCGCCATCCTTCCCGGCATCACGCGCGCGTCGGTGATGCAGCTGGCGAAGGACGCCGGCATCCCGGTGGTGGAGGGCCCGTTGCCGCGCGAGATCGTCTATGTGGCGGACGAGGTCTTCTTCACGGGAACGGCGGCGGAGATCTCGCCCATCCGTTCCGTGGACCGCATCACCATCGGCGAGGGGAAGCCGGGACCGGTGACGCGGGAGCTGCAGAAACGTTTCTTCGACATCCTCGACAACGGGAACGACCCGCACGGATGGCTCGATTACGTCGGTTGATGCGCCGCGCCGCGGCGTCCACTGGGGGAACAATGGCGAAAGAGTTCGCTTTAAAGGAGGTCTTCCGTCCGAAGATCAGACCGGCGTCCGTCGAAGAGATGCTCTCGCGGATACCGGTGTTCGAAAAACTGGAGGTGAAGGAACTGCGGCAGGTCGCCGACATCGTGCACCGCCGCCAGTACGCGAAGGGCGAGTACGTCTTCTACCAAGGGGACCCGGGGCTCGGCATGTACGTCGTCGAGAAGGGCTCCGTCGGCATCGTCGTGGAAGGGGAGGATGGGCGGAAGAAGGAGATCATCGCGATGGGTGACGGCGACTTCTTCGGCGAGATCGCGCTGCTGGACGAGTCCCCCCGCTCCGCGTCGGTGGTGGTGAAGGAGGATTCGCAGCTCATCGGGTTCTTCCGTCCGGACCTGTTCGAGGTCATCGAGAAGACGCCGAAGACCGGACTGAAGATCGTGATGAAACTGGCGGAGATGATCGGTGAGCGGCTGCGGAACATGAACTCGGAGTTCACCAAGCTCCGGTCCGAGGTCGAAACGCTGAAAGCCAATCAGCAGAAGGAGGTGGACCATGAAACGCACGCTTCCAAAAAGAAAGGCGCCGGCCGCTCGTAAGCCGGCGGCGAAGAAGGCTCGTTCCGCATCGTCCGCCGCGCGCATCGTCCTGCGGCGCATCCTCGTCCCCGTCGATTTCTCCGACAATTCCAAGAAGGCGCTCCGGTACGCCGTGCCGTTCGCCGAACAGTTCGGCGCCGCCATCACCGTCATCTACGTCGTCGAACCGGCGGTCTTTCCGTCGGACTTCGGGTTCGGTCAGCTCAACTTCCCCGACGTCGAACGCGAGATGAACGACAAGGCGGTGTCGGAGCTGATGCAGGTGGCGAACGAGGCGGGAGGCCGGGCCCCCATCGCGTCGGTCGTCCGTTCAGGCATCCCGTTCGTCGAGGTGACCGCGTACGCGGACGAGAACGATACGGACCTCATCATCCTCGCCACGCACGGACGCACGGGAGTGGAACATATCCTCTTCGGCAGCACGGCGGAGAAGATCATCCGCAAAGCCCCCTGTCCGGTGCTCGTGGTGCGCGCCGAGGAGCACGAATTCATCGACGACCGTGTGTAAGATTCATTTGGCATTGGCCTCATTTCTTTCGTATATTTGACAAATTCAATACATTCATTATCACTTTTGAGTAATCGATGCTGAAAAAACAGAAGGAACTGTCGAAGAAACAGGTGAAACACAAGGATGACCTCGTTACATCCTATGAAAACGCCCTTTCCTGGTTCGAGGTCAACAAGAAGCTGCTGGGCAACGTTGGCATAGCGCTTGCATTGATTGTCGCGGGCGGTTGGTTCTATCTGAACAATCAGAAGACCAACAACGAGAAGGCCGCTCTGGACTTCGCCAAGGTCTTCGTGTATTACGACAACGGGCAGTATCAGCTGGCGATGAACGGCATTCCGGAGCGCAACGTGCGCGGGCTGCTCTCCATCGCGAACGACTACGGCTCCACGCCGAACGGCGGTCTCGCGCAGTTCTACCTGGCCAACTGCTACTTCCATCTGGGCCAGTACGAGAAGGCGCGCGAGGCGTTCGACGATGCGGGCGTTCCCGACGGCATCCTGGAGTCGTCGCGCATCGCGGGCATCGCCGCGTGCGACGAAGCGGCCGGACGGTACGCCGACGCGGCGAAGGGTTTCGAGAAGGCGGGCAAGCGCTCGTCGGACGACCCGAACACGCCGGAGTACCTGGCGCAGGCCGCGCGCAACTACGCGAAGGCCGGCAGCACCGAGCAGGCGATTGAGCTTTACAAGTACATCAAGAAAGAACATAACGGCACGGCAGCGGCACGCGAGGCGGAGCGGAACATCGAAGAGCTTCGCGGCTGACCCGGTCCCCACGGTTCTCTCGAACATGCTACTGCGTCGTAAAGTCCTCAAGAGCGATTTTACGGCGCAGTTGTGTTTCAGGCCGCTCCCGGACCATCACTCACCACTATGACGGACCCCGCGTCCGTCCGCAGACACTATGCTGACAGAATTCGGCGGTATCCTGGCGTTCTTCATCGTCGGCGCGGTCTTCACCGCCGGCGGACTCATCGCAGCCTGGCTCCTCAGACCCCACCGTCCCTATCCCCAGAAGAACTCGACCTACGAATGCGGCGAAGAGCCCGTCGGCACCACCCGCGTGCGGTTCAACATCCGTTTCTACGTGGTGGCGCTCATCTTCCTCGTCTTCGAGGTGGAGGTGCTCTTCCTCTTCCCGTGGGCCCTCGTCTTCAAACAGTACGGCATGATCGCCTTCGTCGAGATGCTCGTCTTCCTCGGCATCCTCGTCGTCGGCTATGCGTACGTGTGGGCGAAGGGGGACCTGGAGTGGGACAAACCCGCGCCGCGCTTCGGCAAGAACGCCGCCGCGACGGTGTACGAAGAACAGAACGAAACGGTGCTCGGTTAACCTATGGGACTTCTCGACCAACGCTTTGAATCCTCCAACGTCGTCGTCACGACGATGGACAAACTCCTCAACTGGGCGCGCCTCTCGTCCCTCTGGCAGATGCAGTTCGGCCTCGCCTGCTGCGCCATCGAGATGATGGCCGCTTCGGCGTCGCACTTCGACATGATGCGCTTCGGCGTCATCCCCCGCGCCACGCCCCGCCAGTGCGACGTGATGATCGTCTCGGGCACCGTGACGCTCAAGATGGCCTCGCGCATCAAGCGGCTGTACGACCAGATGTCCGAACCGCGCTACGTCATCTCCATGGGCAGCTGCGCCAACTGCGGCGGCCCGTACTGGGAGCACGGCTACCACGTGCTCAAGGGGGTGGACCGGGTCATTCCCGTGGACGTGTACGTCCCCGGCTGCCCGCCCCGTCCCGAAGCGCTCATCGAAGGGCTCATCAAGCTGCAGGAGAAGATCCGCAACGAGAGCCTCGCACAGAAGAAGGCGGTGTGACCATGACAGCACAAGAGATCCATGACCTCCTGAAGGAGCGGTTCGGCGACGCCGTGACCGCCGCGAAGCTGGAGAACGTTCCGGACCCGTTCGCCGTCGTGGCGGCGGACCGCGTCCGCGACATCGCCCTCTTCTGCCGCGACGACGAGCGCTTGCGCTTCGACTACCTGATGTGCCTCTCCGGCGTGGACTACAAAGGGAAGTTCGGCGTCACCTACCACCTCCACTCCCTCACGCACCGCCACAAGTTCGTGCTGAAGGTGGAAGTGCCGGCCGACGCGCCGAACGTCCCCTCCGTCGAATCCGTCTGGCGCACCGCGGACTGGCACGAGCGCGAGGCGTTCGACCTGTACGGCATCGTCTTCACCGGGCATCCGGACCTGCGGCGCATCCTCCTCCCGTACGACTGGGAAGGGCATCCCCTCCGCAAGGACTACCAGGTGCCCGAGTTCTACAACGGCATGAGAGTCCCGTATTAACCGACCCGGCGCGCGGTCACCGGACGGCGCGCCCCTGACACCAACGACCATGAGCGAACCAACACTCGAGACCGTCACCACCTCCACCGGACGCCGCCTGCGCACGGAGGAGATGGTGGTCAATATGGGACCCCAGCATCCCTCCACCCACGGCGTGCTGCGCCTGGAGGTGGTGCTCGACGGCGAGATCGTCGTCGACGTCATCCCGCACCTCGGCTACCTCCACCGCTGCTTCGAGAAGCACTGCGAGCACATGACGAACTACCAGCAGGTGGTGCCGTACGTGGACCGGATGGACTACGTGGCGGCGATGACCAACGAACACGCGTACGTGGTGGCGGCGGAGAAACTGCTGAAGATCGAGGTCCCCGAGCGGGTCCACTACATCCGCATCATCATGGCGGAACTGCAGCGCATCGCCTCGCACCTCATCGCCATCGGCACCTTCGGCATCGACATGGGGGCGTTCACCCCGTTCCTCTATTACTTCCGCGACCGCGAGCGCATCCTCGACCTGTTCGAGATGACCTGCGGCGCCCGGCTCCTCTATAATTACATGTGGATCGGCGGTCTCTCGCACGACCTGCCGCCGCAGTTCACCGAGAAGGCGAAGGAGTTCTGCACCGACTTCAAGCGGACGATGAAGGAGGTGAACGACCTCCTCAACTACAACGAGATCTTCATCAAGCGCACCGCCAACGTCGGCGTGCTGCCGAAGGACCTGGCGGTCAACTACGCCTGCAGCGGACCGATGCTGCGCGGGTCGGGGGTGGACTGGGACCTGCGGCGCGACGACCCGTACACGCTCTATGACCGCTTCGAGTGGAACGTCATCACCGGGAACGGGGAGATGGGCTCGGTCGGCGACGTGTGGGACCGCAACATGGTGCGCCAGCGCGAGATGGCCGAGAGCGTCCGCATCATCGAACAGGCGCTCGCCTCGCTCCCCGAGGGGGACGTGCAGAAGGCGGTGCCCAAACGCATCCGGCCGGTGCCGGGGGACGCCTACGGCCGCGTCGAAGGACCCCGCGGCGAGCTCGGCTTCTACATCGTGGCCGAGGACAGCGTCACGCCGTACCGCCTCAAGGCGCGCGCGCCGGCGTTCGTCAACCTGAGCGTCATCAACGAGATCTCCAAGGGGGCCATGCTGGCCGACCTGGTGGCCATCGTCGGCTCCATCGACATCGTGCTCGGCGAAGTGGACCGGTGACCCTGTAACGACACAGAACGACAACGACCCATGACCGACTTCATCGCGACACTCCTCAACGACCCCATCGTGACGACGGTGCTCCTGGCCTTCGTCCCGCTGGTGTTCATCCTCGTCTACGCCCTCGTCGTGCTCTACGGCGAGATGAAGATGGCGGCGCACATCCAGAACCGTCTCGCCTATATGGAGAACGGCTGGCATGGCACGCTGCAGCCCTTCGCGGACATGCTGAAGCTGCTGCAGAAGGAGGACATCATCCCCGCGGCGGCGGACAAGTTCTTCTTCATGCTCGCCCCGTACCTCGTCTTCGTCGGCACGTACGCCTCGTTCGCCGTGCTGCCGTTCAGCAGCGGGTTCATCGGCAGCGACATCGACCTCGGCCTCTTCTACCTGGTCGCCGCCTCGTCCCTCGTGGTGGTCGGCCTGCTGATGTCCGGCTGGGCCTCCAACAACAAGTGGTCCCTCTTCGGCGCGCTCCGCTCCGCCGCGCAGATCGTCAGCTACGAGATCCCCGGCGTGCTCGCCATCCTTGGCGTGGTGATGGTGACCGGCACGCTCAACATGCAGACCATGACGCAGATGCAGGACGGCGGGATCCAGAACTGGCTCATCCTCGGCGGGAATTTCCCGCTCGGGCAGAAGCTGGCCCTCATCCCGGTGATGGTGCTCCTGTTCGTCATCTACCTGCTCTCCTCCATGGCCGAGGTGAACCGTACGCCGTTCGACCTGCCCGAGGCGGAGTCCGAACTGGTGCAGGGGTACAACACCGAGTACAGCGGCATGAAGTTCGCCATCTTCTACCTGGCCGAGTACGCGAACCTCTTCCTCGTCTCCGCCGTGGTGGTGGTGATGTTCTTCGGCGGCTGGACGAGCCCGTTCGGCTCCTTCATGAGCGGACCGGTGTGGAGCGCCTTCTGGTTCGTGGCGAAGGGGATGTTCTTCGTCTTCTTCAACGTGTGGCTCCGCTGGACCCTGCCGCGCCTGCGCGTGGACCAGCTCATGTACGTCTCCTGGAAGGTCCTGACCCCGTTCGCCATGGCGGCCATCGTCGCCGTCGGCTTCATCATGGTGATGTGACGCAACGATAACCCGAACGACAATGACAGCATTCACAGCGTACTTCAGCGACATCTACCGGGCGGTGAGCTCGGCCATGACCGGCATGGGCATCACCATCCGGCAGATGGTCGCCCCGACGGTCACCATCCAGTACCCCCGCGTCAAGAAGGCGATGCCGGAGCGGGTGCGGAACCGTCTCTACATGAACTTCGACGACTGCATCGGCTGCGAACTGTGCGCCAAGGCGTGTCCGGTGGACTGCATCGACATCGAGGTGCTCAAGGCGCCCCCCACGGTGGACCTCGGCACCACCTCCACGGGACAGAAGAAGCGCATCTACGTCACGACGTTCGACATCGACATCGCCAAGTGCTGCTACTGCGGCCTGTGCGTCTACCCGTGTCCCACCGAGTGCCTGAAGATGACCGACGTCTACGAGTTTTCGGAGTACGACCGGCACAATCTCATCTATAACTTCAGCACCATGTCCCCGGGCGAGGTCGAGAACGCCCGCGCCAAGGTGAAGCAGTACGACGAAGAGCAGGCCGCCATCGTGCTGGGCGCGTCCGGCTGGCAGGCCTTCTGGCGCGTGACGCTGCCCAACATCAAGTGGGGCCTGCTCTACGGCGTGATCCTCTGCAACGCGCGCGCCATGG
>WBUG01000003.1 GCA_008933835.1 Bacteroidota bacterium | reverse complement strand
TGGCGGGGATGCCGTTGTTGTTCGGACTGCAGCAGTTCGCGGAAGGGGCGGTGTGGCTCGCGCTGGAGCGGTCACCGTACGCCTGGCTGGAACCGTACGGCATGTACGCCTTCCTGCTCATGGCACGGGTGGTGTGGCCGGCGTACGTCCCTTTTGCGGTGCTTCGAATGGAAAGGGAAGAGGGAAAGCGGCGTCAGCTCAAATTGCTGTTGGGCATGGGACTCTCCATCTCGCTCTATTATAGCTGGTGTCTGCTCTTCCTCAACGTCGCACCCAACATCAACGGACATCACGTCCAGTACCTCAGTGACTTCCCCGAATCGCTTGCGGTGCCGGTCTTCTTCATCTATTTCATTGCGTCCATACTACCGTTCTTCATTTCCTCCATGCGTTCCCTGCGTCTCGCCGGCACGCTCATGACCCTCGCCGCGGTGGTGACCGGGATATTCTACTTTGAATACCTCACCTCCGTCTGGTGCTTCTTTGCGGCGGTGGTGTCGGTGTCGCTGGTGAGTGTCACCTCACGAACACGAACGAGGTGACACTCACCAGCGTTCGGCTTTCCAATGCTTGTTGCATCGATTATTGTTACATTTCTGCGTCTGCTTTCATCATTGTTTTGAATCTGTTCATTGATGATTGCTCATTGTTCATTGAACATTGTCCATTCACTCAGGAGTTCTTATGGATGACACCGCATCACTGGTGAAGGTCGAAGAGTTCAAAGGCAAACCGGTCCTCCGCATCCCTCTGGTGGAGCAGCCCGAACCGGACGTGTCGTGGCACTGGCTTTCGTTCGGCAAGAACAAGGCGAAGGCCATCGTGAAACACATCGAAGCGATCAGGAAGTTCGCGGAAGAATAGAGGGGAAAGCACAAAACACAAATCATAAATCACTTTCCTCACCGTGTCAGTGTGGTTTGTGGGTCCGTTCGGTGGGCATGGTGCCTCAGTCCTTCGCTTTCTTTTTTCTTTTTTCTCTTTTCACTCTTTCAAACGAGCATTCCATGAATTCTCTCCGGTCGTTCATTCTGATCAGTGCCCTGGCATGCACGTCCTTCGCCCAGACATCCCCCATACCCGTCCTCATCCGCTGCGATGACATCGGCATGTGCCATGCGGTGAACATGGCGGCGAAGGAGGTGCTCGAGACCGGCATTCCGGTGTCGATGTCCGTGATGGTGCCGTGTCCCTGGTTCGCCGAAGGGGCGGAATTATTGAAGCGGTATTCCAACGTCTCCGTCGGTGTCCATCTCACGCTGAACGCCGAATGGAAGCAGTACCGGTGGGGTCCCGTGGCGGGGAAGGGGAGCGTGCCGTCGCTGGTGGACGGGCAAGGGGACTTCTTCCCCTCGCGCAGCGCACTGTTCGCCAACGGACCGAAACTGAGCGAGATCGAGACCGAGCTGCGCGCGCAGATCGACAAGGCGCTGCGTGCGGGACTTCGCGTGGAGTACCTCGACTACCACATGGGGGCCGCAATGCAGACGGCGGAGACACGGGCCATCGTGGAGAAGCTCGCGGCCGAATACGGCCTGGCCATTTCGCGGTACTTCGACGAGGTGGACGTGGAGGGAGGATACTCCGCTCCGGTGACGAACAAGCTCGACACGCTCAGTACGAAACTGCGCGGCCTGACGCCGGGAGGAACGAAGCTCTTCGTCTTCCACATCGGCCTCGATACTCCCGAGATGAGCGCCATGGAGGACCTGAATCCGTCCGGTCCCAAAGAGATGAGCCGTCACCGCGAAGCGGAACTGAAAGCGCTCGTATCGCCGGAATTCCAGTCCTTGCTCAAGAGCCCCCGTTACCGGCTGGTGAACTACGGTACGCTCATCACGGAGAAAGGGTGGAAGGGGACGAAGAGGAAGGTGGAGGAGTAAGTCACAAATCACAAAACACAAATCACGAATCACGTATGCGAGGTGCTCGCCATCCCGAGCGAAGTCGAGGGATGGCGAGCAACCGACGGCGAGCGCATCGCTGTATCGTACCGATCTTAAGAATCGCAGGTGAGTGTCACCTCGTTCGATAGCATGGGGTGACACTCACCTGCGACCATTATATGGACCGTTTCTTCTCCATAATCAAACTCCCCGTCGCGCTTCTGTCCCTTTGGATCTTTCCCGCCTCGTTGCTGGTGCTGTGGGACTTCGCCGTGGCGCAGCGGTACTCCGTCACCAACGTTCCGCCGCTGCTCCTCGGGTTCATCGTCTATTATATCCTCTGGCTTCTCCTTTTCCGCCGGAGGGAGCTGGGGAGCTACGTGACGACGCTGGAGCATGAGGTGACGCACGCGGTGTTCGCGCTGCTGACGGGACACAAAGTGACGCGGATGCATGTGACGGCGAAGCAGGGGGGACATGTGGTGTACGAAGGGAAGGGGAACTGGCTCATCTCGCTGGCGCCGTACTTCTTTCCGACGGTGACGGTGCTGCTGTTG
The DNA here is from genome assembly GCA_008933835.1 of Bacteroidota bacterium. Classification (GTDB taxonomy): domain Bacteria; phylum Bacteroidota; class Ignavibacteria; order UBA10030; family UBA8401; genus SpSt-333. The sequence continues at coordinate 143,744 of WBUG01000003.1, read as the reverse complement.
ACGGTGCGGATGTTCATGGAACGGAATGCCTGGCTCGAGGGGGGCATCGGCGCGTCATTGGCGTTCCACGTCACCTCCACCTACGTCGAGACCCACGGCGCCCAGACCGATTTCAAGCATGCCGGACGACTCTTCTCCTTCTGCTTCCTTCCCTCCGCCAACGTGCTGACCTACACCTTCATCGCGCTCTATCTTAACGGGGGATGGCACGGCATCCTGTCCGGACTGCGAGCCCTGTACCGCCATACGGGTGAATACAGCGTCCTGGTATACCATTTCATCGAAAACTTCCTTCGCTCTTCATGATCAGCACGTGCTCTTCATTCCTTCAATTCGACATTTCCGCAAATCCGCATTTCTGCAATTCTTCCCTTCGTCGGCCATAGCTTACATCGTCCCCCCAATTCCCCAGTTTCCCATTTCTACAATTCCGCACTACTTTCGTTCATCGGCCATAGCTTACTTCGTTCCCCAAATTCCACAGTTTCCCATTTCCACATTTCCGCAGTACTTTCGTTCATCGGCCATACGATAAATCGGACTCCGATTTCGTATCGAAAACACTCCGTTTAGAGAATTATTTGAACTTTCGTCTTGCACCGTTGGGGGTAAATTCATTATATTTGTAACGCAATCAGGAATAATGACAGCGGATCGGTTCACTGATACCTGCTCACTGTTCACTGATTTCCGGGGTCGTAGCTCAGTTTGGTTAGAGCGCTTGCCTGTCACGCAAGAAGTCGCGAGTTCGAGTCTCGTCGGCCCCGCAAAAATCCCCCAGTGCATCGTTAAACAATCGGTCGATCAGTAACTCCCACATTATTGATAAGATTGCTATTGCCCTGTTTAACGCATGACCTACCCACACCGCCTCCTCTCTCCAATCCATATTCCAACAGGTATCGTCAATGAATAAGTCATTCCTTGACTATTTCCTCAAGATCCGTGTGCCCGTCATACTCTTCGTCGCGCTGGCATCGCTGACGCTGACCTATTACGTGTCGCGGGCGGAGAGGGACGGCGTCGGGTACGCGCCGGAGCAGCCGATCCCGTATTCGCACAAGCTGCACGCCGGCACGATGGGGATCGATTGTCAGTACTGTCACACCGGCGCTTCCGTCTCGCGCCACGCCATGGTCCCCCCCGTCAACACCTGCATGAACTGCCACACCGTCGCCCGCAAGAACAAGCCGAACATCATCCGCCTCACCCAGTACTACAACGAAGGGAAGCTGATGCCGTGGAAGCGGGTGCACAAGGTGCCGGACTACGCGTACTTCAACCACAGCGTCCATGTGAACAAAGGGATCGACTGCCAGACCTGCCACGGCGACATCCAGAACATGGAGGTGGTGCAGCAGACGAACTCCTGGACGATGAACAACTGCATCGACTGTCACCGCACCGCACCGGTGAAACTGGCGAACATCAAGGGGATCAAGAAGGGTCCCGAGAACTGCTTCGCCTGCCACCGCTAATCCAACGGACGGACCACCGCATGAAGAAGACCACGATCGATACCGGACGCCGGCGCCTCTTCGCCCGGTTCGGACTCGGCGCGCTGAGCGCCGGCATCCTGAGCGCCCTTCCGTTCCGCTCCACCGCCGCGAAGGCGAAGCGGACCGGCGACACGACCATCTCCGTCACCATCGACCCGATGGCGGTGAAGCGCACGAACAAAGGCTAGGCAATGGAACCCTCCAACACCAACCACGAATCGCGGTACTGGAAGTCGCTCCGCGAGTACCACAACGATCCGGCCTCCGCGGACGCTAAGGCGCACGAGTTCGCCAAGGGGGTCACGGACGAGTTCGACGTGAACACCCTCTCGCCGATGTCGCGCAAGCAGTTCCTCGGCGCGCTCGCCGCCTCGGCCGCGTTCGCCGCCGCGGGATGCAACAGCTACCGGGACAAGGGGGAGATCGTCCCCTACAACAAGAAACCGGAAGAGATCACCCTCGGCGTCGCCAACCATTACGCCTCGACCTGCACCGGCTGCGCCGAAGCGTGCGGCATCCTGGTGAAGACGCGCGAAGGGCGTCCCATCAAGGTGGACGGCAACCCGGACCATCCGGTGAACAAGGGGAGCGTCTGCGCACAGGGGCAGGCCTCCATCCTGAACCTGTACGATCCGGAGCGTCTGAAGGACCCGATGCTCGTCTCCTCCGGCATCCTCACCAAGACGACGTGGAAGGTGGCGGACACGAAGCTCATCGCCGCCTTCACCGCCGCGGCGAACCAGAAGAAAGAGATCGCCCTCATCACGCACTCGCTCACCTCGCCCTCCCTGACGAAGCTGCTCGGCGAGTTCGCGGCGAAGTATCCCGGCGCGAAGCACTACGCGTACGAGCTGTTCGACGGCGGCGCGCGGCAGAGCGCCTGGACGAAGAGCACTGGCGGCACCGCGCTGCCGGTCATCGCGTGGGAGAAGGCGAACGTGGTGCTCGCCGTCGAATCGGACTTCCTCGGGTATGACGGCAACCTGCCGGAGCAGACCCGCCTCTTCGCCTCACGCCGCGACGTGATGAAGGGGAAGAACTTCAACCGCCTCTACTCGGCGGACGCCACGATGAACTCCACCGCGATGAACGCCGACCACCGTCTGCGCGTCCGTCCGGACCGGCAGCTCGCCTTCGTGCTGAGCCTGCTGAACGAAGTGCGTCCCTCCGCGCAGACCTCCGCCTATTCGCTCTCCGCGTTCGTGAAAGAGAACGGGCTGGACGACGCGGTGGTGAAGCAGCTCGTGAACGACCTGAAGGCGAACGCCGGCGCCGCCATCGTGCATGCCGGCGATACGATGCCCGAAGCGGTCCACATCGCCGTGAACCTGCTGAACGCCGCCCTCGGCAACGACGCGCTGTACCGCCGGGACCAGGCGAAGCACGGCTATGCGCCGCTCATCGATGCGGAACAATGGAGCGCCCTCGTCGCCCGCATGAACGCCGGCCAGGTGGCCGCCGTGGTGCATGTGGACACGAACCCGGTCTACCATCTGGCGCCGGACCTCGGCTACGCCGACGCGCTGAAAAAGGTCGACACGGTCGTGACGTTGGCCGAACTGCAGAACGAAACGACGGCGGTCAGCTCGTTCGTCCTGCCGCTGAACCACACGCTCGAAGGGTGGGGGGACCATCAGACCCGCACCGGCGTCCTCTCCCTGCAGCAGCCGGTCATCGCCCCGCTCTATAATACACGTCAGAAAGAGGCGGCGCTGCTGATATGGACCGCCGGCAACCCGGACGGCTACAACGAGACCTTGTATCACGACTACGTGATGGCGCGCTGGGAGAAGGAAGTGTATCCCGCGCAGAAGGCGAAGGCCGGCTTCAAGGCGTTCTGGCTTTCGGCGCTGCACGACGGCGTCATCGCGACGAACGATGCCGCTCCGGCGCTCCCCGCTGCGAAGATGGATGTGGTGTCGACGCTGAAGAACACCGCGGTGAACGGCACGGTGCTCGCCCTGACCAAGAACTACTTCGTGGGGGACGGCCGCTACGCCAACAACGGCTGGCTGCAAGAGATGCCGCATCCCGCCTCCAAGATCGCGTGGGACAACTACGCGGCCCTTTCGCCCGCCACCGCGAAGAGCCTCGGCGCGTCCGAAGGTTCGATGGTGTCGGTGACGGCGGGCTCCCGCTCCCTCGCGCTGCCGGTGCACGTGCAGCCGGGACTGGCGGACGATTTCGTGGCGGTGCAGCTCGGCTACGGCCGGAACGTCTCCGGTTCCGTCGGAGAGAACGTCGGCTTCAATGCCTCCGTCCTGTTGTCGAAGAGCGACACGACCGCGCCGTACACCGTCGGCGGTGTGACGCTCACGCTCACCGGCGAGACGTACCTGCTCGCCTCCACGCAGGAGCACCATGCGCTCGACGACACGTTCCTGAAGGACATTCACAAGAAGCGCGGCATCATCCAGGAGGGGACCCTCGCGCAGTACGCCGAGGACCCGGCGTTCCTGGAGAAGGAGCATTCGGACCTGACCATCGTTCCGCGCGTGACGTACGACGGCGTGAAGTGGGGGATGGCCATCGACCTGAACAAGTGCACCGGCTGCGGCGTATGCACCCTCTCGTGCAACGCGGAGAACAACATCCCGGTGGTGGGGAAGGAGCAGCTGCACAAGGGACGCGAGATGACCTGGATCCGCATCGACCGGTACTTCTCCGGCGAGCCGGACGCTCCCACGGTGAGCAACCAGCCGATGCTCTGCCAGCACTGCGATAACGCACCGTGCGAGAACGTCTGTCCGGTGGTCGCCACCACGCACAGTCCGGACGGACTGAACCAGATGGCGTACAACCGCTGCGTCGGGACAAAGTACTGCTCCAACAACTGTCCCTTCAAGGTGCGCCGCTTCAACTTCTTCGACTTCCGTGACGACTTCGCCGGCGGCGTCCAGTACGAGGAGCCGCTGCCGCTGATGCACAACCCCGAAGTGACGGTCCGTTCCCGCGGCGTGATGGAGAAGTGCACCTTCTGCGTCCAGCGCATCATGGAGGGCCGTCAGCACGCCATCGAGAAGGGGGAGGAGTTCACCGGCGCGGGGGTCACCGTGGCGTGCCAGGAGGCGTGTCCGGCGGAGGCGATCGTGTTCGGCAACGTGAACGACACGACGTCGAAGATCCATCAATACCGGAAGCACAGCATCGGTTACCGTGTGCTGGAGGAGATCAACGTGGGACCGAACGTGACGTACATCGCGAAGCTGCGCAACACCGATCCGGTGTGAGCGCGAAGCGCCGGCGGGGGACCGCGGCGATATTTCACTGATATGGAGAACATCCTGTGTCCGTAACCACCATCGATTATTCCAAAGAGGCACCGGTCGTCGAGGGACAGCCGTCCCTCCGGGGGCTGGACGACCTCATCGCGAAGCCGATCGACGAGTTCCCGCACCGGAACTGGTTCATCGGCCTGGCCATCACCGGCACGATGCTCATGATCGGTGCGGTCAGTCTCGGCTGGCTGCTCTGGAAAGGGGTCGGCGTCTGGGGCATCAACCAGCCCGTGGCGTGGGGCTTCGACGTCGTCAACTTCGTCTTCTGGGTCGGCATCGGCCACGCGGGGACGCTCATCTCGGCCATCCTCTTCCTGCTGCGCCAGCGCTGGCGCACCGGCATCGCCCGGTTCGCCGAGGCGATGACCCTCTTTGCGGTGCTCTGCGCCGTGCAGTTCGTCCTCTTCCACACCGGCCGTCCTTGGATCGCCGCCATCTGGCTGCTGCCGTATCCGAACCAGCACGGCGTGTGGGTGAACTTCACCTCGCCGCTGATGTGGGACGTGTTCGCGGTCTCGACCTACTTCACCGTGTCGGCGGTGTTCTGGTACATCGGCCTCATCCCGGACCTGGCGACGCTGCGCGACCGGGCGAAGGACGGCATCAAGAAGACGGTCTACGCCGTGCTGAGCCTCGGCTGGCGCTTCTCCAACCGGCACTGGCAGCATTACGAGCGCGCCTACCTCATCCTGGCGGGCTTCGCCACGCCGCTCGTCCTCTCGGTGCACACCATCGTGTCGTTCGACTTCGCGGTGTCGGTGCTCCCCGGGTGGCACACCACCATCTTCCCGCCGTACTTCGTGGCGGGGGCCATCTTCTCCGGCTTCGCGATGGTGCAGAACGTCCTCATCGTCACCCGCACCGCGTTCAAGTTCGAGCATCTCATCACGCTGGACACCATCGAGAAGATGAACAAGATCATCCTCGTCACCGGCACGATGGTCGGCTACGCGTACTCGATGGAGTTCTTCATCGCGTGGTACAGCGGCAACCTCACCGAGAAGTTCGTCTTCATCAACCGCGCGTTCGGTCCCTACTGGTGGGCCTACTGGATCATGTTCACCTGCAACGTCTTCACGCCGCAGCTCTTCTGGTTCAAGCGGATGCGGACGTCGCTCCTGGTCTCGTTCATCCTCGCCATCTTCGTCAACATCGGCATGTGGTTCGAGCGTTTCGTCATCGTCGTGACGTCGCTGCACCGCGACTTCCTCCCCTCCAGCTGGGGCATGTTCGTCCCCACGGTGTGGGACTTCGGTCTGCTCATCGGCAGCTTCGGACTCTTCTTCACGCTCGTGCTGCTGTTCATCAAATTCCTCCCGGCCATCGCCATGTCCGAGATCAAAGCAGTGGTCCCCGGCTCACAGCCCGCGCACCACGGAAACGGAGCGCACCATGGCTGACACGAACCTGTACGCCGTCACGGCGCTCTTCCGCACACCGGACCAGATCATCGCCGCCGCGAAGGGGGTGAAGGAGGCCGGGTACACCCGCTACGACGTCCACACGCCCTATCCCGTGCACGGGATGGACAAGGCGATGGGACTTCCCGAGACGAAGCTCGGCTTCGTGACGCTCGCCGCCGGCATCATGGGGGCGGTCGGGATGATCTCGTTCGCCTCCTGGGTGGCCGCGGTGGACTATCCGCAGGTGATCGGCGGCAAGCCGTACTGGTCCTGGCCCGCCTTCGTGCCGGTCACGTACGAGATCGCGGTGCTGCTGGCGGTGCTCCTCACCGTCGGCGCGATGATCGCCTTCTTCTTCAAGTTCCCCAACATCAGCCATCCGCTGCACGACACGCCGTACATGAAGGCGGTGTCGTCCGACGCGTACGGCGTCGCGGTGCGGGCGGACGACCCGAAGTTCGACGAGAAGGAGGTGCGCGACCTGCTGAAGCGTCTCGGCGGCGAGGTCTCGCCGGTCGAGTTCAGCGAGGAGTTCCGCACCTTCCGTCCCCGGCTCTTCGAGCCGCGCTTCCTCCTGCTGCTGGCGGGCGTGGCGCTCGTCTCGGCGGGGGGCGGTTACGTCACCTGGAACAAGCTGATGTTCATGCCGCCGTTCGACTGGATGATGATGCAGCCGAAGGCGAAGCCGCAGACCGTGAGCACGTTCTACGCGGACGGGTTCGGCATGCGTCTGCCGGTCTCCGGCACCGTGGCGCGAGGGTTCACGCTGTATCCGTACACCATCACCGACCGGGCCGATTCGGTCGGCGCGCTGATGGTCAATCCGCTCGTCCCGACCGCGACGGTGCTCTCGCGCGGAAAGCAGAAGTACCTCACGTACTGCAGTCCCTGTCACGGCAACGCCGGGCGGGGGGACAGCCGGATGAACGGACAGTTCCCGAACCCGCCGACGCTCCATTCGGACAAGGTGCGTCAGTGGCCCGACGGCGCGCTCTTCCATGTCATGACGGTGGGGCAGAACGTGATGCCGTCGTACCAGTATCAGATATCGCGCGAGGACCGGTGGGCGGTCGTCCACTACGTCCGGACGCTCCAGCGTGCGCTCAACGCACAGGAGTCTGACCTCCAATGAACCATCACGACACGACCCTCGTCCCGAACAATGAACTCCCGGCGGGCGCCGTCCGGACGGGATGGATCCTGACCGCGCTCGGCGCGGCGCTGGCGGTCCTCTCGTACCTCACGGACGGACACCGTGCGGCGTTCAACCACCTCATCGGCTTCACCTTCCTGGCGAGCGTCTCCGTCGGCGGGCTCTTCTTCGTGGCGCTGGAGTACATCGCCGGGGCGGTGTGGAGCACGCCGTTCCGCCGGCTGAGCGAGTTCCTCGCCGGACTGCTCCCCGTGACGCTGCTGTTCGGCCTCCCGCTCATCCCGCAGCTGCACACGCTCTTCCACTGGTCCCACGCGGACGCGGTGGCGGCGGACCCCATCCTGCAGGCGAAGGCGCCGTACCTGAACGAGACCTTCTTCATCGTCCGCTTCGCGGTGGTGCTCGGTCTGTGGAGCCTCTTCGCGTGGCTCTTCCGGCGCAACTCGATGAAGCAGGACGCGGACCGGGACCAGAGGCACACGACGACGAACATCAAGCTCGCCGCGGCGTTCATCCCGCTTTTCGCCGTCACCGTCTCGGTCTTCTCGATGGACTGGCTGATGAGCCTCGAGCCGCACTGGTTCTCGACCATCTTCGGCATCTACTACTTCACCGGCACGGCCATCACCGCACTGGCGGTGGTCACCTACGCGATGGTGTCGCTGAGCGAACGGGGGTACTTCTTCGCCGGCGTCCGCGAGGACCACTACTACAGCTTCGGCGCGCTGCTGTTCGGCCTGCTGTCGTTCTGGGCGTACATCGCCTTCTCGCAGTTCATGCTCATCTGGTACGCGAACCTGCCGGAGGAGAACTTCTGGTTCATCGCCCGCTGGCAGAACGGCTGGGAATGGGTCTCCATCGCGCTGGTGGTGCTCCACTTCTGGCTGCCGTACTTCATGCTCGTGTCGCGTCCCTCCAAGATGAACACCGGCAACCTGAAGCGCTCCGCGGCGCTGCTCGTGGCGGTGCACTTCCTGGACCTGTACTGGCTGGCGATGCCGACCTACTCGAAGACGCCGGTGTTCGGCTACCATGAGCTCGCCTTCCCGCTGCTCGCCGTGGGCATCGTCATCGCCGGTCTGGCGGTGCAGATGAAACGGTACAACAGCGTGCCGGTGGGGGACCCCAAACTGCAGCGCGGCATCGACTTCACCCTGTAAGCAGAGACGAGACCATGCACAACAACGACGAGATCGATTTCCAGGCGCTGCTGAAGCAGCCGGTCCGGTTCTTCGGACTCTCCTACATCGTCTTCCTGCTCCTCGGAGGACTGACGGGGGCGTACTACCTGTGGAACCTCAACACCATCTCGCGCAACAGCACGCCTCCGGCGGTGCTGCCCGATTCGGCGCAGTTCGTGCTCGAGGTGCCGATGCAGCGCGGCGCGCTCATCCCTCCGGTGGACGTGGCCGCGGTCGCGAAGCCGACGAAGGAACTGGTGGCGAAAGGGGCGAACCTCTACAAGGCGAACTGCGCCTCGTGCCACGGCGACAACGGCATGGGGGACGGCCTGAGCGCCGCGGCGATGACGGTGAAACCGCGCAACTTCCATTCCGCCGAGGGATGGAAGAACGGCCGGAAGATCTCGGTCATCTACAAGACGCTGCAGGAGGGGATCCTGCCGAGCGGCATGCCGGCCTTCAACTATACGCCGGCGGAGGACCGCTTCGCGATGATCCATTATCTCCGGACCTTCGCGGCGGACTATCCGGTGGACAGTCTCAGCGAACTGATGGAACTTGAAACGGTGTACAACCTCTCGAAGGGTTCCCAGCTTCCGGCGCAGATCCCGATCGCCGTGGCGATGGAGAAGGTGGCGGCGGAACATGCGGCGCGGTCCGCGGCGGTGGCCGCGGCGGCGAAGACGATCGCGCGCGGAGGAGAAGGGGCGGCCAGGCTGGCGGCGGAGGTGACGGCGGACCCGGCGAAGGTCGCCGCGGTGGCGATGACGCTCGGCGGAGGTTCCGCGGAGACGTTCGCCCGGATGGTGTCGGCGGACCCGGCGACGCTCGGCTTCAAGGCGAAGGCGGCGCGGCTGACGGCGGAGGAGTGGAGCGCGCTCTATTCGTACCTCAGCGGGTTCGCGAAGAAGGGATGAGCGCTCCGGCGAAGGAGGGAGTGACGGCATGATGAAACGGACATTGATACCGCTCCTGGCGCTCTGCACGATGGCGCTGCGGGCGAACCCGGCGGACACGGTGAAGCCGGCGGTGGAGGTGGGGATCGACGAGAAGGTGGGGCAGACGCTGCCGATGGACCTCGTCTTCTACGACGAGAAGGGGTACCGCCGGACGCTGCGCGAGGTGGTGACGAAGCCGACCATCCTCAACTTCGTCTATTACCGCTGTCCCGGCATCTGCAGTCCCATCCTGACGGAGCTCACGACCATCGTGAACTTCATGGACCTGGAGATCGGGAAGGATTATCAGATCCTGACGGTGAGCTTCGATGAACGCGAGAAGCCGGAACTGGCGAAGGCGAAGCAGGAGAGCTACTTCAACCTGCTGAACCGGCCGGTGCCGGACGGGGCGTGGCGGTGGATGACGGGGGACAGCGCGAGCATCCGCACGCTGACGGACGCGGCGGGGTTCATGTTCAAGAAGGAGGGGAACGACTTCATCCATGCCGGCACCGTCATCGCGGTGAGTCCGGAGGGGAAGATCGCCCGGTACCTGTACGGCACGAAGTACCTGCCGTTCGACGTGAAGATGGCGGTGACCGAAGCGGCCGAGGGGCGCACGGGACCGACCATCACGAAGATCCTGAGCTACTGTTACACGTACAATCCGGACGGACGGAACTACGTGTTCAACGTGACGCGCGTGGCCGGAGCGGTGATCCTGCTCTTCGCCGCCGTGTTCGTCATCTACATCACGGTCAAACCCAAAAAAGTCCAATCCTGAGGTGAATGCCTATGGCGAACGTTGCAATGCCGGCTGACCGGGCCGAGCCGAACTATCTTGAGGTGACCACCAACAGTCACAAGGGGATCCTGGGGTGGCTGCTGAGCGTGGACCACAAGAGGATCGGTCTCCTCTACCTGTACACGATGCTGGCGTTCTTCGCGGTGGCGGTCGGGTTCGGGTTCATGATCCGTCTGGAACTGCTGACGCCGGGGAAGACGGTGATCGACGCGCAGACGTACAACCAGTTCTTCACCCTGCACGGCATCATCATGATCTTCCTGTTCATCATCCCCGGCCTTCCGGCGGTGTTCGGGAACTTCTTCCTGCCGATCATGCTCGGGGCGAAGGACGTCATCTTCCCGCGGCTGAACCTGCTCTCGTGGTACCTCTTCATCATCGGCGGGCTCATCGCCGTCTCGGCGTGGCTGATGCCCGGCGGTTCCGCGGACACCGGCTGGATGTTCTACGTGCCGTACTCCCTGCGCACCACCACCAACGTGGTGCCGGCGCTCCTGGCGGCGTTCGTGCTCGGCTTCTCGTCCATCCTCACCGGCATCAACTTCATCACCACCATCCACCGGATGCGGGCGCCGGGGATGACCTTCTTCCGGATGCCGCTGTTCGTCTGGTCCCTCTACGCCACGGCGTGGGTGCAGGTGCTCGCGACCCCCATCATCGGCATCACGCTGGCGCTGGTGATGATCGAGCGGGCGCTCGGCGTCGGCATCTTCGACCCGTCCCTCGGCGGCGACCCGGTGCTCTACCAGCACCTGTTCTGGATCTACTCGCACCCGGCGGTGTACATCATGATCCTGCCCGCCATGGGGCTCGTGTCGGAGGTGATCCCGGTCTTCGCGCGGCGGACCATCTTCGGCTACAAGTTCATCGCCTTCTCCAGCCTCGCCATCGCGCTCTTCGGCTCGCTGGTGTGGGCGCACCACATGTTCACCGCCGGTATGAGCGACACGGCGATGTTCGTCTTCTCGTTCCTCACCTTCTTCGTCTCCATCCCGAGCGCCATCAAAGTGTTCAACTGGGTCTCGACGCTGTACAAGGGCTCCATCCAGGCGGACCCGCCGCTGCTCTACGTGCTCTCGTTCATCTTCCAGTTCTCCATCGGCGGATTCACCGGACTGATGCTCGGCGCGCTCTCGACGAACATCCACCTGCAGGACACCTCGTTCGTGGTGGCGCACTTCCACTACGTGATGTTCGGCGGCACCGGGTTCGGCATCTTCGCCGCGATGCACTACTGGTTCCCGAAGATGTTCGGCCGGATGTACAACCTCAAGGTCGCCACGGCCGCGTGGGCCGTCGTCACGGTCGGCTACAACCTGCTGTACTTCCCGCTGTTCATCTCGGGCTACCTCGGCATGCCGCGCCGCTACTACGATTACCTGCCCGAGTTCCAGCCGTACCACATGGTCTCCACCGTCGGTTCATGGATCCTCATCTTCGGCCTCATCGTGATGTTCTGGAACCTCTGGCGCGGGATGCGCAGCGGACCGAAGGCGCCGATGAACCCGTGGGGAGGCGTGACGCTGGAGTGGACGACGCAGACGCCCCCCATCGTCGAGAACTTCCGCGAGGTCCCCACCGTCACGACGGGACCGTACGACTATTCACGCTATGAATCCGCAGCAAAGGAGGGAAAGTAAGTGAGTTCCTCAGCGCACACCGCGGTGCACCATGTCCACCGGGACGATTACGGCTCCCGCATGGGGATGTGGCTCTTCCTGTTCACCGAACTGATCCTGTTCGGTGGGCTGTTCATCGTCTACGCCGTCTACCGGTTCGTCCACCAGCAGGAGTTCCATCTGGCGGCGCAGGAGCTCAACACCGTCGTCGGCCTCCTCAACACCGTCATCCTGCTCACCAGCAGCATGACGGCGGCGATGGCCGTCACGGCCATCCAGAAGGGGAACGTCCGGTTCGCGAAAGGGCTCCTCTGGGTGACGGTGCTCTTCGCCGGCGCGTTCATGCTGAACAAGTACTTCGAATGGAGCGCCAAGATCCACCACGGCATCTACCCCGGCTCGCCGGACCTGCTGGCGAAGCCGGAAGGGGAGATCCTCTACTTCGGCCTCTACTATGTGATGACCGGCCTGCACGCGCTGCACGTCATCATCGGCGTCGTCTTCTTCCTCTTCATCCTGCGCCAGATCGGGCAGGGGAAGGTGACCCCGACGTCCTACGTGCGCCTGGAGAACTCGGCGCTGTACTGGCACCTGGTGGACCTGATCTGGATCTTCCTGTTCCCGCTCTTCTATCTCATCCATTGACGCACCGCACGAGGACCTTATGAGTGAGCAAACGCACGAACACGGACACGGACACGTCGTCCCCTACGGCAAGTACGTCTTCATCTGGCTGGCGCTGATCGCCTTCACGGGCATCACCGTCACCGCCGCCGGCATCGGTCTGGGGAACTGGACCATCGTCCTGGCGCTGGCCATCGCCTCCGCCAAATCGTGGTTCGTCCTGAACTACTTCATGCACCTGCGGTACGAGGACGCGGTGTTCAAGACCTTCATCGCCGTGGCGTTCATCACCTTCGCCATCTTCATCACGTTCACGTTCTGGGACTATTCCTTTACGAGGTAAGTGAATGTTCACTTCGTCATCCAGCTTCACGAACAGCGTCGACGCGCTCTTCACGTACATCGTGGTGCTGTCGCTCATCGTGCTCGTCGGCATCACCGCCGCCATGGTGTACTTCGTGGTGAAGTACCGGCGGTCCAAGAACCCGGTGCCGGTCAACATCGAGGGGAACACCACGCTCGAAGTGCTGTGGACCGCCATCCCGCTGGCGCTCTTCATGAGCATGTTCTACTTCGGCTGGACCGGCTACAAGGAGATGCGTTCCGCGCCGGCGGACGCCCTGCCGGTGAACGTCACCGCGCGCATGTGGCAGTGGGGCTTCGAGTACCCCAACGGACTGAAGACCGACACGCTCTACGTCCCGGCCGGCCGCGCCGTGAAGGTGCTGCTGCGCTCGCAGGACGTGAACCACGCCTTCTTCATCCCGGCGTTCCGCGTGAAGAAGGACGTCTATCCGAACAAGGTGAACGACGCCTGGTTCGTCTCCGACCGCGTCGGGCGCTATGACATCGCCTGCGCCGAGTACTGCGGTCTCAACCATTCGTACATGTACTCCGCGGTGCAGGTGATGGACCAGTCCGATTTCGACGCCTGGTTCTCGTCCGCCTCCGCGAAGGCGGGCGTTCCGGCCGTGCTGGCCGCCGCGAAATGACCATCATCATCTAGACCGACACGACCATGGACCTCCTCAAACAGCTGGCCCTGCCGCAGTCCGCCGCGCAGATCGAGGTGCTGCACTTCGTTCTGAACATGGTGTACCTGCTGCTGCTCCCGTTCACCGCGTACCTCTTCGGCGCGCTCCTGTTCTCGCTCTACCACGGACGGAAAGGCCGGACGGCGAACGACCCGCTCGCGCAGCGGTTCGCGGGTGAGGTGATGGACCACGTGCTGCCGAACAAGAGCATCCTCTTCCTCTTCGGCGTGATGCCGTACCTGGCGCTCGTCTTCGCCTACGCGCAGCTGCTGCAGGGGACACCCTCCATCAGCGTGAGCGTGCTGACGTGGGGGCTGCTGCTCTTCGTCGCGGGATGCGCGTTCGCCTACTCCTACCACGCGGCGTTCCGCGTCGGCGCGGTGCTGGAGGGGGTGACGAAGGAGACCGACGACATCCGCACGTACCGCACGGAACTCTCGGAACAGAAACGCGCTTCCGCCAAGTACTCGGTCCTCTTCCTCTTCCTGGCGGTCTTCTTCCTCTACGCCGGCACCTCGCTCGCCGCCCATACGGAGCGGTGGGAGTCGGTCTTCACGGTGGTGCAGCTCTTCTGGTCCCCCGACGTGCTCGTCAAGTTCGCCCTCTTCACCGCCCTGTCGCTCCTCACCGCGGCGGTCGGCACGCTCTTCTTCACGTTCCGGTGGGAAGGGGGGCGTACCGGTGTGGATGAGGCGTACGCCGCGTACATCCGTTCCGCCGTCCTGCGTCCGGCGCTCGTCGCCGTGCTGGCGGTGCCGGTGCTCCTCACCGCGTCCGTGTTCACCGCTCCGGTGACCGGACTTTCCGGTACGTACTTCGGCGCGGTCCTCTTCGCGCTCCTCTTCCTCTTCCTCACGAGCCATTTCGTTTACGCGATGGTGAAGGAGGGGTCGGACCGGTACGCCGGCCAGGCGTTCTACGTGCTGATGTTCGTCTTCCTCTCGGTCATCATCGGCGAGACCGCCCTCACCGCCCGCGCCACCCAGCGGCATTCGGCGGTGCTGGCCTGGAAGTACGACAAGCACCATGAGGAACTGCTGGCGAAGCTCGGCATCAGCCTGAAGGTCATCTCCGGCGAAGAGATCTTCACCGCCAAATGCTCCGCCTGCCACGAGTTCGGCCAGAAGAAGGTGGGACCCGCGTACAAGGAGGTGCTGCCGAAGTACGAGAAGGACAAGGCGAAACTGGTCTCGTTCGTGCTGAACCCGGTGAAAGTGAACCCGGCCTTCCCGCCGATGCCGAACCAGGGGCTGAAACCGGCCGAAGCCGACTCCATCGCCTCGTACATCCTGCGGATGTACAAGCAGTAACCGTAGAATCCAAGGCGAAATCTTCGTATACTGCCTCTGCCCCGTGCAGAGGCAGTTTCATTTCCACTCATCCATGAGGACATCATGACCAAGAACCTGTTGACCGTCGCCGTGCTGCTGCTCGCCGGCACCCTGTTCGTCTCCGCGGCGGACAAGACCTCCTACGGCAAACCCCTCACCCTGAAGGAACGCACCAAGATCTCCGCCATCCTCGCCGACCCTGCGAAGTACGACGGGAAGCGGCTCCAGGTGGAAGGCCCCATCGTCGGCGTGTGCGAGAAACGCGGTTGCTGGATCATGATCGCCGGCGACAAGGAGAAGCAGTCGCTGCGGTTCAAGGTGGACGACGGCGTCATCGTCTTCCCGATGGAGATCAAGGGACAGAACGCGGTGGCCGAAGGAGTGCTGAGCGTGACGACCGTCTCCACGGAGACCCTCATCGAACAGGGTCAGAAGCACGCGAAGGAATCGGGCGAAGCGTTCGATCCCGCCAGCGTCACCGGACCGAAGACCGTCATCATGCTCAAGGGCGAAGGGGCGGTCGTCGCGAAGAAATGAGCGTCCGTTGGCGTCATTACAACCGGGCGCTCCACCGGGACATCGGCTACTTCAGCGTCGCACTGATCATCATCTACGGGATATCGGGCATCGCGGTGAACCACGTCGCGGACTGGAACCCGAACTACTCCAAGAGCTGCGAGATCATCGAGACCGCGCCGTTCGAGCATGACGAACGGGACAGCGTGGTGGCCGAAGCGATGCGGAAGCTCGGGCTCACCGAGGAACCGCTGAACTATTTCCGTGCGGACGACGAGACCGCGCAGCTCTTCTACCGGGGGACCACCTACTCCATCGACCTGCCGACCGGCGCCGTGCTCAGGGAATCGAACCCGCCGCGTCCGGTGCTGTACGAGATGAACCAGCTCCACCTGAACCATGTGAAGGGGATCTGGACGTACATCGCGGACCTCTTCGCCGTCGCGCTCATCTTCCTGGGGGTGTCGGGGCTCTTCGTCCTCCGGGGAAGGCTCGGCCTGGCCGGACGGGGGAAATGGCTCCTCGCCGCCGGCACGCTCCTGCCGCTGCTGTACTGGGTGTGGTACACCGCCTCCTGACCGCCGTTCCGGAACTTTTCAGCTCCCCGCCGGTGTTCATTGCTGTAATACCACAGAACACCAACACGAAAGGAGCGGTCTGCACCATGAACACGATGAAAACATTCCTTCTTATGGCGGTCCTCACGGTGATGCTCGTGACGGTCGGAGGGGCCATCGGCGGTGAAGGGGGGATGCTGTTCGCGTTCATCATCGCCGGCGTCATGAACTTCGCCACCTACTGGTGGAGCGACCGTATCGTCCTGCGGATGTACGGCGCGCAGGAGGTGACCGCGGCCCAGGCACCGGAGCTGTTCCGGATGACCGAAGAGCTCGCGATGCGCGCCGGACTGCCGATGCCGAAACTGTACGTCATTCCGGGTGACCAGCCGAACGCCTTCGCGACGGGCCGGGACCCGCAGCATTCCGCCGTGGCGGTGACCGAAGGGATCACCCGGTTGCTCTCACCGAACGAACTGCGCGGCGTCATCGCGCACGAACTGGCGCACATCCAGAACCGCGACATCCTCGTGGGGACCGTCGCCGCCACCATGGCGGGCGCCATCAGCATGCTGGCGAACATGGCGCAGTGGGCGATGATCTTCGGCGGCCGCAGTTCGGACGACGAAGAGGGGACCAATCCGGTCGCGGCCATCGTGATGATGATCGTGGCCCCCATCGCGGCGATGCTCGTGCAGATGGCCATCTCGCGCTCGCGCGAGTTCCTGGCGGACGAGACCGGCGCACGGATCTGCGGCGAGCCTCTCGCGCTGGCGAACGCCCTGCGCCGTCTGCATGCGGGTGCGGAGGCCATTCCGATGCACGCGACGCCGGCGACGGCGCACATGTTCATCGTCAGTCCGCTCACCGGCGGAAGCTTTCTGAACCTGTTCAGCACCCATCCGCCGATGGAGGAGCGCGTCGCGCGCCTGGAGGCGATGGTGTACGGCCAGCCGGTCCGGTGAGGAGGGGAACGCCATGCAATGTCCGGTATGCACGACCGACCTGATGATGACCGAGCGGCAGGGAGTGGAGATCGATTACTGCCCGAAATGCCGCGGCGTGTGGCTCGACCGCGGTGAGCTGGACAAGATCATCGAGCGGTCCGCCACGGCCGCCGAACCGCCGACCCGCACACCCGCGCCTCCCGCGGGGGGACCGGCGTACCGCGCCGACGACGCCTACCACCGGCGGAAGCGGAAGAAGGATTTCTTCGAAGACCTGTTCGATTTTTAGCATTTCACCATAAAGGGGACCATGGACCATCAATCGATCATGTGGATCGGCTTCAACGTGTTCGTGCTGGCGATGCTGGCGCTGGACCTGGGGGTCTTCCACCGCACCGCGCACGTCGTGAAGATGAAGGAGGCGCTCACCTGGAGCGCCGTCTGGATCGCGCTCGCGCTGGTGTTCAACGTGCTCATCTACTACTACTGGGACTGGATGTCGCCGGAGAGCGGCTACACCAACAAGGAGGCGGCGCTCGCGTTCCTGACCGGATACCTCATCGAGAAGTCGCTCAGCGTGGACAACGTCTTCGTCTTCCTGATGGTCTTCACCTACTTCCAGGTCCCGTCGCTCTACCAGCATAAGGTGCTCTTCTGGGGCATCCTCGGGGCGCTGGTGATGCGCGCCATCTTCATCTTCGCCGGGGTGGCGATGATCACCAAGTTCCACTGGACCATCTACCTCTTCGGCGCGCTGCTCATCGTCACCGGCATCAAGATGCTGACGCAGAAGGACAAGAAGATGGACCCGGAGAAGAACCCGGTCATCAAGGCGTTCCGGAAGTGGTTCCCGGTGAGCAAGGAGTACCACGGCGACCATTTCTTCGCCAAGATCGACGGGCGCCGCGTCGCGACGCCGATGTTCGTGGTGCTGCTCTTCATCGAGACCACCGACGTCATCTTCGCGGTGGACTCCATCCCGGCCATTCTGGCCATCACGAGCAATCCGTTCATCGTGTACACGTCGAACGTCTTCGCCATCCTCGGTCTGCGCGCGCTCTACTTCGCGCTGGCGGGCATCATGAACCTGTTCCACTACCTCAGCTACGGTCTGTCGGTCATCCTGGTGTTCGTGGGTTCGAAGATGATGCTGGTGGACCTGTACAAGATCCCGGTGGACGTCTCGCTGATGGTGGTGATGGGCATCCTGGCGCTGTCGGTGCTGGCCTCCAAGCTCTTCCCGCCGAAGGAGAAGGCGGCGTAATCGGCGCACCGGCCGGAAACGAAAAAAGGGAGACGAGTTCGTCTCCCTTTTTCATTGTACCCGTCTCCGGGCGGCGGCTCAGAAGCCGATGCTGATGGAATAGCGGTGCAGGTCCGGCAGCAGTGTGAAGTTCGCGTAGGCGTAGTCCAGACGGAGGATGTTGTCGCCGAACGGGAAGGTGAGCCCTCCGCCGAAGGTGAAGTCCTCGTCGTCGTAATTGTACCGGTATCCGCCCCGCACGTAGAAGCGCTCCACGAAGCTCACTTCCATGCCGGCGTTCACCCGTTCGTGGTTGTCGCTCGGATGGGTCGCGTCGATCTCGCCCCGCACCAGGACGAAGTCGGAGGAGTAGAGGTCCATCGCCACCCCCACCTGGAAGTGGAGCGGCAGGGGGTCCGCCGTCGTCTCGAGCCGTCCGGGGGCGAGACGGCTGATGGGGAAGTCGGGGTCCCGCAGCACGGTCAGGTTGAGGTCCTCGCCGTCGAACTGCATGTCCGAACCGAAGTTGGTCATGCTCATGGCGATGGTGAGGTTGTGGAAATCGATCCAGTACTGCGTGCCGACGTCGAACGCGACGCCGTTGGCGGTCTCGTTCCAGATGCGCTGGTGGATGTACTTCACCGTCAGGCCGACGCCGAACTCGGTGGTGAGCTTCCGGGCGAAGGAAAGGCCGATGGCGACGTCCTGCGCGTCGTAGAAGCGTCCCGTGCCGTTCGGCTGCTCTTCGGTCGTGATCTCCGTCTTGTCCATGGAGAGCGAAACGAAGCTCGCGGTGAGCGTTCCGACGTCCGGCAGGGACTGCGAGACGGCGACGGCGTTCATATCGAACTGGGAATAGAGGTCCACGAACGAGAAGAGCGCCTGTCCGCCGGTGACCTTGGCGGTACCGGCGGGGTTCCAGAAGACGGCCGACGCGTCGTCCGCCGTGGCGATGTAGGCGCCCCCCATGCCGACGGCGCGCGCGCTCATGGGCACCTGCAGGAACTTCGCCCCCGCCGTGCCGAGGTTCGGGTTCTGCGCCGAGGCGGAGAGGGCGATGACGAGAAGGGCAGCGATGATGGTCTTCATGGTCATCTCCTTATTTGATCACCGCGAACCGGTGCATGTATTCGCCGGCGTCGGACTTCACCAGGTACATGTAGACGCCCGATGCGATCTCGCGGCCCCCTTCCGATTTCAGGTCCCAGGTGGCGGTGCCGCCGGAGGGGGAGGAGTGACGGATGGTCTTGACCAGGTTCGCGTCCACGGTGAAGATGTGGATGGTGCACTCGGCCGGCAGGTTCGTGAACTGGATCTGCCGGATGGGCTCGCGCCGCAGTTCGCCGAACTCCGGCTCATAGAGCGACGAGACGATGTACGGGTTCGGGACGACGCGGATGGAGGAGAGGCCGGCCTTCGTCGTTGCGGCGTCCGTGCGGCCGCTCCGGATGGTGAAGCGGTAACGGTCCGCCAGCGTGGGGGGGACGGGTATGACCGACTCGACGAGGAAACTGTTCCCGGCCAGCGGCACGTTCGTGGCGGGGAACTCCACCGTCGCACGGATACCGCTGAAGTCCGCCGAACCTCCGGAGTAGACGGTGTCGAACGAGGCGACGTTCACCGTGTCGGTCATCCGCGTCACCAGCAGCGAGATGAACGGCTTCGCGGAAGCGTCGGTCCCCTTTCCGGTGGTGGTGACGCGGTACGATGCGTTACGGATGCTGTCGCTCCGGCCCACTGAGAACGACATGCTCATCGGGTCCTGCCGTCCGTCACGGCGGACGTTCTGCAGTTCGTCGGGCGGACGCATCGAGAAGACGATGCCGTCGTACGTGGACTGGAACCTGTCCGGCTGCGCGGAGAACTGGCGGGGCGCGACGACGGTGTCGGTGCCGTTGCGCACCACGCGCGTGCTGAAGTTCACCGTGACGTAGTCCCCGGCCTTCGGACGGTTCGCGATGACCGTGTCCGACGGCTCGAGCCGGATGCGGAGCACCGACGGCGTCCCGCCCTGGATGGTGTAGTTCGTGCCGGCCGCGGCGTTGTAGATCTTCGGATTGCCGGCGAACTCGAGCCCGGTCGTAAGGTTGTAGAGCTTCACCTGGTTCGGAGCCACGAACTCGAACCCGTAGTCCTCCGGTACCACCTTCGTCGAATCGCCGGTGGTGATGGACATTCGGACCGACGGAGCCCCCTTCGCGAAGCGGGAGGAGTAGGTGAACGAGACGTCGTACGTGCTGTTCCCCAGGGACGGGATGTCCGGGGGGATGACGTTCAGACGGTAGTTCGAACGGCCGTTCCCGACATGCCGGCTCGAATCGAGCGCCACCGGAACCCGTCCGAGCGCGTTGGTACGCGGTACGATGACCGCCAGGTTCGATACGCCGGCGACCTTCCCGAGGGGCGACTCAAGGCTCACCAACCCGCTGTCTCCCCGATCGAACGCGGTGATGGAATACCAGTATTCGATACCGTTGGTGACGGTGGAATCGATGTAACTGTATTTGAGCCCCTTGTCCAGCCCGATCTCGTTGACGATGTCGTGGTCCGCCAGCAGTTTCCAGTTGATCCCTTTGTCCACGCTGCGGTAGAGACGGTAGCCTTCGAAGTCGTACTGTCCGGAATAACTGTCGCGCGAACGCTCCGAGCGGTCGTCCCAGAACAGGGTCACGCGCCGGTCGCCCGCCACGCCGGTGAGCACGGGGGAGACGGGAGGCTTGGCCGCCTCGAAGTTGTTCTGGAACACCTTGTACGCCTCGGCGTACGTCCGGAAGATGTCCGCCGAATCGGTGCCGGCGAGCATCGCGGTGACGAACGTGAGCGTGTCGCCGGGGTTGAGCGTGTACGGTCCCGAACCAAGATTGCCGACGAGGTCCAGACCGGTGGGGGGGACCGTCGCCGGATCGTCGAAGTGGAGGTCGGTCGCGCTGCCGAGATGGAAGTACCGGTTCCGGTCGACCGAATTGTACAGCGACGCCGCGCTCGAGTAGATGCCGTACTGGATGGTGTCGTGGTCCTTGTCGTCGTTGTACAGGTTATAGTGGAAATCGGTGAGTCCGAGCTCCGTCCCGCCGACCTTCGGCGTCTTCAGGAGCGCCACGCCGAAGTAGCCCGTCTTGCCGTCCGGCCATTCGGTCGTCACCCCGTCGTCGTAGAAGTAGACGAAATTCTTCGAGCGGTCGAAACCGAACCGGTCGTCGGCGTACTCCGCCACGCCGCCGCTGGCGTCGCCGACGTCGATGTCGGTGTAGAGGCCGAAGTAGAGCTTGTCCAGCGTCTTCGTCCCGGTGGTGACGATCTGGAAGGTGAAGAAGATGATGTTCTGGATGCTCTTCAGTCCGTACGCGTATCCGGTCTGGATCACCCGCAGTCCGATGGCGCCGCGCTGGTTGTTGGCGTCGTCGTACACGCAGTAGCTGTCCTGGTCCGAGCGGATGACGGGGTTGCCGGCGGAGTCCTTCACCGGCCAGCCGGTCGCGGGCCAGGTGGCGGGATTGTCGCTGAACGCGATCTTGGCGGAGCCGGAGGCCTGGTAGCCGCCCACCGCCTCCCATTCCTCGTTCGTCGTGTAACGCCCCTGCACCACGTTCCCCGGTATGCCGACCATCGGATTGATGCGGTAGTTGTAGTGCTTTCCGCTGTTGATGGGGAACTCGCCGGACGGACCCTGGGCGAGACGGCGGGGGTAGAGCTTCCCGCGGTTCTCGAAGAAGTTGCCGATGTTGCTGGTGTTATGGGTGCCGGCCGCGCGGTCCACGATGCCCGACGGCTTGTCGAGCTTCATCGCACGCTCGATCTGTTCGATGTCCTTCGGCGTCACCTGCGCCAGCAGGAGCACGGGGACCGAGAGGAGGAGAAGAAGGGGTGTTTTCATAGACGGTTCAGAATTTGAGCGCCGCACCGATCCGGACGAGCCGGGGAGCGGCGTAGTTCGAGGGATCGAGCTGATACTCGCGCGAGTAGAATCCGTTGAGCGTGATGTCCGGGTCTCCGGTATCGCTGTACACATAGAGCACGTTCCGGCGGTTCGTGATGTTGATCCCTTCGACGAAGAACCGCATCGTCGGATATCCTTCCATCACGATGTCCTTGCCGACCTCGATGTCCACCTGGTACACCGCCGGCATGCGGAGCGAGTTCTTCACCACGAACCCGACGTCGCGTCCCCCCGGCGTGTACGGATAGCCGGAGCTGGCCTTCACGAGCACCGTCGCGTCGACGTTCCGGAGGAGCGTTTCGAAGAATCCGGCGCCATAGTCCGCGGGGAACGAGTACGTGGCGGAGGCGTTGAAGACGTGCGTCTTGTCGAAGTCGAGGTAGGTGAGGATGGTGGACTTCACCGGCACGCCGTAGTTCTCCTCTTCGGTGGAGGAGTTCCCCTTCGCCACGGAATAGGTATAGGTGAGCCCGCCGGTGAGGTTGTTGAGGGGGCGGAGGTCCAGGTTCACTTCGAACCCCTTCATGTTGGCGTAGTCCTCGTTGATGTAGAGCGTGTAGGCGCTGTAGCGCCCCGGCACCTCGTACGCGCCGTAGTAGTGCGTGCCGATGAGGCCGGTCACGTCCTTGTAGTACGCCGTTCCGCTCATCACCACCTGGTCCGAGAACTGGTGGGTGATGCCGATCTCGTACGCCACGGTGCGCTGGGCGTCGAGGGAGGGCTGGCCGAAGATGGGTTCGCGGACGCTGATCTTGAAGTCGCGGTTCTCGAACATGAACTGGTAGTCCGGGTTCTGGAAGAAGTGCCCGTACGCGAAGTGGAGCTTCGTCCGGTCCGAGATGGGATGCGCGATGCCGATGCGCGGGCTCACCTGCTGGCGCGACTTCACCTGCACCACCGACGCCGGGTCGAGCGGGTCCGCGCGGAACGCGGTGTTGGCGTTCAGGTAGTCGAACCGCACGCCGAGGTTGATGACGAGGTAGGGGAACTCGATCTTGTCCTGCACGTAGCCCGAAACCTCGAACGGACTGTCCGTAAGGTAGTTGTCGATGTACTGGAGATTGATGGGCCGCTTGATGCCGTCGATCTGGAAGAGGCGCAGACGGTGCGTCTTGTACATGGCGCCGAACTTCACCTCGTTGCTCTTGCCGATCTGCCAGACGGCGTCGGCCTTCACGTCCACCGTCACGGTGCGGCTGTCGGTGAGCGAGGTGGGATTGGAGTACTGATAGAAGTCCTGGTACGAGACGCCGTTCTCCTGCGTGTCGAACACCAGACGCTCGTTCTCCGGGATATAGTCCGCCGTGTCCTTGCCGATGCCGGAGTAGAAGCCCTGGTTGAAGTACGACACTTTCACGTCGTAGAAGAGCGCGTCGTTCACCGTATGGGTGATGTTGAGCAGGCTCTGGTAGCTGTCGGTGCGGGAGCGGGTGTACATCTCCGGGATGTACTTATAGGAGTGATTGTAGTTCTGCCGTGTTCCGCGGCTTCCGCGGTTGGAGAGGGTCATCTTCACCGACGGCAGACCGGCATAGGTGAGCTTGGTGAAGAAGGTGCTGGACTTGTTGTGCCCGAACGGCAGGTAGCTGCCGCGGCGGTCGTTCTCCGCGGAGACGAAGAACCGGAGGTCGTTCGTGAGGAGCGGACCGCTCAGCGTGGCGGAGTAGCGCATCTCGTGCCGGTCGTTGTACGGTCCCGCGTCGAACTCGCTCGTGCGCAGTTCCGCCTTTCCCGCGAACCGTTCGTTCCCCTCCTTCGTCACGATGTTCACGACGCCGCTCATGGCGTTGCCGTACTCGGCGTTGAACGTGCCGCTCAGCAGGCTCATCTCCTGGATGGCGTCGTTGTTGATGGCCGTCGCCAGTCCGCCGAGCAGCGGGTCCTGCACGTACGCGCCGTCGATGAGGAACGACACCTCGTTCGACCGTCCGCCGCGCACATGGATGCTGGAACCGCTCCCCACCACGCCCGCCTGCAGGCCGATGAGCTCGGTGAAGCTCGCCACCGGCAGCGCCTCGATCTCCTTCGACCCGACGATGGAGACGGAACTGGTCAGGTCCTTCTGCACGGCGGGGGTCTCGGCGGAGACCACCACTTCGCCGAGCTCGACCGACGAGGTCTTGAGCGTGAGCGACACCGGCGTGGTCTGGTCCGCGGCCACCCGGACGCGGGTGACGGTCTTCGTCTCGTACCCGAGCGAGGCGACGCGGAGCGTGTACTCGCCCGGCGGTACGTTGAGGATGGTGTACGAGCCGTCCACGGAGGTGGCGGTGCCGAGCGTCGTGCCGGTCACCTGCACGCTCACGCCGACGATGGGCTCGCCGGTGGCGGCGTCGGTCACCGTCCCCGCGATCTTGCCGGTGGTGCCGGCCGTCAGCAGGGAGGCGGCCAGCAGGGTCCCGAGGAGCGAACGGAGGATTGGTCTCATGTCATCTCACGGAAGGATGGTGGTTGATCTCGTCAGTTCGTTCAGGTCGTTGGCGATGCTCTCCGCCCTCGGCTTGTCCTTGAGCGCGCAGGCGGTGGAGAGGGCGTTGATGACGACCGAAATGGCGGCGAAGGAGTTCGTGTAGAGCATGTTGTGGCTCTTCACCAGGAGCGACAGCGACGCGGAGAAGGTGACCGGCGCGGTCATCTTGTCCGTGATGGCGATGACGGTGTTGCCGCGCTCGTGGACGAAGCGCGCCGTCTCGATGGTCTCGACGGAGTACGGCGGGAAGGAGAAGCAGATGAGCGCGTCCTCCGGCCGGAAGTAGAGCACCTGTTCCGCGAAGACGAGCGGTCCCTGCCGGAGCGGGGAGGAGGGGACGCCCACCTGGGTCAGCTGGTAACTGAGCACCTCCGCCAGCAGGTACGAGATGCCGAGCCCGGCGGTGTGGACGTGCCGCGCCCGCATGATGGCCTCGACCGCCGCCTCGAACCGCTCGCGCTCGATGATCTCGAGGGTCTCGTTGATGTTCTTCACGTCCTGCCGCGCGACGGCGGTCAGCAGGTCGTCCGCCGCGGCCTGGGAGGCGGGAACGGAGAAGAGTCCGCCGGTCCGCAGACGGTGCTGCAGTGTGAGGCCGATCTCCTCCTGCAGTTCCTTGAACCCCTCGAACCCGATCCGCTGGGCGAAGCGCACGATGGAGGCATCGCTGGAGGGGATGGCCCCGGCGATCTCCTGTACGTTCAGGAACGGGATGCGGTCGAAGTGGTCCACGAAGTAGTCGGCGATGCGGCGCTGGCTCGCCGGCAGCTTCGTGTAGCTCTTCCGGATCCGCTCTTTGATGTCGGTCTGTTTGGTCATGGAGCGATTGTGTCCCGGCCGGCCCGACGGCCGGCGGGGACGATGGAACGGGGCCCGGTCACTTGACCAGGAGCATC
The DNA here is from genome assembly GCA_008933835.1 of Bacteroidota bacterium. GTDB lineage: Bacteria > Bacteroidota > Ignavibacteria > UBA10030 > UBA8401 > SpSt-333. Next base: position 118,313 of record WBUG01000003.1, on the reverse strand, counting down.
TTCTTCGTTTCGGTGAAACGGCCGGCGGTCATGGTATAGTAGTAGATGCCGGCGGAGAGGGACGAGGCGTCGAACGTCGCGACGTACTGTCCCGGTTCCATCCGGCGGTCGACCACCACGGACACCACGCGTCCCAGCGCGTCGTGCACCGACAGCCGCACGTCGGAACCTTGCGCCACCGAGAACGGGATCTTCGTCGAGGGGTTGAAGGGGTTCGGATAGTTGCCGCCGAGCGAGAACGCGGACGGGGCGGGCGATTCGGTGCGCCGGACCGACGTGACGAGCATCGCATACTTCGCCGCGGCGGCCGTCATCGCCGTGTTCATGTCGTTCTCCGTCGGTCCATAGGCGACCGCATAGTACAGGACGGCCGAATCACCTTTGGCCGCGAACGCCTTGCTGCCGGTGTTGACGCTGTACACGCTGCCGTTGGAACCGGCCACCACTTCCGCGTCGAACCCGGTGTAGGCGGTCATCGCGTAACGCATGGAATCGGTGGCGGCATCGGCGTCCGGATCGGCGGAGTAGTCGTCCCAGTCCATCGACCGCACGCCGGTGACCTGCGGACCGAGCGCCCGCAGTCCCCAGTAGCTCATCGGACTGTCCCCCACGCGGAAGAACGAGGCGGTCTGGTTCGCGGCGTTGTACTTCACCGTTTCGCCGCCGTAGATCTTCCCGACGCGCGGCACCACGATGGCGCCGAAGCGCAGCGTGCCGAGTCCGGTGGTGTCCGCGATGACGGTGAACCGCACGATGAAGTAGTTCTGGTTCAGCCACCCCAGCACGGCGGTACGGACCTTCACCTTCGGGGGAAGCATCGTGTATTCGTTGTCGGCCAGGGTCTCCATGGCCGAATCGACTCCGGCGATGGTGAGGATACGGGCGACCTCGGCGGTCGAGTCGGAATCTTCGGTGTAATCGTAGACGGCGGAAGAGGACTGGGCGACGACGAGGGAGAGACGGTCGAGTTCGCGGTCCGTCGAGACGTACGGATACGCGCCGGCCCGGACCCGGCCGTAACTGCTGAGCGTGATGCCGAGCTGACCCGTGCCGGTCGTGGCGGACGGCTGGGCCAGCGCCATCTCGGCGGCGAGGGCGAGCAACGCAAGCATGAGAAGTGGTTTCATGGATCCTCCTTGGTTGGTGAAGAACGGACGGAACGGACGCTCATTGCCAGTGCAGCAGCACCGGCGGTATCAGCAACAGCAATGCGACGATGAAGAAGAAGATCTGGATGGGGAGCATCCAGCGGAACCAGACGTTCCACTGGATGCGCGCCAGACCGAGCACCCCCATGGTGAGACCGGACGTGGGGAGGATGGGATTGATCCATCCTTCGCCGAACTGGAACGCCAGCACGGCGGTCTGCCGGGTGAGACCGAGCACGTCCGCCAGCGGGGCCATGATGGGCATCGTCAGCGCGGCCTGGCCGGAACCGGAGTGGACGAAGAAGTTGATGATGCCCTGCACCACGAACATCATCTGCGCGGCGAAGACCGGATGGACCGAGGAGATGAGTCCGGAGCAGGCGTGCAGGAGCACGTCCAGCACGCGTCCCTCGGTGGCGATGACGAGGATGGCGCGTGCGCAGGCGATGATCATCGCCACGCCCACCATGTCCTTCGCGCCGTCGCGGAAGCTTGCGGTGATGTCCGACGGCTTCAGCCTACCCGCAACGCCCGAGAGGATGCCGAGCGCGAGGAAGAGCGCCGCGATCTCGCTCAGCCACCAGCCGAAGGCCAGCACGCCGTACACCAGCGCCGCCAGCGAGAAGAAGAAGAGGAGGAGGATGACCGTGTACCGCAGCGTGAACGGTTCCACGGCCGACGTGTCGAGGTGCATCGTGTGTCTCCGCTCCTGGTCCGCGGCGTACACCGGACTGACGGAAGGGTCCGCTTTCACCCGCTTCGCGTACCGGGCGACGAAGAAGATCATGCCGGCGGTGCTGATGCACCAGATGACGATCCGGTACTCCAGTCCGGAGTAGAGCGGCACCTCGGCGATGCTCTGCGCGATGCCGACGGTGAACGGGTTGAAGGTGGAGCCGGCGAACCCGGCGGCGGCCCCGAGGAACGGGATGGCGGTGCCGGTGATGGAATCGTACCCGAGCGAGATGGCGAGCGGGATGAACAGCGGGATGAAGAGCATCACCTCTTCGGCCATGCCGAACGTCGTGCCGGCGAGGGAGAAGATGAGCATCGTGCCGGGGATGAAGTACTTCTGCAGATGCGGCTTCTGCGCGAAGGTCTTCGCCATGTGCTGGATGGCGACGGTGATGGCCCCCGTGCGGAGGATGACGGAGAAGGAGCCTCCGAGCAGGAAGAGGAACGCGATGATCTCGGAGGCCTTCACGAACCCCTTGAAGGGGGAGGAGAGGATGTCCGCGATCCCCTGCGGATTGCTCTCGGTGTACGAGAAGGAGTCCGGGACGACGAGCGTCTTGCCCTCCTTCACCTGGCGCTGGTACTCGCCGCCCGGGATGAGCCAGGTGACCGCGGCCGTCATCACGATGACGGCGAAGATCATCAGCAGCGTGTCGAAGTTGAGCTTCTTCATCAGCGGATGGGCTTCTTGGCGGCCATGTCGTACCGGTCGCCGGATTTCAGGACGTGCAGCCGGATGTCCTGCGCGGCCTGGCTGCCGAGCCGGTCCGTGGTGATGCCCGTGGCGCGCGACGCGTCGTACACGAGCACCAGACCGTCGCCGAGCACTTCGAACCGCTCCTTCGGGTCGACGATGATGCAGGTCTCCTCATCGATGCCGACGCCGAGCAGGTGAGGCCGTTCGAGCACCATCGAGATGAGCCGGTTGTGCCGCTTCCGGACGACGAAGTGCTGGTCGATGATGGCCTTCGTCACGAATCCGAACCCCTCCTTGGTCTCGACGTTCCCCTTGGTGATGGTGAAGAAGATCTGCGTGGAGTCCTTCATGATGAGCTCGTTCCCGGTGACCATCGTGCGGCTCATGACGGAGGCCCCCGCACTGGTGCCCCCCACGACGCCGCCGGCGGCGTGGATGGCGCGAACGCGGTCCAGCATCTTCGTGCCGAGCATCGCCTCGGCCAGTTTCACCTGGTCGCCGCCGGAGAAGAAGACGCCGGTCACGCCGTCGAGCTTCTGCACCATCTCGGGATCGTCCGCCTGTGCGCGCGTGATGTTCATATAGAAGGAGTTCTCGACCCCCTGTTCCTTCATCCGCTTCACATCCTCCGTGCCGGCGTTCTCCTCATAGCTGCTCGCCATGGGAAAGACGACGATCTTCGAACCGGGTCCTCCGGCGAGGTCCGTGAACCGCTTCATGATGTACGGCAGTTTCTCGCCGCCGCCGATGATGAGCAGGTGCCCTTTCGGCGGAGCGGCCGGCAGCAGCGCTGCGGCGGTGATGAGGAGGAGGACGAGTCTAGCGAGTGATGATCTCACGGGCGATCTCCGTTGAGGTGATGAGGTCCTGGATGAGCACGAATTCTTCGTGCGAGTGTGGCTTTTGGGCTCCCGTGCCGAGGTTGACGGCGGGGACCCCCTTGGCATTGTACGAGTTTGCGTCGCTTCCGCCGGTGTACCGGATGCCGGTCGGCGTGAGCCCGACAGCGGCGATGGCCGCCTCGGCGGTCCGTACGACCGGGGAATCGGGGGGGAGGACGTACGGATGGAAGTCCATCGCCTGTGTGAAGGTGACGGAGCCCTCGCCGTTCAGCGCGGCGCGGAACGCCTCCTGCACCAGACGGTACTCGCGGTCGATGCGCTCCTGCGTGAACGATCGGATCTCCCCCTGCACGGTGCATCGGTCCGCCACCACATTGGTCGCGCTGCCGCCGGTGATGGTGCCGATGTTGGAGGTGGTCTCCGCATCGATGCGGCCGAAGCGGACCGAGGCGATGGCGCGGGCGGCGAGGCCGATGGCGCTCAATCCTTCCTCCGGGGCGACGCCGGCATGCGACGCTTTGCCGTGGAACTCCGCCGTGAAGAGGAGGCAGCCCGGACTGTCCTTAATATAGATGCCGGGACGCTTGGAGCAGTCGAAGATGTACGCTTCAGTAACGTTGTACGGCGTGAGGTCGACCGCGTTCGCACCGTACATGCCGAGTTCCTCCGCCACGGTGAAGACCATGATGAAGTTGCGGACCGGCGATCCGAGCTCCGGCAGATGCTTCAGCAGATACGTGATGGCGGCGAGACCCTCACGGTCATCGCCCCCCAGAATGGTATCGCCGCTGCTGGTGATGCGCTCCGCCGTCACGACCGGACGAAGGTTCTTCGTCGGCTGTACGGTGTCCAGATGCGCGCAGAGCGCGATGGCGGGTTTCGCCGCGTCATAGCCGGGTGGGAAGCAGATAAGATTGCCGGTGTTCCCGTTCACGACCGCGGCGGCGCCGTCCTCGACGACCTTTCCGCCGCAGCTCTTCACCAGTGCGGTGATGTGGTCCGCGATTCGCCGTTCGTCAAGCGATACGCCGTCGATCACCGCCAGCGAGGTGAAATGGCGTACCAATTCGCCGGAATCGATAGTAAATTTCATTTCAAGGGGTGTTTGAGGGGAAAAAATTATTACACACGGATATTAACGAGTTTCATAGGTTTTGTCAAGTCAAAAGAGTCCGTTTTTCAAAGAAAAACTTCATTGACATTTGAGGCGCATTTCCATATAATTGCATAAGTTTCAATAAGTTACAAAGATTGCCTTCAGAGAAGGTATGAGCAAAACTGCTAAATGGCTTATCGGAATCTTCGGATTCCTTGCGGTGTTCGCCTTCATCGTCATTGCCGGCATCGTCTCTCTTCTTGCGGACGGAAGTGAGACGCAGGACCTCGAACAGGGGACCGGCGGCACCATCGCCGTCGTGGAACTGAACGAAGCCATCACCTCATCGCAGTCCATCGTGCGGCAGTTCAAGCGGTACCGTGAGAACGTCGGCGTCCGCGCGATCGTCTTCCGCATCGAATCTCCGGGCGGCGGGGTCTCAGCAAGCCAGGAGATCTACGAAGAGGTGAAGAAGACGCGGAAGTACGGCAAACCGGTGGTGGTCTCGATGGGCTCGGTGGCCGCGAGCGGCGGATACTATGTCGCGCTCGGCGCGGACCGCATCGTCGCGAATCCCGGCAGCATCACCGGAAGCATCGGCGTCATCTCCCAGTTCATGCATGTGAACGGGCTGCTCGACAAGATCGGCGTCAGTTCCACCACCATCAAGAGCGGCGCGCTGAAGGATGCCGGGTCCCCGTTCCGTCCGATGACGGCGGAGGACCGGAAATATTTCCAGGAGATGATCGACGACGTCCACGACCAGTTCATCACCGCCGTGGCGGATGAGCGGAAGATGCCGAAGGAACGGGTGAAGCGCATCGCGGACGGAAGGGTGTTCACGGGACGCAAGGCGTTGGCGCTCGGACTGGTGGACACGCTGGGGACGTACCAGGACGCCGTCCGCATCGCCGCGGACCTGGCGGGACTCGGCACGGCCCCGCGCATCATCACCGAGCGGAAGAAAGAACGGCTGTCGGACATGATCTTCGGCGAACTGCGCGGCGACATGACGGCGCTGCGGGACCGCCTGCTGGACCAACCCATCGTGCAGTACCGCTACGTTCAACCATAACAGAGGAGCACTACCGTGACAAAAGCCGACATCGTCGATATCATCGCGTCGGGGACCGGTCTGACGAAGGTGGAGACCGAAGCCGTGGTGGACGGGTTCATCCAGACCGTCATCGCCTCGCTGCGGGACGGGAAGAACATCGAGATCCGCGGGTTCGGCAGCTTCAAGGTGAAGAAGCGGAAGGGCCGGATGGCACGGAATCCGCGCACCGGAGAACAGGTGCCGGTGGAGGACCACTACGTTCCCATCTTCAAGGTCTCCAAGGAGCTCAAAGCGGTGGTGAACGAGAACCTGAAGAAGACACTCGGATAGAGAGAAGGCTGTATGACCCGACCGGCGACATGCGCTCACTGCGGTTCCCCGCTCCAGCCCACCGACCGATTCTGCCCCTCCTGCGGCCGTCGCGCGACCGACGCACCGGTTCCCACCGAAGGACCGGAGGCGGCGGTGTGTCCGTCCTGCGGCGTCCGGACCGCATCCGGTGCGACGCGCTGCCGGGCCTGCGGCGTTCCGCTCACTTCTGCGGACAGAGCGGAACGTTCCGCCTTTGCGCCGAAAGGGGCGGAGCGGCGCTCGAAAAAGAAACTTCCGTTCCCGTACACCGTGGCGGCCGGATTCGTCCTCCTGATCGCAGTGGTCGTCGCGGTCGAGATGCAGAACCGTCCGGTGCCGGTCCCCGGAAACAGCGCTGCGGCGCAGCCGCCGGGACCTGGTGCTGCCGCATCACCGGCCCCTTCCGGCGAAGTGATGGGGCGGATCGCGGCGTTCGAATCGGCGCTGGCGGCCGACCCGAAGAACGCCGAAGCGGCACTGGGGCTCGCCAACATGCTCCATGACGCGAAGTTCTATCCCCGGGCCATCGAGACGTACAAGCGGTACCTGGCGCTCGAACCCGGTTCCACCGACGCACGGGTGGACATGGCCATCTGTTATTTCGAGACCGGAGACGCCCCCGCGGCGGTGCGGGAGATCAAGAGCGCGCTGAAGAAGGACCCGAAGCACCAGATGGCGATGTACAACCTCGGGGTCATCCTGATGAGCAGCGGTTCCATGGACGAGGCGAAGGAGTGGCTCCGGAAGTGCGCCGAACGAGACAGTACCACAGCAGCAGGGCAGCGCGCCCTCGAATTACTCCATCAACACTAATCAACGAAAGGAGGTCAGCATGCCGAGCGGCAAGAAACGGAAACGCCACAAGATGGCGACGCACAAGCGGAAGAAGCGCCTGCGGAAGATGAGACACAAGAAGAAGAACCGCTGATGTCCCGCTCCCGGACGGCCGTCCGGACCACGGACGGCCGCCGCGGGACAGCGCGGCTCTACTTGCATTTCGGGGATTTTTTGTCCACCTTTCACGAGCCAACGAACACGTTCATCCAGCAGAGGTCACTCATGGCAGACAACAACGACGATACCAATAAGAGCAGTTTTCTCATCGGCTTCCTTGCCGGCGGCGTCATCGGGGCGGTTATCGCCCTGCTCTACGCGCCGAAGCCGGGGAAGGAACTCCGGGCCGACATCCGGACGAAGGCGGGAGAAGTGGCGGAGAACGCCGAAGAGTATGTGAGCGCCGCTCGTCACAAGGCCATCGACATCATCAACGAGGGGAAGCGGAAGTCCGAAGGGCTCATCACCGAAGCGAAGAAGCGGGCCGAGTCGCTGCTCGGCGATGCGGAAAAGATCCTGACCGACGCCAAGGTCAAAGGGACCGCATCGGAAACGGGCAAGGGCGAGAAACACCGCTCATAACACCATAGGAGCACGTCGTGGACGTTCTTATCATCGCGCAGGTCATCATCCTGCTTTCACTGTCAGCTCTCGCGATCTACTTCATCATCGTCCTTTCGAAATTGCGGGAGCTGCTCGGCACGCTCGACACCAACATCAAGCAGGTCACCGCAAAAGCGCTCCCCACCCTGGACAACCTCGAGGTCATCACCACCAAGCTCCGGACCATCGTCGAGAACTTCGACGACCAGCTCATGGTCCTGAAGGACTCGGTCGATACCATCAAGAGCGTCGCGGACAACGTGGCGGCGTTCGAGCGCCGCGTGCAGGACGCCATCGAGTCTCCCATCATGGACGTGATGAACACCATCGGCGGCATCATCCGCGGGTTCACCGGGTTCCTCACCCGGATCACGCGCGGCGGCGTCTCCGAGTAACCCGTCCGTCCCAGTCTGCCACCCCGGTCGTACCGTTCCGCCGCGGCCCCGTCGCGGCGGGTTCGGTCCTCCTCGCAGTGTGTATCACCGTCACTATCGATAAGGAGTACCTGTGAGCCAGCAAAGCAACCTCAAAGAATATCCCACCGCCAACATCCGCACCGTCGCCCTCATCGGACACGGCGGTGCCGGCAAGACCACCTTCTCTGAAGCGGCCCTCTATGCGACCGGCATCGTCAACCGCCAGGGACGCGTCGAGGACGGCAACACCGTCTCCGACTACCATCCGGACGAGATCGAGCGGAAGATCTCCATCAACACCTCGGTGCTCGTCACCGATGTGGGCGGCATCAAGATGAACATCATGGACACGCCCGGATACACGGACTTCACCGGCGAGGTGAAGGCCGCCCTGCGCGTCTCGGACACCGCCGTCACCTTCGTGAAGAGCTTCGAAGGGGTCGAGGTCGGCACCGAGATCGTCTGGAGCTACGTGAAGGAGTACGGTCTTCCCTCCATGTTCGTCGTGACGAAGTTCGACGCGGACAAGAGCGACTTCGACGCCGTCGTCGTCTCCATCAAGGAGCGCTGCAGCAACGACGCCGTCATCATCACCTTCCCGGTGCGACAGGGGCAGGGGGCCAACGCGGTGGTCGACGTGCTGCGGATGAAGATGCTCACGTTCCAGACCGGCGGCAACGGCAAGTACACCGAGGACGAGGTGCCGGCGGAGCTGAAGGAGAAGGCGACGCAGCTGCACGAGGAGCTCATCGAGAAGATCGCGGAATCGGACGAGGCGATGCTCGACAAGTTCTTCGCCAACGGCACGCTGAGCGACGAAGAGGTGCGCAAGGGACTGCACGCCGGTCTCGTGGAGCGGAAGATCTATCCCGTCTTCGCCTCCGGCGGCGCCGCGAACGTGGGGGTGCTCAACGTGCTGGAGTTCATCGCCGCCTACTGCCCGCCGCCGAACGAGCTGGTGAAGGTGCCGGCGACGGACGCCAACACCAAGCAGCAGATCGAAGTCTCCGTGTCCGACAAGAACGACACGTCGCTCTTCGTCTTCAAGACCGTCTCCGAATCGCACGTCGGCGAGCTCTCGTTCTTCAAGATCTACACCGGTACGGTGCAGGCGGGGCTCGACCTCCTCAACGAGGCGAACAACAAGGGGGAGCGGCTCGGCCAGGTGTTCGTGATGAGCGGCAAGGAACGCCGAGAGGCGGTGAAGCTCCACGCCGGCGACATCGGCGCCGTGGTGAAACTGAAGGACACCCACACCAACAACACCCTCAGCGCCCGCACCTTCCCGGTCATCTACACCCCCATCGAATTCCCCGAACCGGTCATCACCGTGGCGCTCGTCTCGAAGTCCAAAGGGGACGAGGACAAGGTCGGCAGCGGTCTGCACACCCTGCACGAAGAGGACCCGACGTTCGTGTACAAGTACGATCCCGAGATCAAACAGACGGTCGTTTCCGGTCAGGGCGAGCTGCACCTGACCATCATCACCAAGCGCCTGAAGGAGAAGTTCGGCGTGGAGGTGGACCTCATCGAGCCCCGCATCCCGTTCCGCGAGACCATCAAAGGGATCGCGGCGGACGCGGAGTACAAACATAAGAAGCAGTCCGGCGGACGAGGCCAGTACGGCCACGTGCACCTGAAGATCGAACCGCGCCAGCGCGGCTCCGGTTTCGAGTTCGAGGACGCCATCGTCGGCGGCGTGGTGCCGGGTCGGTTCGTGCCCGCGGTGGAGAAGGGGGTGGTGGAGGCGATGGAGCACGGCGTGGTGGCCGGATACCAGGTGGTGGACGTGAAGGTGAGCCTGTTCGACGGTTCGTACCATGACGTCGATTCGGACGAAATGTCGTTCAAGATGGCGGCCATTCAGGCGTTCAAGAAGGGGTTCAAGGAGGCGAAGCCCATCCTGCTGGAGCCCATCTTCGAGGTGAGCGTCACCGTCCCCGAGGACCACATGGGGGACGTGATGGGGGACCTCAGCAGCCGCCGCGGCAAGATCGCGGGGATGGATTCCGACGGACTGCATCAGATCATCAAGGCGACGGTTCCGCTGAAGGAACTGTACCGGTACTCCACGACGCTGCGCTCCATGACGCAGGGCCGCGGGATCCACCGTCAGCGCTTCTCGCACTACGACGAGGTGCCGCGCGAGGTCGCCGAGAAGATCATCGCGGAGTTCGAAAAGACGAAACACGGGGAAGAGTGACCATCCCGCGGTTCCGCGTGCATTTCCGTTCCCCCGTCTACGCCAAGCCTTTGGTGCTCCGTGCATCAGAGGCTTGTGGCTTTAGAGGGTCCGAGACGGGACGGAACGGAGAACACGGACCGGTGTCGACACCATGATCAGCGCCTCCGACATACCGCCCCACCGGAACGGCCTGAGAAGCATGCTCGCGGACGGGAGGTATCCACTGATGGCTGCCGTCATCGAGAGCGGTGCGTACTTCCTGCTGAACGTAATGCTGGCGCGCAGCAGTGGCCGGGAGATCTTCGGCGATATCGCCGCGGCCATGGTCGCCGCAAACATCATCCATGCGGTCACCGAAGGAGGACTGGCGGTCTATTTCCAGCGTGAGGCGGCGCACCCCGGGAACGGATTCACCGCACGAGTCCGGAGCGGACTCAGCATCCGTGCCTGGTCACTCGTTCCGTTCGGGGGTGTGTTCGTTCTCTACATGGCAGGATCCGGCAACACCGCACCGGTCCCGGGTGGCGTCGCGGCGTTGATGCTCTTTGGCGCCGGTGTCGGTCAATTGCTCGGCCGGCTCCTGTACGGAATGTCGCGGTACCGTGAATCGTTCCTCGCATTGGCGGTCGGACGCATCGTGTCGGTCCTTCTGGCGATGTGGGCCTATGCCAACGGAGCCGGCGCCGGTATTGTGTTGTCCGGGTTCGGGGCAGGGGTGCTCCTTCAGATCGGAATGCTCTGGCAGGCAATTCGTGGTGCCGGTATCGTGCTCCCGACCGGTTCCGAGCGGAGCATGGAACGGGAGATTCTGTCCTCCTCCGTGCCCATGGGGATCGGACTGGTCTTCGTCTGGATGTACGACAAGATGGACATCCTCATCGTCCGTCATCTTCTGGACGCCGCATCAGTCTCATCCTACGCCATCGCCTATACCGTGTACAAGATACCGCAGGTCATGACCGGAGCGGTGTTGGTCCCGCTGTTCACGCGGCTCTCGCGAACGTATGCGAACGATGGCGTGCTCCGCTACGCTGACGTCACCAGGCCGGCGCTCATGCTGACCGCTGCGGCGGCCATTTCGATGTCGGCGCTCTGGTGGGGAAGCGGGTGGTTCATCCGTACGGTGTACGGCGAACCGTACGCATCGGCCTCATCCGTGACGGCGCTCCTTCTGTTCGCCGTGCCGGGGGTGTTTTTAAACAACCTGACCGGCGTCGCGTTGAATTCGGTGCGGTCGGAACGGTCCGTCATGTTCACGACCATCGGAGCATTCCTGGTGAACATCGCCGCGAATCTCCTGCTCATCCCGGCCGCCGGCATCGCGGGAGCGGCCGTGGCGACCATTATCACGGAGTACGCATTGCTCCTCTCACACAGCGCCGTCATGTATCGCTCATCGAAATTCCGTACCGGCCGCAGACGGTCGACCGGCACCGTCGCGGGAGGGTCCTGACGATGCGCATCGTGCTGGTGGGACGGTTCCAACCGTCGGAACGGCTTACCGGTCCGGAGAAGTTCGCAAAGCGGCTCTTCAACGAATTGCGGAGCACAGAGCATGATGTTACATTCTTTGACTACTTTTATCGAGCCGGCGGTCTCTATCAGAGGCTGTTCGGAAGCGAGACGGTGACCGAGAGCGTACACCGTCTCGGGATCCTTCCGTTGCTGATTCGGATGATGCGGGAGCGCCCGGACATCGTCCATATCGTCACGGCGGAGCGGTTCATCATACCGCTCCTGCTGCTCCGGTTCGTTCTTTCCGGACGGGTCATCGCGACCGTCCACGGCGACGCTGTCGCCGAAACGGAATCGGGGGTGAACGGCGGATGGAAGGACCGATGGCTGGAGAGATTGATGATGAGACATTGCGACCGCATCGTCGCGGTGAGCGGCGGACAGCTCACGTCGCTGCAGAGACGGTATCCCGGCGTTTCGAGCCGTTCAACGGTCATCTCGCACGGCGTGGACGACCGCATCAAAGGAGTGTCCGGAAGGCGATACACCGGTGGTCCGCTGCACGTGGTGATGATGAAACGGCCATCGTTTGTGCATGATACCGGCCACGGGATAGCGGCCGCACTGCGGCTCAGCGGGGCAACGGGTATCATCGTCACCCGTATCGGCGGGGAACTGCACGAAGAGGAAGCATTGTTCCGAACCGTGCCCCCGATGGAAGCGGAAGCACTGGCATCATTCCTCAAAGAACAGCACGTCGTCGTGAACGGAGCGATGACCGAGACATTCTCGATCTTCACGGCCGAATGCATGGCAGCCGGGGTCGTGCCCATCGTCAATCCGAACATCGGAATTTCGGAGTACATTCAGGATGGGGTGAACGGCTTCGTGGTGCCGGCCGGCGACGCCGATGCATACACCTCAGCAATTCTCCGGCTGCATGCAGACCGCTCCCTGCTGGAGCGGCTCTCCCGAGGAGCGGCAGAAGCGGCGGCAGCGATGGACTGGCCGTCGGCCGTCCGGAGGTATCTATCGCTGTACACCGGAACGGACACGGTATCGTGACAACGCTGCGCATCTGTCATATCGTTAACCTCATCACCGGCAACAGCGACGGTGTGTTCGCACATCTGAGCATGCTGGCGCGGACGATGGACCGGGAGCGGTACGAACACATCATCGTGTTCCAGGGAGGGGCCGATGTGGAGCGTGAACTCGCTGCACTCGGGGTCGAAATGCGCGTCGTTCCATCTTTGAAGGAACGTTGGCCGTTCCGGGCGACGCTGGATGTGTACAGGATAGTGCGTTCCGTCCGTCCGGACGTGCTGCATGTGCACATGATGAAACCGTTCGTCATCATCGGCGTTCTGAACATCGTCCTTCGTATCCCCGCACTTTGGAACTACCACGGGAGTTTCATCCGGAACCGGGAATACTACACCACGGCGGAAGAATGGGCCTATCGGCTCATGTACGGTCTCATCGCATTGCTACGGTCCTATGCAGGAGTGTTGGTCCCCTCCGAACAGGCACGAACGAGATTGAGGGACGAAGCACCGCTTCTCCCTCCGATGCATGTTTACTATAACGGGTGCGATGTCGATCATCGCCCGGCGTCCGATCGGAACGTCGTCATACGGCACGGAAAGAATTCGGTTCAGTTCCACGTCGCGGCAGTGATGCGGATGGGGAGGGAGAAGCGGCCGGACCGTGCCGTGCGTATCGCGCACGGATTGAGCCGACGGCGTTCTGATGTACGGTTCCATCTCATCGGAGACGGTCCGCTCGAGACCGAGATACGGACGATGGTCGGGTCGCTGGGTTTGCAGGAGACTGTCACGGTGCACGGCTTTGTGCCGGATGTCGCCGCTTCACTGAACGGGTTCGATCTCGTGCTGCTCACCTCGGACCGCGAGGGGATGCCGATGGTGATGTGGGAAGCGATGGCGGCCGGAGTGCCGTTCGTCTCGACCGATGTCGGAGGTGTCCGAGAAATCGTAGAACCGGCTGGCTGTGGAGCAGTGTTCCCGCAGGAGAACGAGCAAGCAGGAATTGTTCTCATTGATACATTGCTATCCAATGAGGAGCAGAGAACCTTCATGGGTCAACGGGGACGGTCGGCCGTTGTAGAACGGTATACCTCACATCACTTCGCTGGACGAATGGAAGAATTATACCGGATCACAATTGAAGCATAAGACCTGTGATACGTGTCCTACATATCGCAAAAGATCTTACTTCAAATTCTGGAATCACAACGTATCTTCGGACAGTCTTACACGCGTTGTCCAAGCAAGAAGATGTGGAAGTGCACCTGATGTCTGCCAGTCTCTCGCTACCAAGTGGTTTTGAGTTCCTTTTGGTCCCGTATCGTTATCTGCCTGTTGGAGGGAATAGTAAGAGCATATTGAATATGCCATGGACGATCGCCACCATCGCAAGGTATTGTCGTCGCCATAACGTTGACATTATCCATACGCATCATCGATTTCCTGAACTAGCGGCCGTCGTTGCATCTTGGTTGTGTGGTGTTCGAACGGTGACGACGGTGCATAGTTTGTTGACAAATTGGCGTATCGTGAGTTATCGCTCTCAACATATCATTTCGGTGAGCGATGTTGTGCGTAGGCGAATAATAGAACACTATGGCCGAGAAGAACACCGTGTTGTGCGATTGTACAATCCAATATCTCCTATGCCAAGAGAGCTGCCGGGCGATGTACTACGATTGAAAAATGAGTTCGGCATCCCAATACAGCATCGAATCCTATTATACGTCGGACGATTTGATGATGCGAAAGGCGGACCATTCCTTGCTGAAGCATTTCGTTCAAATGTATTTGAAAGAGAAGAACTGACACTATTAATGATTGGTGATCCATCACGAAAGACTGTAGGGAGTGAAGTCTTAGAAAATGGGAATCTCCTCATAATTGCACCACCTCAAGAAGATGTTCATAGGTTCTATTATTCTGCGGATGTTGTCATTTTGCCAAGCATAGTTGACGCCTTTCCTTATGTAATGCTTGAAGCGGGACTCGCCTGCAGACCGTTTATTGGTAGCAATGTTGATGGCATTGCAGAATTCATTAAGCATGGCGAGAATGGGTTATTATTCCCCCCAAGAAGCACTTCAGAAATGGCATTATTTGTCAAACAAATCCTCGATGACCAACGAGCATCTGCTGCAATGGCACATATGCTTCACGCTAATGTTAAAGGTATGGCCGGTCCTTATGAATACGCACGTCAAATAGTGACAATCTATCATAGCCACGTCAACGATGCGAATTCAACAGTATGATTGTATGAGTATTGAAATCATGAAGGAATCCATAGTATAAATAGATTTAATTTATCCTGATAGTAAAGAGAATTGCAGATATACTGATCACAAAATGCATTGGTGGCTTAATGCCACTGAGAGATGACCTTGATGATAATACTTTTAGTTGTTGCAGTATCGGTCTAGTGGTACCGTTTGTCGTTCAAGGAATGATGTTGCATTATCATCCCAAAGTACAATTCCATGAATTATCTAGTTGTGCGATTCAGGACAACCAAGATGATTACAAATCTTTCTAGAAACGCTGCAATTGTGTTTCTGTCAGTGGGTGTGGTGTTTGCTGTTGCTGCACCCTATGTTCTCAATTACCATTTTGCCGCAGATGATTATACATTAATCCGTACGGCAAGTACCTATCCTTTTCCGCTGTTTCGTGATTTCAATAATTCTGATAATGGATTTTACTTGCGTCCACTATTTATTTTATCGTTGGCAATGAATTATTTTCTAGCGGGATGGGAGCCAAGGTCTTACTTCGCAATAAATATAATTCTTCACGCAATTAATTCTGTTCTTGCGGCGATTCTTATGTCGCAATGGACTTCTATCCATGAGCGTCGGCATAAAATCATTCTTGGATTATTGTTTTTCCTCCTGCCGCAAGGGTTGCTGAATGTTTACTGGATATCCGGACGGACAGACCTGCTTTGTTTCACAGGCATTGTTTCTTCCATCCTGTTGGCCGATCGGTACGCAAAGCTACATGATATTCGTTTATTAGTAGCATCTGGTATTGCATTTATATTTGCATTACTCTCGAAAGAGACGGCACTTCTTATTTGGATTTACGCTGCTATCGCTTACACATTGGGTCAATACAAGATTGATACGTTATCATATCGAAAGAATTATCGTCCCTATCATCTTCTAATCGCTAGCATTACTTTTGCATATTTCTGTTACCGTAAAGCGGTTTTTGGTGTGTTCATTGGGGAACAGGCAATGAATGGTACTATGGGTATCGGATATGTATTTTCCTGGTTCATCGCCGGTTTATGGTCTGTTTTCATTCCGTTGGATCCAGTGGAATATCGTATCCAGTATAATATTGCTAGCATTGCTTTCGTACTTATTACCGCGATACTGTTCGTAGCTAGTTGTATGTTCATATTTATTGTTCGGAGAGGTACATCAATACAAAAACGTTTGTGTGCATTGTTTTTTATGGCATCAATTATTGCTTTAGGGATTTATTATAAAGCGTTCCCGCAGGGGCGATTGGCGTATATAATCCTTCCAATCGCGATACCGATGGTAATTATTGTGGTAAAGAAAAAATGGTCAGAGAACGGTTTTGTTCGATTGATTATTTGTTTGGTAGTTATCATTTCATTGGCATCAACAGCTCAGGTGATGAAAACGTATTATATTATTGGGAAGTTGAATCGCTCTGCTGAAGAAATTGATATTAATGCTTTGGGAAACGCCGACACTGTTTACGTTGCTGTCAACATCGGACGGATAGGACAGAAGTATGTAGAATCATCCAAGTCGGTATTACATTCTCTACAAAGGCAAGCAGATGAAGAGCACGTCAGTATGCCTAGTATCATTACCCTTTCTACTGTTGAAGGTGGATCGGTGGCGTGCTGGGATGAGCCTATTCGCTCCCAATTACTTTCCGATACAATAATCTTGGACGCAGAATCACCGAACATATGGTTTGTTCCGTCCACTTCACGGAAATATTTAAAGGAAATCAACGAGCTATCAGAAGGACTTCATCAACAAGTGATTACTACATCAGAGCATCGAACAGGCGCTGCAAAAAAAATCAAAGTGTATCGAATTTATGATAAAACAGCACCACTAGTCTTTTTGGAAGCAGGACGATTTCGAGTTATTCCACAGTTGATGATGAATGTGCATATGGTGAATTGATTCATACTTGAACCAAGAAGCAGAAGTATTATTCATAGTGTTTCTGATTAACTTTGTGAGTCATTCTTATATCAAGGAATAATGAAAGTACTGAGAAAATATCAACGTCACATTATTGGCTCGATTGCAGTGACCAACATTGCATATAAAGGTATAGTAGAACGGATAGAATATGCTATAAGCGAACGGAACCTGCTATCGATTATGTATGCGAGTGCTCATATCGTGAATATCGCGGAGAATGACATACTATTACAAGAGGCACTATCATCTGCTGACATCGTACATCCAGATGGTATCGGTGTATGGATGGCATCTCAACTGATTTATGATATTCCTTTTGTTGAGCGGTTTAATTGGTCCGACTTCACAATACCGTTCCTCCGGATGTGTGCTGAGCGCCATTGGAGTATCTTCTTCTTAGGTGCAACGGAGGCCACGCTAAACTTGGCTTCGACCAATTTATCAAAATCCCTGCCATCGTTACAGATTGCCGGAATGCGTAACGGGTATGGTGCCGTGGACTCGGCGGAATGCATCAAAGAGATAAACCGATCCGGTGCAGACATCCTCTGGGTCGGTATGGGTTCACCGAAGCAGAATCTATGGATGAAACGCCATAGGTCCAATATCACCGTCCCGGTGGTTCAGGCGGTCGGGGACGCGTTCGCCATCGTCGCCGGAACGAAAGCACGCGGTCCCAAGTTCATACAAAAGGCAGGGCTCGAATGGCTGGTCCGTCTGTTGCGCCATCCGGTCCGCTTCTTCACACGCTATGTCATCGGAATACCGTTCTTCATGTCGATCATCATCCGTCAAAAGCTCAGTATGGCCCGGACCGTGAGGGGGGCGTGATGCGCCTCCGACTGATCACGCTTCTTGTCGTTCTCTTCTCCGTCGCGGGAGCGCAGGAGGGGGTCCGTCTGCTCCGGTCGTCGCAGGACCGGTCCGGGCTTTCCTTCCGTCTTGGTTTCGATGCCGTTCCATACAGCGTCGCGACGGAATCCGGCCGCAGGACGGTACGGTTCGAGCGGAGCGAGGACGAATCCCTCGCCGGACTGCCGTCGCTCCCGGGCGTCACACTCTTCATCGCCGTCCCGCCGAACGCCGTCGTCTCCGCTTCGATCTCCGGCGCGCGACGGACGACCATGCCGAACTCGGTGCCGGCCGTGAACCGGAAAGCGGTCCGTGCAACGGATTCATCGTTGACCGCGGCGGACGAACCGCTCCGCACCGATGCGGTGTATCCTTCAGCGGACGCGTCCGTGGTGCGGTACCTGTGGATCGGCAACACCTATTGCGCCGCCGTTCGGGTGAACACCCATCGCTATGCCCCGGCAACGGCCTCCATCTCCGTCCTGGAAGAGGCGGACCTGCGCATCGCGTTCGTCCGGGTTCCCGCCGCCTGGAGGACGAACACGTCGCCGATGAACGCGTTCGAGCGGGACCTGAGCCGTTCCATCCTCAACGCCGCCTCGGCGGCGGCCTTCCGTTCGGCCGCTCCCGCTTCAGCCGCTCCCGACACCGCCGGCGGGTGGTTCGAGTACCAGAAGGACTACGTGAAACTGGCGGCGGGGGTGGACGGACTGTACCGCATCACGTACAACGACCTTATCGCGTACGGCGTCGATCCCGCGACCGTCACTCCGTCCACGTTCAAACTCTTTGTCCGCGGCGTGCAGCAGCCCGTGACCGTTCGCGGAGAGGAGGACGGCACGTTCGACCAGGCGGACGTCATCGAGTTCTACGCGCGGCGGAACTACGATGCGGCGGACTACCGTTCCATCGTCCCGAAAGGGACCGACTACCGTCAGTACCTGAACCGGTACACCGACTCGACGATGCTCTGGCTGACCTGGGGAGGAGCGCAAGGGTTGCGGGTGCCGGTGACGGACGGAAGCGGGAGCTCCGCGGACACCGTTCAGTCGCATCGCGTCCGGCTGCACCTCGAACGGGATCAGCGGCTGTGGTACTATGATGTGGAGGACCCCCGGACGCAGCTTCCGTTCTGGCAGGAACATAAGACGTGGACCTGGCTGGCGTTCTCGCCCGGAACGAACACCACGGTGAGCTTCTCCGCCGGGGCGGTACTGCCGGGTACCCAGGTGGACGCCGTGTTCCGGTTCATCGCCAACGGAACGGACGGTATCTCGTCCGCCAGCAAGATGGGCACGGCGCTCAACGGCGCGACGGTGACCGAGGGGGACACGTTCGCCTACCGTCAGACCATCAACCATGCCGTCTCGTATCCTTCGTCGAAGCTCATCGAAGGGACGAACAGCGTCCGGATCCAGGGACTGACCGGCGGTACGTACCAGTTCCTGCTCGACTGGATCGACATCGACTATTCGCGGAGCACGAGAGCGGTGGGCGATACGCTGCTGTTCAGTGTGCCGGACAGCGTTCCCGCCTCCTACCGGATGGTGAAGGTGACCGGGGTGACCGTTGCGGATCCCATCGTCTATAAAATCTCTCCCGGCATCCGGCGCATCGTCAACGTCGCCGTGACCGGAGGTGCCCAGAAGACCTGCCTCTTCGCCGACAGCGTGAAGGGAGGGGACCGGTACTACATCGTAGCGCCGGCGAAGGTGCGTTCGCCGAAGTTCGTGACGAAGAAACAGTTCGCGAACCTCCGTTCCGCCGCACGGGGGGCGGACCACATCATCATCACGCACCGGAGCCTCTCCGTTTCGACGGCGGAATACGCATCGTTCCTCCAGAGCGCCGCCGGTCTGCGCGTTGAGCGGGTGTTCATCGACGACATCTACGACGAGTTCTCGTTCGGATATCCCGAAGCGGAGGGGGTCCGCGACCTTCTCCGTACGGCGAATCAATCCTGGCAGGCCCCCGCTCCGTCGTACGCGATGCTCGTGGGGGAGGCGAACTACGATTACAAGTTCGCGACGACCGGGTTGACGAAACTGAAGCCCAATCTCGTCCCCTCATACGGATATCCGGTCAGCGATGCATGGTTCGGCGTCTGGAACGAGCAGCAGGCGGACATTCCGCAGATGTACATCGGACGTCTGCCGGCGGAATCGGACGCCGATGTGGCGTTCTACCTTCAGAAGCACCAGACATACCGCGTACGGGCGTACGACGAATGGAACAAGAACTTCCTCTTCTTCAGCGGTGGTACGCCGACGGTGCCGGGGCAGATCGAGCAGATCCGTAACGCCCACACGCAGGTCTACAACACGGTCGCCCTGCCGGCGCCGGTGGGAGGGACCGGTTACCACTTCTATAAGACCACGAATCCCGTCTCGAACTTCGGTCCGTACGGTGCGGAGACGGTCCGTTCGGCCATGTCGGGCGGCGGGCTCTTCATCTCGTACATCGGCCATAGCGGAACGCAGACGTGGGACAACGGCATCACCTCCGTGGCGGAACTGAAGAACGGCGCCTCGAATCGGTTCCCCCTCATCAGCGACTTCGGCTGTTCCACCGGCAAGTTCGCCGAGCCGGACATCGACTGCTTCGGGGAGATGTTCGTGTCGCAGGACCGCGACGGGCAGGCCATCACGTACCTCGGGAACAGCAGTCTCGGTTTCCTCAGCACCGGCCTCTCAATGGCGTCACTTTTCTATACGAAGCTACTGAAAGACACCGTGACCCGCACCGGCGCGCTCCATCTCGGCGCGAAGGTGCAGATGCTCCAGAACGCGAACTTCAGCACGCTGAGCCGCCTCTTCCTGTACACGAACACCTTCTTCGGAGACCCGTCGGTCGACCTTCGCCTTCCGACGAGACCGAACTACCGGCTCGGTGAGGGTGCGCTCTCGGTCGGCGCCGAATCGGTGAAGGACACCGACGATTCCGTGGCGCTGCGGATCGTGACGCGCAACATCGGCCGCGTCGCGGCCGGAGGAACGGAGGTCCGGCTTCGGGTCGCCAAAGATGATTCCGTCGTCTTCGCTTCCGTCTACGCGCTGTCCCCGGACCGTTTCATCGACACCACGGTCGTGCGTGTTCCCGTCAACGGCAGAGTGGGGAAACATGCCGTCTCGGTGACCGTCGATTCTGCCGGCATGGTGGATGAACTGAATGAGAACGACAATACCGCCGGCATCGAGTACGTCGTCTATTCGTCCGCCCTCCGGACGGTGACGCGGGAACCGTACTACGGCCGCCGGACCGGCGTGCTCCATTTCCTCAATCCGGTGGAGCGTCTGCCCGGCGTTCCGGAGCGGCTCCGCATCTCCCTCGATACCGCAGGCACGTTCGCCACAGCGGACGAATGGACGAAGGATTTCGATTCGACGATTACGACCGTCGCTCTTCCGGGATTGACCGAGGGAAGACGATATTGGTGGCGGGCAAAGCTCGACCTGCCGCAGGAGGAGTGGACGACACCCGTTTCCTTCCTGGCCGGTTCAACGGATATTCCATGGTATGTGCGGCAGCCCAGGGTCTCTTCCGATTTCGGGTATCGAAACACACTATACGCGTCTGATGTCAAGGCGTGGACGCTGCAGACCGGTCTCAACGCGCTGGAAGTGACTTCGGCCGGAACAGTGGCCGGTTCGTTCATCTCCGTCGAGTACAACGGCAATGAGCAGTCCCCTAATACGTATTTCTGGGGAATCGTCACGGCCCGAATCGACACTGTCACGCTGGCGCCGTTCGATTTTCGCTTCTTCGTCTTTCCGGAGAACGTCTCCGCTCCGGCATTGACCACGTACATCAATTCGCTCCCGAACGGCGCACTGCTGGCGATGAGCGTCTGCGACGACGGCGCGCAGTCGGTGCTCGGCTTCTCGGGGGGGACCACGGTGCGGAAGGCGATCGAAACGCTCGGCAGCTACTATGTCGACAGTGTCCGCTACCGCGAATCGTGGGCGATGATCGGGAAGAAAGGGGCGCCGAAAGGGAGCGTGCCGGAATCGTACCGGAAGCAGTTCGACGGACCCGCTTCGGTGTCGCTCAACTCCAGTACCCCCATCGATTCGGGCAGCGTGCTGTTCCCCGCTGCCGGCCGTGCGACGGAATGGGACAGTCTGCTGGTGGATGCGTCGCTTCCCCCCGGCGCAGTGCTGGAGATCGTACCCATCGGGATCGGTCCGGATGCGACGCGAGACACCCTTCCGGCGATACCGGTGACCGGTTCGGGTAGCGTTGCGCTGAACGGCATCGATGCGCAGGAACATCCGTCGATGCAGCTCCTTGCCAGGTTCCGTGCCAATGCGGGAAAGGAATCTCCCAAGTTGTCATCGCTGGGCCTAGCCTTTCGGGAACCGGCGGAACTGAGCCTGAATTACCAGTCCGTTTCGCTCATGAAAGCGGAGCGTGTCCCCGGTACAGATTCCGTCAGGATCACGGGGCAGCCGGCCGATACGGTGCCGCAAGGGAAGTACGTTGCGATCCGTTGGACGCTCCGCAATGCCGGAAGGAGCGCCGCTCTCCGGGTACCGCTGAAAGGGACGGTGCTGTGGGATTCCAATGCCAAGGAGGAACTCGGCACGACGGTCGTCGATTCCATTCCGGCGGGAGGCGCGGCGTATGGCACCCTCTATTATAACACCTCGGCCGGTACCGGCGGCCGCCGCGTGCAGATCACGGCAGACCCGTTCGATTCAACGGCGGAATCGTTCAAGGACAATAACATCATCGCCGCACGGTTCACCGTCGTCCCCGATCCGGTGCCTCCGCCGCTTCCGAACCTGAGCATCACCCCCGCCTCCTTCATCCTTCCTGCAGGACGGGTGGACAGCGACGACAGCGCTCTGGTCCGGTTCGTCGTCCGCAACACCGGATCGGCTCGGTACGACAGCGTCGATATCGCTGTGGTGCAGACCCATCTTTCCTCCACGATCCGGTCCGCGACGATACGCCGGCCGGTCCCGGTGCTTTCGGACACCGTTTCGTTCACCGCCGCCGTGAAGGGACGTCCCGGTGAACACCGTATCGCCGTCGAACTGGACCCGACCAGCCGGCTTGAGGAATCGTCGAAGGGGGACAACAGTGCGTCGGCGGTCTTCACGGTCGCTTCGACCGCCTTCACCCTCGTGCAGCCGGTCCCGCTCAATGGCGCGTTCGTACCGGAGCTCGTCCTCCTCAATCCGACCATCGCATCCGGCGGCGCCGCTCCCGGCGTCACGCTTGAACTCGATTCGGTCCCGGCGTTCACCTCGGCGTTCTCGTACACGAAGACCGCCGGAACCGTCGTCACGCGCTTCGACATCTCGTCGCTGCCGAAGGCGAAACGGTACCATTGGAGGGCCCGGCTCGGTCCGGCAGAAAGTCCGTGGACCGTCGGCAGTTTCTACCAGGGAAGCGACAGCGTCCGTCAGGTGGGGCAGAGCGACCAGGGAGGCTGGGATGCCGGTGTGCTCACCAACGCACGGTCCACCGGTGACGGTGTCGTCATCGCGGACGCACCGGTGCGCCTGCAGCTGATGTCGGCCGGTTTCGCCGACGGCGGATTCGGAGCGATGGAGGCGGGCGGAGTTCCCCTCATCACGGCGAACATCGATACCGGTCATTTCGTGGCGGTGTTCGATTCCGCACTGACGGTGCTCCGCTACCGGAGGTTCAACTTGTACGGATATCCGGGAGAAGCGGACACGCTGACATCCTACCTCACTTCGGTCCTGCCGGGACAGTACGTCGCGGCGGTCATCATCGGCGACGGTTCGGTGAACATGACCTCTTCCGTCCGGACCGCGTATCAATCCCTCGGCAGTGCTTCCGTCGCACAGGTAGGATGGCGCGACTCCTGGGCGTTCCTCTCCCGAAAGGGGAGCGGAGCGGTGGCCGAACGGTATCGTCCCGCCGCTACCGGGAAAGCGGAGATCGACACGACGATCTATCGCCGCGTCACGACCGGCCGGAGCGTATCCGGCATGTTCGGTCCGCTCGTACGGTGGGGCGTGATGAGCACGACGGCCGATGTACCGGCCGGTGCCTCCGTCCGGGTGGCGGTGGTGGGGGTGAAAGCCGGAGGTGGGCAGGACACGCTCGCCGCGGCGACGTACTCGCCCTCCCTTCTCGCCGGTGCGGCGCCGTCGCTGGACCTCTCCGCCGTCAGTGCGCGGACCTATCCGTACGGGAAGACGAGCATCACCATGACGCGGAACGCCTCCGGCGCATCGCCGCTCCTGAAGGCATGGTCTCTCGCGGCAGGCCCGTCGCCGGAACTCGCCGTGACGCCGGAGGGGGTGAGCGTCGGTGCGACGGCCATGACGGAAGGGGAATCGGTGCCGCTGATGATGACGGTCTCGAACGTCTCCGGCGTACCGGCGGACAGCGTCACCGCGGTCATTCTCAGTGACGATGAGGGAAGCCCGCGCGTCCTGCTCCGCACCGTCATCCCGCGACTGAACGCCGGCGACACGGCGCAGGTGCGGACGACGTACGACAGCCGAGGATACCCCGGCGCGCATTCGTTCCTGTTCGTCGTCGATCCCGACACGCTGTTCCGCGAGCTCGACCGGACCAATAACGCGGTCACGGTCCCGTACACCGTCGGTTCGGATTCCGTGCGGCCGTCGCTCGTCACCACCTTCGACGGGAAACCGGCGTCGAGCGGCGACTTCGTCCGTGCAACGCCCGAAGTGCTCATCCGGTTCTCCGATACGAATCCGGCGCCGCTCGGCCCGGCGGACACATCGCTCTTCACCATACGGCTCAACAACCGGCGGGTCTTCTTCACCCCCGGCACGGCGGAACTGCGGCTCACCGGAACTCCGGGCGAGGGGACCGTCCGGTGGACCCCCGAACTTCCGGCGGGGGAGAACATCGTGCAGATCCATGCGAAGGATGTGACGGGCAACGCGTCCGACACGCTGACGCTCTTCCTGACGGTGAGCAGCGACTTCCGGCTCCTCTATGTGTACAACATGCCGAACCCGTTCCGCTCCGGAACGCGGTTCACCTTCCAGCTGGCCGGTCCGGCCGCGCCGGAAGAGGCGGTCATCCGCATCTATACGGTGGCCGGCCGGCTCATCCAGGAATTGCGCGCATCGGCGGGTGTCGGATTCAACGCGGTGGCGTGGGACGGGAGGGACCGGGACGGGGATGAGATCGGGAACGGAGTCTATCTCTACCGGCTGACCGTTCGTCACCGGGACGGACAGGTGTCCGAGACATCGAAGCTGGTGAAGATGCGGTGATTCAGCCGCTGTCCGTACGGTGTGCGGAGACTCCGGCGATGAAGACCACCTCTTCGGCGATGTTGGTGGCGAGGTCGGCGACCCGTTCCAGGTTCCGGCTCACCCGGATGAGCTCCATCGCCTGTTCGATGGCATCGGCGTCCGCACGCATCAGCCCCGTCATCTCCCGCGTGATGGTGCGGTTCAGTTCGTCGGCCGCATCGTCCATGCTCAGCACCGCTCCTCCCATCTCCGCATCGTTGTGAATGAAACTGTCCAGCGCGTCCGCCAGCATCCGCCGCGTTACGAGCGTCATCTCCTGCAGCGAAGCGAGGGGGGGGAGCGGACGCGTCATGCCGGCGAGCGCGAGGGAGGATTGCGCGAGGTTGACGGCGTGGTCGCCGATGCGTTCCAGGTCGTTGTTGATCTTCGATGCGGCGAGGATGAACCGGAGGTCCGACGCCACGGGATGGTGGAGCGCGAGGAGGTCCACGATGGCCTTCTCGTTCAACGTCTCGAAATTGTCCGCCTCGATGTCGTGGGCGATGACCTGCCGGGCGAGCGCGGTATCGCGGGCGGCGATGGATTCCACCGCGCGTTCGATGGCGGTCTCGACGAGGGAACCCATCCGGACCATGGCGGACCGGAGCTCCTGCAACTGTCGTTGGATGTGCGGCATGACGGTACTGCCAATATACGGTACGCCGGACCGATATGCACCTCCGTCCGCTCCGTTGCATTTGGAGCCGATTCGGCGTATACTTGCGGAAGGACAACGATGGCCACATTCCTCTTTAAAACAGAACCTTCGGACTATTCCTGGGACGACCTCCTCCGTGACGGTCGCTGCATCTGGAGCGGCGTCGCCAATCCCTCGGCGCTCATTCATCTCCGCACCGTCAAGAGCGGCGACACCGTCTTCATCTACCACACCGGTGAAGAGAAACGCATCGTCGGCACCGCGAAGGTAGTCCGGGGCGCGTACCCCGAGCCCGGCGCGGCGTCCGAGAGATCGGTCGTCGTCGATCTCAAACCGGTTTCGGCGCTGAAACGTCCCGTGACGCTCGCTGACATCAAGAAGGACTCCAGATTCTCCGCGTTCCCTCTTGTCATCAATTCACGACTTTCCGTGATGCCTGTCTCCGCCGCCGAGCGGCAGGCCATCCTCACCCTCAGCCGCTGAACCCATGAAAAACGTATCGCTCGCGATCCTTTGTGCACTGCTCGTCCTCATCGGCTGCCGTTCCGAACAGGAACAGGCTCCGGGCGGGAAGGGGGAGACCCGGCATCCGCTCATTACGGAACTGCAGAGGAAATACGCGCCGGACCGCCGCACCGCCATCTTCACCGTCGCCTCCGAAGAACGGCAGGGCCGCACCCTCCTCAAGGGCGAGGTGGACCGCAAGGAAGCGAAGGACGAGCTTCTCTCCGCCATGGCCGATCTCGGCGTGACGGTGTTGGACAGCATCGTCGTCCTTCCGGAAGAGAAACTCGGTGAACGGACATGGGGCATCATCACGGTGAGCGTGGCGAACATGCGGAGCGAACCGGAAGAGTCCGCGGAACTCGGTTCCCAAACGCTCATGGGGAGCATCGTGCGGGTGTGGAAACGGAAGAGCGGTTATGTCTACATCCAGTCCCCGGACCGGTACCTCGGCTGGGCGGATCCGGACCAGATGAAGCTCGTCACGGAAAAGGAAGCGGAGGAGTGGAGGAACGCCCGGAAGGTGTTCTTCACCGGCCTGTATGATCTCGTCCGCCTCTCCCCCGATGCCGTAGCGTATCCCGTCTGTGACGTGACCGCGGGAGCGGTGTTCCGCGACCTCGGCACGAAGGGGGGCTGGACCAAGGTCGGCCTGGCGGACGGACGCAGCGGCTATGTGCCGGCGGGCAGCGTCATCGACCACGCGCTGTGGGGGACGTCGCTCGTTCCCGTCCCGGAGAACATTGAACGGACCGGACGGATGCTGATGGGCGTTCCGTACCTCTGGGGCGGGACGTCGGTGAAGGGGGTGGACTGTTCCGGATTCACGAAGACGGTCTTCCTGCTGAACGGGCTCTCGCTGAACCGCGACGCGAACCAGCAGGCCGAACAGGGGACACCGGTGGAAGCGGGGAAGGATTTCGTCCAACTGAAGAAGGGAGATCTGCTCTTCTTCGGCCGAAAGGAGGGTGATGGGAAGAAGGAACGCATCACGCACGTCGGCATCTACCTCGGCGGACAGCTCTACATTCACTCCTCCGGCACGGTCCATCTCAACAGCTTCGACGCCGCTTCGCCCCTCTACAACGAATACAACCGTAACCGGTTCGTCCGCGCCCGGAGGGTCATCGCCGGACCCGCCGCGGTGGCCGAAGTCGCCGCCCATTGAACGACGAAGCCCGGAGATCCTCCGGGCTTCGCGCTGAACGGCCGTATCATGCCGGTCTATTTCTCTCGCTCCATCACATAATCCACGAAGAGTTCCAGCGACCGGCGCGCGTCCGACGGCGGGAACGCCGCCAGGCATGCCCGGGCCGCGTCGCCGAACCCTGCGGCACGCTTCTCCGCATATTCGATGCCCCCGTTCTTCCGTACGAACTCCACGATGGCTGCCACATCCTTCCCCGAAGCGCCGCTCCGGATGGTCTTCAGCACCCGTTTCGCCTCGGTCCGCGGTGCGGTCCGCAATGCATGGATGAGCGGGAGGGTGATCTTCTTCTCCTTCATGTCGCCCCCCACCGGCTTCCCGAGGATGCTCGTCCTCGATGTGAAATCGAGGATGTCGTCCCGTATCTGGAACGCCATGCCGACGTTCTCGCCGAAGTCCCGCATCCGCTTCCGCAGTTCCGGGTCCTGCGTGGCGCTCGCGGCGCCGATCTCGGAGCAGGTCGAAAGGAGGGAGGCGGTCTTGTTCGAGATGATGGTGAGGTAGGTCTCCTCGTCGATGTCGAGCTCGCGACTCTTCTGGATCTGCAGGATCTCCCCTTCGCTCATCCGCCGGACCGAATCGGAGACGGTGCGGAGGAAGTAGATGTCGTCGTGCTTCAGCGAGAGCATCAGACCGGTGGAGAGGAGATAGTCCCCCATGAGCACCGCCACCTTGTTCTTCCAGACGGCGTTGATGGAGGCGAGACCGCGGCGCATGTCGGCGTCGTCCACCACGTCGTCGTGCACGAGGGTCGCGGTGTGGAGGATCTCGACGAGCGTCGCGCCGCGATAGGTGCTCTCGTTCACGCCGCCGCACGTCTTGGCGCAGAGGAAGACGACGATGGGACGGATCCGCTTCCCCTTCTGCCGGACGATGTAGCGGGCGACGGTGTCCACCAGCGTCACCGAGGAGCGCATGGACTGCTTGAAGTACGCGGTGAAGGAGCGGAGCTCGTCGTCGACCGGTGCTTTGATGTCGTCCAGGGTGTTGGTCCCGAGCAGGCCCATGGTTCAGCCCTCCCTCTTCTGAGCGAACCGGCTGATGAAGATGCTCACCTCGTACAGGACGATCATCGGCGCCGCCAGCAGCGCCTGCGTGAGGATGTCGGGCGTGGGGGTGACCACGGCGGCGATGATGAGGATGACCACGATGGAATGCCGGCGGTACTTCCGCATGAACTGCGGCGTGATGAGCCCCATTCGGGAGAGGAAATAGACCACCATCGGCAGCTCGAAGATGAGCCCGGCGCCGAGGATGAGACTGAGCAGGAATCCGATGTACCGGTCGATGGCGATGTTCAGTTCGAACACGTCGGTGCCGAACGTGGAGAAGAAGGTGAGCGCGGTCGGGACGATGATGAAGTACGCGAACGCGACGCCGGAGAAGAAACAGACCGACGTGAAGAGGACGATCCAGAAGGCGTACTTCCGCTCGTCCGGCAGCAGGCCGGGGGCGACGAACCGCCAGAGCTGGAAGAGGATGTACGGCATCGCCGCGATGATGCCGGTGACGATGAAGACCTCCATGTACGTGACGACGATGCCGTACGGCGTGAGCACCTGCGGTTTCAACCCCACACGCAGCAGCGGACCGAGCAGGACCTCCTTCACGAGGAAGTCGGAATAGAACGCGGCCGCCACGGTGGTCGCCAGGACGGCCAGGACCGCCTTCAGGATGCGCGAGCGGAGCTCCTCGAGGTGGTCGAGGAACGACATCTCCTTCTCGCCGGCGGTATGGGTCTGATCGTTCGCCATGGGTCTCCTACATCGCAGCGTAGAGGGGGAATCCGGCGCAGAGGTCCGCCACCTTCCGGCGGACGCCGTCGTACACCGCGGTGTCGCCGATGTTGCTCACCACCTCGTCGATGAGGTCGCCGATGACCGCCATCTGCGCCTGCTTCATGCCGCGCGTGGTGACGGCGGGGGTGCCGATGCGGACGCCGCTGGTGATGAGGGGCGACTTATCGTCGAACGGTACGGCGTTCTTGTTCACGGTGATGCCGGCGAGGTCCAGCGCCTCCTGCGCGGCCTTTCCGGTCACGTTCTTGTTCCGCAGGTCCACCAGCATCAGATGGTTGTCCGTTCCGCCGGAGATGATGTGGTACCCCTTCGCGGTGAGGTGGGCGGCGAGCGCCGCGGCGTTCGCGATGACCTGCGCGGCATAGACGCGGAACTCCGGCTGCAGCGCCTCCTTGAAGGCGACCGCCTTCGCGGCGATGATGTGCATGAGCGGTCCCCCCTGGATGCCGGGGATGACCATCGAATCGAGCAGTTCGGAGATCATCTTCGTGCGGCCGGACTTCGGCGCGGTGAGGCCCCAGGGGTTCTCGAAGTCCTTCCCGACGAGGATGATGCCGCCGCGCGGACCGCGCAGGGTCTTGTGCGTGGTGGAGGTCACCACGTGGCAGTGGGGGATGGGATCGTTGAGCAGGTCCGCGGCGATGAGTCCGGCCGGATGCGCGATGTCGGCGAAGAGGAAGGCGCCGACCGAGTCCGCGATGGCGCGGAACGCCTTGTAGTCGATGTTGCGGGAGTACGCGCTGGCCCCCACGGTGATGAGCTTCGGGCGCTCGCGCTTCGCGATCTCCTCCACCTCGTTATAGTCGATGGTGCCGGTCTCCTTCGAGACGCCGTACGCCGAGAAGTTGTACAGCTGGCCGGAGAAGTTCACCGGCGAGCCGTGCGTGAGGTGGCCGCCGTGCGAGAGGTTCATCCCGAGCACCTTGTCGCCCGGTCTGATGAAGGTGAAGTAGACGGCGGTGTTGGCCTGCGAGCCGGAGTGCGGCTGTACGTTGGCGTACTCGGCGCCGAAGAGCTCCTTCACGCGGTCCCGCGCCAGGTCCTCCACCACGTCCACGTACTCACAGCCTCCGTAGTACCGCTTCCCGGGATACCCTTCCGCGTACTTGTTGGTGAGCACCGAGCCGGCGGCCTCCAGCACCGCGGCCGAGACGAAGTTCTCGGAGGCGATGAGTTCGAGCTTGGTGTTCTGTCGGTTCTGTTCGTTCCGGACCGCCTCGTACACGGCGGGGTCGAAGGTGCGGATGGCGTTCATGGCTTCCGTGGGGTGTTGGTCATCGGCCGGTGAGCGAGTGGATCTTTTCCACCCGCCGGGTGTGCCGGCCCGCTTCGAAGTTCGTGGAAAGGAAGATGCGGATCATCTCCTCGGCGACGCCCCATCCGACGAGGCGTTCGCCGAAGCAGAGGACGTTCGCATTGTTGTGCCGGCGCGCCATCTCCGCGGCGGTCACCGATTCGCAGGCGGCGGCGCGCACCCCCTTGTGCTTGTTGGCGACGATCGAGACACCGATGCCGGAACCGCAGATGATGATGCCCGTGTCCGCCCGTCCGGTCGAGACCGCGTCGGCCGCCGCATGCGCGTAATCCGGATAGTCCACGGACTCGGCCGAGCCGGTGCCGTAGTCGGTGAAGTGCAGGTGCAGCTCCGTGAGGAGTGCCTTGGTCTGTTCTTTATAGCGGAAACCGGCGTGGTCGCTGGCGAGGGCGATCATGGTGTCTCCTTCCGGTCAGTCGATGACGGGGGGAATGAACATGAGTTCGGACGCGGTGAGCGATACGGTGAACCGCATGATGGTGTCGCGGATGAGCGTCGAGGTGACCGCGCCGCGAACGCCCGCTTCGATGCCGATGTTCAGCCGGGATTCGAAACTGAACGGCAGGCCGATGCCGGCCGTACCGAACACCTCGTCGATCCCTTCGCCGTTGACGGAGAGGTTCGTCATGCGGTAGTAACCGCCGAGCCGGACCGAAACGCGCTCCCAGAAATCGCTTCCGAAGTCGCCGGAGCCGAGGTACTCGGCCCCCGCGCTGACCCGGAGACTGTTCCGCAGTTCGGACGGATGGACCCCCGCTGCCGTGAACGACGACCAGTTCTGGAACTGCAGGTCCGCGGCGTACACCACGCGGTTGCGCGTCATGGCGGCGCCGACCGTGAACCCGAACGGCAGCGTGAGCTCCTGTCCGGCGGAGAGGAGCGTGTCCTGGTTCGACGAGAAGTTGCGCAGCGTCTCGTCGTCCAGCTCCAGCGTGCTGCCGCTGAAGACCGTGATGCCGAGGTTGACGTTCCGCGTGTCGGACAGGCCGAACAGTTTGTCCACCCCCGCCACGACGGCGCCGGCGGTGAGGGCGAATCCGCTCATGGAAAGGGTTTGGTTGTACGATCCGCTGAAGAGGTCGGAGGAGGCGAAGCGGAGACTATGGTCACGGTAGATGGAACCGAAGAGGTAGTGTCCGGTGAGGCCGAGGTACAGGTCGCCGGAACGGGAATAGGAGAGTCCGAGCTGCCCGGACGAGATGCCGCCGCGTCCCTCGAACACCTGCGTCACACCGTAGGCCGGCTGGTCCACCCGCTGCTCGTACCCGACGGAGGAGACCGGCACGAAGCCGGCGGTCAGCACCATCCGGTAGGGGGAGTACAGGGGGAAGGCGAGGCCGAACTCGTTCACGGTGCCGGTGCCGACCATGCTGGTGCCGCCGGCGTCCTCGGACGTGAAGAATCGGTACTGGTACCCTGCGTTGAAGAGGGTCCGGTTGACGAGCGACGAGGCGGCAGGATTGGCGAACTGCATGTTCGATTCGCTCATCAGCGCGATGCCCGCGCCTCCCATGCCGACGGCGCGGCCGTTGGTGAAGACCGCGATGTCGCCGACGCCGAAACGGGAATAGACGGACCCCTCGCCCGCGACGGCGGGGAGCGTGAGTCCGACGAGGAGCAGGAGTTTCTTCATCGTCATTTGCTCGAATAGATGATGTGCAGCTTCGGACGCTTGGCCGCGACGGGATGGTCCGCCGGATGGAAGACGATGCGGTCGGCGTACGACGTTTCATACGAGGGGCGCAGACGGAGCCCTTCGTTCACATAGATGCCGTTGACCCACCGCTGGGTGATCTCGCGCAATGAGAAGACGTAGGTCTTCCCGACGGCGGAGTCGTACGCCGCTGTGCCGATGACGAACACCGAGGAGTCCGATGCGTCCGCGGAGGCGCCGGAGAGTCCCAGCAGCGCGACGACGGAGTCGGGGGAGAAGATGCTGCGTCGGCTGGCGGCCGTGTCCGCCACGAGGGTGAGCGTCGCACCGGCGACGATCGGCCGGTCCTTCAGCCAGGAGAGGTCGAAGCGGAGCGACGAGCGGACGCCGTATCCGCCGCGCACTTCGAACGGAGCGAGCACCGGAGGTACGGTGAAGCGGGCGCCGTAGGTGTCCTCGCCGGTGTAGAGGATGAGCGAGTCGCGGACGCCGTTCTTCGTGTACTTCACCAGAAGGCGCGGCATCACCGACGTCCCGGCGTTGAAGCTGTAGATGCCGAAGGTCCCGGGCATGCCGCCCGGTTCCGCGCGCACGGCGAAGCCGTGGAACGGCATTGCGTTGGTGTCGGTCATCGCCGTCACCATTCTCCGGACCGCCGCGGTGTCCAGGAGCGTCTGCAGGTCCGAGCCGGCGTTCGCCGAATCGCTGAAGACGCCGAACGGCACCGCGCCGACGGCGAACGCGCCGATGGAATCGTTGGTGAAGGTCGTTTCCTTCCAGCCCTGCAGCGCTTCGTAGACGCCGAGACGGACCGGCAGAGCGCCGCGGTCGGCGTACGACGTGACGTACAGCCGCAGCTGGGCGGTGTCGATGGTGGCACCGATGAGGGAGTCGACGTACGACACGTCGTTGAAACGGATGAGCGTCACGAACTCATCGGCGGCCGAAGCGCGCCCCGTGAGCAGCTCCACGCCGTTCCCCGCGAGGAGCGGAACGGTGTAGGAGGAGTCCGATACGGCCGTCACGGTGGTGTCCGCCACGGTGAACAGGTCGTTCGGATCGATGAGGCTGCCGCCGACGGAGCGCGGTTTCTCGGCGCAACCGGTCCCCCACAGCAGGAGGAAGAGAAGGGGAAGGGGGTGGAAAAGGCGTATGGTCATTGGTTACGGTCGTTCCGATAGAATGGTGATGATATACTGGACGGCTCCGAACAGGTCGGGCGCGTAGTGGTCACGGAACCGCGCTCCCGCTTCCTTTTCCTGTTCCCCGTATCCGGTCGCCACCTGCAGGGCGACGGCTCCGGCGGCGCGTCCCGCTTCGACGTCGATGGCCTTATCGCCCACCACGAACGAGCGGCGCAGGTCGAACCCGTACGCCGCCGCCGCCTCGTCGAGCATCCCGGTCCCCGGTTTCCGGCACCGGCAGTCTTTGCGGTACGTTCCGACGCCTTCCCGGGGATGATGAGGACAATAATAGTAAGCGAGCACCGACGCTCCGTGCTCCGCCAGCGTCCGGTCCAGCGCCGCATGCACCTCCGCCAGGTCCTGTTCGGAGAACAGACCGCGGGCGATGCCGGACTGGTTGGTGATGACGACGACCGGGATGCCGAGGCCGTTCAGGGCGCGGATCGCCTCGGCGCTGCGGGGGATGAGCTCCAATTGTTCGGGACGGGAGAGAAAATCGACGTCGACATTGATGGTCCCGTCCCGGTCGATGAACACCGCGAAATCGTTCCGCACGCGGAGCCCCTACTTCAGCAGGTTGCGGTAGAGGTTGATGTACTTCTTGGCGGACGATTCCCAGGAGAAGTCCTTCGCCATGCCGTTGCGCATGACCTTCTGCCACGTCTTCTGGTCGCCGTACATCTTCACCGCACGCTGCACCGTCTTGAGCAGCTCTTTGCTGTCGTACTTCTCGAACTTGAACCCCGTGCCGGCGCCGGCGGAGGTGACGTCCTGGATGGTGTCGTCCAGTCCGCCCGTCGCGCGGACGATGGGGACGGTGCCGTACTTCAGACTGTAGAGCTGATTGAGGCCGCACGGTTCGTAGCGCGACGGCATCAGGTACATGTCGGCCCCCGCGGTGATCATGTGGGCGATCTCCTCGCTCATGCCGAACATGATGCCCGCCTTCTTCGGATGCTTCTTCTTCAGCGACTCGAAGAACTCGTGGTACCGCTTCTCGCCGATGCCGATCATCACGAACTGCACGTTCAGCTTCAGCATCTCGTCCGCGATGTCCTTGATGAGGTCGATGCCCTTCTGGTCCACCAGACGGGTGATGCAGCCGATGACGGGGACCCCTTCCTTGTACTCCAGCCCGAACTTCCTGCACAGGGCGATCTTGTTCTGCTCCTTCCCTTCGAGGGACTTCAGGTCGTACCGCTGGTCGATGTGCGGATCGGTCTCGGGATTCCAGAGGTTGTAGTCGATGCCGTTGACGATGCCGTGGAGGTCCTTCTTCCGCTTCTTCAGGATCCCCTCGAGACCCATCCCGTACTCTTCGGTGGTGGTGATCTCCTGGGCGTACCGCTCGCTGACGGTGGTGATGATGTCCGAGTACACCAGTCCCGCCTTCATGAAGTTCAGTTTTCCGTAGAACTCGACGCCGTTCACGCCGAACTCCGTCGCCGGGAGTCCGGTGCGGTCGAACGATTCGCGGGGGAACTGTCCCTGGTAACCGAGATTATGGACGGTGAAGACGGTCTTGATGTTCCGGAACAGCGGTTCATCTTTATAGACGGTCTTGAGATAGGCGGGGATGAGGCCGGTCTGCCAGTCGTTGCAATGGATGATGTCCGGCTGCCATCCGAGCTTCTTCAGCGTTTCGAGCACGCCGCGACAGAAGAACGTGAAGCGGAGGTCGTTGTCGTGGTAGTCCTTCTTGGAATCGGGATTCGTGTAGAGTCCCGCGCGATGGAACATCTCCTGATTCGCGAGGAAATAGACCTGCACCTTCGCTTTGAGGCTGGAGATGAACGACGAATTGACATGGCCGTTCTTCGCCTCGCCGCCCACCGGCACCGCGATCTCGCGAAGACGGATGACGTCGTGCAGCTTGAACTTCCGCTCGCTGATGTTCCCGTACCGGGGCATCATGATGCGGATCTCATGACCCAGTTCTTTGATGGTCTGGGGGAGTGCTCCTGAAACGTCTGCTAATCCGCCGGTTTTCGCAAAAGGTTCTGCTTCGCTGGTGATGAAGAGGATATTAAGCGGTTTCGACATACAACCTTTGTGTTGTGGTGTAGGAGAGCATCGCGACACAAAGGTACGAAAAAATAAGCGAATTCACAAAGTTTTCACCACCGTCCCGCATCAGCAACATCAGCGGCGTAACCCAAGCCAGTCCATGAAAATCTCTTTTTCACGCGGGGTCGCCGTACCGGAGCGGGTGACCGAATAGAGGGGGAGAGCCGGTCCGCTGATGGTCGCTGTCACCTCGCGGAGCCGGTCGTTCCGGAACACCGTGATGCGTATCGTCGTGCCGGGACCGAGTGACGCGATGCGGGCGTTGAACTCTCCCGCCCGGACGCGGAATCCGTCCAGTGCCGCCACGTCATCGTTGATCTCGAGCCCGGCCGTCTCGGCCGGCGAACCGCTCCGTACCGCGGTGATGCGGGTCCGTTCGCCGATGTCGGTCACCGTCACGCCGAGTTCCCCTTTCGCCGGAGCGTGCGCTTCGGTCACGGAGAGGCCGGCGTACGCGAGCGTTCGTTCCCACGGAAGGGGAACGGTGCCGTACAGATGATCACGGAAGAAATCGCGCAGCGGCGCGCCGGCCGCTTTCTCGCACGCGGCGATGAGCTCCTCGTTGGTGAATCCTTTGGACGGAGGATGGTCCTCGAACATCGACCGGAGGACCGACGAGAAAGAGGCCCGATTGCCGGAGCGGTGGCGGATCTCAAGGTCCAGCAGAAGGCTCACATGCGAACCCTTGCCGTAGTAATCGCTCTCGGCGTTGGAGGCGTTCTCCTTCCGCTTCCAGTACTTCACCCAGGCGTCGAAGCTCGAGGCGGCGAGGGACTGCACTGCGTTCCCCGGCCGCGAACGGTCGGAACGGATCATCCCGCCGAGCAGGTCGAGGTACCACCGTTCGTCGCGGAATCCCGCCCGCACCATGATGAGGTCGTCGAAGTACGACGTCGCCCCTTCGCTCACCCAGAGCTCCTCGGTGTAGTTCTCCTTCGTGAAGTCGTACGGCGCGAACGCTTTCGGACGGAGCTGCTTCACGTTCCAGGTGTGGAAGTACTCGTGCGAGACGAGGCCGAGGAACCCCGTGTACGCCGCCGGATCGGAGAAGACGAACGGACGGACCCCCATGATGGTCGAATTGAGATGCTCGGTCCCGCCGCCGGCGTTCGGCTGACAGTGGATGAGGAAGACGTACCGGTCGTACGGAAGCCGTCCCCAGAACCGGAGGTTCTCTTCCACGATGGCGCGGAAGTCCCGTACGAGCGTGTCGGCGTTCCAGTTCCCTTCGCCGTAGATGCTGATGACGTGCTCGCGGCCCCCGGCGGTGAACGGTATGTCGGTCTGCCGTCCGACCTCGACGGGAGAGTCGGCGAGATGCTCGTAGTTCGGAGCGGTGAACTCGTCTTCACCCTCCGCGGCGCGCTCCAGTCCGGTCGTGACGTGCCAATCCCCGTACGGGACCACCGTCAGACGCACCGGGGCATCGGTCATTCCGCCGACGTACATGAAGACCGCCGCGGGGTCGAGGAAAGCGTGGTCGCCGTTCAATTCCCGCGTCCGCTGGTTGAACTCGTTCGCGTACACCCGGTAGGAAGCGGTCACGGCGGTGTTCTTCGGACGGGTGATGCGCCAAGTGTCCTTGTCCGTCTTCCTCCATTCCAGCGTTTCGCCGGATGCGTTCCGCGCGTCGAAGTCCTGCACTCCGCCGGAAAAATCCTGGATGAGGTACCGGCCGGTCCGCCATGCCGGCATGTGAAGGTCGACGGGGGCATTGCCCGGCGGGACCGTCACGGTCACCTCGAACAGATGGGTGGATGGGGCGGACATGGAGAGTCGGTAGTGAACGGGAGTACGGGCGGAGGCCATGACGGTCAGAAGTAAGAACAACGTGAATGTTCGGTTCATAGAAAGCGGAGCGTTGGTGGCGGCGTTTCGACCGTGAAATCTAACCAATCGGCGTGCGCAAGGCAAGAAGCGGGCGGAAAATAGATGTTGACAATCGTGGACCTCTTCTCTATATTTACTCAACGATTATTCAAGGAGCGACCAGTATAGGATTTTGTTAAAGGTTCGTTGCACTGCGGTTCCGACAGTCACCTTTAACGCATCACGGTCGCTCTTTTCATGTACCGAACGTTCTGGGTGATGGATCCCGGCGTTCGGTTTTTTCATTTATGAGACCCATGGTGAAGTCCAGCATCGCATTCCTTCTGACACTCTTCCTGACGGCGTCCGCGCAGGTGTCCCGTGTCTACCCCGACGTGACCGTGCTCGCGTCGGACGACCGCGGCATCACATTGGAGTACCGTCCGCAGTTCGGGACGGACGAAACGGTCTCGGACGAGGGAAGCGTGTACACACGTCCGACGGTGCTCCGGACCGTGCGTGTCAACGAAGGGAAGGGAGGGACCGAGGATCTGTTGGCCCGCGTCATTACGCTGGCGGTGCCGGGCCGTACGGGACATTCACTCACGGTGCTGTCGGCCGACTATGAGACGCTCCGCGGATTCGATCTGGCGCCGGTCGCATCGGTCGTCCCGGCGGACGGTGCCGGAGCAGTGAAGCGGAACTATCGTCCAGCGTTCGACCGGAGCGGGACACCGCGACCGGCATCGGTCGCGGAACTCGGTCCCGCGGCATCGGTGAAAGGGTGGCTGACCGCCCATCTCTCCCTCGCACCGTACCGCTACAACGCCGCGGCGAAGGAACTGCACCGCTACTCGCGCATCGTCGTGCGGGTCGAATTCGGACCGCGCACCGCGTCGTTCGACCGGTCAGGGAACGATGCATGGGCGGCGGCGGGCGTGGTGAACTACGGAACGGCGCTCCGGTGGAGCGGTCCGGCTTTGCGGAGAACGGCGGCGTCGAGTTCCGTCCGGTCGTCCGGGACCTGGTTCCGGTTCGAGGTGAGCGAGGAGGGGATGTACCGTATCGATGCATCGTACCTCTCGGCGCTCGGCATCGCCGCAGCGTCGCTCTCCTCCCTCATGGATGTGAAGGTGTTCGGCTCGGACGGACGCCCGCTCGCCGAGAACGTCTGGAGTCCCCGCGCGGCGGACCTGACGCCGCTCGCGGTGCGGTATGTCGACCACGACGGCGACGGGAAGTTCGACGCGGACGACCACATCCTCTTCTATGCGCAGAACGCCTCCGGATGGAACTATGACCCGGTGCAGAAGGAATTCCAGCATTACATCAATCCGTACAGCACGCGGAACGTGTACTTCATCGCCGTCGGCGCGAACGCACCTGCCGCGGTCATGGCCGAAGCCTCCTATCCGCTCCCGTCCGCACCGGGAGTGACCGCGGCGCTGGGGAAAGCGTATTTCAAGGAGGAGAAGGTCAACTTCAACTACTCGGGGCTCAACTGGGTGAGCGCTCCCTTCTCCGACAACGACTCGCGCGTCATCGGCACCAGGCTTTCCGGTCAGATCCCCGGTACGTCCGTCCGCTACCACTACCACCTCTACGCCCGCTCCCTGGTCTCATCGACGTTCCGCCTGGACGAATCGGGCGTGCAGATCGGGAATGCGGTCGTGCCGAGGCTGGAGGATTGGGAGTATAACTCGGCCTCGGGAAACTACGCGGCGAACCTCCAGCAATCGGTGACCGCCGTTCCGTCGCTCACGGACGAACGGAGCATGCTGAAGTTCACCTACACGTCGGGCAGTCCGGTCTCGGTCGGATACATCGACTGGGTGCGGTACTTCTACCGTCAGCGTCTCGCCGCGGTCAACGGTCAGCTCTCCTTCACCGGCCCGGACACCGGCGGGGTGGTCCGCTACGACCTGAGCGGTTTCCCCTCCAACGACATCACGGTGTACGACGTGACGGACCACCGGCGTCAGCGCCGGCTCGCGGCATCCCTCGGTCAGGTGATGGGGACCGTCTCGTTCGCCGATTCGGCGGCCGCGGGTGCGGTACGGCGGTACTGGGCCGGGACGCCGGCGGCGTACCGGACGCCCGGGACGGCGGTCAAGATCGGTACGTCGGACCTGCACGGCGCGGCAGGGGCCGACTTCGTCATCATCACGCACGCCGATTTCCTCTCCGAAGCACAGCGGCTGCGCGTGCACAAAGAATCGCTTCCGAAACCGCTCCGTACCATGGTGGTGTCGGTGGATTCCATCTTCAACGAGTTCGGCGCCGGGCATCCGGACCCCGCCTCCATCCGCGATTTCCTCCGCCACGCGTACGACCAATGGAGCGTCCGGCCGAAGTACGTCCTCTTCTTCGGCGATGCGACGTTCGACCACAAGAACATCCTCGGTGACGATCCGTGGTGGGTGCCGACGAAGCAGACGACGGAGTCCAACAGCAAGATCTCCACATTCAATTTCGAGGATTACTTCGCATACCTCGATCCCAACGCTCCCTACACCGTATCGCTGGCGCACGGGCGGCTCTGTCCCCGCAGCGCCGCCGAAGCGAAAGTGCTGGTGGACCGCATCATCGCCTACGAGACCACGCCCGACCGGGGGGATTGGAAGAACCTCATCACCGTGGTCGCGGACGACCTGTGGTCCACCGACAGCCAGAACGAAGTGTTCAACACGAACGATTCCGAGACGCTCACCTCACTCATTCCGCGTTCCTATGAGGTCCGGCGCCTGTACACCGAGGACTATCCGCTGACGTTCGCCTCCTCGGGCCGGCGCCGCCCCGAAGCGCGGGCGGACCTGCTCTCGCAGGTGAATCGCGGCACCCTCATCCTGAACTACGCCGGCCACGGGAATCCGAAGGTGTGGGCGCACGAAGCCATTCTCACGCTTGAAGACGTGAAGACACAGTTCACGAACGCGGACCGGCTCACGTTCATCGTCGCGGCCACCTGCGACTGGGGCCGGTTCGATGAAGGGACCGCACAGAGCTCCGCCGAAGAGGTGATGGTGAACCGGAACGGCGGCGCCATCGGCGTGCTCAGCGCCACGCGCGCCGTGTACGCGCACGAGAACGCGGCGCTCAACCAGTCGTTCTACACGCACCTCTTCGGCGGAACGCCGATGATGACCCTCGGCGACGCTCTGATGTTGACGAAGAACCAGGTCTCCTCCGGACTGGAGAACAAGCAGAAGTACTTCCTGCTCGGAGATCCCACGCTGACACTGGCCGCACCGTCCGGACGTCTCACCGTCGACTCCATCAACCACCGCTCCGCAGCGCTGCAGGACACGCTGAGCGCGCTGGAGAAGGTGGTCGTCTCCGCCAGCGTGCGCGATACCGCCGGAGCGGTCGTCACCGCGTTCCAGGGAACGGCGCTCGTGACGGTGTTCGATTCCGAACGGAACCGGACCATCACCACCATCCCGTCGGTGCCGTTCGTGCAGCAGGGCGCTGTCATCTACAAAGGGGAGGCCTCCATCGTCGACGGACGGATGAGCGCGTCGTTCATCGTGCCGAAGGACATCTCGTACGAGAACAAGAAAGGGCGGCTGTCGGTGTACTTCTCCAACGCAGCGGCCGACGGCACGGGGTACTCCACCAATTTCATCGTGGGGGGGACGAACGATGACGCTCCGGCCGATTCGCTCGGTCCGGTCATCCGCATCTATCTCGATTCCCCGTCGTTCCGTTCCGGCGACCTGGTGGGCGATTCGCCCGTGCTCATCGCCGACCTGACCGACA
Organism: Bacteroidota bacterium; assembly: GCA_008933835.1. Taxonomy (GTDB): domain Bacteria; phylum Bacteroidota; class Ignavibacteria; order UBA10030; family UBA8401; genus SpSt-333. The sequence continues at coordinate 77,579 of WBUG01000003.1, read as the reverse complement.
GCAGCGGCATCAACTCTTCCGGCAGCGCCATCGGGCACCGCATCGAAGCATGGATCGACGGCGCTCCGAAGAGCGTCGACCTGACGCCGTACTATAAAGGGAAGACCGACAGTTATCAGTCCGGTGCGGCGGAGTATCCCCTGTCCGGCCTCTCGCCGGGAAGCCATACGGTGAAGGTGCGTGCCTGGGACGCCTACAACAATTCGAACACTGCCGAAGCGGTGTTCACCGTGGCGTCGTCCGACGGCCTCGCCATCCACAACGTCTATAATTTCCCGAACCCGGTCCGCACCTCCACCGTCTTCACGTTCCAGCACAATCAACTGGCGCCGGTGGACATCACCATCGCGCTCTACACCGTGGCGGGACGTCTCGTGCACCGTATCGAACGGTTCGCAGTGACGGACCGATTCGTGCGCATCCCATGGGACCGCCGGGACAGCGACGGCGATGAAGTCGGGAACGGCATCTACCTCTATAAGGTGACAGCACGGACGGCGGATGGACGGTTCACCAGCGAGGCGCTCGGTCGGATGGCGGTCGTGCGCTGAGGCACGGCTGGGAAGAGAAGAGATTATTACCTATATTTCATTGAACACTAGCAAGGAGTTCCGTTCCATGAAACACCACATCATGCTGATGTTGCTGCTCCTGTCGCTGGGTGCGGCGGTGCAGAACGCGGCCGCCCAAGCCGGCAGTTCGGCCGTGCCGTTCCTGATGATCTCCCCGAACTCCCGCGCCAGCGGCATGGGCGAAGGGGGGACCGGCATCGCGGACGACGCATCGGCCATCTTCTGGAATCCCGCCGGTCTCGGCTTCCAGAAGGGGGGCGAAGTGAGCATCACGCATGCCAACTGGCTGCCGCAGTTCGGTCTGTCGGACCTCTTCTACGATTATTTCAACATCAAACAGGAACTGCCGGAGTACGGCGGAACGCTCGGCGCCAGCGTCACCTATCTGAACCTCGGCGAGTTCATCCGTACGTCGGAGACCGATCCGACCGAGATCGGACGGTTCAAGGGCTTCGAATTCGCGGTCACCGTCGGTTTCGGCATGCCGCTGACCGAGGATTTCAGCCTCGGCACCAACCTGCGCTACATCAACAGTTCGCTCTCTCCCTTCGGCACGGCACAGGAGAAGGGCTCGGGCATCGCCAACACGTTCAGCTTCGACCTCGGCATCCTCTACAAGCCGAAATCGCTCGTCATCCCCTTCGTGGAAGAGGACATCGGTGAACACTTCAGCGTGGGACTGAGCGTGACCAACCTCGGACCGAAGGTCACCTATATCGACGCGGACCAGGCCGACCCGCTGCCGTCGCAGGTGCGCCTCGGTTTCGGCATCATCCCGATGAAGGACCAGTTCAACAGCCTCACCATCTCCGTCGATTTCGCGAAGCTCCTCATCTACCGCGAACCGAACGGCGCGTCGCACGAACTTCCCAAGTCCATCATCACCAGCTTCACGAACAATTCGCTCGACCGGAACCTGAAGCTCACCACCACCTCCATCGGCCTCGAGTACTGGTACGACAAGAAGGTGGCCATCCGGTGGGGGAACTTCTTCGAAGACCCGGCGAACGGCGGACGCAACTTCATGACGTTCGGCGCGGGACTGCGGTACGACATCTACGGTCTCGACTTCAGCTACATCTCGGCGAAGGAGGAGAATCATCCTCTTTCCGACACGCTCCGGTTCACCTTCCTCATCCTCTGGGGCGGGGTGCTGTAATCGCACTTCGCACCGGTGACCACCGCGCGGGCCGCTCAGTGCGGACCCGCGCTTCCGTACCATTATGATGAAACTCACCGCGCTCATCCTTTTCGTGTGGTCCGCCGCCGCGGCCGGCCCCTTCTCGCATCCGCTCCGCGTCGGCGCCGCCGTGACAGCGGCGGCACCCGATACGCTGCGCATCCTTGCGGTCATGGCGCAGTTCCAGACGGACATCACCGCGCTGACGTCGGGCGACGGCCGCTTCGACCTCGGACCGGCGGCGGCGCCGATCATCGACGCTCCTCCGCACGACTCGGCGTACTTCGCGGACCATCTGCTCTTCGCGCAGAACTATTTCCGGAAGGTCTCCGGCGGCCGTCTGCACGTCGACGGAACGGTGCTCGGTCCCGTGATCACGCTCCCCGCCGCGATGCAGCACTATGCACCGGTCAGCGGCAACGCTCCGCTGGTGGCGATGATCGAGGAAACGTGGCACAAAGCGGACTCGCTCCATCCCGGTTTCCCGTTCGGCTCGTACGACATGTTCATCGTCTTCCATGCCGGCGTGGGGAAGGACATCGACCTGCGCGGCACCCTCGGATACGATCCGACGCCGTACGACATTCCGTCCCTCTATTTCAACATCAACGGTTTCCGCTCCGTCAAGGGGACGTCGTATCCGGGCGTTCCGGTCTCCGGAGGCGCCTTCATCACGAATTCCGCCCTCCTTCCCGAAACGGAAGTGCGCGCCATCCCCACCGTCGGTGAGGACTTCATCCTGAAGCTCGGCATCAACGGACTGATGGCCGGCATGATCGGAAGCCATCTCGGTTTGCCGGACCTGTTCGATACGCGCACCGGACGCACCGCTATCGGCCGGTTCGGTCTCATGGACGGTCAGGCGATGTTCAGCTTCTCCGGTATCTGTCCCCCCGAACCGAGCGCATGGGAAAAGCAGTACCTGGGCTGGGTGACGCCGGTGACCGTGTCGTCCGCCGCAACACTCCCATTGCCCGCCGTCGGATTCACGGAAACGGACACCGTCTACCGCGTTCCGGTGAGCGCCAAAGAGTACTTCCTGGTGGAGAACCGGCAGCGCGACGCGAAGCAGGACCATCAGACCGTCACGATGCGCTGGAAGGGGAACGTCATCACGCGCACCTTCACCCGGGACGAGGAGTTCTTCTCCAATACGAACATCGATTCGGTGTACGGCACGGTCATCGACGTGGATGAACCGGACTGGAGCCTGCCGGGACTCATCAATAGTGCGAACGATTATCGCGGCGGCGTGCTCATCTGGCACATCGACGAAACGGTCATCGAACGGACCCTCGCTTCCAACAGCGTGAACGCCGATCCGGCGCACCGCGGGGTGGACGTGGAGGAAGCGGACGGCTCGCAGGATATCGGCATGTCGTACGACCTGCTGAGCGCCGGTTCCGGCAGTGAAGACGGCTCGCCCATCGACTACTGGTTCGCCGGGAACATTTCCCCGGTGTTCGCCGACGAGTTTTCGAACGTCAGTCAGCCGAACAGTCTCAGCAATTCCCGCGCCCGCACCTCGGTGCTGCTGCAGGATTTCTCCGCGTCGTCCCCGCGGATGACGGTCCGGTATCAGCCCACCGGTGCGGTCCGATTGTCGGCGACGCTCAAGCGGACGAACCGGACGAGCGGCGACCATGACGCGCCGACGCTCGCGGACCTGGACGGCGACGGCGCGGACGAACTCGTCTACACCTCCGGCGACTCCATCTACGCGGTCCGGCAGGACCTCACGCCGTTCTTCGCGAACGGTACCGGACTCTTCTCCCGCTTCGGCGGACGGTTCCAGCCGGCGGTGTTCCGCATCCCCGGCTCTCCCGTGCAGTACATCGTCGGCATCCGCGCAAAGTCCGTCGTCATCTTCGCGAACACCGATGCGGACGCCGACGGCAATGCGGACACGCTCTTCGCCGCCGCGTTCGGAAGCGATGTCACTTCTCCCGCCGCCACATACACGTCGGTCTCGACCGCTTTCGTCATCACCGGCACCGCGTCCGGGCGCCGGGTGCAGATCGCACGGACCGGTCCGGCACAGTGGAACATCGATTCCACGCAGCTCTTCGCAGCGCCGGTCATCGGCGTCATCGCCGGTCCTTCACCGCGGTGGTATTCGGCTGACAGCATTGACGCCTTTGGCATCGTCGGCACTTCCGGTGGGCATCCCTTCACGGCCGCCGGTGCGGCGCAGCGCTCCGGTCTCATCGGCATCACGAACGCGCCGGCGGTGTACATCAACGGGGGGAACGCCCCCGCCGGCGGCACGCAGCACGCGCTTCCGGCCGGGCCGGTGTCTGGTTTCGCGCTGGCGGACGTGAACGGAGACCGCACGGCGGACGTGCTGACGGCATCGGGTCCGCGGCTGTACGCCGTGAACCACCGAGGCATCATCCTCGACCGGTTCCCGCTGACGGCGCCGGACGGCGGGAACATCTCCGGGAGCGCGGCGGTGACCGCGCTGAGATCGACCGGCGAAACGGTCATCCTCTTCGGGACACAGAGCGGCCAACTGTGTGCCGTCACCGCATCTGGAAAGATGGTGGACGGGTTCCCGCTGCAGACCGGCGGTGTCGCATCGACGCCGCTGCTGTGGGGAACGAAGCTCGTCGCCGCGTCGAACGATACGTCGGTCTATGTCTGGGAAAGCGGCGCGCTGTTCGATACGTCCCGGAGCGTGTGGAACAATCCGTTCGGCGACCGGTTTCATTCCTCTTTCGCAGCGGAGAGCGGTACGCCCGCGCCGAGGAGCGAGGAGCTGCTGCCGCCGTCGCTGGTCTATAACTGGCCGAATCCCGTCTACCGCGGCACGACGAACATCCGCTACTTCCTCGGGAAGGAGGCGTCCGTCACCGTCACCATCATGAACATGGCGGGAGAGCTGGTGCAGAAGCTGCGCGGCACCGGTTACGCCGGCATCGACAATGAGGTCGCCTGGGACGTCACGAACGTGCAAAGCGGCGTGTATTACGCTCAGGTCACCGCCTCCGGTCCGTCCGGAGAGCAGAGCCGTATCATCAAGATCGCGGTGATCAAATGAGCGTCATGTCCCTCGCCGTCGCATGCTTTCGTACGAGATTGACGTGCAGCCGCTCATACACCTCCTCAACGAAACACTGACCCCGAAATGATGCGCCCTCTTCCGACCATCCTGCTCCTCATGACGTTCGCGTCCGCCGCCGCCGCGCAGGACGAGCACCATTACAACCACGGCGAGCTGGTGTGGAGGTCCATCGAGACGGAGCATTTCTTCGTCCACTACCATGACGGTGCCGAACGGACCGCGCGGGCCATCGCCGCGGTGGCGGAGGACATCTACGGTCCGGTCACGTCGCTCTACGGGCACGAACCGGAGCAGAAGGTCAACTTCATCATCAAGGATTACGACGACTACTCCAACGGTGCCGCGTACTTCTACGACAACAAGATCGAGATCTGGGCGCCGGCGCTCGACTTCGATCTGCGCGGAACGCACCACTGGCTGCGGAACGTCATCACCCACGAGTTCACCCACATCGTTCAGATCCAGACCTCCATGAAGTTCGGCCGACGTTTTCCCGGCTTCTACCTGCAGTGGCTGAACTATGAGGAGGAGCGCCGTCAGGACGTGCTCTACGGCTATCCGAACACCGTCGTCTCGTACCCGCTCTCCGGTTTCGTCATCCCGAGCTGGTTCGCGGAAGGGGTGGCGCAGTACAACCGGCCGCAGCTCAGCTACGATTTCTGGGATTCGCACCGCGACATGATCCTGCGGATGTACGCGCTCGACTCCTCGATGCTCTCGTGGAACGAGATGAGCCACTTCGGCAAGACCTCGCTCGGCAACGAATCGTCGTACAACGCGGGATTCCATCTCACGCGCTACATCTCCCGGACGTACGGCCACGACGCCATCCCCGCCATCTCGCGCGCCCTTGCGGGGCCGGCCATCGTCACCATCGACCAGGCCATCGAACAGGTCATCGGGAAGAGCGGCCAGGCGCTGTACGACGAATGGCGCGATTCGGTGACCGCCGACTACCGCCGGCGGGTGGAGCCGGTGCTCCGGAACCGGGTGGAGGGGGAACGCATCGCGGAGGAGGGGTTCGGGAACTTCCATCCGGTCTTCTCGCCGGACGGGACGAAGATCGCCTACACCTCGAACAAGAACGCCGACTACTTCGGCGTCTCGTCCCTGTACGTGTACGACACCGGCACACGGACGGAACGGAAGGTCGCCGCCGACGTCCGCTCGTCGCTCTCCTGGTCGCCGGACGGCCGGAAGATCTACTTCTCGCGCATCACGCACGACAATCCGAACGGCTCGCAGCTTTCGGACCTCTTCGTCGTGGCGACGGGGGGGGATTCGGAAGGGGAGGAGGAGCGGCTCACGCACGGACTGCGCGCGCACAATCCCTCTGTGTCGTTCGACGGAACGAGGCTCGTCTTCGTCGTGAGCCGCGACGGCACCACGAACATCGCCGTCTGTGACACGCTTGGCGGTACTGTGCGGGAAGTGACCTCGTTCCGGAACGGCGAACAGGTGTACACGCCGCGCTGGTCCCCGTACGGCCGGACGGTGGTGTTCGGTCAGTCGGTCAGCGACGGGCAGGACATCATGGGAGCGGACGTGGAGAGCGGGCGGACCTGGTCCATCATGCAGACCGAAGCGGACGAACGGCATCCGTTCTATGCCCGCGACGGCCGGTACATCTTCTTCACCAGCGACGTGTACGGCATCCCGAACATCTTCCGGTACGACGCGTACCGGCAGACCTCCGAGCAGCTGACCAACGTGCTCGGCGGGGCCTTCATGCCGTCGGTCAACGCCGACGGCGACATCGTCTACGCGTCGTACACCTCCACCGGATACAAGGTGGACCTGCTGCGGTCCGCTGAACCGCTGGAGACATACGACAATCACTACGCCGGATCGGAACGCGTCCGCCGTCCGGAGCTCGATACGACGATCGCCGCGGCCGGAAGCACCGCATGGGACTGGAAGGCGCTCCGCGCGTACGACCCTGCCGCGCTGAACGCCGGAGAGAGCACCACGTACCGCAACATCTTCTCCTCCGTCGCGGTCATCCCGTTCCTCCGTATCGACAACTACAATACGAAGAGCGCCGGGATGGACTTCCTCAAACCGGGGCTCTACTTCACGTCGTCGGACATGATCGAAAAGTCCTCGATGTTCGGCGGTGCGGCGCTCAACCACAAACTGGAGCGCGACCTGTTCGTCATCTTCGAGTACCGCGACCGCGTCATCGGATTCCACCAGCTCGGTCTTTCGCCCACCTTCTCGCTCGAGCTGTACAACATCACCCGGAAAAGCACCGGCGACCTGGAACTCGGACTGAGCCGGTACACGCTCGACGTCACCTACTCGCTGCTCGAGTTCGACCTGTACATCAAGCAGCACCTCTTCAGCGAGCTGGACGTGCTGACGCTCGGCTTCACCCTGAGCCGCTACTCGACCGACATCGGTTCGTTCCTCATCCCCGGGGACGCCACGAACCCGCCGCAGAACGTTCCGGGCTCCACCGAATCGTACTTCCGCGGGACCGACCTGTCGCTCCAATGGAACGTGCAGGCGATCGTCCCGTCTCGGACACGCGAGATCAATCCCGTCGGCGCATCGCTGGCGCTGCGGTACGATTACGAGATGAACCAGTTCAACGCCACGGGGGAGTACGACGCGACCGAAACGGGCTTCCAGCCCCGCATGACGCCGTTCAACTTCCACAAGATCGAACTCCGTTACACGCACCATTTCGCGCTGCCGTGGGGACGGCACACGCTCTCCTTCACGGGGCGAGGGGGGACCATCTTCGGACCACCGGTGCCCGACTTCTTCGACTTCTACGCCGGCGGTCTTCCGGGGATGAAGGGGTATCCGTTCTACGCCATCGGCGGGAACGAACTGGCGACGCTCAACGCGGCGTACCGGTTCCCGATCTGGGAGAACATCGACGTGCGGTTCCTGCAGTTCTATTTCGACCGGCTCTACGGAGAATTCCATGCGGACGCGGGGAACGCCTGGACCACCGGCACGACGCTCCGCGACGTGAAGAAGGACGCCGGGTTCGAAGTGCGTCTGGAGGCGTTCTCCTGGTACGCGTATCCGACCCGCGTCTTCTTCAACGGCACGTACGGACTGGACGGATTCACTCTGACGAAGAACGGCAGCACCGTGTCGTACGGGAAGGAGTGGCGCTTCTACTTCGGCATCCTCTTCGGCTTCGACTTCAGCAACGACATCAAACGGATGATGAGGGACCCGCATGAAGACTGACCTGCTCCTGTTCTGGCTCGCCGTGACCGCGGCCGCGTTCGCAGGGGGACCGTCGGTGACCGGTGTGGCCGCGTGGGACCTTGCGCTCCGTTCCGCCGATTCCCTGCCGTCCGGAACCGTGATGCCGGTGACGGTCCGGGAGCCGCAGCGCGCCGCCGGGAACATGCTCCTCTCGCTCGCCCTGCCGGGGGCCGGACAGTACCGCACCGAGCGGTACACGAAAGCGGCGATCTTCCTTGCGGCGGAGGCGGCCTTCATCGTGGTGGCGCTGGTGAACGACAAGAAGGGGGATGACAAGACGGCGGAGTACAAGGAGTACGCGGACGCGCACTGGAGCGCGGTGCGGTACGCGCAGTGGATCGGGAAGTACGGCGTGACCGATTATGGCCCGGCGGGATACAGTTTCGATGCGTCGGACCTCGCCGCCATCCGGAACCGGAAGGACTTCAGCAAGATCAACGCGTGGGAACGGGGACTGCACACACAGGGGATCTCGCACACGCTTCCGGCGTACGGCGAACAGCAGTACTTCGAGCTGATCGGCAAGTACCACCAGTTCAAGTACGGGTGGGACACCTATCCGAAGGACGCGGAGGGCGTACCGGTGTCGGACAACGGCATCGTGGACGACCTGGTACCGCAGCAGCTCAAGGACTATGCGGCGGAGCGGGGGAAGGCGAACGATTATTACTATGCCGCGAGCTTCGCGGCGAGCGCGCTCGTCATCAACCATGTGGTGAGCGCGGTGGACGCGCTCCTCTCCACCAAGGCATACAACGACGAGATATCGGCCGGCGTCACCGTGCGTCCGGTGCCGGGGGAGAACGGGATGCGTCTGATGTCCGAACTGCGCGTCAGCGTCGGTCTGTGACGGAACGCGCCGTCACTTTTCGGCACGGAGGATGTTGATGAGACCGCCGAACGCGAAGAGGATGTTCGCCAGCCAGGCGGTGAGGAGCGGATTGAGGTCCCCGTTGTACCCGAAGACCTCGCTGATCTTCATGAAGGCGAGGTAGACGAAACAGATGGCCACCGACACGCCGAACTGGATCGCCAGTCCGGACCGGCGTTTACCGAACGAGAACGGCACCCCGAACAGCACCACGATGAAACTGGCGAAGGGGAACGCCACCTTGCTGTGGTAGTCCACCATCCACCGCGCCACATCGTTCCCGCTCTGCTTCTGCCGCTGGATGAACTCGAACAGTTCGTCGCGGTTCATCTCCCCCGGTTTCTCCACCTTCTTCACGATATCCTTCGGACCGAACGTCGTACCGCCGAGCCGCAACACCGTGAACGGTACGGTCGTTTCGGTGTGTCCCCGCATCACGCGGTGCCGGCCGTTGCGAAGCGTCCATTCCCGCGCACTGCTGTCCCAGGCGATGGTGGAGGCGTCCCACCGCTGCGCCATGGCGACGAGACTGGTATCGCTGAACTGCTGCACCGACACCCGGGTGCCGGTGTTGGACTGTCCCTCGAAGAACGCGATGTAGACGATGCGGGTCGGACCGTCCTGCAGGTAGATGTTGGTCCGCGCCATCGACTCGACCCCTTTCCGCAGGTACTTCCGTTCGATGCCGAACTTCTGCTGGTTCGCGTACGGCACCACCCATCCGTTGAAGTAGACCGAGATCAGGCTCACCAGCAGCGCCACGGAGAGGAGCGGCGTCATGTACCGGTAGAGGCTCATCCCGCCCGCCTTCATCGCCGTCAGTTCGTTGCTGGTGGAGAACTTGCCGGTCGTGAAGAGGGCCGAGAGGAGGATGGCGACCGGGGTCATCAGTTTGATGATCTCAGGAGTGAACGAGACGTAGTACCGGACGATGATGGAGGTCGCCACGTCGTTGTCCAGGAACTCGTCCAGGTTCTCCATCGCATCGATGATGACGAAGATGGCGGTGAACGCGACGATGCCGAAGAGCAGCGTGAGGATGAACTGCTTCAGGATGTAGCGGTCCACCAGTTTCATGCGTCCGCCTCGTCGCTGAAGAGGACGCGGCGCATCCGGGCCGGCACGAACCGGCGCCACCATCCGAAGTTGATCTCCACGTTCTCGCGTCCGATCTTCCAGGTGAGGAAGAGCCCGAGCACGCCGATGAACCCGTTCGCGAACCACATGCCGGTCCACGGCGCGATGAGCTGACGGTCCGCGAGCTTTTCGCCGCCGATGAGGGAGGACCAGTAGAGGAGGAAGAATCCCAGACTGAGCGACGCCGCGATGCCGAAACCGCCGCGGCGGGCCATCACGCCGAGCGGCGCGCCGACGAGGATGAAGACGAAGCAGGCGACCGGGATGGAGTACTTCTTATGGATCTCCACGAGGTACTCGCGCACCTGCTTCCGCTGGTACGACATGTTGGCGGACTCGGACTCGATGTTATTCCGATAGAACATCAGCTGACTGCTCATGTTCGTGTACTGTTCGACGGTGGACCAGAACGCTTTCTGCGGCGACGAAGGGGAGACCGAACCGGTGAGCAACTTTTCCGTCAACCCCTGCGTATACCCGACCATTCTGTCCTGAATCTCGCGCGACAACGTCTCCAGGCTGTCCACCATATACCGCATCTCTCCCGAACTGAGTTCACGGTCACCGCGGGTGAACGCGTCCACGGCGGAACGTTCGAAATCGAATCCCTCCGCGCGGGTGGTGATGCGCTGACGCTGGAAGGCGACGATGCGGTAGAGGTTCGGTTTCTGATGGTCCACTTCATGGATCTCGCCGTCGTACAGGTCCATCACCAGTTTCGTGTAGTCGCCGGAGAAGGACATCGAACCGCTCGTGGCGGTGATGACGGTGTTCTTGTTCGGGTCCGTGTGGTTGTAGATGGTGACCCCTTCGAAATTGTTCGACGCCTCGAAGGTCTTCCGCACGAGCATGCTGTACCCCGGCATGTCCTGATTGAACAGGCCCGGAATGAGCGTCAGCGTCGGCTTCTTCCGGCGGATGTCCATCGTCAGCGTTTTGGAGCGGTGGTTCGCCTCGGGAAGCACCTTGTTGTTGAACTCGACCATCGCATAGGTGACGAGCATCGATGCGGCGAGGACCGGCAGCATCATTCGGACGAGGCTCATGCCCCCCGCCTTCATCGCGGTGATCTCGTTCGTCGAGGCCATGCCGCCGAAGGCCATCAGCGTGGCGACGAGCACCGCCATCGGCACCGCCAGCACCACCATCCAGGCGAGGTTCAGCAGCATCAGTTCGGCGATCACCGCGCCGCTGAGCCCCTTCCCGACGAGCTGGTCCATGAACTTCATGATGAACTGCAGCACGAAGAGGAACATCAGGATGAGGAAGGAACCGATGAACGGAGCGACGTGCGCCTTCAGGATATGGAGGGGGAGTTTCACGATGGAAGATACCGCTCAATCGGTTTGCAAATCAAGACAATTCTGCGTACCACACCCAAACCACTAACGAAGAGGAACGAATGAAGAAAGCGCTCACCATCGCCGGCATTGCCGCCGGCATCCTGGTACTGGCCGCCGCCGCGGGTCTGACCTACCTGTCCGTCGCCTTCCCGAAGGTCTCGCCCGCGCCGGCGCTGACCGTTGAGGCGACGCCGGAACGGCTCGAACGGGGCCGGTACCTTGCGGTGCACGTCGCCGGCTGCGTCGACTGCCATTCCACGCGTGACTGGGAACGGTTCGGCGGACCGGTGGTGGCCGGGACCGAAGGGAAGGGTGGCGACCGGTTCGACGAAGCGACCGCCGGCATGCCCGGAACGCTCTATGCGCAGAACATCACCCCCGCGTACCTCTCCCGCTACAGTGACGGCGAGCTGTACCGCCTCATCACCACGGGCGTCACCCGCGACGGCCGCGCGCTCTTTCCGATGATGCCGTACCCCGCCTACAGCAAGATGGATCCGGAGGACGTGAAGTCCGTTATCGCCTATCTCCGCACGCTCACACCGATCGAGGGTGAGTATCCGGCGGCGGAGCTCAATTTCCCGCTGAACTTCATCGTCAAGACCATCCCGTCGGACCCCTCGCCGATGACGCGTCCCGATCCGAAGGACACGCTCGCGTACGGCGAATACCTCTTCACCATCGCCGCCTGCGGCGACTGCCATACACCGATGGAGAAAGGGAAGCCCCTTCCGGGAAAACACCTCGCCGGCGGGTTCGAATTCCGGTCGCCGCAGACCGGCGACATCGTCCGCTCCGCCAACATCACCCAGGACCACGAGACCGGCATCGGACTCTGGACCGAGGAGGTGTTCGTGAAGCGTTTCACCGCCTACCGCGACTCGTCCTGGAAGAACGCGTTCGTGAAGAAGGGGGAGTTCAACAGCGCGATGCCGTGGCTGTTGTACGCCGGCATGACGGACGGCGACCTGAAGTCCATCTACCGGTACCTTCGCACGGTGCCGCCGGTGACCAACCGCGTGGAGAAGTTCACCGCCGCGAACTGACGGGTCCGGACCTATGATAAAAAGCGGGGTTGCACTACCCCGCTTTTTTTTTGATATTCCCTCCGTTCCCCCGGCGCCGTCGTCAGAGCGACACCGGCCCGCACCTCTCATTCCATCATCATCCTTCCATGAACAACGTCCGCTACGGCATCATCGGATTCGGCGCGTTCGCCGAACGGGCCATCCTGCCCGCCATCCGTTCCTCCCCCAATTCCGTCGTCACCGCCATCCAGAAGCGCTCCCTCGCGGAGGCGGAAGCGAAACGCCGCGAGCACGGCGTCCCGTTCGCGTTCGATTCCGCGGAGGCGCTCTGCGCCTCTGCGGAGGTGGACGCGGTCTTCATCGTCTCCTCCAATGCGCGCCATCATCCCGAGACCCTCATCGCGGCGCGGCACGGCAAGCATGTGCTGACGGAGAAACCGATGGCCCTCTCCGCCGCACAGGGACGCGAAATGGCGGAGGCGTGCCGGACGGCGGGAGTGAAGTTCATGGTGGGACATATGCTCCGCTTCTCGCCGCTCGTCCGGCGCATGCACGAGCTCGTTTCCTCCGGAGCGCTCGGCGACATCACTGCCGTGCGCGCGGAGTTCTTCTACGACGCCGGCATCTCGCACCGCCGCTGGCTGTGGAACGCCGCCGAAGCGGGCGGGGGACCGCTCTTCGATGTCGGCATTCATTGTCTCGACACGGTGCGGTTCGTGCTCGGGGATCCGGAGACGGCGGAGGTGACCGGCATGACGAGGGATGACGGCGACGGAACGCGGGTGGAACGGAGCTCACTGATGAACGTCCGGTTCCGTACCGGCACACTCTGTTCGGTCTATTCCTCCTTCGAAGCGCCGTACCGCCGGACCTTCATCGAGTTCATCGGTTCCCGCGGCACGCTTTCCGCTTTCAATTTCACCCCGAGCCGCGTCACCGCCGTTCTGGAATGGACGAAGGGGGCGGAGGGGCTGCCGGCGGAGACGCTCCGCGAACCGTTCGACGTGCCCGACCTGTACGAAGCGGAAGTGAGTCATTTCTCCCGTTGTGTGCTCACCGGGGAGGCACCGGCGGTCCGGTGGGAGGAATCGGTGCGGAACCAGGAGATACTGGACGCGGCGCTGATCCACCGGCGATAAATCCCCTTTACCGCCATGCCAATTTTGCGTACATTGACCCTGCACTACACGATATCGACCAATAGAACAGCATAGGAACGAATGACCAATAAGAAGATCAAACGCATCGGAATCCTCACCGGCGGCGGCGACTGTCCCGGCCTGAACGCGGTCATCCGCGGCGTGGCCAAACCCGCCATGAACGACTACGGCATCACCGTGGTCGGCATCGAAGACGGTTTCGAAGGATTCGTCGAAGGCCGGATGCGCGAACTCACCCGCGACGACATCGCCGGCATCATCGGACTGGGAGGGACCATCCTCGGCACCTCCAACAAAGGGGACCCATACCATTATCCCGTCGAAGGACTGAACGGCATCGAGATCGTCGACGCATCGTCCAAGATCCTGAAGCATTATAAGGGATGGGGGCTCGACTGTCTCATCGCCATCGGCGGCGACGGCACCATGCACATCTCCAACAAGCTGGCGGAGATGGGCATCAACATCATCGGGGTGCCGAAGACCATCGACAACGACCTGGACGCCACGGACCAGACCTTCGGGTTCGACACGGCGCTCTCCATCGCCACGGAGGCCATCGACCGTCTGCACACCACGGCGTCGGCCCATCACCGCGTGATGGTCATCGAAGTGATGGGACGGTACGCGGGATGGATCGCGCTGGAGGCGGGACTCGCCGGCGGCGCGGACGTCATCCTGCTGCCCGAGATGCCGTTCAAGTGGGAGAGCGTGATGCGCCGGGTCATCGAGCGCAGCACCCGCGGCAACCGCTACAGCATCGTCTGCGTGGCCGAAGGGGCCAAGGCGGCCGATGAAGAGATCGTCATCAAGGAGACCGACATCAAGCGTACGGACCCGATCCGGTTCGGCGGCATCGGCGAGCACATCAGCAGCCGCATCACCAAAGAGACCGGACTCGAAACCCGCACCACCATCCTCGGACACCTGCAGCGCGGCGGAAGCCCCACGGCGTACGACCGCGTGCTGGCCACCCGCTACGGCACCAAAGCGGTGGAGCTGGCGGTGAAGGGGGACTTCGGGCGGATGGTGAGCCTGAAAGGGATCCATGTGACGAGCGTGCTCATCAAGGACGCCATCTCCCGCCAGCGGCTCGTTCCGCCGGACGGCGAGATCGTCAGTGCGGCGCGGCACGTCGGCACCAGCTTCGGAGACGAGTGACGTCTCTCCGGAACGAAGAGAACACCATGCCGAGTCTTTCGGAACACTGAAAGCTCGGCATTCCATTTTTTTCGGAGCGTGAAGACCTACGCAACGGCACCGGACGGCACGCGGTACATCGACAGCGATTTCCTGCTCGCCGCGTACTGCGGCGGATACTTCCCGATGGCCGCCGGACCGGACGGCGAGATCTCCTGGTATGCCCCGGAGGAACGGGGGATCATTCCGCTGGACGGAGTGATCGTCTCCCGGTCCCTCCGCCGTACGCTGCGGTCGGGGACCTTCGACGTCCGCATCGATACGGACTTCGCCGCGGTCATCCGCGCCTGCGCGGAACGGCCGGAGGTCTGGATCTCGCGCGGCATCATCGAGAGCTACCTCCGCCTGCACCGGCTCGGCTTCGCCCACTCGGTGGAATGCTGGCATGAGGGGACCCTCGCCGGCGGACTCTACGGCGTCGCCATCGGCGGCGCCTTCTTCGGCGAGTCGATGTTCAGCCGCCGCACGGACGCCTCCAAAGTGGCGCTCGTCCGGCTGACGGAACGGCTCACCGAACGGGGATACACGCTCCTGGACACGCAGTACCTCACACCGCATCTGGCGTCGCTCGGCGGCGTCGCCGTCCCGAAACGGGAATATCTCCGCCGACTGGATTCGGCGCTCCGGCTCGAGCGCACATTCGTCTGACCGCCATGGCCATCATCACGGACACTTCGTTCCCCGGACTGACCTTCCTGAAACGCGGGAAGGTGCGCGACATCTACGATCTCGGCGAGCATCTGCTCTTCGTCGCGACGGACCGGCTCTCCGCGTTCGACGTGGTGATGCCGCAGGGGATCCCGGACAAGGGAAAGGTCCTCACCCAGATCTCCGCGTTCTGGTTCGACCGGACCAAGGACATCATCCCGAACCATGTGGTCTCCACGGACGTGGAGCAGTTCCCCGCCGTGTGCGCGCCGTACAAAGAACAGCTCCGGGGCCGCAGCATGCTCGTGAAGAAGACCCGTCCGCTCTCCGTGGAGTGCATCGTCCGGGGGTACCTTTCCGGCTCCGGCTGGCAGGACTACCGCACCACCGGCACGGTGTGCGGCATCCCTCTTCCCGCCGGTCTCGTCGAAAGCCAGCGCCTCCCCGAGGTCATCTTCACCCCCTCGACCAAGGCGGAGCTCGGCGTGCACGACGAGAACATCCCCTTCGCCGTGATGGTGGAGCGGGAAGGGAAGGAGCTGAGCGAACGGGTCCGCGACGCGGCGGTCTCCATCTTCCGCCGCGCGACCGCCATCGCCGAGGAGCGCGGTATCATCATCGCGGACACCAAGATGGAGTTCGGCGTGATGGACGGCGAGCTCATCCTCATCGATGAACTGCTCACCCCTGACTCCTCCCGGTTCTGGCCGAAGGAGACGTACGAACCCGGGAAGGGGCAGAACAGCTACGATAAACAGTACGTCCGCGACTACCTTCTCTCCATCAACTTCAACAAACGTCCCCCGGGACCGGTGATGCCGGACGTGGTGATCGACCGCACCGCCGCCCTCTACCGCAAGGCGCTGCTGCAGCTCACGGGGAGCACGGTATCATGAGGATCATCCTCTTTCTGACGGCGGTCCAGCTCGCCGCGGCACAGTTCGGTTTCCGCAGTACCGGTCTACCGCAGGACACGCTCGCCGTCGTGGGCGGCCGCCCGGTGACCGCGCGCGATTACCTGGAACGGTTCGAACTGATGCCGTGGCCGCAGAAGGAGAACACCGCCCGGCAGGATTACACGAAGAAGGAGTTCCTCTACTCGCTCGTCGCGGAGAAGCTGCTCGCGCTCGAAGCCTCGGAACAGGGACTGGGGGAGGACAGCGTCTCGCTCGCCATCCAGCGGAACCTTTCGCGCATGTTCGTCCGCGACGAGTTCTACAAACAGTCGGTCCTGCCGAACGTGAAGATCTCCGCCGCCGAGATGCGCGAAGGGCTGAAGCGGTTCGGCTCGGAGCTGGAGGTCGAGATCCTCGGCATCCTCAGCCGGGAGGAGGGGGAACTGCTCCGGAAGAAGGTCCGCCAGGCGCGGAACAAACGGGCGGTGCTCCGGAAGTACCTCGACTCGCTGTACGTTCCTGTCGACACCGTGCAGATCGGGTTCGGTTCGGCCGACCGTGCGCTGGAAGAGGCGGCGTTCGCCATCGGTGCGGACAGTCTCTCCGCCCCGGTGGAATCGAAGGTGTACGGTCTCGTGATGGCGCGGCTGCTGAAGCGGTACTCGAATCCGCAGGCGTCGAAGTTCAGCGGTCAGGACCAGCTCACGAAGGTCAAGAACGTCATCAGCCAGCGCAAGGAGGATTCGCTCGCAGCCGTCGCGTTCGCATCGGTCACCGCGCCGCACCGCGCGGAAGCGGACGGAGCCCTCTTCCAGCGGCTGGCGGACACCGTCCACCGCCGCATGTCCTCCGATTCCGCGGCGTTCCGCACGAAGAACGTCTACCTTCTCACCGTGGCGCTGCTGGACGAGATCGACCGGGAACTGGGGGCGGACCGCGACCGGCCCTTCGTCACGTTCGACGCCGGCGAGCCGATGACGTTCGCCGAGGTGGTCCAGGGACTGCGGAACAACTACATCGTCTTCCCGAACATGCGGCGCGAGTACGTGGAGTGGGTGCTCAACAACAACATCAAGACGGTCATCCAGAACGAACTGCTGTCGCGCGAAGGGATGCGGCGAAACCTGCAGCAGTCCGAAAGCGTTCGGCACGACCTCGCCACCTGGATGGACAACCGCAAAGGGATGCTGCTGCTGCGGCGTGTGGCGGACTCCGTCACCGTGACGGAGCGGGAGATCGAAGAGGAGTATCAGCGTTCCCCCTCGGCGTACGGCGCCGCCGTGGAGGTGCGTCTCCGGCAGATCATCACGGACAGTCTGCCGCTCGCCAAGAACCTCCGCGAGCGGCTGAAACGTGGTGAACCGTTCGCCGTGCTGGCGAAGGGGCATTCGACGGACGCCGCCTCCGCGGCGCGGGGAGGGGAGACCGGATTCTTCGACCTGCGTTCCCGTCCGGACATCGCGCCGTACATCGCCTCTTCGGTCCCGGGAGAGGTGGAGGGCCCGTACCGCGCGAAGAACGGCTTCATCATCTACACCGTGCTGGAACGGCGCGTGCACGACGATTCGCTCCGCGCCGACTTCGGCCCGGTCCGGGAGCGCATCCGCGCCCAGCTCGCGCAGCGGAAGCGGCAGCAGACCCTCGACCGCTTCATCGGAACCCTCGCCCGGAAGTACGATGTTACCATCGATGAGGCCGCCCTCGGCCGCGTCGAAACGACGCAGCACAGCATGGTCACATGGCGCCACATCGGTTTCGGCGGACGGATGATCGCCGTGCCCCAGACCAACCGGCAGACCGAATGGATCTACGAATGGCGCCGGCAGGAACGTTTGAATCAATGAACACCGACATACACAAAGGATAGGCATGCCCGCACTGAACGCTGAAAACCTGCTCAACGCCCTTCGGGTCATCAGGGACCCAGACCTGCACCGCGACATCGTGACGCTGAACTTCGTCAAGGACATCGTCATCGACGGCGACGCGGTGTCGTTCACCATCGATCTCACCACCCCCGCGTGTCCCGTGAAGGACGATTTCAAACGGCAGGCCGAATCGGTCGTCCGTTCCACCTTCCCGACCGTGAAGAGCGTGACGGTGACGATGACGGCGAGCGTGACGCAGCGCGCGTCGGTGCAGCAGGCCCCCGTCCTCACCGGCGTGAAGAACACCATCGCCGTGGCGAGCGGAAAGGGAGGGGTCGGCAAGTCGACGGTGGCGGCGAACCTGGCGGTGGCGCTGGCCAAAGAGGGAGCGCGCGTGGGGCTCATCGACTGCGACATCTACGGCCCGAGCGTCCCGCTGATGTTCAACATCAACGAAAAGCCGATGATGCACAACCAGAAGCTGCTGCCGCTGGAGAAGTACGGCGTGAAAGTGATGTCCATCGGCTTCCTCATCGATCCGACGCAGGCCATCATCTGGCGCGGTCCGATGGCCAGCGGCGCCGTGAAGCAGTTCCTGACGGACGTGCAGTGGGGCGAACTCGACTACCTGGTGTTCGACATGCCTCCGGGCACCGGCGACATCCAGCTCACGCTGGTGCAGCAGATCCCCCTCTCCGGCGCGGTCATCGTCACCACGCCGCAGGAGATGTCCCTCGCCGATGCGCGGCGCGGGATGGCGATGTTCCAGAAGGTGAACGTCCCCATCCTCGGCGTGGTGGAGAACATGAGCTACTTCGTGAGCGCGAGCGGCGAACGGGAGAACATCTTCGATACGGGGGGCGGAAAGCGGGTGGCGGAACAGTTCAAGGTGCCCTTCATCGGCGAGATCCCCATCTACACCAAGATCCGGGTCGGCAGCGACAGCGGCCGTCCGGTGGTGGACGGGGAACCGGAGAGCGAACCGGCGAAGATCTTCCGCGCCATCGCCCGCGGTCTCGCCGCCCAGGTGAGCATCAGCAACCACGCGGCGATGTCCGCTCCCATCGAGATCTCGCTCGGAGACAACTGAGGCCATGGAACAGGGGACTGACGGAACGGTGGAGGAACGGGTCCGGCGCTCGCTCGAGGCGGTGCGGCCGTTCCTTCAGGCGGACGGGGGTGATGTGGAGCTGGTGAAGGTGCGCGAGGACGGGTTCGTGGAGGTGAGACTCACCGGTGCTTGCGTGGGATGTCCGATGTCGCGAATGACGCTCCGCGCCGGCGTGGAGCGTCGTTTGCTGCGCGATGTGCCGGAGGTGTGCCGCGTGGAGCAGGTCACCGCCTGACGCGCTCCGGTACGTTCACTGCTTCAGCTGCACTTCGCGGATCTGCCGTTCCTTGATCTGCAGGATGCGTCCCCCCGCCTTGCGCACCAGGTCGTAGTTGTGCGTCGTCATCAGCACCGCCGTCCCCTTGTGGTTGATCTCCAGCAACAGTTTCAGGATGTCCAGCGACGTGCCCGGATCGAGGTTCCCCGTCGGCTCGTCCGCGAGGATGAGGAACGGTTCGTTCACCAGCGCGCGGGCGATGCAGACCCGCTGCTGCTCGCCCCCCGAGAGCTGGTGCGGCATCGCGTTCCGCTTATGGCTCAATCCCACCTGCGTCAGCACCGTCACCACCTTCTTCCGGATCTCCCCCGACGTCGCTCCGGTCACATGGAGCGCGAACGCCACGTTGTCGTACACCGACCGGTCCTCCAGCAGTTTGAAATCCTGAAAGATGATGCCGAGCTTCCGGCGGAGGTACGGCACTTCGGACGGCGTAATGCTGTGTGACGTATACTCGCCCACGGCGACCGTGCCGGTGTCCGGCTTCAGGTCCATGTACAGCAGCCGCAGCAGACTGCTCTTGCCCGCCCCCGATTCCCCGACGACGTTGACGAATTCGCCGGCCTCCACCGTGAAGGAGATCTCCTTCAGGATGACGTGCCGGTCGTGTTTGACGGTGACGTTCTCGAGCTGTACGAGCATCAGCGTTTCCGTTGGTGGGCGATGGAGACGGCGAGACGGATGGCGGCCTTCATGCTCCCCGGGTCGGCGGTCCCTTTGCCGGCGATGCCGAACGCGGTGCCGTGATCGGGGGACGTGCGCACGATCTTCAGTCCCGCCGAGAAATTGATTCCCTGGTCGAAGCCCGTCATCTTGAGCGGGATGAGGCCCTGGTCATGGTACATCGCCATCACCGCATCGTAGCGTTTGTGATCGCCGGCACCGAAGAATCCGTCCGCAGGGAACGGCCCCTCGGCGGCGATGCCGAGTCCGGCCGCATTGGCGATGGCCGGTGCGATGATGGTCTTCTCCTCGGTTCCGATGGCGCCGTTCTCGCCCGCGTGGGGGTTCAGGCCGAGCACGGCGATGCGCGGCGAACTGACGCCGAGATCGTTCCGCAGCGCCCGGTCCACCGTCGTCAGCCGGCCCACGATGCGCTCGACGGTGAGGTTCTCGGAGACGGCACGGACGGGCACGTGCACCGTCGCCAGCGCCACACGGAAGGAGCCGGCAATGAGCATCATCGTGACGGACTCGGAACGGGTGAGCAGCGCCAGCATCTCCGTCTGTCCCGGGAAATTGTACCCGGCGTAGTGGAGCGCCTCCTTTGAGACCGGCGCCGTCACCATCGCGTCCGCTTGCTGCGTCATGCAGAGCGCGATGGCCTTCTCGATGGCCGTGCCGGCGCAGACGCCGGCATCGGGCGCTGTGATCCCGATCTGCAGTTGCTTCAGCGAGACGGGATGCGACGGGAGCACGGGAATGGTCCCCGCAGAGGGTTTCGTGCCGGCCGATTCCACCTCCTCCAGCACGAGCGGCAGTCTGAACATCGCGGCGTAGTGCCGAAAGAGTTCCACGGGACCGATGAGGAGCGGATGGAACTCGCGGCGGAGGAGCGGATCGGCGAGGCTCTTCAGGGTCACTTCGGGACCGATGCCGTTGAAGTCACCGATGGTGATGGCGATGCGGGGTGTCATTGGCGTTCGATGAGCGTATAATTCCCCTGCCGGCGCGGGTCTTCAAAGATGAACGTCTTCTTCAGCGAATCATATTTCCACACTTCCTGCGGCACCGACCCGGGGGAGAGCCTCCGGTCCGTGGTGGTGGGCCGGCCGTAGAGGATGTACACCTTCCCGCGGTCGGACAGTGAGCCGTTCGGTTCCTTCAGCGTCGCATAGGCGGGAATGGTATGGTCGACCCGCCGGTAGAATTCGGTCATCCGCTCGTTCAGGGCGGTGCCGGGAGTGGGGTCCTTGGACTTCCAGTACTCCTCGAACTTCCGGATGCGGGCCGGGCGGGAGCCCTTGCGGAGCTCCGAGTAGACGTCCCGTTCCATGATGTGCTGGAGCGGCAGCGTCGCCAGTTCGAGGTCGTTGAGCGACTGCGGCATTTCCGGCCAGCGGACTCCGAACGGCACCGTTTCCTTCAGCGAGTCTCCGGATGCGACGGTGAGTTCATAACGGCCCTGCGGCAGTTCCATCGAACGCATCGGCAGTTCCAGTACGGCCGGCATCGTGAGTCCGGCGAACTTCATGTCCGTACGGCGAAGGGGAAGCACCGTGGTGTCGTACACCGTCTCGCGGGCGTCGTCATCCTCCGGATCGCGGCGGGTGACGGTGAGACGAAGCGGACCGGCGGCAGCCGGCGGAACCGACGCAAAGAACGAACCAGGTGAGGAGAAGCGAAGGTCACCTCCGAGCGTGAACGGCACGATGGAATCCCCGGCGGCATTCCCGGGTATGAACGAAGAAGCGAAGAACGCCGGACGGTTCGGCACGGTGAGCGGACGTTCGAGGTTCGGCGACAACCGTTTGGTCTCGATATCCTCCGCCCGGAAGAGCACGCGGTACCGTCCCGGGTGGAGCCGGAATGTGAACGATCCGGTCACGGAACCCTTTCGGAGTCCGGCGATGGAGTTGTCATCGCTGCGGAGGGAGAGCTCGGCGATGCGCCGGTCCACCGATGTGCCGGCGGAGTCCAGTATCTCGACGGCGATGGAGCCGGAGGCGGTGAACCCGCCGTTCTTCTCCTCCGCTCCCCGGGTGAAGACGAAAAAGTCGTGCCGGATGCGGTACAGGACCGCGACCGGGGAGGAGTCGGACGACGCCGGAAGATGATGGGCTTCGAACAGGATGAGGTCCGAGCCGGTATGCTCGCGGCGCACCTGCTCCTGTGCCGGCAGGAAGGCTGCGGAGAAGGAGAGGAGCAGCAGAAGGGGGAACGTTCGGAAGAGTTTCATCGTGTCAAGATACGAAAAAGAGTGGCGATGGGAAACTGGAATGTCGGTCAGAACAGCGTCACCGGTTTTCCGACCTCCGCACCGTGCACCTTGATATGCGGGAACGCCTTCAAGATGGAATATCCCATCCAATCGATGGCCGCCATGTCTCCGTGGACCAGAATGACGACGCGTGGGTTCAGCCGTTCCACGATGGAGAGGAGGCCGGACCGCGTGCTATGGGCGGAAAACCGGAATCGTTCGATGTCACAGCGGACCGTCTGCGGCTCGGAAACGGGCGTGAGCTGGACGGTGCCGTTGCGGTCGGCATGGCGAATCCGATGGCCGGGCGTTTCGGGGTCCATGTATCCTACGGTGAAGATGGCGTTGCGGTGCTGCAGCAGCCAGTGCTGCGCCAGGCGGTACGACGCCGTTCCCTCGATGACCATGCCGCTGGTCGCCAGCACGATGCCCTGACGCCGTGCCAACGCGTCGAAGGTGTCCGCTTCGAACAGGTCGAGAACCGGAATGTCTCCGAGCACCATTGCAGTGTCGTTATAAGGGACGACGAACCGGTTCCGGTCGTACACCGTATTGAGCCGGGCTCCGACGCCCCCGGTGAGGATGTCGGTCCGCGCGAGCTGTCCCTTCTCCATCAGACGCCAGAGCGTGGAGAGAAGTTCCTGCATCTTGCCGAGCGCGAAGACGGGGATGAGGATGCCGCCTCCCCGTTCCAGTACCGCGTTGGCGGTCCGGGCGAGACGCCGCTCTTCGGATAGGCGGTCCGGCAGCAGCGCGTCGTCGGTGGCGCCGTGCGTCGTTTCGATGACGAGCACGTCCACCGGTCCGTCGGGGAGCGACGCTCCGGGGAGGAGGGATTGGCGGTCGAGGTTGATGTCGCCCGTGTAATAGACCGACCGCCCGCCGTGCTCGATGAGGATTCCGGCAGAACCGAGGATGTGTCCGGCATCGTGGAAGGAGGCGGTGACCGGTTCATCGCTGCCGTGCCGGTATCCGTCGACGGTGAACCGTTCCTTGTAGGAGCGCCATTCGATGCTCTGGATGAGCAGGTCGATCTCTTCGTGCGTATAGGGACGGACCGGATCGTCCTCCGTGAGCTGCTCGCGCAGGATGTTCGCCGAATTGTGCAGGGTGATCTCGGCCAGCGCGCGGGTCTGCGGCGTCGACACGATGCGGATGTACGGATGGTGCTGAACGAGGTACGGGAGCGAATCGATGTGGTCCTGATGCGCGTGGGTGATGAGCGCGACGTCCACGTTCCGTTCTTCGAGCAGGGCGAAACGGGGGAGCGAGTCCGCTCCGGTACGCCGGGGATGGGAACCGCAGTCCAGGACGATGCCGGTCCCCTCCACGTCCAGATAATAACACGATGCGCCGATGTCCGTTGCGCCGCCGAGGGGAAGGAAGGTGATCATACGGCGTCAGCGGAGGGAATCGACCGCGGCACGGAACTGCTCGAAGGTGCGCTTGCCGAGCAGGGACCGCCGAAGCGTCCCGGCCGTGTCGTACACGAACGTCATCGGGATGGCGCCGCTCCATTCCGGATCGAACATCGCGAAAAGACGGTCCTGCGGTTCGACGTCCGCCACCATCACCGGCATCTCCGCCCGCACCGTCGTCAGGAACGGGACGATCTTCGTCCGTACTTCGTCGGGATAGTCCACCGACAGCGCGACGACGTCGACGCCGTTCGTCCGGCCATAGCGGTGGAGCCGGTTCAGCGCCGGGAACTCCTCCCGGCACGGCAGGCACCAGGTGGCCCAGACGTTCAGGACGAGGAGGCGTCCGTTCCGTTCGCCGATGAGACGGCGGATCGCCGTACTGTCCGCCGCCGTCACGTTCTGCGCCGGAGCCGCGGTCACAACGGCGAGCGCGGCGAGGAGCGTGACGGTCCAGCGGCGGAGTGTCGATGGGAGGGGGATCAATTCACTCTCTTGATGGTGCAGCCGAACGCTTTCGTCTCGGTGACGGTGACCGGTTTGCCGGCGAGGATCTCGTTCAAGGCTGCGGCGAGGTCGCGCGACGTGATCCTCTCTTCACGCTGTGAGTCGTCGATGCGGCCGTGGTACAGCACCGCGCGGGACGAAGGATGCAGCACGTAGATCTCCGGCGTACGCTGCGCGTCGAGCCGGTCGGCGATGACGTTCTTCTCGTCCTTGAGGATAGGGAAGGTGAATCCGTGCTCCTTCGCATGCTCCTTCACCGCCTGCGCGGATTCGGCCTTGTTGCTGTTGATGCCGATGAAGGCGACGTTCCGTGCCCCGTATTCCGCCGCGAGCGCGTTGTACCGTCCGTTGTAGGCGTTCGACACGGGGCATTCCGTGGCGACGAACATCAGCACGATGGCCTTGGCATCCTTGAAATCGGTCAGCGAGACCTTCTTTCCGTTATAGTCGGTCAGCGTGAAGTTCTCGACCGTGGCGGGAGTGCCGGCGACGGCCAGTCCGCACAGAAGAAGCAGCAAAGAGACGGTTCTCATCTGGATCCCTCCTATGTGTTGATGACGATGGGACGGCTCGGACCGTCCCCATTCCCTGAAACCGATTCCGCCGCCGGAGGGTTCCGTTCCGGCGTTCTCTCACTTCCAGCGGCGCAGGAACTCCGTCAGCAGGCGCACACCCACGCCGGACCCTCCGCGCGGCGTGTAGTCCTGGTCCGCTTCGAGTATGGCCGTCCCGGCGATGTCCAGATGCACCCACGGATGGTCGCCGATGAACTTCTTCAGGAACCATCCTGCCGTGATGGCCCCCGCCCATCGTCCCCCCACGTTCTTCACGTCGGCGACGTCGCTCTTGATCAATTTCTCATATTCGTCGAACAACGGGAGGGGCCAGACTCGTTCGTACGTCGATTCACCGGCGGCGGACATCGACTCCATCACTGCCGTATCGTTCCCCATCATGCCCGTGGCGTAATGGCCCAGCGCCACCACCACCGCCCCGGTGAGCGTGGCGAGGTCGACGACGAGTGAAGGCTTGTACCGTACGGCGTAGGAAAGCGCGTCCGCCAGGATAAGGCGTCCTTCGGCGTCGGTGTTGTCCACTTCAGAGGTCTTTCCGTTGAGGTGCCGGACGATATCCCCCGGCTTTACGGCGGACCCGCTCGGCATGTTCTCGACGGCCGGTACCAGGCCCACGATGTGCCGCTTCACCTTCAGACGCGCCGACGCTTCCATCGTTCCGATGACCGCCGCGGCGCCGCTCATGTCCATCTTCATCTCGGCCATGTTCGCCGCCGGTTTGATGGAGATGCCCCCCGTATCGAACGTGACCCCTTTGCCGACGAGGACGACGGTCCCGCGGGAAGCGAACCGACGCCCGTGCTCCATGATGATGAACCGCGGTTTCCGAACGGAACCCTGACTGACAGCGAGCACGCCCCCCATCTTCGCCCGGAGGATCTCCCGTTCCGTCAGGACGCGCACGGAGAACCCGTGCCGGCGGCCGGAGGCTTGAGCGTCCCGGGCGAGGGTCTCGGGATAGATCTCGCTGCCAGGGGCGTTGGCGAGGTCGCGGGCATGACGCACCGCCTCGGCGAGGACGATGCCGCGGCGGAGTCCCGCGTTCATCGCCGCGGCGAACGATGCGCCGTGAGCGGCGACGGTGAACTTCTTCGGTGCGGGCGTGCTCTTCGTGGAGAGGTACCGGTCGAACTTGTACATCGAGAGGAGGGCCCCTTCGGCGATGGCGGTGCCCATCGAACCGGCGTCGGCGTCGAGCACATCGGCGGCTGCGCCGGGATGGAGCAGCACCGACGAACACTTGAGCGCTTTCGCCCGTTTGGCGGCGGAAGCGGCGGCGCGGCGGAGGCGTTCCAGCGTGAAGCTTTTCGCATCCCCGGCTCCCACCAGCAGTACGCGGCGTACCTTCGGAGATTCGGAATAGACGAGCAGCGTTTCCCCCTCTTTGGCGGCGAAATCCCTCTCCATCACCGGTGTGAGGCTCTTCCAGCCGATGAATCCCTGCAGCGTTCGGATGCTCTCCTTGTACCGCGGCGGGTCCCGGAAGATGATGAACGCGGCGAGTTCGGCGGAGAGCGAGGAGAGCGGAGCGGAAACGGCGGTGAACGTCATGCGATATGCCTTTGGTGGATGAATGCAGTGATGTCGCGGAGCAGGCGGTCCGACAGCGATGCGAGGTCGGTCTCCTGCAGCCGCGCTCCTGCGGCGTTGCGGTGACCACCGCCGCCGTAGTGTTTCGCCAGCTCGTTGACGGGAATGGTCCCCTTGGAACGGAACGAGATCTTGATCCCCTGGTCCAGTTCGACGATGACGATGCCGATGCGGACACCCTTGATGCCGAGGACGTACGCGGTGAGGTTGTCCACGTCCGATTCCTTTGTGCCCGTGCCGCGGAAGATGTCGCGGGTGAGGGTCATGACCGCGACGAGTCCGCCATGGTGCAGGGAGATGGAATCGAGGGCGGCGCCGAGCAGCTGCATGGTGCCGAGCGTTCCGTTCTCGTACACGTGCTGGTAGATCTCGTGCGACTGCACGCCGCGGCGCAGCAGGTCCGCCGCGATGATGTGCGTCATCTCGTCCGTCAGCGGCAGGCGGAACGACTGTGTGTCGGTCATGATGCCGGTGTACAGCGCCGTCGCGACGGGGAGTGTGATGCCGTTCGGATCGATGGCGTGGAGGAGCAGGTAGAGCAGCTCGCACGTCGCCGGCGTTTCAGTGTCGATGATGTTCAGGTCGGCGAACGATTCGTGCTCGAGATGGTGGTCGATGATGACCGTTTCGGCATTGGACCGGTCGAACGCGTCGGTGAGCGCGGCGAAGCGCTGGCGGGCGTTGCAGTCCATCACGAAGAAGCGGTCCGCGGTGACGATGAGGTCCGCATGGAGAGCGGCATCGTAATGCAGCACCGGATGGACGTCGTTCAGGAAGGAGAGGTTCTCCGGCGTCGCGCTGTGGTTGAGGATGTGGACCCGCTTGCCGCGGTCCGCCAGGAACCGCGCCAGTGCGGTCTCACTGCCGATGGCGTCCCCGTCCGGATTGATGTGCGTCGTCAGGACGAAGGAAGTGCCGGTCTCGATGAGTCGGGTGAGGGTCTGTATCTCGTTCTGCATGGGGAAAAATAAACAAAAAAGGCGATGCTTCAAAGAAGCATCGCCTTCGGAGCGGACGCCCCGGTACCGGTCACTGGATGACCCAGGTGTCCCCGCTGTTGAGCAGCTTTTCGAGCGAACCGCGGCCCCGTTTCGAGACCGCTGAATCGACCTGTTTGGAGATCTCGTCCTCGTACCGCGGACGGTCGATGGCCAGGAAGATGCCGAACGGCCGGGGGAGTTCGAGGTTGTAGGTCATGTTGGCGAGGATGAACGCCAGGGTGGAATCCTTCTCGTTGTGCACGAGCAGGTCGTTCGCGGAATGCGAACCGTCCTTCAGCGACACGACGACGGGGGAGAAACCGTCCAGTTTGATCCCCTTGTCGTTCTCTTTGCCGAAGACGAGCGGTTTGCCGTGCTCCAGGAACACGACGCTGTCGGACTTCGTCTCCTTCTCGGTGAACTGGAAGAAGGCACCGTCGTTGAACACGTTGCAGTTCTGGTACACCTCGACGAACGACGTCCCCTTGTGTTCCGCCGCCCGTTTGATGATGGTCTGCATGTGCTTCGGATCGCGGTCCATGGAACGCGCCACGAACGTGCCGGCGGAACCGAGCGCGAGGGAGGCCGGATTGAACGGCATGTCCACCGAGCCGTACGGCGTGGACTTCGTCACTTTGCCGAACTCGGAGGTGGGGGAGTACTGTCCCTTCGTCAGACCGTAGATCTGGTTGTTGAAGAGGAGGATGTTCAGGTCCACGTTCCGGCGCAGCGTGTGGATCATGTGGTTGCCGCCGATGGAGAGGCCGTCACCGTCGCCGGTCGCGACCCAGACCGAGAGGTCCGGACGGGCGATCTTCAGTCCCGTGGCGATGGCGGTGGCGCGGCCGTGGATGCCGTGGAAGCCGTACGTGCTCATGTAGTAGGGGAACCGGCTCGAACATCCGATGCCGGAGACGAAGACGATCTTCTCTTTCGGGATGTTCAGTTCCGGCATGACGCGCTGCACCTGGGCGAGGATGGAGTAGTCGCCGCATCCCGGGCACCAGCGGACGTCCTGATCGGACGAGAAATCCTTGGTGGTGTATTTTACCGCGGCCACGGTGTCGTGCGTGATGACGTCGTTGATGAGCGTGCTCATTATTGTTTGCCTCCCAGGATTTCTTCGATTTTCTGTTCGATCTCGACGGAGCGGAAGGGGAGTCCCTGCACCTTGTTCAGTCCGACGGTGGGGACGAGGTACCGCTCGCGGAGGATCTTGGAGAGCTGACCGAGGTTGATTTCGGGCACCAGGACGTGTTTGAACTTCTTCAGGATGTCGCCGACGTTCTTCGGCAGCGGATGGAGGTGCTTCAGGTGAAGGTGCGAGACCTTTTTGCCTTCCTTCCGTTTGCGCTCGACGGCGGTCTTGAGCGTTCCGTACGTACCGCCCCAGCCCACCACGAGCAGGTCGCCCGAGGCGTCCCCTTCGACGGCCGCGGCCGGGATATCATCGGCGATGCGGTCCACCTTTGCGGCGCGCAACTTCACCATCTTGTCGTGGTTCTCCGGTTCGTAATTGATATTGCCGGAGCCGTCCTGTTTTTCGAGACCACCGATGCGGTGTTCCAGACCCGGGGTGCCGGGGATGGCCCATTCCCGCGAGAGCGTCCGCTCGTCGCGCTTGTAGGGAAGATATCCCTCGGGTTCCTTCCGGAACTTCGGCGCGATCTCCGGAAGGTCCTTCACGGAGGGGACGAGCCACGGTTCGGAACCGTTGCCGAGGTAGCCGTCCGTCAGCACCATCACCGGCGTCATGTACTTCAGGGCGATGCGCGATGCCTCGAAGCAGGCGTTGAAGCAGTCGCTCGGCGTCGAAGCGGCGATGACCGGAATGGGTGCCTCGCCGTTGCGGCCGTAGACGGCCTGCAGCAGGTCCGCCTGCTCCGTCTTGGTCGGCAGTCCGGTGCTCGGACCGCCGCGCTGTACGTTCACGATGACGAGCGGAAGTTCCACCATCACCGCCAGACCCATCGCTTCGGTCTTGAGGGCGACGCCCGGACCGCTCGTGGTGGTGGCGGCCAGCGCGCCGCCGAACGACGCGCCGATGGCGCTCGTGATGCCGGCGATCTCGTCCTCCGCCTGGAAGGTGCGCACGCCGAAGTTCTTGTAGTTGGAGAGCTCGTGCAGGATGTCGCTCGCCGGGGTGATGGGATACGTGCCGAGGAAGAGGTCCAGGTTCGCCTTCTCGGCCGCGGCCACGAGACCGAGCGCCGCCGCCTGGTTCCCGCTGATGTTCCGGTACTTGCCGGGGGTGAGGGGAGCGGGCTTCACTTCATAGCGGACCGCGAAGACGTCCGTGGTCTCGGCGTAGTTCCAACCCGCCTTCATCACGCGGGTGTTCGCTTCGATCATCTCGGGCTTCTTCTCGAACTTCTCCGAGATCCACTGCAGCGTGTTGTCGAGCGTACGGTTGAATATCCAGTACATCATCCCGAGCGCGAAGAAGTTCTTCGTCTTGTCGACGATCTTCGGGGAGAGGTTCATGTCCGCCAGAGCGAGGTTGGTCAGCTTCGTGATGTCGACCTGGAAGACCTGGTATTTCGAGAGCGACCCGTCGGCGAGGGGGCTTTGTGTGTACCCGGCGAGCTTCAGGTTCTTGTCGCCGAATCCGTCGGTGTTCACGATGATGATCCCGCCGTCGATGAGGGAGCGGAGGTTCACCTTGAGCGAAGCGGCGTTCATCGCCACGAGCACGTCGCAATGGTCGCCGGGGGTGTTGATCTCGGTCGCACCGAAGTGGATCTGGAAACCGCTGACGCCGTAGGTGGTGTCCTTCGGTGCACGGATCTCCGCCGGGTAATCGGGAAGGGTGCTCAGATCGTTCCCCATCGCCGCCGAAGTGTTGGTGAACTGACCGCCGGTGAGCTGCATGCCGTCGCCGGAATCGCCGGCGAACCGGATGGTGACCTCATCCAGCGTGCGTGTCTGTTTCTCCATGGTTCCTGCCTTTTACGTTTGCGCGTCCGCCGAAGCGTCCGCTGATCCTGAAGTAGTGGTGAACGGTTGCTCTTCCTCTGCCCGGATGGGCGAAATCATTGAAAATGATGCAAAAGCTGTTCCATTCTTTGGGAGCGAAAATACCGAGTATTTTATCCTTTTATCCTATGGGATTGCCAGGTTTGCGAATGGAATGAGCCGAAATCGCAATCTTGTGAAGGCGTTCGCTCATGTGTCTGACTGGAAAGATAGAGGAAGAACCGACCATTATCAATGGTAAGATGCATCGAGCGGGGGAATGGTGCGGAGAAAAGACCGGCGTCCGAACGGAGTGGGACGCCGGTCCGGCGGTCACATCGGCAGGGTGATGGTGTAGCTTGTTCCCTGTCCTTCCTCCGAGGTGAGAGCGATGTTCCCTCTCTGCAGTTCGATGATCTTCTTCGCCAGCGCCAGGTCCAGTCCGACGCCTCCGCCCTGCACCACCTTCACGAACGGTTCGAAGATCTTCTCGCGGAACGCCGACGGGATGCCGCTGCCGTTATCGGTGATGGTGAGGATGAGGCGGCCGTCCGCCGCATCGGAGCGGAGCGTGATGGCGCCGCCGGCCGGAACGTAGTTCGCGGCATAGCTGATGATGTTGTCGAGCGCACGCAGGGTCCGCTCGGGATCGATCATCGCCGACGCATCGTACGCAGCGTGGACGTTCAGTGCGATCTCCTGCCGGTCGAGGTCCGGCTTGACCGACGCCGCGACGCCGCGCAGCATCTTGCCGACGCTGGAGAGACGCTTCTCGACGCGGATGCTTCCGGACGTATAGTCGATGAGGTCCTGCGTCATGCGGTTGACGAGATGGGCGGCCTCCGTCGCGGTGACGAGCAATTCGTCCCGCCGGGCGTTCTCCATCGTCGTGGTGCGGACCTCGGACAGGATCTGTTCGATCTCCTTGATAGGGCTACGGAAATCCTGCACGAGCGACGCGGCCACCTGTCCGACGGTGGAGATGCGCATCGATTCCTGGCTCTGCCGCAGCGCCTGCCGCATGCGGGCGAACGACGAGGCGAGGCGTCCCACTTCGTCGCCGCCCTCCGGAAGATCGAGTTCGGCGGACATCTCACCCTTGCCGATCTCCTCGGCCGCCTTCTCCAGCCGTTTCAACGGCCGCTGGACGAGCGAGCGGAAGAAGACGAATCCGGCGCCGATGACGAGCAGGGCGATGCCGCCGGAGATGAACGCGGTGCGGCGGGCGTTCTCTTCGTTGGCCTTGATGATGGCGGTGAGGGGGAACTCGATATGGGCGACGCCGAGCACGTCGCCGATGCGGACGTCGTGACAACGCTGACATTTCTTCTCCGCCGCGAAGGGGATCATGGCGCGGAAGTTATCGCCGATGCGCAGCCATTGCTGCTTCCCGGTGGTGAGCACTTCGGCGCCGTACCGATTGTCGAACTCGTCTTTCGCCTGTGCCTTCTGCACCCGTTCCCACAACCGGACGGTCCGTGAACTGTCCATGTAGTCCTCCGCCAGCCGGAGCGAGGCGGTGTCGATGCGGATGTACAGATCGTTCAGGTCCGCCACGGTCCGTACCCGCTCGAGCCATCGGTCGTCCACCACCTGGCTCTCCACCATCATGTTCACCAGCGCTTCGCGGACGATGCGCGCCTTCTGCGTCGCACTTTCGAGCGCCTGCGCCTGCATCTGCTCCTCCTGGGAAACGGTGGTGAGATAGACGCTCAGGCCGATGCCGAAGGCGAAGATGGGAACGAAGGTCAGGAACAGTTTCGCGCTGATGCTCAGGTTGCGGAACATGGGAACTCCTCGCTGGTGAGTGAACCAAAATACTGAAATCCGTCAAAATATCAACCGAAGCGGGGGTTTAAAAACGGAACGGCGGGCATCGGCCCGCCGTTCCGGTGGCTGGTCAGCGTTTCTTCCGCTTGAGCACCTTCTTCACACCGGCGAACTTCCGCCGGTTCACCGCGTTGACGGTCTTGTAGGGGAGGCCGTAGATCTTGATGAACCCTTCGGCCGCGGAGTGGTCGAACGTATCCTCCACCGTGTAGGTGGCGAGTTTCATGTCATAGAGGGAATAGGGAGAGGTGCGTCCGGCCACCTCCACGTTCCCTTTGTAGAGCTTCAGCTTCACCAGTCCGGTGACGCACTTCTGCGTCTCGTTCACGAACGCATCGAGCGCCTGACGGAACGGGGAGAACCAGGTGCCGTTATAGATGATGGCGGCGTAGTCGTTGGCGAGCTTCGCCTTGTAGTGCATCGTCTCTTTGTCCAGGGTGAGCCGTTCCAGTTCGCGGTGCGCGAAGTGCAGCGTGACCGCGGCGGGGGCTTCATAGATCTCGCGGGACTTGATGCCCACCAGACGGTTCTCGACCAGGTCCAGTCGTCCGACGCCGTTGGCACCGGCGATATCATTGAGCTTGTGGATGAGCGAAACGCCGTCCATCTTCACGCCGTTCAGTTTCACCGGCACCCCTTCCTTGAACTCGATGGTGACGTAGGTCGGATGGTCCGGCGCCTTCTCCGGAGCGACGGTCCGCTGGTACGCGTCCTGCGGAGCGACCTCCATGGGGTCCTCAAGGATACCGCATTCGATGCTCGTGCCCCAGATGTTCTCGTCGATGGAGTACGGGCTGTCCTTCGTCGCCTTCACCGGGATGCCGTGCTTCTGGCAGTATTCCACTTCCTCTTCGCGGGACTTGAACTCCCATTCGCGGAGCGGGGCGAGCACCTTCAGCTCCGGTGCGAGGGACATGACGGCCACTTCGAAGCGGACCTGGTCGTTCCCCTTGCCGGTGCATCCGTGCGCCACGTGCGTGCACTTCTCACGCTTGGCGACCTCCGCCAGCGCTTTGGCGAGCAGCGGGCGGCCGAGCGAGGTCGCCATGGGATAGGTGTGCTCGTACAGCGCCCCCGCTTTGAGGGCGGGGAAGATGTACTCCTCGACGAACTCCTTCTCGAGGTTCTGCATGAACACCTTCTTGGCGCCGGACTTGTACGCCTTTTCGGGGACGCCGATGAGCTCCTTCTTCTGACCGAGGTTTCCGGTGACGGTGATGATGTCCGCGTTGTATTTCTCCTGCAGCCATTTCACGATGACGGAGGTGTCGAGTCCTCCGGAGTAGGCGACGGCGATCTTGGGTCGTTTCACGTTGCTGATTCCTTTATGGTTGAGTTATGAGAAGAGGAGTTCTTTGATGAGTTTCATGGTGGCGGAGATGCGCTTGACGCTGGCGGGGGAGACGAAGACGGTGTCATCGCCCGCCACAGTGCCGAGGATGGAGGGATGGCGGAGCGAGTCGAGGTACGACGCGACGCCCGGAGCCCGTCCCGGCAGCGTGCGGATGACGATCATCACCTCGTTCTGCTCGACGGCGGTGACCTCTTGGGTGACGAGCGGTGTGTGCTTGAGCTCGTTCTCCGGAGCGCCGAGGGCATAGCGGAGCCCGGCGTCCGTGTGGTGGCGCGAGACGCCCAGTTCGGCGAGGTCGCGCGACAGGGTCGCCTGCGTGACGTCGAATCCGCGTTTCTTCAGCAGGGCGGCGAGCTCTTCCTGACTGCCCACCTCACGGCTGAGGACGAGCTCCTTGATGGCGTATTGGCGCTGCGGTTTGTTCATGGGGCGCTCAGCGGACGAGTTCCGTGCCGATACCTTCGTCGGTGAAGATCTCGAGGAGGAGCGAATGCTTGCGCCGTCCGTCGATCATATGCACCTTATTGACGCCGGCGTGGAGCGTGGAGAAGGCGGAGTTGATCTTGGGGATCATGCCGCCGGTGATGACGCCGTCATCAAGCAGTTTCCGGCTGTCGGACTCCGTCAGCGTCGAGACGAGCGAGCCGCCGGCCATCACCCCTTCGACGTCGCTGAGGTAGACGAGCTTTTCGGCCTTCACGGCGGTGGCGACCGCGGCGGCGGCGAGGTCCGCATTGACGTTGTAAATGGTGCCGTCCGTACCGACTCCGAACGGCGCGATGACCGGCATCAGCTTATTGGAGAGGAACATGCCGATGAGCGCCGTGTTGACGCGGGTGATGGTGCCGACCAGGCCGATGTCCGCCCCCTCTTCGAGATGCTTTTCGGCGATGAAGAGATTGTCGTCAACACCGCTGATGCCGACCGCGTCCCCGTCGTTCTGGTTGATGAGGGCGACGATCTCCTTGTTGATCTTTCCGGCGAGCACCATCTTCACCACGTCCACCATCCGACGGTCGGTGTAGCGGTGACCGTTCACGAACTGCGTTTCGATGCCGAGCTTGTAGGCGGTCTCGGTGATCTCCTTGCCGCCCCCGTGCACGATGATGATGTTGATGCCGATCTTCTTCAGGATGGTGACGTCCTTCGCGAAGGTCGTCTTCAGTTCCTGCTCCGTCTGCGCCGCCCCGCCGTACTTCACGACGAACGTCTTCCCCTCGTACTTCTGGATGTAGGGGAGGACCTCGATGAGCACTTCTTCTTTCGACTGTACCATGGCTTCCGATCTGTTGTTATCGTTCGTTCCCGGATGCCGAGATCCGCATCCACTCTCATTGTCCGATGATCCGCTGGATCAAGCGATCCATAGGAAGTTCCGCACTTCTCCGGTCCGAGGCCTCTGCGCTTCGCTCACGTCCTGTACGATCCATTGATCCGCACATACTCCGCCGAGAGGTCGCAGGTCCAGAACGTGGCGGAATGTTTCCCGCCGTGGAGGTCCACCGTGACGGAGAGTTCCTTTTGTTCGAGCACCTTCTTGGCTCGCTCTTCCGAGAACCGGATGTCGTAGTCAGCGCCGAGGATGCGCAGGTCGTCGAAGAAGATCTCCGTCCGCTCCGGCCGGAACCGGATGCCGGAACGGCCGACCGCCGCGAGGATGCGGCCCCAGTTGGCGTCCTCGCCGTGGATGGCGGTCTTGACGAGGGACGACGTGCAGACGGTGCGGCAGGCGGTCTCCGCTTCGTGCTTGGTCTTCGCCCCCTTCACGGTCACCTCGATGAATTTGGTCGCCCCTTCGCCGTCCTTCACGATCATCTTGGAGAGGACGATGAGGACATGCTCCAGCGCGGCGTAGAAAAGGGTGAAATCTTTCCCTTCGGCGGTGATGGTCCGGTTCTCCGCCTGTCCGTTGGCGAGGATGACGGCCATGTCATTGGTGCTCGTATCACCGTCCACCGTGATGCGGTTGAACGACATGTCATTGGCACGCGCGAACGCCTTTGTCAGCATCGGGTGGGAGATGCGGACGTCCGTGGTGATGAACGCGAGCATGGTCGCCATGTTCGGTGCAATCATGCCGGAGCCCTTCGCGATGCCGCCGATGCGCACCGGTACGCCGCCGATGTCGATCTGGACCGCGTACTCCTTCGGAAACGTGTCCGTGGTGCAGATACCGAGCGCGGCGTCCGCTCCTCCGTCCGCGCTCAGCGCGGCGACCGCGTCATAGACCCCGGCGGTGAGCTTCTCCATCGGCAGGAACTGACCGATGACGCCCGTGGAGGAGACCAGCACCTGCGATTCCTTGATGCCGAGCGCGGCGGCGGTGGTGGCCGCAGACTGTTTCGCGTTCATCATGCCCCGTTCGCCGGTGCAGGCGTTGGCGTTACCGCTGTTCACCAGAATGGCGCGGGCGGTGCCGGAGCGGCGCAGTTTCTGTCGGTCCAGGGTGACGCACGCCGCGACGGTGCGGCTCTGCGTGAAGACCCCTGCCGCGAGGGCGGGAACGGTCGAGTAGATGAGCGCGACGTCCTTCTTCTTCTTCTTGATACCGGCGAAGATGCCCGAGGCGAGGAAGCCCTGTGCGGCACAGACACCGCCGGAGACGGTCTTCATGGAATGTTTGTGCATGTCAGCGTAATCCTTCCGTTTCGTTCGCTCCGATGAGGAGGTTCATGTTCTGGACCGCCTGGCCGGCCGCCCCTTTGACGAGATTGTCGATGACCGAGAAGAGCACCAGTGTTCCGTTCCGCGGATCCGGTTTCCAGCCGATATCGATGAAATTGGTGTGCTGCACATGCTTGATCTCCGGCGATGCTTCTCCGATGAGCCGGACGAACGGTGCGGAGGCATACTGCCTCGTGAGCACCGCTCGGATATCGTCCGCCGTGAGCGGAGCGGCCGGACGGAGGTACATGGTCGAGAAGATTCCCCGTGTGACGGGAATGAGGTGCGGCACGAAGGTCACTGTCGCCGTCCGGCCGCCGAAGTCCGTGAGCACCGTCTCGATTTCCGGCGTATGCTGGTGCACCGTCGCTTTGTATGCCTTCACTGATTCGTTCACTTCGGTGAAGGAGAGCTCCGTTGATGCGCTGCGGCCGGCGCCGGAGACGCCGGACATCGAACTGATGACGATGCCGTTCGGCTCCACCAGACCCTCTTTCAGCAACGGCAGGAGGGGGAGGAGCGCGCTCGTCACATAGCAGCCCGGATTGGCGATGAGCTGTGCGGAACGGATCGCGTCCGCGTTCCATTCCGGCAGACCGTACACCGCTTTCGGAAGGTACGACGCCGCGGTGTGATCATGTTTGTAGTACTTGGTATAGAGGGAAGAATCCTTGAGACGGAAATCCCCGCCGAGATCGATGACCCTCTTGCCGGCATCAATGAGGGCCGGCACGTGTTTCATCGCTTCGCCGGAGGGGAGCGCGATGAAGACGATGTCGTCCTTCGCAACGGCCGCCGGAGAGAATTCGCCATAGACGAGCGAGCCGGCCGCGGTGCCGCGGAAGGCCGGATATAACTCCTCCACCCGTTTACCGGCGGAGGAATTGGCGAAGACCGAGGTGACCTCCGCGTACGGATGCCGCGAAAGGAGAGAGAGGAGTTCCGCGCCGGAATATCCGGACGCGCCGATGATGGAGACGCGCTGCTTCATAATGTATAAATATACACAATATTGTATAAATATGCAAAAACGATAATGAAATATTTTCGTGCACGGAGGGTCCGGAGGTGGCGAAAGAACCGCTTGAGTTGTATCTTCAGGGAAGCCCATCGGTGTGATGTGCTCCATTGCCCGATCATGACGCCCATTCCTTGACGATCAAGGATGGGCGTTTTTCGTTTCAGCGTCGGTGTAGTCCATTTAAAGATGGGCTCCACCTGATAGAGAGGTTGCAATGATCCTTGAAACCGGGAAATTCTACCATCTTTACAATCGCTCAAATAACGGGGAGACCGTGTTCAAAGAAGAGCGGAACTACCGGTTCTTCCTTGAGAAGTACAAACGGCTGGTATCTCCATCGGTCGAGACGGTCGCTTATTGTCTGATGCCGACGCATTTTCATTTCTGCATCAAAGTCACCACCACCGAAACGGACCGTCTGAAGCACAACATCGGTATCCTCCTGTCGTCCTACACCAAAGCGATCAATAAGCAATCGCTTCGGCACGGGAGTCTCTTTCAGCAGCACAGCAAAACGATCGAGGTCGACCAATTGTCGTACCTCATCACTCTGTGCCATTATATTCATCAGAATCCGCTCCGGGCCGGGATCGTTTTCCGGTTACGTGATTGGCCGCACTCCAGTTACCCGGATTATGCGGGCGGAGGGACATCGATACCGCTGAACTCTGAATATCTCCTTACGGCATTTGGAGATCGCATCTCGTTCATCCGGGAATCGAATGAACTGATCGATCGAAAAAGCGTTCCGTACCGGATGAGGGGACGGTATGACCGGTGAACTCCAGTCGAAAGGCAACGCTTTTTTGGCCTCCATTTTTTCCGTATCTTCCTGCATTCAACGCAATCCTCTTCCTCCAATTAGCGTGATACTTCCATGGGCTTCAATTGCGGTATCGTCGGTCTCCCGAACGTCGGAAAATCCACTCTGTTCAACGCCATCACCGCCGCCGGTGCGGAGGCGGCCAACTACCCGTTCTGCACCATCGAACCGAACGTCGGCGTGGTGTTGGTGGCGGACGAACGTATCGACAAGCTCGTCGCCATCTACAACAGTCCGAAGATCGTACCGTCATCCATCGAGTTCGTGGACATCGCCGGTCTGGTGAAGGGTGCCAGCAAGGGGGAGGGACTCGGCAACCAATTCCTGTCGCATATCCGGGATGTCGACGCCATCGCGCATGTCGTCCGCTGCTTCGACGATCCGAACGTCATTCATGTGGACGGTTCGGTCGACCCGAAACGGGACATTGAGGTCATCGAGACGGAGCTCATCCTGAAGGACCTCGAGACCATCGAAAAGAAACAGCAGGACGCCGACCGCCGTGCCAAAAGCGACAAGAAATTCAAACCGGAAGCGGACTTCTACGGGAAGGTGAAAGAGCATCTCGCGACCGGACGCCTCGCCCGGTACGCCTCGGTATCGAACGATGAGGAACGGCTCTGGCTGCGCGACATGCATCTGCTGACGAACAAACCGGTGATGTACGTCTGCAACGTCCATGAGAAAGAGATCACCACCGGCAACGCCTATGTGGAGCGGGTGAGGGAGATCGCGGCGAAGGAGGGGGCGAAGGTGGTGGTGGTGAGCGCTGCGGTGGAGGCCGAGGTGGCGGAACTGCCGGCGGCGGACCGGAAGGAGTTTCTGGACGGTCTTGGCTTGAAGGAGTCCGGACTGCAGCAGGTCGTGCGTGAAGGGATGGACCTGCTGGGTCTCATCACCTTCTTCACCGCCGGTCCGAAGGAAGTGCATGCGTGGACCCTCCGCAAAGGGGCCATGGCACCGGAGGCGGCTGGGGTCATCCACACCGACTTCGAAAAAGGATTCATCCGTGCCGAGATCATGAAGTGCGACGACCTGTTCCGGCTGAAGACCGAAGCGGCCGTCAAGAGCGCCGGACTGCTCCACGTCGAAGGCAGGGAGTACGTGATGGAGGACGGAGATATCTGTCATTTTCTCTTTAACGTTTAAAAACTCGTTCTGCGCAGAGGAATTGATTCATTGATTCATTGATTCGTTGATTCATTGGTTCATTGATTCAATGGTTCAATGAATCAATGATTCAATTCAATAGCGTTTTCATCAATGTTATGAAATTTTGCCCCGACTGCCGTACCGAATACACCGATGAAGCCCGCGTCTGCGCGGACTGCAGCGCGATGCTTATCGGCACACTTCCGGCGCCGGATCCGATGGACACGTGCGATGTCTGCGGCGGCGATATGGGATTGGACTCGGACTATTGTCCCCGGTGCGGCACGCTGTACGCCGCGGACCAGTACTCCTGCACCCGGCATCCGCTGCACATCTCCACCGGCGTCTGCATCGTCTGTCAGCAGCTCTTCTGCGATGAATGCCTGACCCGGAAAGGGGTCTACCACCTCTGTCCGGACCATGCGCTCGTCGAGATCTCGGAAGGATGGGCGCTCGTGCACACCTCCCCGGATTACATGGAAGCGGAGATCGTCCGAGGCAAACTGGAGAGCCACGGCATCACCACGAATCCCCGGAACACCGGGAACATCGCGACGCTGGCGGACGGATTCATCGACAACGCGCTCGGTCGAACCATCTTCAAATATCCTCTCAAGATCTTCGTGCCGGTGGAGCAGTACTTCGATGCCATGGAGGTCATCGCCCACCGGGAACCGGAGGAGGGGAACGGCGATGCGTGACATCCGGTTCGGTACGGACGGCTGGCGGGCGCTGCTCGACTCGGTCTTCACCGACCTGAACGTGACCCGTGTGGCAGAGGCGTTCGTCCGGCATCTTCATTCGACCGGAGACGCGGGATCGAGCGTCGCCATCGCATACGACGGACGCCGCCGTTCGAAACATTTCGCATCGCTCTTCGCCGAGATCCTCTCGGCCCACGGACATCCGGTCATCCTCGCATCCTCCATCGTTCCCACTCCGGTCCTCTCCTTCGCCGTCCGGCATCACGGATGCTCAGCAGGGGTGATGATCACGGCCAGTCACAACCCGCCGGACTACAACGGCATCAAGTTCAAAGGGGCGTACGGCGGCCCCTTCATGTCCGACCGGACCCGCGACGTGGAAGCGGAACTCCGTGCGACGACCGAAGGGAAGAGTGATCCCGCGCTCGTCCGCACCATCGACCTCCTGCCGGCGTACCTCGCCCATCTCGGCACGGTGGTGGACATGCAGGCGCTCCGGGAGTTCGCGCGGACCGACAGCGCGCGGGCGAGCGTGATGATCGACTCGATGGGCGGGGCGGGGGGAACGCTGCTCGAAGAGATCCTTGCTCCGCTCGGCTGGAGGGCGCAGACCATCTTCGGTACGCCGGACGAACGGTTCTATGACCGACTGCCGGAGCCCATCGCACAGAACCTCGGTCCGCTCCTCTACAACACCGCCGTGACCGATGCGCTGCTCGGCATCGCGACGGACGGCGATGCGGACCGGTGCTCCATCGTGTACGAGGACGGCACCTGGATGACGGCGCAGGAGAACATCCTCGCGCTCGTCTGGCATCTGCAGGTGAACAAGGGATGGAACGGCGCTGTCATCAAGTCCGCCTCGGTCACGGACAAAGTGCGCATGCTCGCCCAGCGCCGCGGAGCGGAGGTGTTCGATGTGAGCGTGGGATTCAAGTACATCACCGAAGTGATGCTGAAAGAGGATTTCCTCTTCGGCGGCGAAGAGAGCGGGGGCTTCGGGTTCAAGCATCACCTGCCGGAGCGGGACGGCATCCTGACCGGACTGCTCTTCTGCGAGATGATCGCGGTGACGGGGCGGACGCTGAAGGAGAT
Organism: Bacteroidota bacterium; assembly: GCA_008933835.1. Taxonomy (GTDB): domain Bacteria; phylum Bacteroidota; class Ignavibacteria; order UBA10030; family UBA8401; genus SpSt-333. The sequence continues at coordinate 36,405 of WBUG01000003.1, read as the reverse complement.
CATGCGGGAGGTGTACGACGTGGTGGGTGAAGTGCATTACGACCGCATCGACGCGCCGTACGACCGTCCGGACCGGGCCGACATTCTGCCCCGTTTGGCGGCGATGACCGGTGGAGAGACGCTCGGCGGGTTCGCCGTACAGTCGGTCCGCACGTACCGCGAAGGGACGGCCCTCACCGGCGTGAAGTTCCTTCTCGGCAATGCCCGCTGGCTGCTCGTCCGGACCTCGCAGACAGAACCGCTTGTGCGCATCTACGCCGAGGGTCAGAAGGACGACGAAGTGCGGATGCTGTTGGCGGAAGGGAAGAGGCTCGCCGGTCTGTGAACGGCGGCGGAGAGGGGGGAAACGAAAAAGGCGGCTGTCAGGCCGCCTTTATTCTTGGTATCACCCGTTTGATGTCGTAGAGCGTTCCGCGCTGTGCGGCGTCGAAACCGGAATCGTGGATGAGCGAAATGCACTCCTCGGTGTTGGTCTTGTTCACGAAGTTCGCCGCGGCATGCACGTTCTCCTCCAGCAGCGTCCCCCCGAAATCGTCCGCCCCGAAGTGCAGCGCGATCTGTCCGGTCTTCTTCCCTTCGCTGAACCACGACGCCTGGATGTGGTCCACATTGTCCAGATAGATGCGTGAGAAGGCGATCATCTCCAGGTACCGTTTCGGCGTGGCGTAGGTCGGGATGATCTTCTCCAGCGGCGTGTTGCCGGGCTTGAAGCTCCACGGTATGAACGCCGTGAACCCGCGGTGCTCGTCCTGAAGGCGCCGGACGGATTCCAGATGCTCCACGATGTCCTCGTCCTTCTCCAAATGACCGTACATCATCGTCGCGGTGGTCCTGTAACCGAGCCGGTGCGCCTCGCGCATCACGCCCAGCCAGTCCTCGGAGGTCCCTTTCTTGCTGCTGATCTTCTTCTTCACGCGGTCGGACAGGATCTCGGCCCCGCCGCCGGGAATGGAGCGGAGTCCCGCCTCCCACAACCGCGAGAGGACCTCCGTGAGGGAGAGTCCCGACACGCGCGCCATCTCGAGGATCTCCGACGTCGAGAAGAAGTGCGGATGGATCTCGGGAACTTCCTTCACCGTCCGGGAGACCATCTCCAGATAGTAGTCGAACGGCAGGTCGGGATTCACGCCGCCCTGCAGCAGGATCGTGGTGATTCCTTTCGCGGCGGAATCCTTGAACTTCGCGATCATCTCGTCCACGGTGTGCGTGTAGACCCCTTCTTCGCCCGGATGACGGTAGAAGGCGCAGAAGATGCAGTCGATGGTGCAGACGTTGGTGTAGTTCGGATTGGAGTCGAGAACGAAGGTGACGGCGGATTCGGGATTCTTCCGGAACCGGATCTCGTTGGCGAGATCGCCGAGGTCCAGCAGCTGCGCGTTGCGAAGCAGGAAGAGCCCCTCTTCGGGGGTGAGGCGGCGGCCGCCGCGGATGTCACGGTAGAGTTCTGCGAGGGTCATGGTGTCAATAAAAAACCTTGCCGTCGGATCCGCCGTCCGGCAAGGTCATGATGGTGTCCGCCGGTCAGATGGAGACGGAGTATCCGGCCGCTTTCAGGTCCTTGATGAGTCCGAAGCTGATCTCCTCGAGCTTCACGACGATCTCTTTGTAGCTGACGCCGGGGAGACCCTTCGGCGGAGCGTCCTCCTTCATATGGACGCAGACGACCTTGTGGTTGCCGACGCGGCCCATGAGGAATCCCATTTCGAACATCGCAATGTTGACATCCTCGGCGTTGAAGAGGTAGTAGGCATAGCGGACGCCGGGATGCTGGTCCACGAACGAGATGATGGCGTCCTGTGCCGTACCGCGTTTGAACACCACCGGTTCGATGCTGATCTCCTTCAGGAAGGAGGTGAGCTGTGACTGGAGCTCGGTCTCCGACGAGGAGATGATGAGCACTTCCTTCTGCGACGCCGCCGGTGCGGCGGGTGCCGGAGCGGCTTTCGGCGCTTCGGGTTTCGGCTGTTCCGGTTTCGGAGCGGGCGCCGGTTTGGCCGGGGCCGGTTCTGGCTTCGGCTCGGGCTTCGGTGCGGGAGCCGGTTCCGGTTTCGGGGCCGGCGCCGGTGCGGGTGCCGGTTCCGGTTTCGGAGCGGGCGGCGGCGGGGGAGCCGGTGCCGGTTTCGGACCGTTCTTCTTCACATCGGCTTCGACGATGGGGAGGGCCTGCTTCAGCGTCTCGAGGATGAGCTGGGCGGAGTTCTGATAGAAGTACGCGCCGTTCTCGTCCTTGGTGACCTTTTCCCGCATGACCGCCGCCTTCTCGCCCACTTTGGTCAGCACGTCGAGCCCGTTCTTGCGCCACAGGAGGTATTGGCTCTGCATCTTGGCGTTGTAGCCGGAGAATTCCAATCCGCCCTCCGGCACGAGCTTTTCGCCCTGCTGGATGAGTTCCTGCAATTTCGTCAGCAGCTGATGGTCCATCGGTTCCGTTCTATGCAATGATGAACAGCAAGGTACTAACTAACTTCCACTTCTTCAATCAGTTTTTTGAACAGCCGCATCGCCTCTTGCTCCCGGTCACCGAGCCGGTAATTGAATCCCTGCAGGAACTCCGCCGATTCTTCGGGTGTGAGGTGGATGCGCCGGCCGTGCACCGCGCCGACCGTCTCGATCTCCGCTTCGCCTCGCTGCAGCGCCGTGTCGATCAGCTCGTTCAGCTCCGCTTTCCGCTCCGGCGGGAGGGTGCGGCGGTAGGCCCATACCGCGAAGACGAATGGCATCTTCTGCCAGTCATACCATTCCTTGGCGAGGTCGTAACAGAGGTAGAACCCGGTTCCGCCCTCCTTCACCGCCCGCAGCGCCGCATCGCCGATGAGCATCACGGCATCGTAGCGCGAGTAATCGTTCACTCCGGCGTGCATCCGTTCCAGGTTCGCCTTGACGCCGTATTTCTTCTCCAACAGCACCTGCAGCAGTTTCACGGAGGTGGCCGTGTCGTCGATGATGCCGATGGTCTTTCCATGCAGGCCGCGCCATCCCTCGTTGGTCAGCAGGATGACGCTCTTCACCTGATCGCGCGACGCGATGCCGAACCGGGCCGCTTCGAGGGACTCTTCCTGCGCGAAGTAGTCCATCAGGGAGAAGAGGCCGGCGTCGATCTGTCCCTTCTGTGCGAGCACGCCCATGCGCCGCGGGGCGATGGGGAGCATCTTGAACTGCCGCTGCTCGAAGTGGGCGTAGAACGGGACCGAGTTTAGGTACGGGATCTGGCCGATCACGTTGGCGGCGTCGACGTTCAGGGCGTTATAGTAGACGTCGCGTTCCACCGGGATCTTCCCGGCGTCGGTGATGATCTTCACGAGCTTCTCTTTGGCCATCGCCATGGGACTGACCGCTCCGGCGTCGTGCGCGATCTTCTCGCCCCCCACGGTGCCGTCCATGTCGTCCGCCCCGAAGTTCAATGCGACCGAGGCGACCTCTTCGGTGAGCATCACCCAGTACGCCTTGATGTGCGGAACGTTGTCGAGCATCAGTCGCGACACGGCGATGGTCTTCAGGTCCTCGATGGCGGAGGTGAACTCGTTCTTCGGTTTGATGCCCGTATCGCCCGGCTGGAACGCCAGCGGGATGAAGGAGAGGAACCCGCCGGTCTGGTCCTGCGCCTCGCGGAGACGGAGCATGTGGCCGACCCGTTCCTCGTACGTTTCGATGTGGCCGTAGAGGAGCGTGGCGTTGGACGGGATGCCCATGCGGTGAGCGGTGGTGTGGACGTCGAACCAGGTCTTCGCGCCGATCTTCTGGTTGAAGAGGAGCTTCCGCACCCGTTCGGAGAAGACCTCGGCGCCGCCGCCGGGCATCGTGCGAAGACCGGCGTCGTAGAGCTGACGCAGCACTTCGGCGATGGGCATCTTGAACTTCTTGTGGAAGAAGTCGATCTCCACCGCGGTGAACGCCTTCACGTCCAGCTGCGGGAACGCCTTCTTGATGTCGCGCACCATGCCGACGTAGTACTCCCACGGCCAGTCCGGATGGAGACCACCGGTGATGTGCACCTCGTGCACGTCGGAGTTCAGCTTGGCGAGAATGTCGGCGACGGTCATTTCGTACGCTTCGGGGGACCCCTGCTTCACCGCGAAATCGCAAAACGAGCAGGAGAGGACGCAGATGTTCGTCGGCTCGATCTTCTGATTGACGACGTAGTAGACCGCGTCGCCGCTCTTCATCCGCTGTACCGCGTGCGCCATCTTACCGATGGAGATGACGTCCGGCGAGGCGAACAGGATGAGTCCGTCCTGCAGGGTCAGCCGCTCGCCGCGCTGCACCTTGTCCCAGACGGGGTGGAGGTTCTTGTCCCGGAAATGGATGTTCGTGTTCATGTCGTTGTTTCGGTCTCGGAACGGGGATGGATCAGCGTCGGAGCCTTCGCCCGTTCGTAGTGCGTTCTTCCTGTCAGGATGTGGGTCTTCCCGTGTCCCGGTGCGGGCGGTTCACCGCCAGTAACTGTCCCACCGCTCGTCCACCTTCTTCACCACGGCGTCGTCCATCGCGAGCGGTTCGGGGTACCCCGTCTTCCACGTGGCGTCGATGCCGAGGATCCCGCGGTAGATGGGGGAGATGCCGATGAGCTTCTGTTCGGTGAAGATGACGTCCCGTTCGCAGTCGAACCGGGTGAAGAGCCCCCAGATGAAACTCTCCTGCTCGTTGATGTCCACGTCGAAGCTGACGGTGGCCGCCATGGCGATGCCGGCGAGGTCCGGATGCTTCACCACCTTCCGGATGACCGCCGCGCCGTCCTTCTTCACCTTCACCAGAAGGAGCGCCCCCTCCACGAGTCGCGCGTCGACGATGCGCCGGTCGAACGACGTGAGGGATTTCACCGTTTCGGTGAGCTTCTTGGCGTTCACTTTGGGTCTCAGACGGTGCTTGTCCGTGGCGTCGATGATCATCTTGCTTCCGAGGTTCATCGTGAACGACGTGAAGTCCAGCGTGTCCAGCGGCACCTTCGGGATCATCACGAAATCGAGGTGCGGGTCGAAGTTCTCCCGGACCGCCTTCATCACTTCGTTGAAGTTCCGGACGTCCACGTGCTCGGAGACGGTGATGAGGCACTTGGTGAGGGAGAGCTGTCCCGTTCCCATCAGTCCGAGCGCCGCCTTCATCGCCTCCTTGCGGTAGCGTTCGTTCACCGACACGACGAGCAGGTTGTGGAAGCCGGCCTCGTAGTACGCCCAGACGTTCTTCACTTCGTGGTGGATGAGCCGCGCGAGCGGACCGAGGATCTGCTGGGTGGCGTCGCCGATGTACTTGTCCTCCATCGGCGGGATGCCGACGATGGTGGCGGGGTACACCGGGTCCTTCCGGCGCGTCATCGTATGGATGTGGAACACCGGATAGTCGGCGGCAGCGGAGTAGTGGCCGAAGTGGTCCCCGAACGGCCCCTCGAGACGCCGCTCCTGCGGCTTCACGATCCCTTCGAAGATGAACTCCGCGTTGGCGGGGACCTGGATGTTCACCGAACGCCCGCTCACGAACTCGGTCGGTTTGCCGCGCAGGAACCCGGCGAACATCGCCTCGTCGATCCCCTCAGGCAGCGCGGCAACGGTGGCCAGGAGCAGCGCCGGGTCCGAGCCGATGACGAGCGCCGTTTCGAGCGGACGGTTCATGCTCTCCGCGGTGTGGTAGTGATATCCGCCCCCTTTGCCGATCTGCCAGTGCATGCCGGTGGTGCGGTCGTCGAACTTCTGGATGCGGTACATGCCGATGTTCCGCTTTCCGCTCTTCGGATCGTACGTCACCACCTGCGGCAGTGTGACGAAACGGCCTCCGTCCCCGGGCCACGTCTTGAGGATGGGAAGGGCGGAAAGGTTCGGCGGTTCGATCACCGCCTGCGAACGCGCGATGGTGATCGTCTTCGGCCGTGCGGCGAGGAACCGCTTCACCATCGCCGTCTCCTGGAAGAGCACCTTCGGCGACGGCGGCATCATCCGTTCCGCGAAGCCGATGAGCTGCTCCCCGAGTTCGTCCGGATGACGGCCGAGCGCGAGCTCGATACGGCGCTCGCTGGCGAGCATGTTGATGACGAGCGGGAAGTCGGCTCCCTTCACCCGTTCGAAGAGGAGGGCGGGTTTGCCGAGGCGGAGGGCGCGTACGGCGATCTCGGTGATCTCGAGTTCGGGGTCCACTTCCACGCCGACGCGATGGAGCTCGCCGTTCTTTTCGAGATGCTTCAGGAAGTCCTGCAGATTGTCGAACATGGTCACTCCAGTTCCTCGGACCGCCAGCCGCGGCCGCGGCGTTCGCCGACAGCGGCGAGGACCTTCTCCGTGAAGGCGCCGACGTACTCGTCCACGGTCTGCGGAACGAAGTAGAGCGGCGGCGAGATGGGCATGATGACGGCGCCGTACGACGAGAGCTTCGCGCACTGCTCCAGTGCGAGGGTGGACATCGGCGTCTCGCGGACGCAGAGGATGAGCCGGTATCGCTCCTTCAGCGCCACCTGTGCGGTGCGGGTGATGAGCGAGTCGCCGATGCCCGAGGCGATCTTCCCCAGCGTGGAGGTGGAGCAGGGAAGGATGACGAACGCATCGAAATGGTTCGAGCCGGAGGCGATGGGCGCGGTCAGGTCGCGGTCGTCGAACTGCCGTTTGACGTACGGCTGCAGCTCCTCTTCCGACATCTTCAGTTCGTCCTTGAGGAGGACCTTCCCCCACTTGCTCACGACGAGGTACTTGTCCGCCGTGCTCTTCTTGAGGAAATCCAGCGCGTACACGGCGCCGGAGCTGCCGGTGATGCCCAGGACGATCTTCATAGGACGCTCACGAGGACCATGAGGAGGATGCTGAGGCCGACCACGATATTGATCTTGAAGAACGCCAGCTCCACATCCTCCGCTTTCCGCTGTTCCAGCCAGAGCAGAAAACCGGAAAGGGCGAGGAAGGGAAGGGCGATGAGCGCCTTCAGGGAGATGGCGACGAGCGCCACCAGCACACCGAACGAAAGCAGATGCAGCGCGCCCGAGATCATCAGTGCGCGTTTCTTACCGAACCGGGAGGGGAACGAAAAGAGTCCGGCCTTCCGGTCGAACTCCTCGTCCAGCGTCGAGTAGATGATGTCGAACCCCGTCGCCCAGAACAGATTGAAGAGCGGCAGCAGCATCGCTTCGCCCAGCCGTTCCGCCGAACCGGTGACGGCGAAGAAGCCCCCCAGCGGTCCCATGGCCAGCCCCATCCCAACACCGAAATGGGCGAGGGGGGTGAACCGCTTGAGATACGGATAGATGATGAAGACGATGAGAGGAATGGGGGAGAGGTTGAAACAGAAATCGGAGATGAGCTTCGCCGATAAGAGGTAGAGCGCCAGACCGGCGATGAGCACAAGATAGCTCTCCGCCAGCTTCATGGCGCCGCTCGGCAGTTCCCGGCCGATGGTGCGGGGATTCCGCTTGTCGATCTCCCGGTCGATGATGCGGTTGAGCGTCATCGCCACCAGCCGCGCCCCGACAGCGGCGGTGAGCACCAGTCCGAGCAGGGACCAGGAGGGAGCTTCCCGGGCGGCGAGGAAGACGCCGCTGTAGATCATCGGCAGCGAGAAGAGCGTATGTTCAATTTTGATGAAGCTGAGGTACTTTTTCAATTCGGATAATCCGGTATAGAATATAGAGTAATAAAGGTACCGAAAAATTGAGTTTGAACAAAGCCGGAAAATGCTCCGGAGCCCTTCCTTGGGAAAACGGGCGTCATTTCGTATATTGAAGGAAAATCAGACAAAGGTGACCGATGTATAGAGTGACACTCATCCCCGGGGACGGTATCGGCCCGAGCATTACCGAGGCGGCCGTGCGGGTCATCGAGGCGACCGGCGTTGCCATCTCCTGGGACGAGCAGCAAGCCGGGCTTGCGGGCATTGAACGGCATAAGGATCCCCTTCCGGAGCAGACCATCGCATCCATCGCGCAGAACAAAGTGGCGCTGAAAGGACCGCTCACGACCCAGCTGGGAAAGGGGTTTCGGAGTGTGAACGTGGCGCTGCGGAAGGAGTTCGACCTCTATATCAACCTCCGTCCCGCTAAGTCGTTCGAAGGGGTGCCGTCCCGATATAACAACGTGGACATCGTAATGTTCCGCGAGAACATCGAGGAGTTCTACTCGGGGATCGAGCATTATATCGATGCGCAGAAGAGCGCGGCGGAGACCATCGGCATCATCACGCGGTACGGTTCCGAACGCATCGTCCGGGCGGCGTTCGATTACGCCCGCGCGAACGGACGGAAGATGGTGACCATCGTCCATAAGGCGAACATCATGAAGTTCACCGGAGGGCTCTTCCTGGAGGTGGGGAGGAAGGTGGCGGAGGAGTTCCCGGACATCCGGTGCAACGACGTCATCATCGACAACATGGCGATGCAGCTGGTGCTGAATCCGAACCAGTTCGACGTCATCGTGACGACCAATCTCTTCGGCGACATCCTCTCCGACCTCTGTTCCGGTCTCGTCGGCGGCCTGGGGGTCGCTCCCGGCGCCAACATCGGCAAGGAGGCGGCCATCTTCGAGGCGGTGCATGGCTCCGCGCCGGACATCGCCGGGAAGGACATCGCCAATCCCTCCGCCCTCATCCTCGCGTCGGCGATGATGCTGAACCATCTCGGCGAACAAAGGGCGGCGGAAAAGATATACGCGGCCATCCGCGAGACGCTGCGCAATCCGCACGAAGTGACGCGGGACCTGAATCCGGACTCCGCGGTCGGCACGAAGCAGTTCGCGGAGTATATCGTGCAGCACATCAAAACGAATTGAACGTAACATTCAAGGAAGTGAACGAAGGTGTTGGGTATGAGGTATGAGGAGCTAGATACGATATTTTCAGAATGTATTCGTGACCATTGCAAATACCGAATTCCAAACACCTAACCCCTGTTCATTCTTCATGACCATCGGCTCCGTCCATATCGACCGTCCGCTCATCCTCGCTCCGATGGAGGATGTGACCGACCGTCCGTTTCGGCGCATGTGCAAACGGTTCGGGGCGGACATCATGTACACCGAGTTCGTGAACTCGGACGGGCTGGTGCGGAAGAACGACCGGACCTTCAAGAAGATGCTCTTCAGCGAGGATGAACGTCCGTTCGGCATCCAGTTGTACGGCGGGGACGAAGGGGCGATGGAAGGCGCGGCGCGGATGGCCGATTCGCTGCGTCCGGACCTCATCGACATCAACGCCGGATGCTGGGTGAAACAGGTGGCGGGACGCGGAGCGGGGGCGGGACTGCTGAAGGACCTGCCGCGGATGGAGCGCATCGTCTCCAACGTTGTGCGGGCGACCGACCTGCCGGTGACAGTGAAGACGCGGCTCGGCTGGGACGAATCGTCCATCCGCATCGTGGAGGTGGCGAAGATGCTGGAGGGGATCGGCGTGAAGGCCCTCACGGTGCACTGCCGGACCCGCTCGCAGGGACATAGCGGAACGCCGGACTACACGTGGATCCCGAAAGTGAAGGAGGCGGTGCGCATTCCGGTCATCGTCAACGGAAGTCTCACGGACCCGGTCCAGATCCGTGAGGTGTTCGACGAGACCGGTTGCGACGGTGTGATGATCGGCCGCGCGGCGATCGACAATCCGTGGATCTTCTCCGATGTGAAGCACTATTTCGCGACGGGAGAGACGGCGAAGGAACGTCCACTGGCCGAACGGCTCGACGTCTGTCTCGACCTGCTGAAGTCGTCGGCGGAGTTCAAAGGCGAGCGCCGCGGCGTCATCGAGATGCGGAAGTTCTACATCGGGTATCTGCGCGGCGTTCCGAACGCTTCGAAGCTGCGGAACCATCTCATGCAGTTCCTGGAGGTGAAGCCCATCGAAGAGATCCTGCTCTCCGTTCGGGCGAAGGGCTTCATCGACCCGGCGCTGTACGGACACGCCCCCGAGATGCCGGCGCCCGATACGACGGCGCTTGCATGTTCGTGAAAAGTTCCTAAATTACGCTGTCGCTCGTCGCACCAATGAACGGAATTTCATGATCGCCTTCGTCGTCGGATTCATCATCGGCTACCTCACCACCATCCCCGTGGGTCCCATCAACCTGGCGGTGATGATGAAGGCGCTGCACAACCGCACGACGCACGGGCTCCTCATCGGCATCGGCTCCGCGGTCATGGACGTCATCTACTGCGGAGCGGCGCTGTTCGGGATTTCCACCCTCATCTCGTACCCTTCGCTCGAGCTCACGTTCCGCATCGCCACCTTCGCGATCTTCTTCGTGTACGGCGTGAAGACCTCCTTCTTCCGGCTGCCGGAGTTCCATCTGCAGGCGGAGGACAAGGACTCACCGGGGTTCAAGCGGTACCTGCTGATGGGCATGGCGATGTACTTCTCCAATCCGTCGTTCCTCGCCTACTGGGTGACCATCGGCGGTATCGTTCACGGATACCATCTCATCGAACCCACGGCGTATGACAACGCCTTCTTCGCGCTCGGCACCGGTGCGGGTGTCTCCATCTGGTTCGTCACGCTCATCGCCCTCGTGGAGAAGCACAAGATGCGTTTCGAACCGGTCACGCTCAAGCGCATCACCCGTTTCTTCGGTCTGCTCATGCTCGCCGTCAGCATGGTGCTCGGGTACAATCTGCTCGTCGAATTTCTCTGACATCCCCGCCGCGCACCCTCCGTTCCCGTCCTCACTTCCCGGCATTACGCATCGCTCCGCCGCCTCGGCCGGACGAAAGTCGCCGTCCTTCCGCGATGGCTTCGCACGGTGACAGGGTGGAAGGACCGAAAAAGGGAAGCCCCGTCCATCGGTGTCAACCGACGAACGGGGCTTCATCACTTTTCGTACCGTACGGAAGAAAAGAAACCAGCCCCCCGCGCGAATACGGTCACTCCTCCAGCGTCGAAATGTCCCCTTCGCTCATCCCCTGAGCGCGAGCCTTCAACACGCGGCGCATGATCTTGCCGCTGCGGGTCTTGGGGAGCGTCTTCACGAACTCGATCTTCTCCGGTTTCGCGATGGGTCCCATCTCGTGCGCGATGTGCTTGCGGATGTCCTCCGCCAGTTCCTCGCCCGGTTCATGGCCGGCTTTGAGGATGAGGTACGCGTGGATGGCGACCCCTTTCACTTCGTGCGGCAGACCGATGACCGCCGCCTCGGCGACGGCGTGGTGCGTGATGAAGGCGGACTCGAGCTCTGCGGTGCCGAGCCGGTAGCCGCTCACCTTGATGACGTCGTCCACGCGTCCGATGATCCAGAAGTAGCCGTCCTTGTCCCGCCGCGCCGAATCACCGACGAAGTAGAAGTCCTTGAACTTGCTCCAGTACGTCTGGACGTACCGGTCCGGGTCCTTGAAGATGGTCCGCATCATCGCCGGCCATGGGTTCTTCAGCACGAGGAAACCCTCGTCGCCGTCCTTCACCGGTTTCCCCTCTTCGTTCACCACTTCAGCGGTGATGCCGGGGAGCGGTTTGGTGCCGGAGCCGGGCTTCAGCGGCATGGCGGGCATCGGCGCGATCATGAACGCGCCGGTCTCGGTCTGCCACCAGGTGTCCATGATAGGGCACTTCTCCTTGCCGATGTTCTTGTGGAACCAGCGCCACGCCTCCGGATTGATCGGCTCGCCGACGCTGCCGAGCAGACGAAGCGAGGAGAGGTCGTGCCGGTTCGGCCACGAGGTGCCGAAGCGCATCAGTCCGCGGATGGCGGTCGGAGTGGAGTAGAAGATGGTGATGCCGTACTTCTCGATCATGGACCACCACCGGTCCGGATACGGATACGTCGGGGCGCCTTCGTACATGAACGACGTGGCGCCGGCGAGCAGGGGGGCGTACACGATGTAGGAGTGGCCGGTGATCCACCCCGGATCGGCCGTGCACCACCAGCGGTCCTCCTCCTTCAGGTCGAACACGTCCTTGAGCGTCGCATGCACCCCCACGGAGTATCCGCCGTGCGTGTGGAGGATGGCCTTCGGTTTTCCCGTCGTGCCGGAGGTGTAGAGGATGAAGAGGGGATCTTCGGCGTCCATCACTTCGGTCTCGCACCGCATCGGATTGCGGGTGAGGGGGAGGGACATCAGTTCGTGGTACCAGTAGTCGCGTCCCTGCTCCATCATCACGTCGAGGCCGAGATGCCGCACCACCACCACGTGCTCCGGCGCGCCGCTCCGCTGCAGCGCTTCGTCCACGATCTTCTTCAGTTCCACCTTCTTGCCGTTCATGTTCCCGCCGTCGGCGGTGATGATGACCTTCGATTCGCTGTCCTCGATGCGTCCGTGCAGCGCTTCGACGGAGAAGCCGCCGTACACCACGGAATGGATGGCGCCGATCTTCGCCGTGGCAAGCATGGCGATGACGGTCTCGGGGATGCGCGGCATGTAGATGGTGACGCGGTCCCCCTTGACCACACCCATGCTCTTGAGGACGTTGGCGAACTTGCACACCTCGCGGTTCAGCGCGTGGTACGACAGCGTCCGCAGGTCCCCTTTCTCGCTCTCCCAGATGAGCGCGAGCTTGTTCCGGCGCCAGGTCCGGACATGCCGGTCGAGCGCGTTCAGCACGATGTTCGTCTTGCCGCCGGTGAACCATTGATAGAACGGCTTGTTCGAATCGTCCAGCACCTTCTCCCAGGGAGCGTACCATTCCAGTTCCTCCGCCCGCTTCGCCCAGTACGCCTGAATGTCCCGTGCGGCCTCTTCCCGGAGCCGTTCGGGATCGGGCACGTTGGCTTGCGCGACGATGTCCGGTGATGGATGGTAGATCTCGTCGACGGCCGGGTTCTGCTTGGCAGCGCTCTCTTGACTCATGGTTCGCTCCTCGTGGATGGTGAATTCCGCCTCCGTCACGGAGTCCGGTGGGAAAGTATAATGAAGTCGGTAGTTTATTGCAACCGGACGGTCCGATTTTCTTGGGAAGGCTGTTGCACGGAAGGACCGTCTATGGTATCTTCCCCCCATGGCGCGTACACTCTTCTTCGTGATGCTCATATCGTCGGTGGTCCGGTCGCAGTCGTATCGTTTTCAGCGCATCGGACTTGAAGAGGGACTCACGCAGTTGTCCGTGATGTCCATCGTGCAGGACCGTGAAGGGTTCCTCTGGTTCGGGACGTGGGACGGACTGAACCGGTACGACGGATACGAGTTCGTACGGTACCGGCATGACCCCGACGATTCGTCCTCGCTTTCCGTCAACAGCATCATCTGCATGTCCGAGGCGGCTGACGGCAGACTGTGGCTTGGTACATCGAACCGAGGGGTGAACGTGTTCGAGCGACGGTCGGGAACGGTGATCCGGCTGCCGTTCGGTGCCACCGACGAACTGGGACCGAGTCAATTCGCGAGACTGGACGGGGACACCATCGGTCTGGCGAGCACGTACGGTCTGTTGAAGTACTCCTCCGGCAGCCCGCTGAAACCTCCGGTCCGTGTCGGACCCGATGCACACGTGGCATCCGTATTGCGGACACGGTCCGGCGGCCTCCTTACGGTCTTCTCCCGCGGTGTACGGATGACGAGCGAATCAGGAGAGGAGAAGTACGTTCCGTTCCATCCTGATTCCCTCGGCGTTTCCGCTGCGACGAGGCTCTACCATGCGGTGGAGGACCGCTTCGGAAGATTCTGGGTTTCCACGGACGGAGCCGGTCTGCTCGAGTTCGACACTGTGCAGATGCGGATCGTCCGGCCTCGGTACGAGACAATGTCCGAACGGTCGTTCCGGTTCGTGATGGAGGACTCACAGGGTCGTTTCTGGACGGCCACCGAGTCCGGATTGTTCCTTGCGGAGTTCGATAGGGACGGACCGTCACGTCGGCTGCTCCGCTTCCGGCGTGTGGATGATGGCGGGATCGGCATCGCGAATTCCATCGTCTATGCCCTGCTGGAAGACCGTACCGGTGTGCTGTGGTTCGGTACAAAGATCGGCATCTTCGCATTGCCGCCGGAACGGAAGCGGTTCGTTCCGCTGCCGGTCCCGTTCCTGCGGCCTGGTCCGTTCAGCGGGCGGTTCCCACTGGCGCTCCATGTCACCGATGACTCGTCCGTCTGGGTCGGTACGCAAAAGGAGCTCTTCCGGTTCGACCGACGGATGTCACAATGGCGAACGTACACCACGAAGAATGCCGGTCTGAGCAGCGAGGGGATCCATTGGATCTACCGTGACCGCAACGGCCGATTGTGGACGGGGAATCGGTACGGACTTAACCGGTATGAAGAGGAACTGGACAGGTTTTTACCGGTGCTCTTCTCTGGTGACATTTCGGAACGCGCCGGTGAGAACAAGATCTACGCCATCACCGAAGATGACCATTCCCGGTTGTGGATCGCGACGACACGAGGTATCGTGCGGTATCAGCCGGAGACCGGAACGTGGGACCGCATCCTCAACGATACGCCGGTCGAATCGCAGGGCCACCGGTACATCCTCTCATTGCTCGTGGAAGACTCGACCGCCTGGGCCGGGACGAACGCCCGCGGACTCGTCCGTCTCCGCACCGACGACGGTTCCATCGATACGGTACTACTCCGGCCGACCGCCTCATCCCCGGGGGTCCCCGTCACCTGTCTGCATCGCGGCCGCGACGGAGTGCTGTGGGCCGCCACGATGGGGATGGGACTGGTCCGCATCGACGAGACGGGAGGTTCGTTCTCCATCCGGCGTTTCATGACGAAAGAGGGCATGGTCAACGACTATGCCTACGGCATCCTTGAGGACGACGACGGATGTCTGTGGATATCCACCAACGGGGGACTCTCCCGGTTCGATCCCCGTACGGCCGAGTTCCGCAATTTCACCAGCCGCGACGGACTGCCGTTGGATGAGTTCAACCAGAACTCATACTTCCAGGATCCGGACGGAACGATGTACTTCGGCGGCATGGGAGGTGTCGTTCGGTTCCATCCCGGCACGATCGGCCGGAACACCGTTCCGCCGCCGGTCGCCATCACTCGGTTCGCCGTGATGAACCGTCCGAGGGACTCGCTGCTGTCCGCTACCGAAGCGGTGCTCCGGCATACAGAGAACTTCTTTTCGTTCGAATTCTCCGCACTGAACTTCGAAGTGCCGCAGAACAACCGGTATGCCTACCGGCTCGAAGGGCTCGAGACCGCGTGGAACGATGCCGGCACCCGGCGATTCGCCAACTACACCGATATCGGTCCCGGAGAGTACACGTTCCGCGTCAAGGCTTCGAACAACGATGGAGTATGGAACGAAGAGGGAGCGTCGTTCCGTATCGTCATCGTTCCGCCGTTCTGGGCGACCTGGTGGTTCCGCACGTTCGCCGTGTTGCTGTTCGGCGGCACGGTCGGAGGATTCGTCCGGTTCCGGGCGAACCGCATCTACCGGCGCCGTCTCGAGCGGTTGGAACAGGACCGCCGCATCGCCGAAGAGCGGCAGCGGACCCGCGACATCATCGCGCGTGACCTGCACGACGACCTGGCTTCCACCGTCGGTAGCGCCGGACTGTTCGTTGAAACGGCACGACGCCGTCTCGATTCGGACCCCGCTGCGGTGCGTGAGTTCCTCGATAAGACGAGCGGCATCCTGTCCGATGCGGAGGAGGCGATGAGCGACATCGTCTGGTCGGTCTCTCCCAAGCACGACACGCTGCAGAGCCTTGTCTCCCGTCTTCGGTTGGTCACCGCCGACCTCTGCCGGGCCCGGGGTCTGCGCCAGTCGGTGGAGGCCGGCGGCGACCTCACGGCGGCGGTGAGTGACGATGTGCGGCGCGGATTCTATCTCATCTTCAAGGAGGCGCTCACCAACGTCGTCCGGCATGCCCATGCGACCGAGATACGGGTGACGTTCTCCGCCGAGCCGGATTCGATCCGTCTCACGGTCGCCGATGACGGCACAGGCATCGCGACGGAGTCCGACGGCGGACGTCTCGGCGGGAACGGGATGCACAATATGCGGAAACGGGCGGAGGAGATGGGAGCGGTGTTCACCGTTCAGGCGAGGGAGAGCGGAGGGACCATCATTTCCGTCATCAAACAAATGACCCAAACAGGTCATTGAACCGACCATCACCGATTCGCTCATTGTACCATGGCCGACCGGATCCGCATCGTCATCATCGAGGACCATCCTGATTTCCGTCAGGGGCTCATCGAATTGCTCTCGTCCGCCGGCGGTTTCGTGGTGGCCGCGGCGTTCGGTTCGGTCGAGGCGGCGCTGCGCGGCATGCCCGCCTGCGATGTGATCCTCCTTGATATCGACCTGCCCGGCCGCTCCGGCATCGACGCCGTTCCGCTCCTCAAAAAGGAGCTTCCGTCGGTCCGCATCGTGATGGTGACGGTGTTCGACGACGACGATTCGATCTTCCGTGCCATCCTTGCCGGGGCGGACGGTTACCTCTTGAAACGGACACCTCCCGCCCGCATCCTCACGGCGCTCGATGATGCCGCTGCCGGCGGAACGCCGATGACTCCCGCCGTCGCACGGCGCATCATCGAGCATTTCAAGGCCAACACGCCGCCGAAAGCGGAATACGACCTCACCGCGCGCGAAAAGGAGATCCTGTCGGCGCTGGTGCACGGTCATGACAACCGCGAGATCGCCGACCGCCTCTTCATCAGTTACGAGACGGTCCGCAACCACCTCAAGCACATCTACGAAAAACTGCACGTCAACTCCCGCACGCAGGCGGTCTCCAAAGCCATCACCGAGCGCATCGTTGAATGACCCAATCGGGTCATTGATTTTAGGGTCGCGAATGCGTACAAACCCTTCGAAGCCTGATTCATTTCCATCATCCTGGGGGAAACCATGGTCCGATGTATTACCGCGTTCTGTCTTCTCAGTTCCCTGGTGTCAGCGCAATGGAGCGTGCAGCATCCGTCGCCGACGTCCAATCTGATCCTCGATCTCCAGTCGCCGAAACCGTCCGTGCTGTACGCCGTCGGACTCGGCTCCACCATGGTCCGGACCACGAACGGGGGGGCGAGCTGGACGTCCGGGAAGACGAAAGTGGGCGGCATCTTCTATGCCATCCAGATGTTCGATTCTCTGAAAGGATGGATGACCGGGAGTTCGCCCACCTATGCCGGATACGTCCATCGCACCACCGACGGAGGACTCACGTGGGACACCGTCGGGACACGGCAGACGTCCGTCTACGGCGACCTTCAATTCTTCGACGCATTGAACGGGTACATGGCCGGCGGTTTCACGAACAAGGCGTACCTGGTGTCGACCTCGGACGGCGGGGGGTCCTGGACGAACATCGCCGTTCCGCTCACCGCTCCCATCAACCGCATCTTCTTCCTTTCGATGAACCACGGCTGGGTCGGTGCCCAGAACGGCGCCATGCTGCGGACCTCCGACTCCGGTGCCCACTGGACGCCGCTCACCACCGGTGTGACCGCATCCATCGACGGATTGTTCTTCTGCGATACCCTCACCGGTTATTTCGTATCGCAACAAAAGATCTACCGTACCGTGAACGGTGGAGCGACATGGACTCCGCTGACCCTCCCGAATTTCGCGACCGTCTCGTCGATCCATGTGCGTGATAGCCTTCGGTTGACGGTCTTCGGTTCCGGCATCTATAAGACATGGAACGGTGGGAAATCGTGGGCGACGGTGTCCGCATCGTCCGGGACCAGCCTCGTCAGCATGGTCGACACCTTATCCGGATGGAATGTTGGCGGTTCTTATCTCTTTGCGCAGACGACGAACGGCGGAACGGTCTGGAGTGAAAAAGGTGTACGGTTGAGCAACGGCGAAGCCGTCGACGTCCAGTTCGTATCGAAGGATACGGGATTCGTCGCGACCCAGAACGAATGCCTCCGTACGGTCGACGGTGGGCAACAATGGTCGAAGGTGAACACGTTCCCATCGTTCACGCTTCACCAGATGCACTTTGTGAACGGAACGCACGGTTGGGTTGTGGGCAATCCGCAGGGAGGCGTCAATGTAGGGTACCGGACGACGAACGGCGGGATCACCTGGACCCCCTTCGCGACGGGATACGCACGGACGCACTACGGTGTAAGTTTCGTCGACCCCAATAACGGCTGGGCGGTGTCGGACAGCGGCGCCGTGCTCTCTACCACGAACGGCGGCGCCACATGGACGCGCTCCTCCATCGCCACGACCCGTTCCCTGGCGAAGATCGCCATGACCGGGCTCCAAACCGGAGTGGTGATGGACGACAAAGGGGGGCTTTACAACACCGAGAACGGCGGAACGACCTGGACGAACCGGGTTGTGTCCGGCGTGTCGTCGAGCAGTTCGTTGTTTATGCTTGATGCTTTGACGGGATGGGCAACGCTGAACAACCCGACGGTATTGAAGACCACCGATGGCGGCGCGACCTGGAAGAGCAAAACCATTGGATTCGAGAATCTGAAGGACATTATGTTCGTCAATGCCTCGACCGGATACGCGTGTAACACCAACAAGAAGATGTACCTCTCGAACGACAGCGGCAACACCTGGATGGACATCGCCAGTCCCGGGACCGTCAACGCGCTGTGGTTCGTCTCTCCGTCGTCGGGGTACGCCGTCGGATCGTCCGGTCTCATCGCGTATACCACGACCGGCGGTGGGTTGATGTCCCTGCATCTCCGGTCCTCTGTCGAGCCGGCACAGTTCAGCCTCCATCAGAACTATCCGAATCCGTTCAATCCTTCGACGACCATCCGGTACCACCTTGCGGCGTCCGCGAGCGTCACGCTGACGGTCTATGACGCGCTGGGGCGTGTCGTTGACACGCTGGTGGACGGGAGACAGGGTGCCGGTGAACACCGCGCGACGTTCGATGCCGGTGCCAGGGCGAGCGGAGTGTACTATTACCGGCTCACCGTCGACGGGCGTACTGAAGTTCGGAAAATGATGCTGATGAAGTAGAGGGAAGGGAATCGGAACCTCCGTTCTTCGAAGGCGGAACGGAGCAAACGACAACGCCGCTGCCCTGGGGAGGTGCAGCGGCGTTGTATTTTCCGTCGATGGTCACGGCAGCGGGTTCTCAGGATTTCTTCGCGTCGCCCTTCTTCGCCTTCGCCGGCTTCGCTTCGGTACCGCACTCGTCTCCGCAGCATCCGTCACCGCATCCTTCGTCCATCATCTTCTTCTGGACCGTTCCGGCTTTCACTCCCTTCGATTCGGTGGCCGTGAATCCGGCGTCGGTCACCGCTTTGGCGAGCGCCGCCGCGGAGGTCTTGCTGGCCGAAGCGAGCGTCACCACCGCGTTCTTCTGCTTGATGTTGACCGAGACCTTCTGAACTCCCTCCATTTTCTTCAACGCCTTCTCGACCGTCCCGGCGCACGACTCACAGGTCATGCCCGACACGGAGAGGGTGACGGTCTTCGTCTTGTCCGCCGCATAGAGAGCGACGCTGACGGTGAGCAGGGCGGCAATGACAAAATGCTTCATGAGCACTCCTTCGGTGGTTGATGAATGGAAGATACGGATTTGACCATGATGTTCCAATTGGGAAAATCTTGCAACATTCTTTACATTCTCTATACAATGTTCTGCATTGGATTGAACATAGCGCGCCGTCTGACGGTTCCCCTGATGCTCCTCCTCGCTGCAGGCTGTTCCGGACCGGACGATCGTACAGAGCGCTCCCGTGAAGGAGCGGCGGACACGTTGCAGTGGTACCGGCAGGCGTCGGTGGACCTTGGCACCCGCATCGTGATGTTCTCCGACAGCGACGGCATCGCCGTCTCGCGGGGAAGGGGACGCGAGTTCTCCGGGAAATTGTACCGTTTCCGGGGCGGACAGTGGCAGCCGCTCCATCACTTCCCGTACTCCGATTTTCCCCTCATCGCCAGCCGTGACTCGATGCACGGTATCTCCCTCGTCACGCATCGTACCCATGACGGCGCATACCGGCCGGTCTTCACCTCGTTCTCCCCGGCAGGCCGGCGGGACGTCCCTCTTCCGGTCATTATGTGGGATGCCGTGGACCATGTGATGATGAAAGGAATCCATCAGTTTGCGGACGGGAAAGGATGGATGGTGGGCCAACAGGGGCACATCCTCCATAATGACGGACGGTCATGGAAGGAGGTCGCAAGCCCGCTGCTCACCGACGACCGCGTCAACGCCTATGACGGCGACCTGAACGATATCTGCATGCTCGATGACGGGAACGGATGGGCGGTAGGACGCGGCGGAGTCATCCTCCGGTACCGGAACGGCCGGTGGGAACGGACACCATCGCCGACACAGAAGAGTCTGTTCCGGGTCCGTTTCGCCGATGCGGGCAACGGATGGGCGGTGGGTGAACGGGGGACGGTGATCCGCTGGAACGGGAGAGAGTGGAGCGAAGAAGAGTCCGGAACGCGCGAAACGCTCAACTCTCTCAAGGTCATCGGCGCGGACGAAGTGTGGGCCGTCGGCAACGCTTCGACACTGCTGAAACGTACCGGTGGAGTCTGGCGTACCGAGCCCTCCATCCTCGTATACGATGATGTCCTGTCGGACATCGATGTCATCGCCAACGGCGGCGCGAGAGACCTCTGGATCATCGGGGGACTCGGCATCTACACCACTGCCAACTCCACCGGTTTCTCCTTCACGGACGTCACCGGTCCCTCGTCACTGCGCCGGCACGGCCGCGGCGCGCTCTTCCTCGACGAAGGGACGGACGAACGTCCCGGGCTCTTCCTCTTCAACGAAGGGAGCAGCAACCTCTTGTATGAGAGCGACGGCTCGGCGGTCTTCACGGACGTGACCGTGCAGCGGGGATTGTCCGGAGCGCCGCGCGATCCATCCGCCGTAGCGGCGGGCGACGTGGACAATGACGGCCGAACGGATCTGCTGCAGATCGCGGACCACCGTCTCTTCACGCTCCATCGCGGTACGCTCACCGGCGGATTCGAAGATATGACAGAACGTTCCGGTCTCGCACTCCGCGAGATGAACGCGTCCGGCCTGAACGCCGCTCGGTTCGTGGACCTGGACGGCGACGGTGCCCTGGACCTGTACATTTCGAACTATGACCTTCCGGACCAGCTCTTCCGGAACGACGGGACCGGGCGGTTCACCGACGTGACGGACGATGCAGGCATCTCGAAGCATACCGGCCATGCATCGTACGGAGCCGCGTTCGCCGATGTGAACGGGGACGGCCGCACCGACATCCTTCTCCCGTACTACGTCAGCTATAAAGGCTCCTTCTTCGACCTCTTCCTCAACGCGGGCGGATGGACGTTCCGGCGCGCATCGCAGCCGCTCTACATTGCGGAGAACGACATCGCCCCCACCATCGCCGTGCCGGGCGACTTCAACAACGACGGCGCGGCGGATTTCGCGGTGCACTGTCAGAAAGCGCCGCCGCTTCTCTTCATCAATGACGGGAACGGCCGCTTCACGGAACAGGGAGCCCGGTCCGGTCTGACCGAAACGATCTTCCATGCGGAACCCTCCAACGGAATGATGGCGGCGGCGGACGTCAATAACGACGGCCGGCTCGACCTCTTCATTGGTTCCAAACTCTACCTGAACTCCGCCGGGATGCGGTTCACCGAGGTGTCGGAACGGGTCGGCCTCCAGTTCGCCGGGAATCCGTCGTTCGCGGACATCGACGGCGACGGCGATCTGGACCTCTTCATCGGAAGCGCACGCGCCAGTCTCGGCACCGGAGACCGTGCGGTGCTCTACCGCAACAACCTCGATCCGGAAGAGGCACGTGTTCTGCGGCTCGAACCGGACCGCGGGAACCGGAGCGGCACCGGCATCACGGTCACCGCCGGTCCGTGGAACGCAACGGTGGGAGAGGGCGCATCGCCGATGATACCGAACTCATCGCGCCGAGTCATCCTTCCGGAGTCCGTGGGGAAGGAGGAGCCGGTCCGAATCCGCTTCAAGAGCGGTGATACGATACTGCCGGTTCCTTCGAGCACGCTCGTGCGTGAGTCGGGTGCCTATCTCCATTGGCTCATCCTTTCGGGTCTTTCGGTCCGCCGGGCAGCGGCGATGCTGGATTGGCGCATCGAATCCGCCAAAGCGCTCCTGACCGCAGCGGCGCTCCTGCTCTTCTTCCTGCTGGCCGCCCCGGCGGGATTGCGGAGGCAGGCGACCGCGTCCGTCACCATCGGCCTCTCCGCCGCCGTTCACCTCCTTCTCGTCTATGCGCTCTCCGGTACCGCTCCGGCCGCGAACATCGTGCTGTCGTTCCTCGTCACCTCAGGAACAGGAATCGCGGCGGCCTGGGGGCGACATGTCCGGGACGAACGGCGCCGTGCACAGCACATCGGCCGATACCGTCTCGGTGAACTCATCGGTCAGGGGGGGATGGGGAAGGTCTACCGCGCGGCGGACACGGTGACGAAACGCCCGGCGGCCGTGAAAGTCCTGAACCCGGAACTGATGAACGACCCCGAGAACCGCCGCCGGCTCGCTGCGGAGGGCCATCTGCTGGCGTCGTTCGACCATCCGAACATCGTCACCGTGTACGAAACGGGAGAGTCGGAGGGACGCGGATATATCGCGATGGAGTTCCTCGGCGGCGGCACGCTCCGCGAACGTCTCGCGCAGCGGCATCCGCTCCCGCTGCCGGAAGTGCGGGAGATCGTCCGGCAGGTGTGCGGCGGACTCACCGCCGTCCATGCCGCCGGCATCGTGCACCGCGACCTGAAGACCGGCAATCTGATGTTCGGCGACGACGGACGGGTCCGCATCATGGACTTCGGCCTCTCGAAATCACCGCTGGTGACCACCATGACGTCGCTCGGAACGGTGCTCGGTACGCTCGGCTATGTGGCGCCGGAACAGGTCACCAGCACCGATGTGGACGCGCGGACCGACATCTTCTCCCTCGGCGTCATCCTCTACGAACTGCTCACGAACACGCTTCCGTTCAAAGGGGAGAACGAGATCGCGCTCATCCATTCCATCTTCAACACCGTTCCGCCGCCGCCGTCGACGCTCCGACCGGAGGTGCCGCCGGCATGGGACGCCGCGGCGGCGCGGTGCCTGGCCAAGGACGCGGCCTCACGTTTTGCGACCGCCGCGGAGCTCGCGGACGCTCTTGCATCCATGTAACGAGGACAGTATGTCGGACACACGACAGCGATTCCAGAAAATGCTCAGCGACGCCACCGGCCAGATCTCGACGGAGTTCATGGAGCTCTCCACGCTGCTCCGGAGCGCCGGAGCGCCTGCCGACGCCGTGAAGAAGCTCGACCGCCTCTTCGCCCAGGTGATGGAGGCCAACCGTCGCCTCAGCGGCGAGACGAACACCGCGTTCGACGCTGCCGAACGTCTCGAGCGTTCCCTGGAGCGCATGACCGAAGCGAAACGGCAGTACGAGGTCCTCTACGCCTCCGGTATCCTCTTCACCTCCGAGACGGAGATGCGGGCGCTGATGGAGAAGGCGGTGACGACCGTCGTGAAAGAGCTCGGCGCGGACGAAGGGTTCATCGTGCTGGCGGACCGTGATGGGAGACCGGACGGGGTGGTGGCGTGCAACATGGACCCGGAATCGAACCCCGACGCGAAAGAGATGAGCATGACGGTCATCCGCAACACCATCGCCCGGTCCGAACCGACGCAGTTCCCGCAGTTCGACGATGCGATGGCGCAGCAGCACAGCATCGTGCGGCTCGGCATCACGGCCGCGATGTGCGTTCCGCTTGCGGCGGGAGCGCGGGTGTTCGGCGCGGTGTACATCGACCGGAGGAACCGGGAGCACGGATTCACGGAGGCGGACCTGGTGTACCTGCTCTCCTTCGCACGGCAGATCGTCCGCGGGTTCGAGATCTCGTCCGAGATCACCACGCTGGAGAAGAAGCTGGTCGCCGACGCGGTGATGCGGTTCGAAGACCTCCGGCGCGAGTTCCGCTGCGACGACATCATCGGCGGAAGCCGGGCGCTCTTCGACGTGCTGAAGGTCGCATCGCGCATCGCGTCGACCGATGCGGGGGTTATCCTGCTCGGCGAGAACGGAACGGGGAAGGACCTGCTGGCGAACGCCATCCACCGCAACAGCCGCCGCTCCGCCCGTCCGTTCGTCACCATCAACTGCGGTGCCATCCCGAACGACCTTCTTGAGTCGGAACTGTTCGGATACGAGAGCGGCGCGTTCACTGGAGCCACACGGTCCAAACCGGGGAAGATCGAACTGGCCGACGGCGGGACGCTCTTCCTGGACGAGATCGGGGAGATGAGCGTGAACCTGCAGGCGAAATTGCTGCGGATGCTGCAGAACCGGGAGATCGAACGGCTCGGCGGCGTACAGACCCGGAAGATCGATGTGCGGGTCATCGTCGCGACCAACCGCAACATCCCGGAAATGGTGGCCGCCGGAACCTTTCGCGAGGACCTGTACTACCGACTGAAGGTCATCGAACTGACGATGCCGCCGCTGCGCGACCGCCGTGAGGACATCGACGAGCTCGTCCGTTTCTTCATCCGGAAACACGCGCCGGACCGGCTTCCCGGTATCACTCCCGAAGCCCTCGCCGTCCTCGAGAGCTATCATTTCCCCGGGAACGTCCGCGAACTGGACAACATCGTCCAGCGAGCCGTGGTGCTGATGAAGGGGACCGATATCGGACCGGAAGACCTGCCGCCGGAGATCGTGGAATCCGAACGGAACGCACCGGTCGTGTACGGCGGAAAAACGCTGGAAGAGGCCGAGACCGAGTTCCGCCGTCTCTATATAATTCGGGTGCTGCGCCAGGCGAAGTCCAAGTCCGAAGCGGCTCAGACCCTCGGCATCAACCGGACGCACTTCTATAAACTCCTTTCACAACTCTCCATCGACCTCTGAACTGAGTCCGGTGTCGCAATCTTCCGACACCGGTTTTCACCGCCGGTGTCGCCGCCGTGCGACACCGGCCTGACACGCCTTTCAATTCCCTCAAATCCTTCCACCTGACAGGTTCCTTTAAGGATAATCTGGTCCGGTCTTTGCAATATCTTCGGCAAGCGAAAGCCGAACAATGCCGGAACACATCCTCATTATCGACAAGAACACACAGGAACTTCGAAAGCTCCGTGAGCTGCTGACGCGGGAAGGATACAGCGTCATGACCGCGACGGACAGTGAGACGGCGAGAAGGATCTGCCGGCAGATTCCCATCAAGTTCATTCTGGGGGAGACCGATGAACTTGGCTGCGGGCCGTCATCCGAAAAACCATAATAAAGGGGGAGCAGTGAATCGAACGATACTGACGCTCGTGATCGCCGTCGTGCTGACGGCGCCGTTGTCCGGACAGGGATACTGGTCGTTGCGGTACGGCCAGAACGGAACGAACAATAACGTGCCGACCGGCATCGCACTGACGTCGTCCGGGACGCTCTACCTCGGCGGCGGATTCGATTACGCGTTCGGTGTCCGGACGAACTTCTTCGCGCGCTGGCGCCAGGCGACCGGGTGGGATTCCGTTCCGGGCGGCTTCTACGGTTCGTCGTTCCCCGTGGTCGCGATGGCGGCGGGTGACGGCGAGGATGTCTACGTCTCCGGCCCGTACATGGGTGTCGGTCCATTGGCGAAAAGGGGAATCGTCAAATGGAACGGTACGAAATGGGATTCGGTGCCGGGGGCATACTCGATGTCCGCGTTCAGCGCGCCAACGAGGATGCAGTACCGGAACGGAAAACTGTATGTCGTCGGGCCGTTCACGAAGGCAGGCACCCTTTCGGTGAAAGGCGTGGCCGTGTGGAACGGGAGCACGTGGGATTCGATCGGTTCGCTGTCGCTCGCGAACTCCAACAACAGCGTCACCAACCGTGCCTTCACCGTCACGCCGGACGGCCGCATCTACTCGGCGACCTATTCCGTGAGCACGTTCGATAAGGAGAACGTCGCCATCATGAAGTGGAACGGCAGCACGTGGGACACGGTGGCGACGGGCCTCACCGGTTCGGTGGCCGGCGTGTCCGGGACGACGGCGAGGGCGCATGTGAACGACATCGCCGTCCACGGCGATACGCTGTACGTCGTCGGAGCGTTCAACAGGGCGGGCGGGAAGATCGCCAACTGCATCGCGCGGTGGAACGGGAGTTCGTGGGACACGCTCGGTGCCGGTACGACGACCGAACTGACGCAGGTCGAGGTCGATTCCCTCGGACGGGTCTACGTCGCCGGCGTGCGCGCCCCTTCGTCGGCCAACAGCACGGTGGACGCGGTCTCGCGCTGGAACGGCAAAACATGGGAGAAGCTCGGCACCGGCATCACCTCGTCGCAGTACGGACAGAATCCGCGGGTGAACGATATGATCCTCTCCGGCGGCCGCCTCCTGCTCTGTGGTGACTTCAAATACCCCGGTGGCGTGGGGACGACCGGCGCGGCGTCGTACGACATCGTCAACGAACGCTGGAGCGCCCTCGTCGGGAAGAACACGCACGGTTTCCCGGACGGCGCCGTCTTCACGCTCCACGAACGTTCCAACGGCGACGTGTTCGTCGGCGGCGAGTTCAACTACGCCGGCGCCACCCCGGCGCGCCGTCTGGCGCGGTGGAACGGTCAGCGGTGGGATTCGGTCGGCACAGGCAGCTACAAGAACACCTCCACCGTCCGCGCCCTCGCCAGCGACGATACCGTCCTGTACATCGGCGGCGGTTTTTCCTCCTTCAACGGCGTCAATTCCATGGGGGTCATCAAATGGAATGGTTCATCGTTCCAGAGCATGAACGGTCCCGGTCAGCCCGGTTCGTTCGGTTCGGACGTCCGCGCCATCGTCCGGTACGGTTCGGACATCGTCGTGGCCGGTTCGTTCGACGCGCCGTTCGGGGTCTTCCCGAACCAGAAGACGGCGTACAGCATCGTGCGGTGGAACGGAACGGCGTGGGATTCCATCGGGACCGGTATCCGTTCGGGTGCATCGAAGGGAACGGTCTACGCCCTGGCGGTGAAAGGGAACGAACTGTTCGCCGCGGGGAGCTTCACCACGGCGGGAACCATGCCGGCATCCGCCGTAGCGCGGTGGGACGGTTCGGCGTGGTCGTCCGTCGGCGGAGCGGAGTTCCGGTACAACAAGAGCGCCTCACAGGCGGTCATCACGGCCATGGCGGTGGTCGGCAACGACCTTTATGTCGCCGGGAAGTTCGATTCCATCGGCACCAAGGCGGTGTGGCACATCGCGAAATGGAACGGCAGTACGTGGGACACGGTCTCGCTCGGGTTGAAGGGGAACACGTCCGGCATCACGGACATGGCGGTGGACAAGTCGGGACGGTTGTACATCGTCGGGAAGTTCACCTCCATCGGCGGCAACGCCGCCTACAAATACTTCGCCCGCTGGAACGGCACCACGTGGGAGAACCTCGGCACGGCGACCAGCAGCTTCCAGCAGGACATGGCGATGGCCCGCGCCGATACACGGGGGAACATCTACGTCTCCGGATATTTCGGTTACATCGACGGTTACAGTTCGCAGAACTTCGCCGCCTATATCAACGATCCGGGAGCGCTCGAATCCGTGCAGCGCGTCCGTACGACGGCACCCGAGGGATTCATCCTGCAGCAGAACTATCCCAATCCCTTCAATCCTTCGACCGTCATCCGGTTCTCCGTGCCGGCGGCGTCGAAGGTGACTCTTTCGGTGTATGACGTGGTCGGCCGGAAGGTGGCGACGCTCACCGAAGGGGAGATGGAGGCCGGCACGTACGAAGCGGCGTTCCATGCGCAGGGACTCTCGTCCGGCCTGTACTTCTGCCGGCTGCAGGCCGGAGCGGTGGACCTCACGCGGAAGATGATGCTGTTGAAATGAGGCAGCCCGTCCGGCGCTGCGATCCTTGGACCAACACTGGGGGAAGTGATACGATGATGAAAGTGATGACGGCGGTATTGTTGACGGTGATGTGCGGCTCAGCGGCACACGCGCAGGCGTTCTGGAACCGCACCGCTCCGTACAGCGTGGGGCTGAACGAGGTGCGGTTCGGCGGGGGAGACACGGTGTTCGGTACGATGAACTCCGGATTCACCCGTTCGGCGAACAACGGCGAGAGCTGGTCGCCGGCGGTCATCGTGAACTATGTGCAGGACATCCATGTGGTCCCCGCCGGGAACATCTTCCTGGCGCAGAACCAGCAGCGCCTCTCCCGCTCGACGAACCGCGGAGCGAGCTGGACCGTGGTCGGCAATGGGATCACCGAGACATCGTGCTCGTCCGTGCTGGCGAACACCTCCGGCGTGGTCGTGGTCGGAACGACCGGCGGCATCTACCGGTCGACGGACAACGGTACGAACTTCACAAAAGCCGCGGGCGCCGCGCAGCTCGGAGCGGACACTGCCATCTCCGCCATGGCGACGTACGACGGTTCGGTCTGGTACGCCTTCACCCGCAGCAACGGGAACCCGGAACGGGGGTACGCGCTTCGTTCCACCGATGCCGGCGTGACGTGGACGAAAGGGGCGAACAGCCTCGACTCCGTCGCCATCTTTAAGGCCGTCGTCCATCCGAACGGCACCCTCTATGTCCGGACCGGGAACGGTCTGCGGGCGTCCACCGACGGCGGGAACAGCTGGTACCTCGCGGCGTTCGCATCGTCATACATCGCCGATGTCACGGCGGCGCCGAACGGAACAGTGTTCGTCGGCATGTCGTCCTCCAACGGTCTTCCGGAATGGCTCCACGCCTCCACCGACAACGGCGCGACCTGGGCACCGCTCCAGACCCCTTCCTTCGGATTCTCCGGTATCCATGTCAACGCACAGGGACATCTCTTCCTGTCGCAGGACCAGACCTACCGTTCGACCGACAATGGTGCGACCTGGAAACCGCTTCCGGTCGCGTATCCGAACGTCACCGCGTTCACCGAACGGGCGAACGGAGAAGTGTACGTCGCCGCCGGCGGAAGCGCCTACCAGAACCTCTATCGTACCACCGATAACGGGACGACCTGGAAGCACCTCAACACCGGTGTGAACGGGGTCCCCTCCGTGGGATTCCACGGCGACACCATCATCGTGGGGGACAATTTCTATCCCGCGAAGCTCTTCCGCTCGACGGACCAGGGGGCGACCTTCAAGGCCATTTCAGGCATCACCGTCCTCAGCGGTTACGTCAATGCGGTCCTCGGAACGAAGTTCGCTTCCATCATCGCTGCAACCAGTACCGGCATTTTCCGCAGCATGGACCACGGCAAAGTTTGGACAAAGGTCTCCAACACGCCGGCGACCTTCCTGCGGCAGCGAGACGACGGGAGCTTGTTCGCGTTCCGCTCCTTCTCCGGATCGGGTGTCATGCGTTCCACCGACAGCGGCAGCACGTGGACCGAAATGAAGAACGGCATGGGGAATACGATGGTGCACAGTCTCGCTATTGCTTCGGGCGGCGACCTCTTCTGCGGCAGCGACGCCGGACTGTTCCGTTCCACCGATGCGGGAGAGAACTGGGTCCGCATCGATACGCAGAAAGTGAAACCGTACGGCATCCATGTGACGGTGGACCGGGACGGGCACCTCTTCTTCGGCGGCGCTAAGAACGGCATCAATTCCATCGTCTACCGCTCGACCAACGGCGGCGTATCATGGAGCGAGATCCTCCCCAGTATCGGCCTCATCGACAATCAAACGACCATCCGTACGCTCTTCGCTTCGGCGTCAGGACATCTCTTCGCCGGAACGTCCGGCGGGATGTACCGCAGTGCGGCCGTCACCACCGCCGTACGGGATGGAGAACGTACTCTCGGACCATCGTCATTCGCACTGGAGCACAACTATCCCAATCCGTTCAACCCCTCGACACGCATCCGGTTCACGCTGGGGCGTCCTTCCGAGGTCCGGCTGACTGTTCATGACATGCTCGGCCGCACCGTTGCGGTGCTCGCCGACGGTCCGCACGCCGCGGGGGGACACTCGGTCGACTTCATGCCGCACGGACTTTCGAGCGGCACGTACCTCATCCGCATGACCGCCGGGGGAACGTCCCTCACGCGGAAAATGATGTTCATGAAATGATCGAAGAAGGAGAACGCTCGACCCATGTTCCGTCCGCTGTTCATCTCGCTCGTCGTTCCGGTCATCATCGCCGCCCAGTCGTGGGACGCGCGCGGTCCTCAGGAGGTGTGGATCACCGATATCGCGGCCTCCTCCGGAGGAACGCTCTTGGCAGGGACCACGCTCCGCAACGGTAATTTCGGATACGGTTTCTACCGTTCGACGGACGCCGGCGAAACATGGGGGCCGGTGAACGCCGGTCTGGCCGTCTCGTCCGGGACCTACGGCGTCGGGTACTCCGTGGCGGTGAAGAACGACACCGTCTATGCGTCCTACCTTGAACCCGCGACGGCGCAGGGGCGGCTCTACCGCAGCACGAACTCCGGCACGCAGTGGACCGCCGTCACTCCCGGAACGCTCCGCATCCTCTACGCCGGGTACGTCTCTGAAGGGCGGATCTACGTCACGCCGAACGGCGTGCACATCCACTCCGTGAACGTGCTCTACTCGTCCTACAACGGAGGACAGAACTGGACCGCGTCGAAGGTCGCCAAGAACCAGTTCACCGGTCTGGCGGTGGACGGCCCGGTGATGTACATCGTCAGCGATACACTGTTCAAGTCCACCGATGAGGGGAAGAACTGGAGCGTGGTGCTCACCAACTTGAGCCAGGGAGGGACGCACTACCTGAACGGGAAGGAGCTCATCGCCCGGAACGACACGCTCTTTTCGTACATGGTGAACGGCATCGGTACGGCGCACCGTTCCGTGGACGGCGGAAAGACCTGGCAGCTCGTCACCGATGCGGGGACGGGACTCACCGCGCCGAACGGCGGCATCCCGACCGTGTCGCGGATGATATGGACCGATGCGGGCATCTATGCCGGTATCGCGCAGACAGGGCTCTCCAACGCTCCCGAGACCATCAAACGGAGCACCGACAACGGCGCCACGTGGCATCCCATCCCGTCGTTGGCAGGATACTCCGAACCGCAGCTGAACTCGCTGTGCACGGTGAACGGACAGATGTTCGCCGGACTCGGTCTGCTCGGGCTTCACCGCAGTCTCGACGGCGGCGTTTCGTTCCATCCGTTCGGACGAGGACTGCCGGCGCGGGTGTATGTGAACGCGATGCTGACCGACGGCGACACCGTCTATGCCGCCGCCAACCGGTGGGGTCTGCTGCGCAGCGGCGACGGCGCCGCGACCTGGTCGCAGTCCTCCGGCGGTCTGGGATACACCATCAACTTCAACGCGCTCGCGCTCTCCGGCGACACGCTCTTCGCCGGAACGGCCGGCAGCGGTGTGGCGCGTTCGTTCGACCGCGGCCGCACATGGCGTTACCCGTCCAACGCACAGTTCATGTACGGGAAGACGGTCTCGGCCGTCGTGAAATGGGGCACGGCGTGGTACGCCGGCGTGAAGGGGAGCGGAGTGCAGCGGAGTCAGGATTCCGGCCACACATGGAGCGCGATGAACGCCGGGTGGAGCACCGCCGATATCCACCGGCTCGTGGTCCATAACGGGGCACTGTTCATGTCCGCCAATAATGGTGTGCACCGCTGGACCGATACGAGCACGGTGTGGCAGCCGGTGGGGAAGGATTCCCTCGGGACCGCCGCAGTACAGTTCCTCGCTTCGGCGGGCGGAATGCTCGCCGCCGGTTCGTACGGTTCCACCGCCGCCGGAGGGAAACTCTCCGTCAGCACGGACCAGGGAAACAGCTGGAAGGGCGTCTACACCGGAGCGGCGTTCTTCAACTACCTGAGCGGGTATGCTTCCGCCGGCAGCCGTCTCTTCGTCTCCACGTCGGCGAAGAAGCTGTTCGTCTCGACCGACGGCGGTACGCAGTGGAACGACATCACCGGTGACCTTCCCCCGACCTTCGGCGCACTGCGGGTCTCCTCCGCGGCGCTGTCGGGGCCGTACACCGTCATCGGCATGAACGACGCGAGCAACTATGGATACTCAACGTACCGGACCTCCCATCCGCTCCTGTCGGCTGAGGGTCCCCGGGAACGGAGTACCGTCGTATCGTTCGCACTTGAGCAGAATTTTCCGAATCCGTTCAATCCCTCCACGACACTGCGCTACTCGCTGGCGGTCCGCGGTCCCGTCTCGCTCACGGTCTACGATGCGGCCGGACGTGAGGTGGGGCGGTTGGCGGAAGGTGTGAAGGAGGCGGGAACGCACACGATCCGGTTCGATGCGGCCGGACTTCCGAGCGGCACATACTTCTGTGCGCTATCGGCCGGCGGGGGACGGGTCACACGGAAGATGCTGCTGCTGAAATGAGCATGCGAAGTACTCAGAACATAATCCGGTGAACGGTATCGCTCATAAAACACTTTAAGTCAGACAGTTCGGTTTTGGGCGCTGCATACGGCTTCCATCTGGGGAGGTGGGAACTCCGGTGCGGTCCCAAGCAACAAAGCGGGATGTTCGAAGGCACATCCCGCTTTTTATTTTCGGCGATTGCTTGAACGCCAGAGAACTCTTTTCTATATTTTGCCCCGGTTCCCCCATCAACGCCTGATCCGAATGCCCAAGATCTACTGCACATCGTTCGACTCCAAGATCGGTACGATCTACGTCGCCTCGACCGAGAAGGGGGTGTGCAAGATCTGCATTCCGAAGGAGACGAAGAAGGACTTCTTCGCGTGGCTCGCCGCGCATTTCAATGAAGAGGATGTGGTGGAGAACAAGAGCCGCAACCGGGAGATCATCGATCAGCTCAACCGGTACTTCAACGGCAAGCTGGCGAAGTTCACCGCGCCGATGGACCTCATCGGCACCTCGTTCCAGCTCCGCGTCTGGAAGGAGCTCCGCAACATCCCGTACGGTTCCACCATCTCCTACAAGCAACTCGCGCGGCGCACCGGCGTACCGAGAGGCTTCCAAGCGGTGGGCCGTGCGAACAGCGAGAACCCCATCCCCATCATCATCCCGTGTCATCGCGTCATCGGCACGGACGGCTCCCTCACCGGATATGCGGCCGGCATCAAGACGAAAGAGTTCCTGCTCCGTGCCGAAGGCGCCATCCTCGTGTGATACCGCCGTTGTAGTTCCCCGCCGATTTTCGTATTTTATCCCCGCATTCCACGCCCCATCCACTCATTGTCGAAGAAGAACCATTGGCATTGCTCGACCACCTGAACCCTGTCCAGCGGCAGGCCGCGTCGGTCATTGACGGTCCCGTCATGATCGTCGCCGGAGCCGGCAGCGGCAAGACGCGCGTCCTCACGTACCGCATCGCCCATCTGCTCGAATCGGGCGTTCCGCCGTACGAAGTGCTGGCGCTGACGTTCACCAACAAGGCCGCAAAGGAGATGAAGGAGCGGACCGAGCGCCTCATCGGCCGTCACGCCCACAGCGTCTGGGCCGGAACCTTCCATTCCATCTTCGCCCGCATCCTCCGGCACGAGGCGGAGACCCTCGGCTACACCCGCTCGTTCACCATCTACGATACGGACGACACGCTCGGCCTCATCAAGAACATCATGAACTCGCTCGGCCTGTCGCCGCAGCAGCTCAATCCCCGCGCGGTGCAGTCCCGCATCAGCGGTGCGAAGAACCAGATGGTCTCCCCCCGGGAATACGAGGAACTGGCGAAGGACTTCATCGACCAGAAGGTTTCGCAGGTGTACTCCGAGTACCAGCCGAAGCTGCACAAGAACAACGCGATGGACTTCGATGACCTGCTCCTGCGTCCCATCGACCTCTTCCGCAAGCATCCCGCCGTGCTGGAGAAGTACCAGCACCGGTTCAAGTACGTGCTGGTGGACGAATACCAGGACACCAACCGCGCGCAGTACGTCCTCATCAGCCTCCTCGCGTCGAAGTTCCGGAACATCTGCGTGGTGGGGGACGACGCGCAGAGCATCTATGCCTTCCGCGGCGCCGACATCAAGAACATCCTCGACTTTGAACGGGACTATCCCCAGGCGAAGGTCTTCCGGCTGGAGCAGAACTACCGCTCCACCCGGACCATCCTCGCCGCGGCGGACGCCGTCATCAAGAACAACCGAAACCAGATCCACAAGACCCTGTGGACCGAGAACCCCGCCGGTGATCCCGTGACGCTCATGGAATGCGAGGACGACAAGGCGGAGGGGCACACCATCGCCCAGAAGGTGCAGGAACACATCGGCCGCGAGAAGCTGAACCTTCGCGACTTCGCCGTCCTGTACCGCACCAATGCGCAGTCGCGCTCCATTGAGGACGCGCTGCGCCGCGCCGGACTGCCGTACGTCATCGTCGGCGGCATCGAGTTCTACAAGCGCAAGGAGATCAAGGACGTGCTGGCGTACCTGCGGCTGGTGGTGAACCCGCGGGACGAAGAGAGCCTGCTGCGGGTCATCAACGTTCCCGCGCGGGGCATCGGCGACACGACGGTGGACAAGCTCATCGAGCACGCCACCAAAACGAATCTCTCCCTCTTCGAAACGGTGCGTCAGGTCCGCGACATTCCTTCCGTCACCGAACGGGTCCGGAACGCCGTCGCGCAGTTCACGGCGCTCATCGCCAAGTACGCGGAGCTGAAGGAGTCGATGTCCGCCAGCGAACTCGCCCGCTCTTTGGTGGACGAACTCGGCATCCTGAAGATGTACAAGGAGGAGCAGACCCCCGAATCGCTCGCGCGGTGGGAGAACGTGCAGGAGCTCCTCTCCGCCGTCAGCGAGTTCGTGGACCAGAACGCGGAGAAGGCCTCGCTCGAGTCGTTCCTGGAAGAGGTCTCGCTCGTCGCGGCGGTCGACACGCTCGTGGACGAACGGAACGCCGTCACGATGATGACGCTGCATGCGGCGAAAGGACTGGAATTCCCGGTGGTCTTCATCGCCGGGATGGAGGAGGGGCTCTTTCCGCTCTACCAGGTGACGCCGGACGCGTCGGAACTCGAAGAGGAACGGCGTCTCTGTTACGTCGGCATCACCCGCGCGATGCGGAAGGTGTACATGACCTACACGCGCATCCGCTACCGGTTCGGCGACGTCTCCTATCCGGTGGTCTCGCGCTTCGTTTCGGAGATCCCTGATTCGCTGCTGCAGAAGGACGCGCCCCGGCGCTCTTCGTACGCGGTCGAAACGGTGTCGTCCCTCCAGGCCGCGCGCCGCCGCTACACCACGCCGGCCCCGGTGAAGAAACCGAAGCCGACGGACGGATTCGTGCCGGACAACGAAGTGGATTACGAGAACGAGTCGCAGGAGGAGATCAAACTGCGGGTGGGGGTGTATGTGGAGCACGAAGTGTTCGGCAAAGGGAAGGTGACGCAGCTCAGCGGGAGGGGGGACAGCGCCAAAGCGGTCGTCCAATTCCAGGGGGTCGGACCGAAGAACCTCATGATCAAATTCGCGCGTCTTCGCGTGCTGGGGTCGTGATGGCCTCCGCAGCGGAGAGACAACCCGATCTTCCGGTCATCGGTGCCGCGGCGCTCTTCGTCCTGTGCGCGGCGGCGTTCACCGACCTTCGCCTTCTGTCGACGGCGGTGCCGGTCCCCGTGCCCTCCATGCTCGCCTTCCGTTTCGAACACCACGCGTGGATGTTCGCCGCCGGTTTCCTCGGCATCCTCTTCGTCTCCCGCGGCCATCTGTGGAGTTTCGGCATCAACTCGAAGAACCTTCCCGCGTCGATGCGCTGGACCGCCGGTGCGTACGCCGCGGCCGTGAGCGTCGCCGCGTTCGCCGTCATGACGGATGCTCCGCTCCGTGCCGGCTGGGAAGGGACGGCGGACTCCGGAGCCGCCGTGCTCCTGTCGATGCTGATCCTCTGGATGTCCTCCCCGGTCGCGTCTCAGATCCTCTTCTTCGGTTTCTTCCAGACCATGCTCGCCAAGAGCATCGGATACGAACGCCGGCTGGGTCCCGTACCCGCGGCGGTCGCGATCCCGGTCCTCCTCTTCGCCATCCTGCCGGCGGAGGCTCCGTTCGCCCTGCCGGGAGGAGACACGGCGCTCGCGCTGCTCATCGGTTCGTACAGCGCGACGGCGTACTGGAAGACCGGCAGTCTCATCGCGCCGATGCTCGGGCATGCCGTACTGCTCGGGCTCCCGTTCGCCCTCTCCCTGGCGGTGCGGTATGTCTGACCTCCTCCGCCGGATGACGATCTTCCTGCTGGCGGTCCTTCCGCTCGCGGCACAGCCCCTCGACGACGAACCGCTGGCGACGGTGGGCGACATCACCATCACCCGCCGGGAGTTCCTCTCCCGCTACGAACTCACCCCGTCCCTCCGTCAGAGCCGCGACGCCTCCGACCGGTCCAAAGCCGACTTCCTCCTTTCGCTCATCGGAGAGAAACTGCTCGCACAGAGGGCGAAACAGACGGGACTCGGCGACGACCCGGCGGTCGAGTCCGCCGTGCGCGCCGTCGAGCGGATGCTCGTGCGGGACGAGCTGTACCGGCGCGAGATCTCGCAGCGCGTGATGCTGAGCGACGCCGAGACCGACGCGGCGATGCGCCTGGCGAGGAACGAACTGAAGGTGTACTTCCTGTACGCCAGGACGAAGGTAGGAGCCGGCGTGCTGATGGAGCGTATCCGGAACGGGCGCGCGCTGGAATCGTTCCGCTTCGGCGATGATGCCCGCGGGGAGTTCGCCGGACCCGACTCCGCGATGGCGCGGTGGGGAGACACCGATGAACGGATGGAGAAGG
>WBUG01000039.1 GCA_008933835.1 Bacteroidota bacterium | reverse complement strand
CCAGACGCTTTTTGTCTGGACGAGTCGAGGGGGAGGTTCCGCTTTATGGAATGCCGCACTGGCGGAATGCCGCCTGATTGATGAGGCCTTTGGCAAAAATAAAATGCGGAACAAGAGGCGGCAAATCCGAGTGTAGAGCAGTCGTCTCAGACTCTCCCATAGGAACGCCGTTGGCGCTCACGTCGTGGACGAGGCAAAGACATTAGGCTCGTTCGGAGTGACTGGTGCAGCGACGCGCTCACCAGGCAGGAAGGTTCGGCCTGCCTCAGCAAAGTGGGGCGACCATTCTTGGTCGCAACGTTCATTAAATACTGTTTCCCGCAGATTCCGCAGATGTACGCAGAGAAGACTTCACGTTGATGAGATCATCTGCGGTTTTATTTGCGATATCTGCGTAATCTGCGGGAGACATCTTCTGTTTGTACAGCGATGCGCTCGCAGTGCAGGGCAGAGCGTGGTCAAGCGAGCACATGACGCCGCGTCATGCTGAACGGTCCCCGGCGTTGCTCTGCGACCGATTCAGCATCTTTCTTTCGTGGAAGATGCTGAATCCCCGCGGAGAGCAGCAACATGGCGGGTTTCAGCATGACGCATTGTAGCATAGGTCTGAAGTGATGGATGGTCGCCGACCAGGAATGGTCGGCCTACTTCAACTGAGGAGGGGCGAGCACGTCACGTACTCGAACTGTGATTTGTAATTTGTGATTTGTGACTTGTGATCTCTCTTCTCTTCCCTTACGCCTACTTCACCAGCATTCCCGCAAACAACGCGGGACTTCTGCTCAAATGACTATCGTCATTTGAGCATCAGCATCTTTTTCGCCGCAGAATATTTATCCGATACCAACCGGTAGACATACACCCCGCTCGACAACCGTGAAGCATCGAAGGACGCGGTATACTGTCCGGTCGTCTTGAACTCGTTCACCAGTTCGGTCACCTCACGTCCAAGCACGTCGTACACCTTCAGGGTGGTCAAGCCGTCCTGCGGGAGAGCGTACGATATTGTGGTGGAGGGATTGAAGGGATTGGGGTAGTTTTGGGACAAGGCGAATCGGTTCGGCACGGAATGTTCCCCCGGAGGAACGGAGAGTGCGACACCGGAGATGGACAGGGTATCGTAGAACGAGACCCCCTTCGCCGTCGTCACATAGAGCGTCTCCCCCGCGGCAATGGCGCTGCTCGCGGTCTGGATCGTGACGCTCCATGTGAACCTCGGCACTCCGAGCACCGTCTCCCGCAGAAAGAACTGCATCACCGCTCCGGGCACCGACTGATCACTGATGATGTCGGCATACGTTGTGGTGGAAAGATTGCGGACACGGTACGAGACCGGTTTCGGCGGTGTGTCCAGAAGCGTCGTGTCCGCCGTTCCCGCCGTGAACTCGACGCGGTAATCGGACGGATGAGCATATCCCTGCTGCACGTTCCCGTTGCCGGTGATATCGATCGACTCCCTTGTCCAGAGGACGAAACGGCCGCTGCCGCTCGACCATCGCGTAGAGTCCGCTTCGGTCGTCACATCGTTCACGGACAGACGCATTCCGGCGAACGGTGCGCTTTCGATCCCGGAGAAGAGCGGGGCTTCCTTCACCACATCGCTCTGCGTCGTCATGTTGCGGACGCTGTAGGTCTTGGAGCCGTTCGCCGCCGTATCGGAGAACGTCACACGGTAGAGATCCGTCCCGGCGGAGGCTTTGTCGACGAGCACCACATCGATACCGGCGCCGCTGCGGCGGGACGGGAACGCGATGTTCGCCGGGGGGAGCACGGTGCGGGGCGTCGCTTTGACGAACGATTCCGTGACGAGCGTATCGGTCCCGCCGGCGGACGTGACGATGAACCGGAGGGACATCGACGGTGCGTTCGGGAGCGACGACAGGTCCAGCGGCAGCTGCAGGGGCGTCGAATCGGGAAGGACCACGAAGGTCTTGAACGGCACCGCCGGACCGCCGGTCCGGTACGACACATCGATGCGGACCGAGTCGTTCGGCGCCGCTCCGGCCAGGAGCGGAACGTGCAGTACCGGAGCGCTGACGGTGCTCCCTTCGGCGAACGGCTCGCCGTCGAAGAACGCCTGCGGCGCCCCGCCGCCGGTGTTCAGCACGCGGAAGAGCGGCGTCGTCGCATAGTCCGCCGGGCGGCCGGACGAATCATACACCACCGCTGCGAGCATCCCGAACGGAGCGTCGGGCACCGCGGCCGTGTTCCATTGGAGCGTTCCGCTGACCGGAAGCCCCTCCGCGATGATGCGGAAGCGTTCGCCCCGGCCGCGGGAATAATAGAGACCGACCGACCCGCCGGCGAGCGCGGCATGCCACTGCAGCGGAACGGTTCCGCTCAGCGTCTGATAGTGCGACGGGAACGACCAGGAGAGGAGCGAGGGAGCGGCGGTGGAGAGGTTCCGCCGGTATAGTGCCCGCGCCAGCGCCGTCTTCGCCGCCACATCCTGTTTGTCCCATCCGTACACGAGCACCGATGCGATGCGCCGTGTCTGTCCCGGCGCCAGCGAGAAATGCCGCGTCCCCATCGTGTAGTCGCCGTCCTGCCCGTACTGCACCGTGGTATCGTTCTCCACCGCGGCGGTCTGCCGGTACCGTCCGGGAAGGAACCGCCGCCAGAGCGCTTCGTCGTCGCCGAGGGGAACGGCGTTGGAGGGGGAGAAATGTTCGAAGCTGCCGACGCTCTCGGCCTCCGGAGCGTCCGTGAAGGCGGCACCCATCATGCCGACCGGTCCGGACCAGTACGGGTTCCGTGCCGCCGAGCCGTCCGCATCGCCGGTGAGGACGATGCCGTGCTCCTTGAGCAGGACGGTGTAATCATCGTCGTACTCCATCCCGCTCGACGAGTTCCCCGTGAGACCGACGTACGTTCCGGCCAGATATCCGAAGAACATCTTCTGGTACGTGTTCCCCGACCCGTTGGCGACATCGTACACGCGGAAGAGGACGTCGCGGAAGATCGGATGCGGCATCTGCACGTACCACGCTTCAACGGATATCCCCTGTCCGGCCGTACCGCTGATGTTCGCCGCGTACGGATTGTTCGCCGGCGTGTCGAAACGATGGTCGCTCGAGTCGGTCAGACGCAAATACGCCTGCTCCGCGCCGGGCAGCGGACCGATGCCGGGGATCTCCTTCCATGCCGGCCATGACGGCGGCCAGGTCGACGGAACGGAACGCAGGACGGCCCGGTCGGAGACGGCGTTGTACGAACCCGCCGCCGGCATGAAGGTCCACAGGTCGCCGGTCGGACTTTGGTCCACCGATTGCAAAGGACGGGAGACCGGCGATGTGATGACCGAATGGACCGTGTCCATCTTCCCGTCGTTGTTGTGGTCCGCCACCGGGAACTCCACGCCGATGAGGACGCTCTCATCGCCGAGGTAGCCGTTGTTCTTCCGCAGCCAGGCGCCGCGCGGCATCATCCCCGCCGCTGGCTGTCCGATGACGCCCCAGTTCCCGAACACCGTTTTGACGCGGTTCCCTTCCAGCACTGCGCCGCGGAACCGTGCCGCGGCATTCTCCTGTCCCGAGACGAAAATGAACGGAATGAGAACACCGAGTATGATCTTGTATGCCGTCTTCATGGAGTTCCTCAACGATGAACAGAATGTGGTTCCGGGAATCAACGCTCCGCTCCTACCTCTTCTATCCATTTTTTGCCGGAATCGGACACGACAGAAAAAATATTTCCCCGGTATCGGACCGGTTGGTCCGAATCACACGAACGGGGTAAACGGGAGGTTTCCTATTTCACCAGCATTCCCGCAAACAACGCGGGACTTCTGCTCAAATGACTATCGTCATTTGAGCATCAGCATCTTTTTCACCGCAGAATATTTTTCCGATACCAACCGGTAGACATACACCCCGCTCGACAACCGCGAAGCATCGAAGGACACGGTATACCGTCCGGTCGTCTTGAACTCGTTCACCAGTTCGGCCACCTCACGTCCAAGCACGTCGTATACCTTCAGGGTGGTCAAGCCGTCCTGCGGGAGAGCGTACGATATTGTGGTGGAGGGATTGAAGGGATTGGGGTAGTTCTGGGACAAGGCGAAATGTGTGGGAGCGCCCTCCTCAGGTTCGCCGACCGACAGCACGTCGCCGTACACTTTGCCGTTGATGACCGCGCCGCACAGTTCCCATGTCGGTCCCAGCGAACCGATGGAAACGATACCGATCGAATCGGCGGTACGCACGGTGCCGAACCACCCGCCGGTGAAGGTGAAGAACCGTCGCGGCGTGCCGAAGAGCGCCTGCGTATCCACCGCGGACAGGACGATCGACGGCATCGTTTGGGGAGCGAACCGGACGATGGTGTCTCCCGCCGTGCGGGAGAAATCGAGGACCCGGAACTCGGTGCTGTCTTCCGGCTGGTAATGGAAGACGCTCAATCCGTCACGACGCAGATAGAGCGGCTGTCGGAACTGCGAAGTGATGACGATGTACCGGCGGCCGTTCGGCATCAATGTATCGGCGGTCATCCGCTGCCGGTCCCGGCCGATGGGGAACGGTCCCGGCGGGTCCGGGTAGACGAAGTACTGCCACTCGTTCCCCTTCCGCAGCGGGAAGACGAAGTCCGGAACGCTCTTCAGCCGTCCGATGTCCACCGAAAGGAGCACGGCCGTGGAGTCCCGCCTGCCGGCGAACCAGGCGGTGTTCGCCGTGTCCACGTACACTCCGCCGCTCATGGTGTGTTCACGGGAGAGGAGGATGACCGCCGCGGTGTCCGTCTCGACGGAGCGGATGAGGAAGAGCCCCTTTCCGTTCATGTTCTCCGCCAGGATGTGCTCGGCGCCGGAACGGTCCGCGAAGAAGGCCCGCACGCGGACGTACTCGTCGGCCGACGGAAAGCTCTTCTTCTCCGTCGCCGGCGTACCGAACACCGATGTGTAGTACCGTACGGCGCCGTTCACCGCGAGCGCCAACCGCACCTCTCCATCGTTCCGGTGCCGGGTGAAGACCTCGCCGTACGATGGAAAGAACGCGAGCGTCGAGTCGCTCCAGACCGCACCGTCCCCCTTCACATGTTCGACGATGATACGCCGATCCTCGAACCGATCTGCCTTGAGCCGAACGATATGGATCCCTTCCGCCGTGTCGACATCCCATGAGAAGAGCGTGGCGGGGGTCTTCTGATGAATGACCGGCGATTCACGGAAGATATTATATATTCCGGTGTCGTTATACACCACCTGCCGGTACCTCTGAACAGTATCCCGGTTCACCTGCAGCGCGAACGTGCGCGATGTCGCCGAGTCCGCCGCGAAGAAGAGGATGTACGGCACGCCGTTCCGCACCCGGATGTCGGGGAAGAAACCCCGTCCGACGGTCCGCGGAATATCGTGGTACTCGCCGCCGTCTAGCCCCATGGTCTTGTATTGGATATCCGAACGGAATCGGTTGAACCGGCGATCGTAACCATAGACCGTCTCCGGTGTCACTTTCTCCCACACGCGGTGGACCGTCTGCTGCGGATCGAGGAACAATGAGGGATTCAGTCCGGACGAATCGGTGGCGCCGCGGTGCAGAGCGCCGTTCTGCCATACCGCGAAGGTCCGCTTGACCGAGCCGATGAACGAAGGGGGAACGTCGCTCCGGAACAGCCGGGCGGAACTCCAGTGGAACAGCGGATCGCCGTTCGGCGCACAGGCGACGGAGAACTTCCAGACATCGTCACGGTAATCGAAACCGCGGTACTCCGACGAGAACGTATCGGGGAGGATGACGGGGGCCGACAGGCGTTTTCCGTTCCACCGCAGCAGGAACGGGATGTGCACATCGCCCCACCATTCAGGGAACACGGAGTTCCAGCTGGCCGACGAGATACCCTGGACGATGAATGCGTCGGAAGCGGGAACGACCTGAGCGGAGACGTTCCTGTACGGCAGCGGCGGAAAGGGATGTTCCGTCAGGTGCTGGGACGAAAGCCGCGGAGAGAGCGATACGGCGGCGGCAAGGAAGAGCAGCGAGAGGCGGTGCATGGGGCAGGTCTCCTTGGAGGGCGCAACGGTAATATGCCGATTAATGCGCCGAACAGCAAGTAGCCGGCGGGGTTGACGCGGAACACAGGAGAGGGATTTCCGTTCAACGGCGACCGAAGAATCCGTATATTGTTGTCGGCCCATGGATATTCCGACCGGAATATCCTTTTTTTATCGCCGTTTGTAGAATCGTCATAACGACGAACGCCCGTTTGCCCGATTTCCAGGTTCTTTTTGTGGTACAGCGGATGCATCATCCGTCGGTGCGTTTCCACCGATAATAATAGAGAACAACAGCGCCCATGTCCCCCCGAGTACGCCCGGTCCTCGCCCGTGTAATCCTATACCTTTCGCTCACCGTCACTGCGGCGGCGCAGGGGACCTACTATAATAGTATCGACACGAGCCTCTCCACCTTCGTCACCGACCTGCACAACCTCATCTATCCGCATACGAAGATCTCGTACAACAGCTTCGAAGAGACGAACGTGGCGAACTACGCTTCACGGGACACCACCGGCGGTCAGCGGGTGGTCACGTGCGTCTACTCCGGCTACCAGCACGTCTACACTCCTCCGTTCGCCTGGGGATTGTTCAGCCGCGAGCACACCTGGTGCCACAGCTGGATGCCGACCCATCCGTCCGAGAGCGGTCCGGAGTACGCCGACCAGCACCACCTCTTCCCCACACACCAGAACAACGCGAACGGACGGCGGAGCAACCATCCCCTCGGGCTGGTCAGCAGCGTCGACTATCAGTTCCTCGACGGGAAGCTCGGCACGAACGGTGCCGGCGAGACGGTGTACGAGCCGCGCGCTTCGCAGAAGGGGGACGCCGCCCGCGCCCTCTTCTACATGGCGGTCTGCTACAACGGCGTCAGCGGGAACGACTGGACCTTCAACGCGCTCAACAACACCCGTCTGCCGTCGCTGAGCGAAGCGCCGCAGAGCGTGGAGCTGCTGCTGCAATGGCACGACGAGGACCCGCCCGATGCATGGGAGAAGGGGCGCAACGACTACATCTACTCCATCCAGGGGAACCGCAACCCGTTCGTGGACCATCCGGAGTACGCGGACATCATCGATTTCAACACGCTGACGAAGAAGACCGCCTCCGCCCCCGTCCTGGCCGACGAGCCGACGAACTATCCGGCCGGGTACGGCACGCCGACGCTCGCCTCCACGTCCATCACGGTCACCTGGACCGACGCTTCCGGAGCGGTCCCGCCGACCGGCTATCTGCTCATGGCGAACACGAGCGGCACGTTCACCGACCCGACGGACGGAACGGCGTACGCGGACGATACGGCGCTGGGGGACGGCTCCGCTCAAGTGAACGTCGCACAGGGTACGCAGTCCTGCACATTCACCGGACTGACTCCTTCAACGAACTACTCGTTCAAACTCGTCCCCTACAACGGCGCCGGCAGCGCGCGCAATTACAGGACGGCGTCGTTCCCCTCCGCGCTGGTGCAGACGTACGCCACCTCGGCCGGCAGCGGATCGAGCTCCACGACGGACATCTCCTCCATCACCTATTCGTACCATCAGGACTTTGACACTCTGGCGGCCACGGGCACCACCGTGAGCTGGACGAACAACAGCACCATCGAGGGATGGTATCTCAATAAAACGTCGTACACCGTCGGCACCGGCTCGTCCAACACCGGCGCGGTGTACAGTTATGGTTCCAGCGGCGCCGCGGAGCGCGCGCTCGGCTCGGCCGCGTCCAGCGGTTCCGGCACACTGTTCTACGCGGTGAAGTTCACCAATTCCTCCGGCCGGGTCATCACCCGTCTGCCGGTGCAGTACGCCGGCGAACAATGGCGGAACGGCGGCAACACGACGGGGCAGTCCCTCACGTTCGAATACAAAGTGAACGCCTCCGGCATCGACGACGCATCGGGGTGGACCGCCGTGCCGGCGCTGAACTTCACGGGTCCGGTCGCCACCGGCACCGCCGCGGCGCTGGACGGCAACGCTTCCGGCAACCGGAGCACGGTGAGCGCCGTCATCACCGTGACGGTGCAGCCCGGCGAGACCGTCTGGCTCCGCTGGACCGACCTAAACGATTCGGGCAACGACCACGGACTGGCGGTGGACGACTTCTGGCTGAACATCAACGGCGAAGCGCTGCCGGCGGAACTCACCTCCTTCACCGCACGCGCCGCGGGACGCGGGGCGGAACTGCGGTGGAGCACGGCGAGCGAGACGGACAACCTCGGTTTCGAGGTGGAGCGGAGGGAATTGAATCGTCTGGGCATTGGTACATTGGATCAATCAACCGATGAATCAATGCATCAATGGTCCCGCATCGCCTTCATCCCCGG
The DNA here is from genome assembly GCA_008933835.1 of Bacteroidota bacterium. Taxonomy (GTDB): domain Bacteria; phylum Bacteroidota; class Ignavibacteria; order UBA10030; family UBA8401; genus SpSt-333. The sequence goes on along the minus strand of WBUG01000039.1, from coordinate 23,170 downwards.
ACACGGAACGACGAACGCCCCGCATGCCTACTCGTACGTCGACCCCTCCGCCTCCGGCACGGTGCAGTACCGTCTGAAGCAGCTGGACCGGGACGGTTCGTTCGCCTACAGCGGCACGGTGGAGTTCACGGCGCCGGTCCCGGTCTCGTTCTCACTGGCGCAGAACAGTCCCAACCCGTTCAATCCCTCGACCCGCATCCGCTTCACGCTCCCCGCCGCGGCGCCGAGCGTACTGACGGTTCATAACGCGCTGGGCCAGCAGGTAGCGGTGCTCGCGCAAGGGATGTTCGCCGCCGGCCGGCACACCGTCCCGTTCGACGCCTCGCATCTCGCCGGGGGCATCTACTTCGCCCGACTCTCGTCCGGCACGCGTACCGCCGTCATCAAGATGACGCTGCTGAAATGACTGTGCCGTTCCGGTCACCGTTTTTGACTCTGGCGGAATAATCCTCTACATTCCGCCATGCGATTTTTCCCTCTCCTCCTGCTCGCGCTCGTCGTCCGGCCTCTCACGGCGGACGACGGCGCCGATTCCGTCCGGACGGCGAACGGTCTGGCCGGGTACCCCATCCTCTACTACAGTCCCGAAACGCGCTGGGCCGCCGGTGCCGGTGCGCTGTATTTCTTCCGTGCCGAGGAGAACTCGAGCCGTCCCACTAACATCACCTCCGGCATCATCTACACGCAGAACCGGCAGTTCCTGTTCGAGGTGACGAGCAACGCCTTCTTCCGCGGCGGCTCGCTGTGGCATCCCGGCAGTTTCTACTTCCAGAAGCTTCCGAGCCGGTTCTTCGGCATCGGCAGCGCGACCCCCGACAGCGCCGAGGAGGAGTACACGGCGCAGATCGTCCGCATCAATCCGTCGCTCCTCTGGAAGGCGGCGGAGGGGCTCTTCATCGGCGCGCAGGTGCATTATGAAGCGTGGACGGTGAAGGAGACCGAGCCCGGCAGGGCGTTGGCGGGAGGGGGAGTCCCGGGCAGCTCGGCGACGACCGTGATGGGTGTCGGCGGAGCGGTGAACTACGATACGCGGGACAACATCTTCGCGCCGCTCTCCGGTTCGTTCTACCAGGCGAACGCCATCACGTCGCCGGAGTGGCTGGGGAGCACGGCTGCGTTCTCCCGTTTCCGCGCCGACCTGCGCGAGTACTTCGCCCTCGGCGGTGAGAACGTGCTCTCCACGCAGCTGATGCTGCAGTCCACGGCCGGGACCGTACCGTTCCGTTTCCTGCCGCAACTGGGAGGACAGAACGTACTGCGGGGTTTGTACGAAGGACGGTACCGTGACCGTCATATGGCGGCGGTGCAGGCGGAGGTTCGGACGGCGTTCTGGCGGAGGTTCGGGCTGGCGCTGTTCACCGGCATCGGCGACGTGGCGCCGGAGTTGAGCGGATTCTCTTGGAAGAGCATGAAAGTGACCTACGGCGCGGGATTCCGGTTCGCATTCATCCCGGAAGAGCACATCATTCTCCGCATCGACTTCGGGTTCGCGAAGAACTCCGACGGCGTCTACGTGACGCTGAACGAAGCGATCTAACGTTCTTTTCGGTCGGCCGCGGCGTTCGCCTCCCCGGGTCGGGACGCGACAGCGTTGACGCACTTTATTCTCACTAGAGAAGCGTCATCGTGCTCTGCGCCTTGGCGTGAGGTGTTGCCGTCAGACCGTCCGGAGGAACTCGAGCGCCTTCTTCAGCGCTTCGGCGCGGTGGCTAAGGGTGTTCTTCTCCTCCATCGACATCTCCGCGTAGCTCTTCGCGTGTCCCGCGGGAACGAAGAGCGGATCGTACCCGAATCCCCCCGCTCCCCTCGGCGCCTCCAGGATGCGTCCTTCCACCTTCCCTTCGAACAGCAGTTCGATCCTCTTCCCGACGACGGCGACGACGGTGCGGAACCGTGCGTTGCGGTGGCGCGGAGGAACCCCCTTGAGCTCCCACAGCAATTTCCGGTTGTTGTCCGCGTACGTCACGTTCTCCCCCGCGTAGCGGGCGGAGATGACGCCCGGGGCGAGAGCGAGGTAGTAACACTCCAGTCCCGTATCGTCCGCCAGCGAGAGGAGTCCGGTGGCGGCGTGCGCTTCGCGCGCCTTCTTGAGCGCGTTCCCTTCCAGCGTGGAAAGGTCCTCCACCGTCGGCGGGTACGAGCCGACATCCCTGAGCGACTTCACGTCGAACGGCAGTCCCGCGAGCAGCCGGGTGATCTCTTCGGTCTTGTGCCGGTTGTTGGTGGCCAGGAGCAGGGTGGTCATGCGGTCTTCCTCGGGAACACGCCGTAGTAAAGATTGATGAGACTGGCGAGCGTGGTGTAGCTGTTGAGCAGGATGAGCGGGAGATTGTCCAGACCGATGGCCTGGAGCATCAGCAGCGTCGTTCCCGCCGCATAGAGCAGAAGGAACGATCTCTCCATCGCCACTTTGCCGTGACGGATGGTGTCGATGGTCTGCGGAATCCAGCAGATGGTGAGGAAGATGAAACCGCCGTAGCCTAAAAGATCGAGTGTGGTCATGGTGCGTGGTCAGTTTGGTCCTTGTTTGGTGGGTTGTCGTGCCTCGGCTTCGCTCGGCACGACAACCATTTATCATATATCGACTTCGCTCGGCACGCTGATCATGAACCGTGCGATGGCTTCACTCGGCACGACAGCCATTTATCATATATCGACTTCGCTCGGCACGACAACCATTGAATCTTTTCTTGTTCGTTGTGAGAATATGATTCCACCGTAGCACCGGTAGAAACCGTAGTGCGGAAAATTGTATTGACGAGGTCATCCCTCGTCTGCGCTCGGGATGACCTCGTCTTTCATCTTTATTCTACCGTTGGCTTCGCTCGGCAGGACAACCATTAAATCTTTTTTTGTTCGCTCTGAGATGATCATGACACCGTCGCTCCGAGCGGAGCCGAGGAGCGACGGTGTGTCACTCCTCCTGACGAACCGTTGGTTTGTTCCTGAAGTGCGTTTCATTCCGGCAACCCGCAAGCAGATGCAGGCGGAGGAGATCGTTCCCGATGAGCGCTTCCTTCTTCCGGTGCGACCACCCCTTCAACTTCCGTTCATACGAACGGGCATGCCGAGCCTCCGTGAACTCCTGAGAGAAGACGAGCGTGACCGGCAGGCGGGCCGCGGTGTACGCGCGGGGGAACCGTTTCTGTCGGTGCTGTTCCATCCGGCGTTCGATGTTCGATGTCATGCCGACGTAATACCGGCCGTCGGCGCAGAGAAGGATGTACACCCAGAAGCGTTTATTACCCATTGCTCATTGCCGTTCCGTCATGCGGGCGGTGTGCAGCGAATGGGCGGCGATGTTGGTGGAACAGGTCATCCCTCGGCTTCGCTCGGGATGACCTTTACTTCACTAAATCATCATCGGCTTCGCTCAGAGTGACCATTACTTCACTAGATCATCATCGGCTTCGCTCGGGATGACCTTTACTTCACTAAATCATCATCGGCTTCGCTCAGAGTGACCGTTACTTCACTAGATCATCATCGGCTTCGCTCAGAGTGACCATTACTTCACTAGATCATCATCGGCTTCGCTCGGGATGACCTTTACTTCACTAGAATATTCTCGGCTTAACTCGGAATAATCTCTGCTTCCATCTTTGTCTTTCCGATGACTATGCTCCGAAGACCAGGGCACACTGTGTGCTCATGACACCGTCGCTCCGAGCGGAGCCGAGGAGCGACGGTGTGTCACTCATTCAAACCAGTCAGTACCGGACCTTGTCCTGTTTCCGATCCCACTCCCGGAACACCTCCAGCGCCTCTTCACGCAGCATCTGCACGGTGGGGATGCGCCGTGCGGCGGGTTCTTTCGGCAGTTCTTCGTAGATGAACAGGTCGTCGAAGCCGGCGGCCGCGGCGTCCTGCCGGCCGTTCGCGAAGAAGATGCGGTCCGGTCTAGCCCAGTAGAGCGCGCCGAGGCACATCGGACACGGTTCGCACGAGGTGTAGACGTCGCATCCGGTGAGCTGGAACGTGCCGAGCGTGCGGCACGCCTCGCGGACGGCCGTCACCTCCGCATGGGCGGTGGGGTCGTTCGTCGACGTGACGAGATTGGTCCCGCGGGCGATGACCGCCCCCTCCTTCACCACCACACAGCCGAACGGTCCTCCCTTCCCGTCGCGGACGTTCTCCCGCGAGAGCCGTATCGCTTCGCGCATGAATGCGGGGTCCATGAGGGTTCTCCCTTCTGCCGCGGTTCAGTCCAGCAGCCGTTTGATGGCTTCCTGCACGGTCTCCACCCCGACGATGGTGATGCCGGCGGAGGAGCGCATCTTCTTGGCGTTGGAGGCGGGGACGATGACGGTCTTGAAGCCGAGCTTCGCCGCCTCCTGCACCCGCTTGTCGCAGAACGCGATGGTGCGGATCTCGCCGCCGAGCCCCACCTCGCCGATGGCGACGGTCTGCGAGTCCACCGGCACGTCGCGCAGCGAGGAGACGATGGAGGAGGCGATGCCGAGGTCCGCCGCCGGTTCGTCGATGCGGATGCCGCCGGCGACGTTCACGAACACGTCGTGCGCCCCGGTGTTGATGCCGACCCGTTTCTCCAGCACCGCCAGCAGCATCTGCAGCCGGCGCAGGTCGAATCCGGTGGCCGTCCGCTGCGGCATGCCGTAGCTGCTCGTGGAGACGAGCGCCTGCACCTCGATGAGGATGGGGCGGGTCCCCTCCATGCTCGCCACGATGGTGGCGCCGCTCGCGCCGTAGCTGCGTTCGGAGAGGAACACTTCGGACGGGTTGACCACCTCGCGCAGCCCGGTGTCGTGCATCTCGAAGATGCCGATCTCGTTGGTGGAGCCGAACCGGTTCTTGATGCCGCGGAGGATGCGGTACGCGTAGTGCTTCTCCCCTTCGAACTGCAGCACCGCGTCCACCATGTGTTCGATGACGCGCGGACCGGCGATGGCCCCCTCCTTCGTCACATGGCCGATGAGGATGATGGGGATGTTCTTCGTCTTGGCGATGCGGGTGAGCATGGCGGTCGATTCGCGCACCTGTCCAACGCTCCCCGGAGCGCTCTCGAGGTTGGGATTGTAGAGGGTCTGGATGGAATCGACGATGACGATGTCCGGCGAACCGCTCTCGATGACGTCCGTGATGGATTCGAGGTTCGTCTCCGCCAGTAATTGGATGTTGTCGGTCGGTCTCCCGAGCCGCTCCGCCCGCAGTTTCACCTGCTTGGGAGATTCCTCGCCGGTCACGTACAGGATGACCTTGTTCTTCAGATGGAGCGCCACCTGCATCATGAGGGTGGACTTGCCGATACCGGGGTCGCCGCCGAGCAGGATGACGCTCCCCGCCACGATGCCGCCGCCGAGCACGCGGTCCACTTCCCCCACGCCGGAGGGGAACCGGACGTCGGTGAGGGCGTCCACGTCCTTGAGGGAGACCGCCCCGACTTTCGAGGCGACGCCGCCGCTCTTCCGCACCACCTTCAGCGGTGTCGGCGCCTCTTCCACGAAGGAGTTCCAGCCGTCGCAGTTCGGGCATTTGCCGGTCCAGCGCGGCGAGACGTAGCCGCAGGACTGGCAGACGTATTTGGTCGTTGGTTTCGCCATGGGATTGTCAATATAACCACAAAGTCATGAAGGCACAAAAGAAGAAACGGGCTTCCGTCAGCGCCGGAAGATGTACACGGCGGCGTGCCGCGCCATCGTGATGCGTTCTCCGTTCCATCCCCGCCGCAGCAGTTCGCGGCTCAGGTACCGCATCACCCCGGCGTGACAGACGACGAGCGTGTCGTCCGGAACCGCCTCCAGCCGCCCGGCCATCGTGCGCATGTTCCGCAGGAAGTCGTCGCGGTGCTCGCGCTGCGAGCGGTGTCCGGTGAGCCAGGCGGCCTGCACCAGCAGCTGCCAGAGCGAGAACGTGAGCCGCAGTCTGCCGGTCTCGAACAGGGCAGTCTCCGGTTCCCGCAGCAGAGGTGTATGCTCGACCGGTCCGGTGAAGAGCGCCCGGGCCGTGACCTTCGCCCGTTCCAGGTCGCTGGCGATGCAGTGCTTCCATTCGACGCCGCCGAGGTCGGAGGGTCCGACGGCGACCTCCGCGCGGTCGTACCGTTCCCTCCACTCCTGCAGCTCGGCCGAGGTGAACCGGCCGGGGGGCAGGGGCTGACGGACGGGGAAATGCCGCAGGAGGCCGATGCGCATCGGGGCGGTCCGTTCAGTGACGGGGTCCGGGCCGGAGGGCGGCGCGGAAGGTCCGGCGCCGCCGACCGGTCACGGAGCGGGAACGAGCCACAGGCTCAGTTCCGGCACGTAGGTGATGAGCAGCAGGGCGATGAACAGAACGAGGATGAACGGCAGCGTGGCGCGCGCCACCTCGCCGATGCTCTTCTTGAACCGGAAGCTCGCCATGAAGAGATTCAGTCCCACCGGCGGCATCAGGTAGGCGATCTCCAGGTTGGCCAGGAAGATGATGCCGAGGTGGATGGGATCGATGCCGTACTGGCGCGCCACCGGAACGATGAGCGGCACCACCACGATGGCCGAGAAGATCTCCATCATCATGCCGATGACGAGCAGAAAGAGGTTGAGCAGGATGAGGAAGAGGAACTTGCTGGTCACCACCTGCGAGATGTACTCGAACAGCTTCTGCGGCACCTGCTGGTCGATGAGGTAGCTCGTGAGCCCCATCGCGCAGCCGAGGATCATCAGGATGGCCCCCACCAGCACCATGCTCTCCTTCATCACGCGCGGCACGTCCGTCGTGAGCTTCAGGTCGCGGTAGACGAACACTTCCACCACGAAGACGTAGAACGCCGTGACCGCCGCCGCTTCGGTGGCGGTGAACCAGCCGCCGTAGATGCCGCCGATGATGAAGAACGGGAGCGGGATCTCCCACGCCACGTCCTTCAGCGCCCTCCAGGCCTTGCGCGCATCGAACGGATGCCGCGGCACGCGGGTCCGTCCCCCCTGCTGCACCGCGTAGAGGGCGATGACGAGCATCAGGATGATGCCCGGCACGATGCCGGCGCGGAAGAGCGCGTCCACGGATACCTCGGCGAACGTGCCGTAGAGGATGATGGGGAGCGACGGCGGGAAGAGGAGGCCGAGCGAACCGGAGGCGGTGACGAGTCCGAGCGAGAAGCGCTCCGAGTACTTCTCGGCGAGCAGGATGGGGAAGACGAGCCCGCCGAGGGCGACGATGGTGACGCCGGAGCCGCCGGTGAAGGCGGTGAAGATGGCGCAGCTCACCAGCACCACGATGGCGAGGCCGCCCGGCATCCAGCCGATGAGCGCCTGGGCCAGCGCCACGATGCGCTTCGGCGCGTTGCTCTCCGCCAGAAAGTAGCCCGCCACGGTGAAGAGCGGGATGGCGAGCAGCACCGGCTGGCTGGCCAGACGGTACAGTTCGATCATGATGGCCGCGGTGTCGATCCCCTCCACGGTGAACCCGTAGAGCGAGATGGCGCCGATCACGGTGAAGAGCGGGGCGCCGATGACCACCAGCGCGGCGAGTCCGAGGACGACGAGGAGCGCTTTCATACGGGACGCTCCTCCGCGATGTCCCAGTTCCCCCGGACGATCTCCGCGCTCCAGCCGAGCGCGTGCACCGCGAAGCGGAACGCGATGACGGCGTACCCGAACGGGATGACGGTGATGAACCACCAGGTGGGCAGCTCCAGGATGAGGATGCTGCCGGACTCCTGCTCCAGCTGCACGAACGAGAGCGCCGCCTGCATCAGCAGGAGGCACACCGCCGCGGCGAAGAGGTTGGTGAGGATGAAGAAGACCTTGCGGACCTTCGGGGGGACGATCTTGGTGAGGAACTCGATCTTGAGATGGCGGCGCTCTCCGGTGGCGATGACCGCGCCGAAGTAGCCGACCCACAGCACGAGGTGGCGCAGGAAGATGTCGCCCCACTCGATGCTGGTGTCGAAGAAGTTGCGCAGCACCACCTGTCCGAACGCCATGACGATCATGACGCCGAGGAGGAGGACGAGCAGCCAGCCGGAGATGCGCTCCAGCCAGCGGTCGATGACGAGCAGTGGTCTCATGGCGTGACGGTCCGTTCCGGGTGCGGATTCATTTCTTCGTGCGGAAGTCGGCCAGCGCCTTCTCCACGCGGGCGAGCAGGTCCGGCGAGAAGAGCCTGCCGGCCATGGCCTGGCGCGCCTGGCGCCCGATCTCGTCGTACGAGCGGGCTTCGTTCGCGTCCGGCTTCACGAACCGGATGCCGTTCTTCTTCAGCGTTTCGAGCGACTTCTGGTTGTCCTTCCGGCTTTGTTCCGTGAGCTTGCGCATGAACACGGAACCGTGCTTCAGCAGGAGCTGCTGCAGGTCCGCCGGCATCTTGTCGTACTCCCGCTTCGCGATGACCACGGCCCCCATGGAGTTGGTGAGGGGCAGGTCCATCATGTACTTCGTGGCGGTGAACCACTGCAGCGACACCGCCGCCAGCGGCGAGATGTAGACGCCGTTGATGAGGCCGGTCTGCAGCGAGGTCAGGACGTCCGTGATGGAGAGCTGGATGGGATTGATGCCGATCTGCTTGAACGTCGCGTCGGCGACCGGGTCCCCCTCCCACTCCCACATCTTCACGCTCTTCATGTCCGCGATCTTCGCCACCGGGGTGTTCGTGAAGACGTACACGAACCCGACCTCCGCCCAGCCGAGCAGCACGTATCCGTTGTTCTCGAACTCCTTCCGCAGTTCGCCGTCGAACGCCTGCAGCACGTGGTCCACTTCGGCGGAGCTCCGGAACAGGAAGGGGGCGTCCAGGATGCGGACCGCCTTCGAGATCTCGCCGATGCCGAAGCCGGTGATGCCGGCGCTGTGGAACTGCCCCAGACGGATCTTCCGCATCACGTCCTTCTCGTCCCCCGCCACGCCGCCGGCGTAGATGCGGAAGCCGAGCCGGCCGCCGCTCTCCTTGCGGACGGTCTGGTCGAACTCCTTCATGACGTTGATCCACGTGCTCCCTTCCGGGGCGAGCGTGGCGAACTTGACGGTGAACTCCTGCGCCGGCAGCAGGCCGGCGAGGAGGACGAGCATGGTGACGATGCGGTACATGATGGTCCTGTGATGTCGGGGTTGTTCGTGTGTTCGGGTACGGTTCAGAAGAACAGGTCGTCGGCGCGCGCCGCCAACAGCTTCGCTTTGCGCTTGGCGATGGCGTTCACCAGCCGGAACTCCGGAAGGACCTCCAGCGGCGTCTCGTCGACGGTGGTGAGGAGTCTCTGGAACAGCTCGCGGTCCTGCACCTGCACGCAGTAGCTCTTCGCCATGTAGACGTGCGCCAGCAGGAGCGCGCTGTCGCCAAGGGCCAGGCAGCGGTCGAAATGGGCTTTGGCGCTATCCGGCTTGCCGCCGAGGTTCTTCGGAATGGTGGCGAGGATGGTGCCGAAATAGAGATGGGCGCCGCCGTAGAAGTACGTCTCGTCCTTCGCCAGCACGAACGCCATCATGGCGTTCACCTTCGGCAGGTCGACGATGACCGACGGGTCCGCGATGCTGACGTTCACCAGGTTGCCCCAGGCGTTGGCGGTCCAGAAGACGAGCGGAACGTCCGCCGCGTCGAACGACGCAAGGCCGTCGCGGAACGCCGCGGCGTCCCCTTCCAATCCCTTCGCGAACGCCGCGCTCTTGTTCTTCAGCGCCCGCAGTCCGTAGTCTCGCGCTCGGGCATAGAGCGATTTGGCCCGTTCCGGATCAGAATCCTCAACGAATCCGAGCGTGTAGCCGGTGTATCCCTGGGTCAGCAGGAAGGCGAGATGTTCGTCGTCCTTCTCCTTCGACCGGTAGAGCGCCTCCAACAGCACAAGGTTCGCGGGAATGGCGCTCTCGGCGAGAGCGAGATCCGGTTCTTCGAAGACGGAGCCAAGCCCGTAGTCCACGATGTTCGTCGTGGCGTTGACGGCGACGGTGTTCACGACACCGCAGGACCATTGGAGGAGGGCGAACAGGAGCGGCAGAGCGAGATGCGCGGTTTTCATACGTGGTTCAAGATAACGCAAAGTTGCGGAATATCCAACGGAGGCCGAACAGGCGGACGTTAAAAAACCTTAACGTTCACTCACTCCGGACCCGCTTCCCTTGCATCCGAACGGCAGAACGGGTACTTTTCCACATCCAAAAAAAGAAGGTGCCGATGCGTCCGTTCCGCTTACTCCTCCTGCTGTCACTCTCCGTTGCGGCGGCGCTCCCCGCACAGCGATCGCTCCTCCGCTCCGGTCCCATGGTGGGCTACGGCCAGATGACCGAGGTGATGCTCTGGGTACAGACCGCCGCACCGGCGTCGGTGCAGTACCGGTACTGGAAACAGGGTGCCCCCGCCTCTCCGGAGCGCAGTGCATCGGAACAGAGCGCCGCGGACCGGGAACATGTCGTGAAGACCGTCATCAGCGGACTGACGCCGGGCACGGTGTACGAATACGAACTGCTGCTGAACGGCCGGCCGGTCCCCCGTCCGTACCCGCTCCGCTTCCGGACGCAGCCCCACTGGCAGTGGCGGAGCGACCCGCCCGCCTTCACGGTCGCGTTCGGTTCCTGCGCGTACATCAACGACCCTCCCTCCGACCGCCCGGGCCCACCGTACGGCGGCGACTACCGCATCTTCACGGCGATGGCGGCTCAGCGGCCGGACCTGATGCTGTGGACGGGAGACAACATCTACCTTCGGGAACCGGACTGGGATTCGCGCTCCGGCATCGCCTACCGGTACGCGCACACCCGGGCGCTGCCGGAACTGCAGCCGCTGCTCGGCGCGACGCACCACTACGCCACATGGGACGACCACGATTTCGGTCCCAACAACGCCGACCGCAGCTTCCGTCTCCGCCGCGAATCGCTCGAGCTCTTCCGGCTCTTCTGGGCGAATCAGACCTACGGCACGGACGAGGCGGCGGGGGTCTTCGGACGCTTCGTGTGGGGGGACGCGGAGTTCTTCCTGCTGGACGACCGGTACCACCGCGCGCCGAACGAGGGTCCCGGCGACGAACGGCGCACGATGTTCGGCGCGGAACAGCTCGGCTGGCTGAAGGACGCGCTCTCCAATTCCGTCGCGCGCTTCAAGATCGTCGTGAACGGGAACCAGATGCTCAACCGCTTCTCGGGTGACGGTGAACTGCTCGCGCAGTACCCGGCGGACCACCGCGCTCTCCTCACGTACATCAAAGAGCGGCGCATCCCCGGCATCCTCTTCCTGAGCGGGGACCGGCACCACACGGAACTGGTCGTCGACGGCGATTCCGCGTTCTATCCGCTGTACGATTTCACCAGTTCGCCCCTCACCTCAGGCGTCCACCGGATGACGAGAAGGGACGGCTCGACCCTGCCCGAACTGCACAATCCGCAGCGGGTCCCCGGCACGCTGGTGGACGACGCGCGCAATTTCGGCATGCTCCGGTTCAGCGGTCCCGCCGCCGACCGCCGCGTCGTGCTCGAAACGTACGACGCCGCAGGGACGCTCCGCTGGAGCAAGGAAATCAGGGCAAATGACCTGCGAATGCCGTAAATTGTCATCGTGACCCGCACCGCCCGACAGTCGAAGAAGACCTCCCGCATCCTCATCGTGGAGGACGAACGGAAGATCTCCGCCCTCATCCGCAAAGGGCTGGAAGAGGAGCGGTACGCGGTGGAGGAGGCGTTCGACGGAGAGTACGGGGAGCAGGCGGTGATGTCGGGACGGTACGACCTGGTGGTGCTGGACATCATGCTGCCGAAGAAGGACGGTCTGGCCATCCTCGCCTCCATGCGCACCGCAGGGGTCGACACGCCGGTGCTGATGCTGACGGCGAAGGGATCGGTGGACGACCGCGTGCGGGGGCTCGACACGGGGGCGGACGACTACCTCGTGAAGCCGTTCGCCGTCGCCGAACTGCTGGCGCGGGTGCGCACGCTCCTGCGGCGGAAGAAGGACGCCGAGAAGTCCGCCACCACCCTCGCCATCGCGGACCTGACGCTCGACCTCGTCGCGCGCAAGGCCGTCCGGGGCGGCAAGGCCATCGACCTCACCTCGAAGGAGTTCGCGCTGCTGGAGTACTTCCTCCGGAACCGGAACCGGCCCCTGCACCGGAGCGCCATCACCGAACACATCTGGAACTACAACTTCGACACCGGCACGAACATCATCGACGTGTACATCAACCACCTCCGCGCGAAGATCGACGGCGGCTTCCCCGTGAAGCTCCTCCACACCGTACGGGGCGTCGGCTACCTGATGAAGGACCCATGAACCGGCTGCGGCGCTCCATACGTTTCAAGCTCACCCTCTATTATAGTCTCATCGTGGGCGGGACGCTCCTCGTCTTCGCCGCCGGGTCGTACGTCGCCATCGAGCAGAACCTCCTCTCCAGCCTCGACCGTTCGCTGTACCAGGAGGTGGTGACGCTCAAGAACTTCATCGAACCGCAGGCGCGGAAGGTGCGCCTGAAGAAGCAGCGCATCAAACCGAAACGCCCGGACGCGGGCCTGTCCTCCCCCCTGCGCGAGATCCGCCGCTCGGACGAGGTGGAGATGCGCAACCTCGACTCCGCGGACGTCGAGTTCGACGCGCTCTGGAACCGCATCTACGAGCACTCCCTCAGCCTCTCCAAGAAGCAGATCATCCAGATCCGCGACCGCAACGGCGACATCCTCTACAAGTCCGGTCTCGGCAAGGAAGAGATCGTGTTCGACGACATCCCGGAGGACATCACCAAGCTCGTCACCATCTGGAACGCCCAGGGACAGCCGGTGCGTCTGGCCGTGAGCCAGGACCGCTTCATGAAGGTGTACGTCGCCTATCCCATCTCCGAGGTGAACGAAGTGCTCGGGAACCTCTTCTCCATCTTCCTCTTCCTCATCCCGGTCGCGCTGGTCCTCTCGGTCGGCGGCGGCTGGTTCCTCGCCGCGCGGTCGCTGAAGCCGGTGGACGACATCACGCGCGCCGCCCGCGCCATCACGGCGCACCAGCTCGACCGCCGCATCCAGTACACGGGGGTGGACGACGAGCTCGGACGGCTGGTCGCCACCTTCAACGGGATGATCAGCCGCCTGCAGCTCTCCTTCGGACAGGTGCAGCAGTTCTCCAGCGACGCGTCGCACGAGCTCCGCACGCCCCTCACCATCCTCCGGGGCGAGCTCGAACTGGCGCTCCGCCGGCGCAAGTCCACCGCCGAAGAGTACCGCGCGGTGCTCTCCAGCGCGCTCGAAGAGACCATCCGCATGACCACCATCGTGGACAACCTGCTCACCCTCGCCAAGGCGGACATCGGAGCGGCGCCGGCGCCGATGCAGGACGTCTGGCTCCGGCCGCTGGTGCAGGAGCTCTCCGAGGACAGCGAGATGCTCGCGCAGCGGAAACGGATCGCGCTGCGCGTCACGGCGCTGGACGATGCGCTCGTCTCCGGCGACCCGGTCCGCCTCCGCCAGCTGCTGCTGAACCTCATCGACAACGCCATCAAGTACACGCCGGAAGGGGGAACGGTGGAGCTCTCCCTCACGCGCGGCAGCGGCACCGCAGCGGTCACCGTGAAGGACACCGGCATCGGCATCCCGGCCGAAGAGCTTTCCAAAGTGTTCGACCGCTTCTACCGGGTGGACAAGGCGCGCTCCCGCGAGATGGGCGGGAGCGGACTCGGCCTCTCCATCGCCAAGTGGATCGCTGACATCCACAACGGTACGCTCACGGTGCAGAGCGCCGTCAACGTCGGAAGCACGTTCACCGTCACGCTCCCCCTGAAGCCCCCCTCTTCTGCCGTGTAGCGCATTCCTCCGTTGCATCTTGCCCAGCGATTCCCTATTTTTTTCGGGCATCGCTTCCGCACCCCCACGTTCACCCCGAAGGAGTCTTGCATGTCAACGGAACAGGGACAGACGTCGCTCGCGCGCCGTCTCACGCTCACGAACGCCGTCATGGTCGTCGTCGGTTCGGTCATCGGCTCCGGCATCTTCCTCACGCCGCAGAACGTCGCCGCCACCGTCGACGTGCCGGGACTGATGATCGGGGTATGGGTGCTCACCGGCTTCCTCACGCTCGCCGGCGCCCTCACCAACGCCGAAGTGGCCAGCCTCATCCCCGAAGCGGGCGGACAGTACGTCTTCTTCCGGGTCACGTTCGGACAGCTCACCGCCTTCCTCTACGGCTGGACGACCTTCATCGTCTACCAGACCGGCTCCATCGCCGCCATCGCCGTCGCGTTCGCCCGGTACCTCGGATACTTCGTGGACCTGCCGAACTTCGGGCCGGAACTCGAGGCCATGAAGCTTCCGCTCATCGGCAACATCTATCCGCTCCGCGACATCGGCGTGACCATGGTGGCCATCGGTGCCATCATCACCGTCACCGCCATCAACTACTTCGGCGTGCAGTTCGGCGGGATGATCCAGAACGTCTTCACCTTCATGAAGGTGTTCGCCATCGGCGGCATCATCGTGCTGGCGTTCAGCTCGGGCAAGGGTGACACCGCCCATTTCTTCCCGCTGTGGGGCATGCCGTCGTCCGGAGACCTGTTCGCGGCCGTCGGCGTGGCGATGATCGCCACCCTCTGGTCCTACGACGGATGGAACTCGCTCACCTACCTGGCGGGGGAGGTGAAGGACCCGCAGCGGAACATCCCGCGCGCCCTCATCGCCGGCACGATGCTGGTCATCGTCATCTACGTGCTCACCAACCTGGCGTACCTCTACATCCTCCCCATCGACCGCATCGCGCAGTCGCGGCTCGTGGCGGCGGACGTCATGAACGTCATCTTCTACGGCTGGGGCGGCGCCATCATCTCCGCCATGGTGATGGTCTCCACCTTCGGTACGGTCAACGCCTCGTCCATGACCACCGCGCGCGTCTTCTACGCCATGGCGAAGGACAAGATGTTCTTCCGCGCGATGGGCACGGTCCACCCCACGTTCCGCACCCCGTCGCGGTCGCTGGTGGTGCAGGGCACCTGGGCCTCCATCCTCTGCCTCACCGGCACCTTCGACCAGATCTTCACGTACGTCATCTTCGCCGGCTGGATCTTCTACGCGCTCGGCGCCGCGGCGGTCTTCATCCTCCGCGTGAAGCAGCCGAACGCCGAACGCGCCTACCGGGTGCCGCTCTATCCGGTCATCCCGGTCCTCTTCATCCTCGTCGCCACCTGGTTCGTCTACAACACCGTCGTGCAGCAGACCGCCGATTCGATGGTGGGCCTGCTGCTGCTCGTGGCGGGCGTGCCGTTCTACCTCTACTGGCAGCGTCAGATGACGAAGGGGTGAACGCCGGCCGTTCCTCCGTACAACGAAAAACCCGGGTCATGCCCGGGTTTTTCCGTTTCTGCATACGCGGCGTGCGTCCCCGCCCCTAGAAATCCCCTCCCAGCGAGAAGTAGTACTTCGGCGCCGTGAAGCCGTCGCCGTGGTACGCCCACGCCACATCGATCTTCAGCGGCAGACCGAGCAGGAACATCCGGAGGCCCATGCCGGTACCGAAGAGCAGGTCCTGCGTGACGGTCCGTCCGGCGTTGGTCGTGAACCCCTTCCACTGCGATTCGTCCGTCCAGGAACTGCCGATGTCCACGAACGTCGCACCGGTGATGTTCCCGAGCGCCAGCGGCACGCCTCCCGTCACCAGGTACTGGATGAAGGGGTACCGGAGCTCGTAGTTGAGCAGGGCGAACTTGGTGCCGTTGAGCACGTTGTAGTTGTAGCCGCGGAGCGGGAGCGCCGGCGACAGGAAGGCGAAATCCTCGATGTTGTTGATGGGGATGCCGCCGTTCTCGAACGTACGGTTGATCCAGCCGTCCGTCCCGCCGATAAAGAAGCGCTGCGCGTTGCGACCCAGACTGATGCCGCCCGAGTAGCGCTGTACGAAGACGTAGTTGCGCCAGAACTTCGCGTACCGGCGGTAGTCGAGCGTCCAGGTCTGGAACTCGATGGCGTTCGGACCGAACTTGGGACTGAACATGACGTTCACATTGTAGCGCGAGCCGTTGTTCGGCGCGGTGTAGCCCCACAGCGTATTGTCGTGCACGAAACCGACGGAGGGGACGATGAGCTCTCGCTGCTGCTTCGGTTCGGAGGTGAAGTCCAGGTTCTCGCGCAGCAGGTTCATCCAGGCGACGGAGCCCTCCAGGCGGTTGAACCGGTCCAGCGGCAGCGACGCGGAGAGCCCCAGCCCCCACGTGCGGAACCGGTAGAGCGAGGTGCTGAAGTTCGCCGGGTCGTCGATGTAGAGGAAGCGGGCGCTGTGGTACCCCTGCACGCCCCAGTCGATGCGCGACGGCAGGTAGTAGTACGCGAGCACGTAGTCGCTGTTCTTCAGGTCGAGCAGCAGGTTCGTCAGGAAGTAGATCTGATGGTCCCCCAGCATGTCGCTGAACGCCATCATCGTCGTCCCCTGCACGCCGTAGAAGGTGCTGAACGCGGCGTTGCCGTAGATGATGTCCGGTGAGAAGTTGAGCTTGTACTTGTTCACGATGAAGTTGCCGTCATCGTCCGTGTTGTTGCGTACCGCGACGGACTGCTGCGAATCGGCGCCGAAGAAGTCGCCCGACGGTGCGGCCGCGGCTTCGTCCGTGAAGACCGTGCTGTTGAAGTCGATGCGGATGTCCTCCCCGTACAACGCGGCGGTGTCGGCCGGCGCGACGCGCAGCGTATCGGCCGGAGGCGCGGGGACCGCGGCGAGCGTCCGCCGCTTGACGTAGGGGGTCGGTTCCAGTTCGGACACGGCGAGCCGTTTCTCGAAGGGGGTCTTCAGCAGGAAGATGTCGAAACCGGCCTGGTTCAGCGACGAGAAGGCGAGCTTGTTGCCGTCCGCCGAGAGCGAAAGCTGGTACACGCCGGTGATGGAGTTCGTGACCGGACGGTCCGCGCCGGTGACGAGGTTCCGCTCGTACACGTTGCCGATGCCGTTCCGGTCGGACACGTAGAGCATCCGCGTACCGTCCGGCGAAAGCACCGGATTGGTCTCGTCGCTCTGCTCCATGTCGGTGATGCGGCGGACCTCCCGCGAAACGGCGTCGACCGCATAGATGTCCGACTGCCGGAAATCGAAGCGCGCCATGCGGAAGTTCTTCGGCAGCGCGGAACGGTCCGTGTGCCCGCGGCGGTCCGAGACGAAGTACACCGTCCGGCCGTCCGGAGCGAACGCCGGGTCCGAGTCCGAGAAGATGTCGTTCGTGAGGTTGGTCAGCTCCTTCGTGGTCAGGTCGTAGAGGTAGATGTCCGACTGCCGCGCGGTGTTCCCGACGAAGGCGAGCCGGTCGCCGGAGCGGGACCATTCGACGGAGAAGATCCCCTCGAGCGTCAGTTCGATCTTCTCCTCGTCACCCGTCGCCGCGTCGATGAGGTAGATGGCGTCCCGTTCGCCGCTCTTCACCGCCAGGGCGACGCGCTTCCCGTCCGGCGACCACGACATGCCCGGGGTCAGCAAGTGGAGCTCCTCGAAGTTCTTGGAGCGCTGCCCGTCGACGATCTTTTTGACCGTGTTGTCGATGGTGGAGATGACGTAGACGTCGAAGTAGTCGTCACGGTCCGAGATGAACGCGATCTTGTCCCCCTGCGGCGAGATGGCAGGGCTCGTGTTGTAGAAGTTGTTCTCTTTCACGTGGTCCGTGATGCGCGTCGCAAAGTCCGCCGGCTCCTCGCGCGTGGCGATGTCCGGCCAATA
This sequence comes from Bacteroidota bacterium, assembly GCA_008933835.1. Taxonomy (GTDB): domain Bacteria; phylum Bacteroidota; class Ignavibacteria; order UBA10030; family UBA8401; genus SpSt-333. The sequence goes on along the minus strand of WBUG01000039.1, from coordinate 5,599 downwards.
TTGCACCTTCTGTTCCTTCATCCAGCGGTCCGAGAGCTCCGACACGCTCAGGCCGATGGCGCTCTTGAAGCCGGCGTCCAGGCTCCGCGCGCTCTTGATGCGGTGCAGGATCTCGGCGATCTTCTGCTCCCCGTACTTGTGGGCGATGTAGTTCCAGACGGACTGTCCCCCCCGGTACGCGAAGTAGCCGCTCAGGTACTCGATGGGGGGCAGGTAGGTGTGGATGGTGGCGTCGCGCATGAACATGTCGGAGTTCACGTCCCACTTCAGCGCCTCGTACTCCGCGATCCCCTCGTTCAGCCAGAGGGGGAGCTGCACCCGGATGTTGTTGGAGATGATGGACTGGATGGAGCCGCCGTAGAACATGTCGTTGATGACCGCGTGCACCAGTTCGTGGTGGATGACGTGCCGGAACTGACGGTAGCTCCCCTCGAACGGCAGCACCACGCGGTTCTTGAACAGTTCCGTCACCCCGCCGATCCCCTCCTCCATGTACTCTCCCACGACGTTCGTCTGCTGGAAGTCGTTGTGCGAGTTGTACACCATAATGGCGATGCGGTTGTTGATCTGGTACCGGAAGGTGCGACTGATGGAGGCGTAGGCGGACTCCGCCGCGGCCGCGGTGAACGCGGCGATGTGTTCGCCGTCCTGGTAGAAATAGACGTCGAAATGGTCGGTCTGGATGAACGACCAGGTGAAGTTCTTGTACTGGACCTTGTTCTTGCCGAAGTTGCCCTCCTGCGCGCGGACGGTGCCGCCGAGCAGCAGCGCGAGCAGGATGATGACGGTGGTTCTCATGGATGCCTCGTTGTTCCTCGTTCCTCTTCTCCTGTAACGTCCGGCGGACGTGATTAATTCCGCCGCCGGCCGGTGCGTTCGCGTCCTTTCCGGACAATATTGCTCTCCTCCAGCACAAAATCAATCGTTCGGCGTTCCGGGTCCACCTTCGACACGGTCACCGTCAGGGGGTCGCCGAGGCGGAACCGCGCCCCGCTCCGCTGGCCGATGAGCGCGTACTGCCGCTCGTCGTACGTGTAGTAATCGTTCCCCATCTCCCGGACGTGCACGAGCCCCTCCACCAGCAGGCCGTCGAGCTCCACGAAGAGCCCGAACTGCATCACGCCGGAGACGATGCCCGCGAACCGCTCGCCGACATGCTGCCGCATGTACTCCACCTGCATCACCTTCACCGAATCGCGTTCGGCCTCGGTCGCCACGCGCTCCCGGTCCGAGCAGTGGCGGCACTGCTCCCCCAGTTCCTTCGCGTACCGGTCGCGCCGTTTCTCGCTCATGCCGTTCAGGTACTCGTCCAGCATCCGGTGGACGATCAGGTCCGGGTAGCGGCGGATGGGGGAGGTGAAGTGCGTGTAGTGGCTGAAAGCGAGGCCGAAGTGGCCGATGTTCTCGTCCGAGTACACCGCCTTCGCCATGCTCCGCAGCGCCACCTCGTGGATGAGGTTCTCCTCCTTCGTCCCCTCCACCTCCGCGAGCAGATGCTGCAGCTCCTTCGCCGTCGTCTTCTCCTTCAGGCGTATGGGATGGCCGAGCTTCGAGACGAACTCCGCCAGCGCCCGGAGCTTGTCCGGGTTCGGCACGTCGTGCACGCGGTAGACGAACGGAAGGGTCTCCTTCTTCCGCTGCAGCGACGAGACGTGGACGGCCACCGTCTGGTTCGCGAGCAGCATGCACTCCTCGACCAGTTGGTGGCTCTTCAGCCGCTTCTTGAGGAGGATCTCGACCGGCTTCCCGCGTTCGTCGTACCGGAACTTCGCCTCCGGGGCGTCGAAGTCGATGGAGCCGTTCTTCATCCGTTTCTTCCGCAGCAGCGACGCGAGCGCCCAGAGCGCCTTCAGTTCCTCCGCATGGTCCCCTTGGCCCGTATCGAGCACCGCCTCCACCTCCTCGTACGTGAAGCGGCGTTTGGAATTAATGACGCTCCGGGCGAAGGAATGTTCCGTCACTTTTCCCTTCGCGTCCACCGTCATGAAGCACGAGAACGCGAGCCGGTCCACCTTCGGCATCAGGCTGCAGAGCCGGTTGGAGAGCTTCTCCGGCAGCATCGGCACCACCTGGTTGGCCATGTACACGCTCGTGCCGCGCGCGAACGCCTCGTCGTCCAGCGCCGTCCCTTCCTTCACGTAGGCGCTCACATCCGCGATGTGCACGCCGAGCCGCACCGAACCGCCGCCGAGCGGCTCGATGGAGAGGGCGTCGTCGAAGTCCTTCGCGTCGTGCGGGTCGATGGTGACGATGACCGCGCGGCGCAGGTCGAGCCGCTTCGCGATCTCGGCGGCCGGCACGGCCTCCGGGATGCGGGACACCTCCTCCTCCACCGCCGGCGGGAACACGGGGGTGAGACGGTACTTCTCCAGTACGGAACGGATCTCGACGAAGGGGTCTCCGGCCGGACCGAGCACCGTGACGATGCGTCCCTCGGGGTTGAGCTGCGGATCGTCCCACTGCACGAGCTCCGCCACCACCTTCTCGCCCGGCTGCGCCCCGCCCACCGAGTCGTCGTCGATGTACAGGTCCCGCTGCACCGTGCCGTCGTCCGGCAGCACGAAATGGAAGCGCGAGCTCTTCTCGAGCGTGCCGATGAACGTGGTCCGCGCGCGCCGGAGCACCCGGATCACCTCTCCTTCGGGCGGGTCGTTCTCCTCTTTCCGCCGTTTCCGGGCGGCGAGGAGCGCCACCTCCACCGTGTCGCCGTTGAACGCGGTGCCGAGCGACCGCTTGTCCACCGTCACCACCACGCCGTCCTCCGTCGTCACCGTCCCCGCCCCCTGCCGCGTGATGTGGATGACGCCCGCGATCCCCGCGGCGCGCCGGGGGATGCGGTGATAGCCCTGCTTCTTCGTCCAGGCCAGTTCCTGCTTCGCCACCATCTTGTGGAGGATGTCGCGCAGCACCTCGAACTCGTGCTCATCCTCGATCTGCAGGCGGCGCCGCAGGTCGCGGGATTTGAAACCGCCGCCGGGATGACGGTCGAAATACGCCGTGACCCGGGCGCGGAGCTGTGAACGGTCCATCGAAGGCCTCCTCAGAACAAGAAACGGTAATAGATGCGCGCGCTCAGGATGGTGCGCGAGCCGAGCGAATAGTTGTAGTTCTCGGTCTTCTTTTCGACCTCGACCATGAAGTTCGGGCTGGAGCGGCCCAGCACGGGGCGCTGGACGCTGAAGTTGGTGTTGTTGATGTTCGAGAAGACCTTGCCGCCGGCGTTGATGACCGCGTCGAACACCTCGAGCCGCAGGTTGATGTTCGGATCGCCGTACACGTCGCTCACCTCCAGCCGCTTCACGAAGGGGATGTTGTTCCGGGTGACGAACTCCATCATGTAGCTCGAGAGGAGGCTGTTGATGTACGTGCCGCCGATGGCGGAGGTGAGCTGCTCGCTGATGAGGTTGCGGTCCTGCGCCGTCAGTTCGTCGCGGAACTTGCCGGGCGTACCGGCCGACGAGGTGAGCAGGAACGAGATGGCGTCGTTCTCCACGTCCCCCGTCCGCTCGATCTCCTTCCCGGTCTTGTCGATGGTCTTCAGCCCGAGCTTCACCTGCGGCACCGCGCGGGTCCCGCCGATCTTCAGCGTCACCACCACGCGCTCCTCGTCCGTGCAGTTCCGGCTCACGGGGTCCACCGACGTGCAGTGCAGCCCCTCGTACGCGGCGAGGATGTTGAGCTGCGGGTTCTGCGCGTCGCCGGTGAAGGTGAGCGAACCGGACGCGTTGAAGGTCTTGTAGAACGTGTACTTCGACTCGCTCCCCACGTTGATGGTCCCCTTGAGCTGGTTCCCCGCCTCGTCCTTGGAGAGGGTCAGTTTCCCGTTCAGTTCGGCGTACAGCTCCTCGTACGCGCCGGCGTTCGCGTTGAAGATCATGTTCACCCGCACCGCGCCGCTCGTCTGGATGGTGAGCTCGTATCCGAACCCGTCCAGGAAGCTCGGACCGGTGCGCTCCGGCGGCGTGAAGAGCCGCTGGGCCGTCTCCAGCAGCGTCTCGATGGCGGTCGTGTCGATGACCGGACGCGTCGTGTCGTCCACGAACTCGACGATGTTGTAGACGGACGACGAGTACGCCGAGGCCTGCTGCGTCGGCGGGAAGGTCAGCGCCGCCTGACGCACCAGCACCACGCCGGTGACGCGCGACCGCTCATAGGTTCCGGTGAACCGGAGACTGTCGTCGCCGGTGGAGGCCACCAGGGTTCCAAAGAAGGAGGACCCGGCGGAGCGGGAACGCTCCTGCAGCACCTGCAGTTCCCCCCGCGTCGACAGATGGTACTCGGCCGGCGCGAATCCCTTCAGCAGGATGTGTCCGCCGACCGACATGCCGGAGGGGGAGAACTCGTCGGGCCTGTTCGTGACGGTGAAGTCGCGGAACGACACCGTCCGGCCTCCGAAGAGCGCCGTACCGGAGGCGAGGTACGAGATGCCGGTCATCTCGAACAGGAACGAACCGCTGTCCAGCCTCATCGCGCCGTCGAACGCCGGTTCCTTCAAGGAACCGGTCACCGTGAGCTCCCCGGCGAGCGAACCGCCGATGTCGCGCAGTTCGGGAATGAACGGGTCGAGGGCGGACATGAGCAGCCTCCCGGCCGTGAGCCGGACGTTCAGTCCGGGCAGTGTCGTCCGCTCTTCCAAGGGCCGGAACCGGAGGTCGATGGGAACGATGCCGCTCAGCGCCAGGTCCGGCACCGCCGTACTGTCCCGCTCGTCCTTCATCTCCACCGCGATGGTCGCCTCCCGGTCGTCATATCCGACGCTGCCGGCGAGCGAACCGATGGGGGTGTTCCGGTACGACAGGCCGCTCCCCCGGACGTCCACCACGAACTTCGGATCGTCCAGCGAACCGCTCAGCACGGCCGAGGCGTCCACCACCCCGCCGAGCTCCTGGAACGCGCTCCGTGCGTCGGGCTGGGTGGTGAAGTACGACAGGTCGCCGAGCGGGAAGCCCGTCACCGAGAGGAACGCGTTCAGCGTCCCCGAGAATCCGTAGGAACCGTCCAGCACCATCGTCTGTCCGCGGTGGAAGAGCACCGCCGAGTCCACGTCCAATCCCTCACGGGAAAGGGTGGCCCGGAATGCACGTGCGTTCTCGACGTCGAAACCCTGGTACCGGACGAAAAGACGTGACATCGTCAGCTCCTCCTTCGTCGTATCGACCGTGATGTCTCCCTCCGCCGCCGCGGAGATGGTGGTGTCGATGTCGGAGAAGAACGAGAAGGAACCGCGGGAACCGTCGTACGACACGGTCGCCTTCGGAGCGCGCAGCACGGTCGCGTTCACCGCCACTTCGGAGCCGTTCAGCGCCAGCTCCACCGCCACCGGCAGCGGCGACGAGGCATGGACGTGCGGCACGTCCGCCAGGCGGAACGAGAGCGAAGACTGGCGCACCTGGACCAGCGTGGAATCGGTCGCGAGCGAGCCGCGAACGATCTGCAGGTCGCCGGAGAACGCCGCATCATGACGGCTCCCCTCCAGTTTCCCCTTCATCTTCCCCTGCACGTCCATCATCGGCAGGTCGAAGAAGACCGAAATGGGTCTGAGGTTCCGCACATCGATGGCATAGGTGATGTCGTTCCGTTCCTCCGCCGGGGCGGGAAC
>WBUG01000106.1 GCA_008933835.1 Bacteroidota bacterium | reverse complement strand
TTCGGAGTGTTGAAGTGGGGGCCGCCCCCCGGCGCGGCCGGCGACCATCTGTTCGTGGTGCAGGCGTCCGATTCCCTCTCCAGCGTGACCGACACTGCCGTGGTGCGGGTGTACCGGCTCGGTGATGTGAGCGGGAACGGCGCGGTGAGCTCGTTCGATGCGGGCCTCATCCTGCGGGACCAGGTCGGCGCGATCGTGCTGGACCAGGTGCAGCTGCGCGTGGGCAACGTGAGCGGCGACTCCACCATCAGTTCCACCGATGCGTCGCTCATCCTTCAGTACGTCGTGTCGCTCATCGACACGTTCCCCGCCGGTCTCGGCAAACGGATGCGGCAGGATGCGGTGCCGGCGGCGTTCGCCTTCACCGTCGTTCCGGGCCGGACCGCCGGTGAGTATGACCTCGTGGTGACCGCGACGCGCCCCTCCAACGTGGTCGGCCTGACGATGAGCGTGGCGTACGACACGGCGCTGGTGACGCCGCTCCGCCTCGTGCGCGGCGCGCTGACGGACAGCATGACGGTGGCGATGCATCAGCCGCCGGGACGCATCAATCTCGCCGCCGCCGGCACATCGCCGCTGTCGCAGCCGGGCGACGTGGCGCGGTTCACCTTCACGGTGAACGAACGTACGGTGCGCGATGACCAGGTGCTCTTCACGATGAAGCGGTTCGTGCTCAACGAGCGCGACTATGCGGACGACATCGCCGGCATCACGCTGAACGTGGGAGGCGGACCGGCCGCGCCGACCGTTTTCGCGCTCGGACAGAACTATCCCAACCCGTTCAATCCGTCCACCACCATCACGTATCAGACCCCGCGTCCGAGCGCCGTCACCGTGACGCTCTTCAACCTGCTCGGACAGGAAGTGCGGACCCTTGCCGCGGGTGAGAGACCCGCAGGCTACCACAGCGTGACGTGGGACGGGCGCGACGACCGGAACGCGCCGGTCTCCAGCGGCGTGTACCTCTATACGATCACCGCCCGGTCGGGCGGCACGGTGCTCTTTACGGCCACGAAGAAGATGCTCCTGGTGAAGTGAGGACCTCCGTCATCATCATGCGGACCATCCGACATCCGTTCCTGCTGCTTCTGCTCCTCTGCGCCGTGCCGCTCGCCGCGCAGACGCGCGGCGGCGCGCCCGTCCGTCTCACCGGCGGTACGGTGACGATGAGCGTGCCGGACACTTCCGCGATCCAGGGACAGACGTTCGACCTGCCGGTGCGGCTTTCGGACGTGACCGGACGGGGCGTCATCGCGGCGCAGTGGCGTCTCACGTTCGACCCGGCCGCGCTGCAACCGGTGCAGGTGCTCACGGCCGGCACCTTGACGCAGTCCTGGTCCGCCCCCGCGGTGAACGCCGGCGCGGGTTCGGTGCATGTCGCCATGGCGGGAACGGACACGCTCACCGGCGGCGGCGTGCTGGCGTACGTCCGCTTCACCGTGCAGCCGTCGGCTTCCGGAACCTCTCCGCTGTCGCTCTCCGACGCCTTGCTCAACGAGGATATCGTTCCGGAGATCTTCGACGGGTCGTTCACCGCGCTCCCCTCCAACGTGCCGCCGCTCTTCACCCGGGTGATGGGCGATACCGTGCTGGCGGAGAACCAGCCTCTCCTCTTCGATTATGACGCTTCGGACGCGAACGGCGACACGCTCCGCTACCGTCTCCTCGGACCTCCCGCGGGCATGTCCATCGACACGCTCACCGGACTGATGCAGTGGACCCCCTCCTTCAACCAGGCGGGACTGCACGAGTTCACCATCGAGGTCGCAGACGGCAAGGGGGCGAGCGTCTCGCGACTCACCTCCGTCACGGTGTTCAACACCAACCGGGCACCGCAGTTCACGAAGGCGTTCGCCGACACGACCGTCGCCGAGAATCAGCTGCTCCAGTTCTTCTTCACGGCCGTCGATTCCGACGGAGAACCGGTGCGGTACAAACTGGTCAATGCACCCGTCGGCATGAGCATCGACAGCATGACCGGGCGCATCGACTGGACGCCGTCGTTCGTCCAGTCCGGAAATTATTCGTTCAACGTTGCCGCGACGGACCTGCAGGGAATGGGGACCGGCGCCGCGGTCTCCGTCACCGTCACGAATGTGAACCGTCCCCCCGTACCGGGAGCGCGGTTCACGGACACGACCATCGCCGAGGACCAGCCGCTGCAGTTCGTCTTCTCCGCTTCGGACCCGGACGGCGACGTGCTGCGGTATTCGCTCGTGAACGCACCGGCCGGGATGTCCGTCGATTCTGTCACCGGAACGCTCGCGTGGCGTCCCACCTTCTTCCAGGCGGGGGTCCATCCCTTCGCCGTGCAAGCGAAGGACGGCTTCGGGGCGAGCGCCTCCATGCCCTCCTCCGTCACCGTCACGAACGTGAACCGCGCCCCGTCGTTCCTCGGCGTTCCGCCGGACACCGTGCACCTGGTGACGGGAGAACCGCGCTCCTTCACGTACACCGGTGCGGATCCCGACAACGACGTCATCGGATTCGGTCCGGTCGAACTCCCCGCCGGAGCGGCCATATCGTTCCAGGGGGAGTTCACCTGGACGCCCGCACAGCAGCAGACCGGACTGTTCCGCATCATCGTACGGCTGTCGGACGGCGGACTCTCCGTGAGCGATACGTCGTACATCCTGGTCTCGCCGGACAATCAGCGCCCCGTCTTCACCCGCACGCTCAACGACACGACGGTGCAGGAGCAGCAAGCCCTCTCGTTCGCGTACGGCGCCTCCGATCCCGACGGCGATTCGCTCACCTTCTTCCTCGCCATGCAGCCGGTCCTGCCCGGACTCTCCATCACGAAGAGCGGCGCGCTGTCGTGGACGCCGTCGTTCGACCAGTCGGGCGTCTACACCATCGTCGTGGGAGTGCAGGACGCGCATTTCCCCGCCTATGACACGGCGGTCGTCACCGTTGCGAACCTGAACCGCGCCCCGGCGTTCGCCGCCGTGCTGCCGGACATCGCGGTGCCGGTGGACACGCTCGCCGCGTTCATGTACGCGGCCGTCGATGCGGACAACGATCCGCTCACGTTCTCGCTCGTGAAAGGTCCCGCCGGTGCGGCGGTGCAGTCCGACGGCCGTTTCCAGTGGAAGCCCGTTGCGGCGCAGATGGGTCTCGACACCGTGATCGTCGGAGTGAGCGACGGTTCGGTGACGGTGCCGGACACGGCGTTCGTCACCGTCGTCGGATTCCCGACCGTTCATGCCGGTCCGCTCGATTTCGACCTCGGCACGGTGACGTTCGGCGGGTCGAAGCGCGCGGCGGTGACGGTACGGAACGACGGGATCGTTCCATTGCTCTTCCGCGCATTGACGACGCTCAATCCCGCAACGGACCCGAACTTCCGGCTCGACACCGCCGGCCGCCGATTGGTGCTTCCCGGTCAGCACATCGAGATCGGTATCGAGTATAAACCTCTTACGGCGGGCGGACACGGGACCGGATTCGTGTTCTCCACGAACGACCCTAAGAACCCCGTCGTCGTCGTCACGGTCCGCGGTACCGCCATCGCCACGCTCGTCGTAAAGAAGCGGGTGCTGGTGGACACGCTGCATGCGCCGGCGATTTCGATGACCGATACGGTCGACGGTCTCGGCCGGCTGTTCTCCTTCCTCCGCCAGAGCGGCATCCAGACCTCCTTCGCGTCGCACCCGCTCGGCGCCTCGGGCCACGACATCCTGCTGACGATGGTGCCGACCACACCGTACTCCGACACCGAAGCGGATTCGGTCCGCGACTTCGTCCGTGCCGGGGGACTGCTCATCGCCGTCGGGAATTCGTCGCTCGAAGGGACGAACCAGGCGCTCAACACGCTGCTCACCGACACATCGTGGACCACCGGACTGGCGCTGAACGACGACGTCATCATCGACTCGTCCGCCGCCATCGATGACCCCCGCCTGCCGAAGCTGTTCACCTTCGCCGATTCGCTTCACCCCTACCTGACCGGAGTGGACACACTGCTCTTCTTCGGCAGCGCGAGCGTGCGCACCTCCGGGACGGCGGTACCGCTCGTCACGGCGACGGTGAAAGGGCAGACGCTGCCGCCGTCCGCCGGAACGCCGGCCGCCGTCGGCATCAGCACGGTGGGGAAGGGGCGCGTCGTCGCGCTCGGCGACCTTGACGCGTGGCGCATCGACGAACGGAACGGCGTTCCCAACATCGGCCGCTTCGACAACCTGGCGTTCGCGCTCAACCTGCT
>WBUG01000038.1 GCA_008933835.1 Bacteroidota bacterium | reverse complement strand
GTCTCTGATGCTGACGTGAAACGATTGGAACGGAAACTCAACAACACACCAAGAAAAGTTTTACATTACCGAACACCGAAGGAAGTCTTCAATCAACTGCGTTGCACTTCCTTGTAGAATCCAGCAATGAAGAATTAAGAATTAAGAATGAAGAGAAAGAGGCGGGGAAAAGATACAGGATGCAGGATACAGGATGCAGGATGCAGGATACAGTGAGCATGTCATGAATGCGTCATGCTGAATCCCTACGAAGAGCAGCGAAATGGCGGGCTCGCTCACCGTAATTCCGCGCAGCGGAACGCAGGTGGACCCGCCCACCGAAGTTCTGCGCAGCGGAACGCAGGCGGGCCTGCCCACCGTAGTTCTGCGCAGCGGAACGCAGGCGGGCCTGCCCACCGTAGTTCTGCGCAGCGGAACGCAGGCGGGCCTGCCCACCGAAGTTCTGCGCAGCGGAACGCAGGTGGGGGCTCGGAATGACAGCGGTGTTTACTCCATAATATCATCCTTGATCGCCAACGTTCACGGAATACCGTTTCCCGCAGATTTCGCCGATGGACCCAGAGAATATCCCCGCTGAAAAGAACATCTGCGGTTTTTTCTGCGATATCCGCGTAATCTGCGGGAGACGTCTTCTGTTTGTACAGCGATGCTCTCGCCGAGCATTGCAGAGCGCGCTCGAGCGGGCACATCGCGTTCGGGGAATGTGAACTGTGATTTGTGATTTGGGATTTCTCACTGTGGCCGTCGATTGACAATGTATACGGATTGTCATACATTGCTAAATGGGAATCGTCTGGGATCGGGAGAAGGAGGAGCGGCTCCGGAGGGAGAGGGGGAGCGAACTGCGGGAGGTCGCGGAGCTCATCGAAGAGAGGCGGTATCGGGACATCCTGGAGAATCCGAGCCGTCCCGGGCAGTACATCTTCGTCCTGCCGTACCGGGGATACACCCATATCGTTCCGTTCGTCCTGGACGGGGATGACATCGTGCTCAAAACCGTTTTCCCGAGCCGGCGGTTTCACCGGCAATATGGAGCCCAGCCATGACCGTGAAACTCACCGCCGCCGAACGCGCCATCGAGCGCACCGCATCGTCTTACCGCCGCGTCTCCGCGAAGGAGCGGACGAAGGTCGAATCCATCCTGGAACGCTCCCGGAAGAACCGGAACATCAACATCCGTCTCACCGAAGCGACGCTGGAGGGATTGAAGCGCCGGTCGGAAGAGGAAGGACTGCCGTACCAGACTCTCATCGCGAGCATCCTCCACAAGTACGTGACCGACCGGCTGGTGGACCAGGATGCCGTCGCCCGCTCGCTGAAAGCGCTCCGCTCCGCACGATGACCCTCCCGCAGTACGGATTGCTCGCCATCCCTCGACTCCGCTCGGGATGGCGAGCACAAAATTAATCACATCGCGTCATGCTGAATCCCGCGCCTTGACTGCTCACGGCGGGAATTCAGCATATGATATTACGAAAAATCCCCGATGTCCGTGAGACAACGGGGATCCTTCGTAACGACGCGTGCGGAGAATGTGACCTGTGACTTGGGATGTGTGATGTCTCTCTCTACCTCCGCTAATTCTTCACAGGTCCATTCTCTGACCGGCGGGAGTACGGTTGCTGCCGAATCGCTGTTTCTTTCCTTTTATTCTTTGCGTCCACCTGCGCGATGAAAAACATCGCTCCGGTGGATAAACCTTTGTGTGAGCATCGTTATTTTTCCGTCCGTGCTCCGACCTGCGTCCTTCACCGAATCATCCGTGAGGACTTCGGTCGGCGGGAGTTCGGGTGCTGCCAAATCTTTGTTTGCTTTGTTACTTTGTGCCTTTGTGTGAGTATTTTTTTTATTGGTCCTTTGCGCCTTGGCGTGAGCCATTTTATTTTTCGGTCCGTGCACCCAGCTGCCGGTCGAACATCATCAGACTCACCGGCGAATCGCCCACCTTCTTCAGCAGGTCCACCACCTCGTTCGAGTTCTTCTCTTCCTCCACCTGTTCGGTGATGAACCACTGCAGCATGATCTGCGTCGGGTAGTCGTTCTGCTTCACCGCCGTCTCGTACAGCGCGGTGATGGAGGCGCTCACCTTCTGCTCGTGTTCGAGCACCATGGTGAAGAGGGCGGACAGGTTCTTGAACTCGGTCTTCGGTTTGTCGATGGCCTCCAGTTCCACCCGCGAGCCGCGCTCGAGGATGTAGTGGTAGAGCTTCATCGCGTGTTCGTTCTCCTCCTCGCTCTGCAGCGCCAGCCATTTCGCGCAGCCGGGGAACCCCTCCGCTTCGCACCAGGCGGACATGGAACGGTAGAGGTAGGAGGAGAAGAGCTCTTTGTTGATCTGCTCGTTGAGCGCTTTGTGGACCGGTTTCTCGAGTTTCATGGGGGTCTCCCGTTAATGTAGGATGTGTGTCAGATTCTCAACAATGTAGGGAGCGGAAACGTTTCACGCAAGAACGTCACCGCACCAGCATCATCCGGCGCGTCTGAGAGAAGTCACCCGAGCGGAGCCGGTAAAAATAGACGCCGCTGGCGAGGGATGCTGCGTCGAACCGGACGGTATAGACCCCGTCGGAAGCCATACCGAGGAATGGTACTGCGACAACGCGTCCCAGCATGTCGAACACCGTCAGCTCGGTCTCGCCCGTCCGGCCCACCGTGAACGAGATGGAGGTGGAGGGGTTGAAGGGATTGGGATGGTTCTGGTGGAGCGCGAACGAGAACGGGGGGAGCGGACCGTCCGGCGGAACGGAGAGAGGCGCGGTGCCGTATTCCACGCCGTTCACCTTCGCGTACAGCAGCGTGCGGTTCGTCGTGCTGAGCACGCTGAACGGATACTCGTCCATGGACATCGTCGTGGTGCGGCGGATGCATCCGATGCCGTACGCCTCGGTGTGCGTCTCCTTATGCGGCGGCAGGGAGACGGTCACCGTCCGGGTGGGACGCACCGTTCCGAACACGGTATCGGCGCCGGTCGTCACGCTCATCGGCACGCCGCCGAGTTTGACGCTGTCGCCCTGCGTCAGGAAGAGCGAATCGGTCTTGACGAACTGGCCGCCCGAGACGCGGTACACGGACCAGCTGAGGGTGTCCACCCGCTCCAGCAGCGTTTCGAGGGGACTCATCGTTCCGGCCGCGAGGTCATGCCTTGTGCGGTTCAGGAGGGTGAAGCGGAGGCCGGCGACGGAGGTGTCGCGGAGGGCGCGGACCGATTCGACGATGGCGGCGCTGTCCGTGGCGTACACCCACACGTTTCCGGTGTGCAGCGGACGGTACTGCAGCAGCGAATCGAGCACGGCCGGGTCGATGTACCGTCCGTACGTCACGCCGCCGATGCGGGCATGGACGAGCCGGCTCGTGGAGGAGCCGGAGCCCTCCAGCTGGTCCTGGTAGAGCTCCTCGACCAGGCCGAGTCCGCGGGCGTACGACATCGTATGGAAAGAACCGGTGACGAGCTCCCGCACGGTGCGGACGACGGTCGGGTGGCCGAGCAGCCGGTCGTTCCGCAGGCCGGTGAGCTGCATCGAGCGTCCGAACGTCGCGTTGAGCGTGGTGCAGGGGACGCTGTCCAGCACTTCGCTGTTCCGGACGGGGTACCGCTGCAGGAGCCGCCCGGACGCGGTGTCGTACCGCTGGACCATGGATGCGGTGTACCCGGCGGCCATCTCCTTCAGCGAGATGATGACCCACGGGATTCCGTCGATGAGCGTGTCCCGTTCCGCGCGGGCGAGGGTGAACCCGTGCGTGGTCGTGAACGGACCGGTGAACGGTCCGTAGGAGTTCACGCGGCGGTAGATCCACTCGTCGCCGGTGTGGAACGGATGATAGAGGGCCGCGGTGTCGGTCTGCGCCGCGGCGCCGCCCGTCAGGACGAGCGCGAAGAGGATGAGGTGTGTTCTCATGTCCGCCAGAAGATCTTCCGTTTGGTGCACCAGCCCGTCGCAAGCATCAGCAGCAGCGTGACGGCGAGCCCTTTGAGGAGTCCCGCGAACGGCGAGGTGACCAGGGAGGACATCACGCCGAGGAGTCCGGTGACGCCGAGGAGCGGGATGACGAGGTTATTGATGCCGGCGTACGCCACCATCGGGTTCTGTCCGTTGTCGATGAGCAGCTGCACGCTCCGCTTCTTCCCGAAGACGTCGATGAGGATGGAGAAGAAGAGGTAGGAGCAGAGGGCGAGGCCGCTCGTCACGAAGTAGTAGCTCACCGTGGCGCGGTCCTTCTTGATTCCCCCTTCGTACGGTTCGAAGAAGAGTCCCAGGACGAGCCAGAACACCGCCCAGTGGAAGAGCTCCCGGTAGAGCCGTTCGCGTCCGTTCTTCGCGTCGTTCATGTACCAGAAGAGGAGGCCGCACAGCGCGAAGGTGACGAGCGTGGTCTCGACGAGGTACCGCGCGAAGAGTCCGCCGACCAGCACGACGTGGAACAGCAGCATCGCCCCCGCGATGAGGAAGAACTTGAGGCGGCTCCACGCGCCGTTGGTGAGGGACGAGTGTTCGCCGTTCTTCAGGCTGTTCAGGATGAGCTCGCCCGCGATGGTGCCGGGGATGACGATGAAGAGGTACTGCTGATAGTAGAGGGTGTACATCCATGGGATGGGGGTCCACACCCAGATGTCGTGCACCCATCCTTCGACGGCGGCCGGCATGTTGGAGAGGCGGAGGGCCATGAGCACGGCGAGGAGCCAGAGCCGGGTGAGGAGGTGATGGCGCGTGAGGAGCCAGACGAGCGAGCCGAAGAGCGCCATGTTCGCCAGCACCACGATGATGATGTCGCTGCGGGTGAGCTTGAACCCGCTGCCGTCGGGATACGTCGTGAAGTGGAAGAAGAGGAGCGCCGCGAGCCATCCCGCGCCGCGGACGGTCCAGCGGACGGCGGCGTTCCATTCCTTCGGCAGCCGGGCGAACATCGGGAAGAGGAAGAGGAACGCCATGAGACTGACGAGCCACGTCATCGTGTCCGGGTTCGCGCTGAGCTGGTACGGACGGATGGCCTGCACGTAGAGCGCGAAGAATCCGAGCAGGGCGCCGCGTTCTATAATAGACAGCGTCAGCTTCCAGACCGGCGTTCCCTGCTCCAGCCGTTTCGAGAGGGCGAGCGGGAAGGCGGCGCCCATCGCGAAGAGAAAGAAGGGGAAGACGAGGTCCACCCACGTGATGCCCGGCAGCGTCGGCACGAACGTGTGCGCCGGCGGAGGGACCTGTGCGTGGTACATCCACGCGGGGAGGGTGAACTGGTGGAACGGCAATTGACCGGAGAGGATCATGCCGACGATGGCGAGGCCGCGGAGGGCGTCCAGGGCGTCGGACCGGGAGGAAGAGGATGCCATAGTGTGCCGGGATGTAGTGTACGTGGAACGTACTGAGGGATGCGGTGAAAAGCAACAGAGCAAGAGAGGGGGCGAAATCGTATATTCAATGAACAATGAACAATCAACAATGATCACAGTGCAACAGCGGCATTCCATCTCCACCAAGCACCGTCGGCACAATAACAATTTCATTCCATCATTCACCATCCACACTAGCATACCATGAAGAGATTCTTTGCGGGGGCGGCTGCGGCGTCGGTCCTGTTCATCGCGGCGGGGTTCGCCGGGTACGGCGACCTCTACCTGAGCATCAACAAGAACATCGACCTGTTCGGCCGGGTCTATAAGGAGATCGTGACGAACTACGTGGACGAGGTGGACCCCGAGCGGTTCATGCGCTCCGGCATCGACGGGATGCTCGAGACGCTCGACCCGTACACGGTGTACTACGGCGGGAAGGACGAGAACGAGATCGACCTGCTGACCAACGGACAGTACGGCGGCATCGGCGTCTCCATCGGCGTGCGCGACGGCGCCATCATCATCCTCGCCCCGATGGAGGGATACTCCGCGCACAAACAGGGGGTGCGGGCGGGCGACCGCATCGTGCGCATCGACGGCGTCTTGGTCACCGGCATGGACCCCGATTCGGTCCGCAGCCGCGTGCGGGGGGAACCCGGCACGGTGGTGCGCATGACGGTGGAGCGCGAAGGGGAGAAGGAACCGGTGGAGTTCACGCTGGTGCGCGAGGAGATCCAGGTGCACAACGTGGCGTACTCCGGATACGTGAAGGAGGGGATCGGCTACATCCGTCTCGAACGCTTCTCGACACGGGCCGGGGAGGAGGTGCGGGCGGCGGTGAAGGAACTGCAGGTGAAGGGGTCGCTCAAGGGTCTCATCCTCGACCTGCGGGACAATCCGGGGGGACTGCTCAACGCCGCGGTGGACGTGGTGAGCCAGTTCGCTCCGGAAGGGAGTCTGGTGGTCTCCACCCGCGGACGGCGCGAGGACGAGGAGAAGGAGTACCGCGTCGACGGCGTGCCCGCGGCCCCGTCGGTGCGTCTGGCGGTGCTCGTCAACCGCAGCAGCGCCAGCGCGAGCGAGATCGTGGCGGGGGCGGTGCAGGACCTGGACCGCGGCGTCATCCTCGGCACCCGCTCCTTCGGCAAGGGACTGGTGCAGACGGTCATCCCGCTCACCGGCGGCTCCTCCATGAAGATCACCACCGCGAGGTACTATACGCCGAGCGGACGCTCCATCCAGGAGATCGACTACCTCCATACGAACCGCGACGGCGTCTTCGCGACGACGCCGGACAGTCTCAAGCGCGAGTTCCGCACCCTCGGCGGACGGAAAGTGAAGGAACTCGGTGGCATCGAGCCGGACACGGCGGTGGAGAACGGGAATCACAGCGGGTACCACGCGGAGCTGATGCGCAAGGCGATGGTGTTCAAGTTCGCCACCACCTACGTGGCGTCGCATCCCGCGCCGGAGGGTGACGCGGCCGCGACCGATGCGGTGCTGAAGGAGTTCGAGGCGTACCTCGCGCAGCAGAAGTTCGAGTACACCGATCCTGCGGAGGAGCGGCTCGCCGAGCTGAAGCGGACGATGACGAAGGAGCGCTACGCCGCCGCCTCGCTCGCCTTCGTGGACGCGCTGCTGGCGCAGCTGAAGAAGGAGCGGGGGAACGCCTTCGCGCGGTACCGCGACGAGACGGCGCGCGAACTGAGCGAGGAACTGAACGCGCGCTACCGCGGCGAGACGGGACGCATCCGCGTCTCGCTCACGTACGACCCGCAGGTGCTCGCGGCGGCGTCGCTGCTCTCGTCGAAGTCCTACGACGCGCTCCTCGCGCCGAAACGGTGAGCGCGGGCGCAACCTTAACGAATCTTCAGTTGAAAACGACACCGAACAGACCGTATCTTCCCCCCGCACGTATGAACGTACTCATCATCGAAGACGAGCGGAAAGTGGCGAGAGCGCTGGCGGACGGGCTGGAACGCGAGCATTTCGCCGTGACTGTCGCCGCCAACGGGGAGGACGGTTTCTTCCTCATCAATGCGCGGCCGTTCGACATCATCCTGCTGGACCTGAACCTGCCCGGCCGGGACGGCATCGAAGTCCTCTCCACGATGCGGCAGAAGGGGATCCGGACCCCCGTCCTCATCCTGACCGCCCGCGACGCCGTCGAGAGCAAGGTCACGGGACTCGAATCCGGCGCGGACGATTATCTCGTGAAGCCGTTCGCCTTCCCCGAGCTCGTGGCGAGGATGCGGGTGCTGCTGCGCCGCGGACGAAGCGACGCCGAGACGCACCGGAGCCTGGGCGACCTGGAGCTCGACATCATGACCCGCAAGGTCTCCCGCGCGCACCGGCCCATCCAGCTCACCACCAAGGAGTTCGACCTGCTCGAGTTCTTCCTGCGGAACAAGAACCGCATCGTGTCGCGCGAGATGCTCGTGCAGGATGTGTGGAGCGACATCGGCCGTGCGACGCCGCTGGACAACGTCATCGACGTCCACATCGCGCATCTGCGCCGGAAGATCGACGAGGGATTCCCCGTGCGGCTGCTGCACACGGTGCGGGGGGTCGGTTTCCTGCTGAGCGAGTCCCAGCCCTGATGCCGCTCTTCACCCGCAACATCCGCACCCTGCTCACGGTGCGCTACACGCTGGTCGTGGCCGCGCTGATGCTGGTCTACTCCGGCGTGAACCTGACGTTCCAGTACTTCTACCTGAGCACCCAGCTCGAACTCAACCTGAAGGAAGACCTCGAGATCATCCAGGAGATCCTCATCACGAACGACGTGATGATCAACCCCCTGGAGCGCATCTCCGACCATCACCCGAAACCGTACGAACGGTTCGTGGAGATCTGGTCCGACAGCGGCCGTCCCCTCTACCACAGCAGCGCCTTCCGGTTCGAAGTGAATCCACCCCCGCCGAACCCGGCGCGCTACGGCGCCGAGCCGCGCTTCTTCTCGTTCCGGTTCCCCTCCGGAGAGCAATGGCGGACCATCGGGATGAAGGTGACGACCAACGCCGGTGTCCGCATCATCCGTATCTCCATGAGCGAAGAGCATCTGCACGAACAGATCTGGGACATCTTCCGCTTCATGAGCTACCTGACCCCGTTCTTTCTCATCATCGCCGTCCTCTCCGGCTCCTATATGGCGCGTCAGGCGCTCGCACCCATCGACGTGATGGCGGTGCAGGCGGAACGCATCGGCGCCGAGAACCTCCGCGAGCGGCTGGCGGTCGCGAACAAAGAGGACGAACTCGGCCATCTTGCCGCCGTGCTGAACGACCTGCTGGACCGGCTCCAACGGTCGTTCCAGCGGCTGAAGGATTTCACGGCCGACGCGTCGCACGAGCTCCGGACACCGTTGACGGCGATGCGCAGCGTGGGAGAGGTCGGTCTGCAGCCCGGCCAGCCGCCGGAGCAGTACCGTGAAGTGATCGGCAGCATGCTGGAGGAGAACAACCGTCTGACGCACCTTGTGGACAGTCTGCTCTTCCTCTCCAAAGCCGACTCGGACCGGGTGGCGCTGCAGTGCGAGACGTTCGAGGTCTCGTCGTTCCTTCGCGATACGGCGGACATCCTTCAGATCCTCGCGGAGGAGAAAGGACAGGCGCTCGAGGTCGACGCGTCCGGCGGAACGGTCATGCTCACCGCGGACCGGACGCTCCTGCGCCGCGCCGTCCTGAATCTCATCGACAACGCCGTCAAGTACACGCCGGAGAAGGGGCGGATACGGCTTTCGGCCCTCCGCACCGGCGACCGGGTCCGGATATCGGTCTCGGACACCGGACCCGGCATCGCGCCGGAGGAACGCGAAAAGATCTTCGACCGGTTCTACCGGCTCGATAAGGACCGCTCGCGGGAGACCGGGGGGTCGGGGCTGGGATTGTCAATCGTGCAATGGATCGCCGGCGTGCACGGCGGCGCCGTCACCGTCACCGGCGGGACCGGGGGAAGCACCTTCGCGCTGGAACTGCCCGCCGTCCGTTGAACCGCCCCGCCTTAACGCTTCTTCAGAATATCTTCAGTTGTAGCGGCGCCATTTTCTCGCCACATTGACCGCGCAGATGTATCACAGTGCATTCCATCATCACTCCTGCGAGGTCGAGTATGAAAGTGTTCGGTACCCTTCTGGCGCTGGTCGTTCTGGCGTCCTCCGCATTCGCCCAATCCACGTACGTCGGATCCGCGGCGTGCAAAACATGTCACGCCGCGGCACACGACGCCTGGAAACTCTCCGGCCATCCGTACAAGATCCAGAAACTGCAGGGCGGGAACGGACCGGTCTACCCCGTTCTCTCGTCGCAGAAGAGCGTCGGAAGCGTGGTGAGCTACACGCTGCAGTCCGGGATTCCGACGGCGCCGGATTCGCTGCCGTGGAACAAGGTCGGCTTCGTGCTGGGCGGCTATCACTCCAACGCCCGGTTCCTCGACACGGCGGGATATCTCATCTACGGGAACAACCGTCAGTACAACCTGCCGACCAAGAAATGGGTCGCCTACACGTCCGGTTCGGCGACGAAGGGATCGTACACGTACTCGTGCTACCGGTGCCACACCACCGGCGCCAGCAAGGTCAAGACGGCGGAGTTCCAGGCGTATCCCGGCATCGAAGGGAGCTGGGCGGAAGCGGGGATCGGCTGCGAAGGCTGCCACGGTCCCGCGTCGGCCCACGCCGCCAGTCCGTCGTCCGTGAAACCTCCGAAGGAGGGGAACGCGACGTGCAGCCACTGTCACGCCCGCGACCGGAACGATTCCATCAGCACCTATCCGTGGAACAACCGCGTCGAGTGGCAGCCGCGGACGGTGAACAGCGTCAGCACCGGATTCATCCGGCACCGCGAACAGGGGGATATGATGGCGGCGTCGAAGCACAAGAACCTTGCCTGCGTCACCTGTCATGACCCGCACAAGGGCGTGTACTTCGACCAGGGAGGATTGAAAGCGTCCGTCAACTGTCAGACGTGCCATACCGGGAAGGAGATCGCCGGGCACGAATCGTCCAAGACGAAGGCCGAATGCACCGACTGCCATATGCCGAAGGCGGCCCGGAACGGCGACCAGCTGACCGCGTACGTCTCCGAACAGAGCGCGCACTACTGGAAGGTGATCACCGATTCCATCACCATGTTCCAGAACCTGGACGACATCAACAGCACCGCCAATCCTCCCGTGACGTACAAGTTCATCAAGACCGACGGCAACGGGATGTCCGGCCTGACGCTGGACTACACCTGCAAGCAGTGTCATACGGACAAGTCGGTCGCCTGGGCGTCGAAGTACGCGAAGGGGATGCACGCCGGCATCACCACGGTGAAGGGAAGCGGCACGGCGCCGGCGGCGTACGCGCTGGGACAGAACTATCCGAACCCGTTCAACCCCTCCACCGCCATCCGGTACGCCATTCCGCGCGCGTCGCACGTGACGCTGAAGGTCTACTCCATGACGGGAGCACTGGTGGCGACGGTGGTGAACGCCCAGCAGGACGCCGGCTGGCATGACGTGACGTTCAGCGCCGGAACGCTGTCGAGCGGCATCTACATCTACCGTCTGACGGCGGGCGACTTCAGTTACACACGGAAGATGATGCTCTTGAAGTGACGGTACGCCGTTCCGGCGGGCGCTTCGGTGAAGCCGCCGGAAGGAAGGTACACGGGAACGCCGCGGAGGGATCCGCGGCGTTCGTCGTTCTGCCGGAAGGGTTCGGGGGACTCAGAGCGCGCCGGTGATGCGCTGCTCGACGGAAGCCAGGTCCGCTTCGTTGTGCACGAAGTCCAGTCCGTCGCTCTCGATGACGAGCAGCTTGCCGAGCCGGTAGTTCGCGATCCACTTCTCGTAGTGTCCGTTCAGCTGCTGCAGGTACTCCGCCGGGATGCTCTGCTCGTACTGCCGTCCCCGCTTCGCGATCTGCTTCTGCAGCGTGGGGATGGAAGCCTTGAGGTACACCATCAGGTCCGGCGGACGGAGGAACTCCATCATCACCGCGTAGAGCGCTACGTAGTTGTCGTAGTCGCGCTGCGTCATGTTGCCGATCTCGTACAGGTTCCGCGCGAAGATCTCGGCGTCCTCGTAGATGGAACGGTCCTGGATGACCGAACCGGACGATTCGACGATCTTCTTGTGCGTCTGGAACCGGTGCGAGAGGAAGTAGATCTGCAGGTGGAACGACCAGCGCTTCATGTCGCCGTAGAAGTCCGCCAGGTACGGATTGTCCTCCACCGATTCGTAGTACGGCGTCCAGCCGAACTTCTTGCCGAGCAGACTGGTAAGCGAAGACTTGCCGGAACCGATGTTCCCGGCGACGGTGATGAACGTTTTTTTCATGGCGGACATCGTTTCGTGACGGTGGACAGCACCGCAAAACATAGTAAACTTTTCCGCGAAAACAAACGGAAAGCCTTCCACCGGCGCCTCCCGTCCCACCCCTCCGCCGTTCTCATTTTCTGCAATCGTCCATTCCGCCTGTCACAAATAGGAATGGTTTATCCTGTTTTCCTCGGTATTTCAGCGGCGGGATATGGTACGCTCTTTGACGTATGACGGGAAGACGAACACCGTTCAACCACCATCAACCGTGACGAACCCATGAAACACTCCTATAAGATCTGGCTCCTGGCGGTCATCATCACCCTCGCTTCGGCGGTGTACCAGCGCCTCACCGGACCGACGCATCCCAAACATTACGTGACGCTGCTGAACGGCACCGCCATTTCCGTCTCGCTCGACCGGGCGCACGGCGGCGACGGCGACCATATCGTCTCGGTCGAGACGAAGGACACGGTCGTCACCGGCCGGGTGGAGTACAAACGGTACAACACCGCAGACGGGTACACGAGCGTGCCGATGGTCCGCGCGAACGGCGCGCTCACCGCCGCGCTGCCGCATCAGCCGCCGGCGGGAAAGCTCAACTACCGTGTGGTGCTGACGGACGGGAAGCAGACCTTCACCGCCGCCACCGTCATCCGGTTCCGCGGCGACGTCCCGACCGCGGTGCTGCTGCTCCACGTCGGCTTCATGTTCACCGGCATGCTCTTCGCCACCCGCACGGGACTCGAAACGTTCGTGAAGGAGCCCAACCTGAAGCGGCTCACCGACGTCACGCTGGCGCTGATGACCATCGGCGGAATGATGCTCGGTCCGCTGGTGCTGCAGTACGCGTTCAATGAATGGTGGACCGGATTCCCGTTCGGCACGGACATCACGGACAACAAGACGCTCGTCGCGTTCATCGTCTGGACCGCCGCCGCGGTCGCCGTCCGCCGCTCCCCGAACCCCAAACGGTGGATCCTCGCCGCCTCGCTCATCACGCTGGCGGTCTTCCTCATCCCGCACAGCCTGTGGGGAACGGAACTCGATTACAACACGATGAAGACCAACTGACTCTCGCCGGAGGCCGCCGGTCCGTCTCTCCGGGACCGGCGCCCCTCCCCGGCGCCGACACCATGCGCCTGCTGCGTACGACCATCCTGCTCGCATCTCTCACCGCCTCGCTCGCGGCGCAGCCGGACCCCGCCGCGGTGCGCCGGATGCTCGACAGCGTCTCCGCCCCCCGCATCACGGAACACCTCCGCGCGCTGACCGAAGCCGGCGGACACCGCACCCGCGTGAACTTCACGGCGGGTCTCGACTCGGCGGTGCGGTACGTGCAGCGGCAGTTCGCCTCCTTCCCCGGCATCACCTCCGTCTTGCTCGACACCTTCTTCGTCCCCGACGCCGCGCCGCCGTACAACGGCGTGCCGCTGTTCAACGTGCTCGCGCTCCGTCCCGGCACCGCCGGCGCCGGCACGGTCATCATCGGCGCACACCTGGACGCGTGCGGCAACAAGATCCCCGGATGGAGCGGCGCGTGGAACACGCTCGCCGTGCCGGGAGCGGACGACAACGCCACCGGCGTCGCCGTGGTGCTCGAAGCGGCACGTCTGCTCGGCGATCCCTCCTTCGGCGTGACGGTGACGCCGACGCTCCTCTTCGCCGCGTTCGGCGCGGAGGAGACGACGCCGGTGTATCCGGGCTGGACGTACGGAAGTCTGCGGATGGCGGAAAGGGCGAAGATGCGCAACGACGTCATCGACGCGGTGCTGAACACGGACATGGTCGGTTTCAATTCGAACGATTCGTACCTCGCGCTCGTGGCGGACAGTCTCTCGGCCGGCGCGGCGGCACGGATGGAGCAGGCGAACCTGACGTACGGCGTGGGGGCGGCGCTCGCGCGTTCGCCGGTCGCCTACACCTGGAGCGACCACGGCTCCTTCTGGGCGTACGGCTATCCCGCGCTCTGCCTCATCGAATCGGCGCCGCCGACGGTGACGACGCCGCACTACACCGCCAACACGACGTTCCATTCGGCGTGGGACACGCTCGGCGCCGTCAACGTTGCGCTCGTCCGCCGCGCGGCGCAGCTCGTCATCGCGACGGCGGCGTCGTTCGGCGCTCCGTTCTCACCGGTGCGGGACGAGGCGGCGCCGGTACCGGACGACATCGTGCTGATGCAGAACTTCCCGAATCCGTTCAATCCCTCCACCGCCATCCCGTTCGAGCTTCGCCGGAGCGGTCACATCTCGCTCACCGTGACCGACCTGCTCGGCCGCACCGTCGCGGTGCTGGCGGACGGGTCCGTTGCCGCCGGCCGTCATACGGTCCGGTTCGATGCGGCGGGACTTCCGGCGGGAGTCTATTTCTACCGCCTCACGGCCGGAGGGATCTCGGTGACGAAGAAGATGCTGCTGGTGCGATAGGAGCAGCAGGGGCGGTTGACTGAGGCGGAGCGAATGCGTACGTTTGTACCGGACATGGACCATACTTCCCGGAGGCCGTCATGAGACAGCTGCTCTTCGTTCTTTCCCTCCTGCTCGCCGGCTGCGACCTGCTGAACGATTCGACGGCAGGGAACGGAACGCACCGTTCCACCGTGACCAAAGAGGGGATCGTCTACACCGCCGCCGTGCCATCGGCTTCTTTCCGCCGCACGGACACCCTTTCGGTGACGTTCACCGTCCGGAACACGACGTCGCTCCCACGCACCTTCTTCTTTCCCAACATCCAGCAGCTGGCGTTCGAGTTGATCGACAGGAACAACACCGTCGTGATGTCGTATCCCTCCATCGTCTCTCCCGCGTTGAGCGATTTCACGGTGGATCCGGGGAGCGAGACCACACTGAGGATACAAAGCCTGTTCCAGAACTGGGACGGCAGGATTCCGGCGCCGGGCGCGTACACGCTCTCCGTCTTTCTGGCCGCCGGCAATTCGCCCCGTTGTCCTCTCACCATCGAACTGGAATGACCCTCGTGGACACGCTCCGTTCCCGGAGCGGAAAAAGGAAAGCCGCGGGGTGACCGCGGCTTTCGTCGTTCTCGGGGATATCGAAGGATGCGTCAGACCGCCGGCACCGTCTCGTACAGTCCGGCCCGGATGGACTCCAGTTCCTTCATCACATCCTCCTTCAGCACCGCCAGCTTCTCCTCGAAGTCGTGGTACAGTTCCCGGTAGTAGCGGATCCCCTCCTGCAGGTTCTGTTCGAACTCGCGGAAGTATTTCAGCTGCTTATCGGTGAACGGGAGGGGCGTTTCGGCCATCTGCGTCCGCAGGTAGTCCACGTAGAGCATCAGTTCCTTCACGAACATGTGCGGACGGGCGGGGTGCGTCATGATGTCCGCGCGGCCGTAGATGTGGTCCGCCATCGTGCGCAGCGAGACGACCGTGTCGAAGTACGCCATGTTGGGGCCCGGGCAGACCGAGACGCCCGGTCCCTCGACGCGCGTGCTGAGGCCGTTCACGACGAGCGCCGGCGTGCCGAGTCCGACGCAGATGCACGACTTCTCCACGATGGCGTCGTACGCCCGCTGCCGTTCCTCGCCGCAGAGCTCCTGCTTGTCCAGTTCGGTGATCTTGATGTGCTGGTACTGGCGCGACGCGCGGCAGATGGCCTTCTCGGTGTAGTCGGTGTTGAGCTGGATGAACTTGCGGGGACAGGAACTGCCGGGGCGTCCCTTGTCGATGAGCTCCTGCTTCTCGGCGTCCTTCGTGTTGCCACGGAGGCTGTTGAACGGCACGCCGAGCGGCGAGATGTTGCTCAGGTACAGGTCCTCCTCCTTCGCGGCGCAGAGCAGGCCGAGGGTCTTCTCGTCCACGTTCGTCGCTTCGGGGACGAGGAGGAAGGGGGTCCCCCAGCCGACGGAGTCGAGCCCGTAATGCTCCAGCAGGAAGCGGTGCTCCTCCGCGGTGCCGACGCCTCCCTGGGCGGTGATGCGGATGGGGAGCGGGGAGGCGGGGACCGGACGCCCCTTCGCGGCGAGCGCTTCGGCGCAGAGGGCGTGCGTGGTGTCGATGAGGGCCTGGCGGTTGTTCTTGAACTCCTCCAGGATGGGACCCATCAGATATCCGTCCGACGCGAACGCGTGTCCGCCGCAGTTGAGCCCGGATTCGATGCGGTACTCCGAGACCCAGAGCCCCTTCTTGGCGAGGAACTTTCCCTGGATGATGGCGGAGCGGTAGTCGCTCACCTTCAGGATGATCTTCTTCCGGATGTCGCCCGAGGCGTCCGGGAAGAAGTCGTCGAACTGTTCGATGGAGGAATAGAGGCGCGGGTTCATGCCGGCGGAGAAGACGATGCAGGAGCGGAGGGTGCTGTGGGCGTAGCCGCGGAGCGCCGCGTGGGCGTCGTTGAACGCGTGCGGGAGCATCTCATCGCCGCGGTAGTTCGTCTTGTCCAGCTTCGTCATGATGTTGACGTCGATGCTGCCGGGACGGAGGTGTTCATCGATCCACCGGGCGAGGTCCTCCTTCACGGTGGAGTTCGCGACCATCTCGCGGAACTGTCTCTTCAGGGAGGAGAAGTCCGGCAGCATGTCGATGTACTTGTGCAGCTCCTCGCCGGTCTCGTGCAGCGAGCGTTTCAGCCCCTCGAACTTGTCGTGCACCATCCGGTCCACCAGGTTCAGGTACGCGGTGATGCGTTCGGCGCGGGGGTCGCGGCTCTCCTTGTCCGTGATGGCGCGGTAGGGAAGGCCGAGCTTTCCGCAGTACAGTTCGCGCATCTTCTCCGCGAGGATGTCGTCCACCAGCGAGATGACCGACGAGATGCCGTAGTGGGCCACTTTCACCGGGGTGTCGATGGTGAAGCCGATCCCCATCACGGGTATGTGGAACGTATGGTGGTTCTGCACGGGTGATACTCCCCTGGAACGGTTGGTGATACGATAAAATAAGACATTTCGGACTGATTCCAAACGATTTTTCCTCCATATCCACCCCTTTGAACGAAGAACGCCATATCGGATGATATGGCGTTCTTCAATGTCCGTTGGAATCCGGGGTTTATTTGAACGTCTCCGCCGACGGTACGACGGTGACCTTCTTCACGTTGAGCGGGTAGACCGCCACCGCGTCGTCCTCCTCCAGCACCGCCTTCGGCAGTCCCGCCTTTACCGCATTGGAGTACGCCATCGGGCTCGGGGCGTTCTCGCGGAGGCTCTTCGCCAGCGCGTCGGCCTCGGAGGTGCTCGTCACGATGGTGACGAACATCCGGTCCGTGCGCCAGTACTTCTTCACCGCGGCGTTGACGTCCTTCACCGTCAGTTTCGCGAGCAGCGCGTCGGCTTCACGGATGAAGTCCTTCCGGCCGTAGAACCGCGAATCCATGAGGTAACCGAGCTGTTCGTTCGGGGTCTGCACGTAGAGCTTCATGTAGCTCCGCAGGAACGCCCGGGTCGCTTCGAACTCCTCCTTCGTCAGTCCGTTCCTGACGATATCGTCCACCTCGCGCACCGCCATGCGGAGCGCGAAGTGCGCGTGGCCGATCGGCACCGAGGAGAGCTCCTCGTACTGCTTCCGCAGCTGTTCGGCGATCTGCACGGGGCGGATCCACAGCGCGAAGTAGTTCGAGGCGCGCGGCACGCCGGAAGGGGGAAGCATGTTGCCGCCGCCGTTCGAGTACCATTCGATGTACGAGTAGTCGCCGTAGTTCATGGAGCGGATCTCGCGGATCTTCTGGTAGAGCTGCCCGTACGACTTGCGGTGCTCGCCGAGGTACGAGTTGGCGACCATCAGCGCGGCGAACTCCTTCGCGGACCGTGTCACCGCCAGCGGCGTGCCGGTGAAGATGGCGGAGCCGAACGCCCCGTCCTTCGCGACGATCTCGACCTCGACCCCGTCCGGCATGCGGGCCGCGCCGGGTTTCGGCGGGGCGTAGCGGGCGGCGGGGAGTGTCGCGAGGTCGGCCTTCAGTTTCGTCAGGAACGCCGGCGAGTAGTTCCCCGCGATGCCGACGAGCAGGTTCGTGCGGGTGAAGACCGCCGCGTAGTGCGCCTTGATGTCGTCCAGGGTGATGGACTTCACCGAGGCGGACTTCCCCTGCACCATGTGCTGGTAGTTGGTGCCGCGGAACAGGAGGTCCTCCAGCGCCTTCTTGCTGTACTCCTCGTCCGACGAGGCGCGGATGACCTGGTCCACGTAGTTCTGCTGGTTCTTCATCACCCGCTGGAAGTCGTTCTCGGCGAACGCCGGGGTGAGCAGCAGTCCGGTCATGATGGGGTAGAACTGCTCCAGGAAGTCGCGGTGCACCATGAAGGTGAGCGTGGTGACCTCCTTGTCCACGCTGCCGTAGTATCCGGCGGCCCAGGGATAGAGGGTCTCCTGGATCTGGCTGTAGGTCATCTCCTTCGTTCCCCCCTGGGTGAGGAGTCCGACGGTGGCCGCGGTGAGCCCTTCCTTGCCGGCGGGGTCCGCGACGGAGCCGTTGCGGAACTGCAGCTTGATGATGACCTTGGACGAGTTCGGCTGCTTGAGTTCGATGACCTCCTGCGCGAGCAGGGAGGCCGCGAGGGCGAATGTCATGATGAGCGCTTTCATTATTGCACGCCTCCTTTCGCGTCGGCGGAGATGGTCGCGATGGTGAGT
This sequence comes from Bacteroidota bacterium, assembly GCA_008933835.1. Classification (GTDB taxonomy): domain Bacteria; phylum Bacteroidota; class Ignavibacteria; order UBA10030; family UBA8401; genus SpSt-333. Next base: position 13,486 of record WBUG01000038.1, on the reverse strand, counting down.
CCCGAGGGGACGAAGTACTTCGCGGCGATGCGCTTCAGGTCGTCGTTGGTGACGGTGTCGTACATCGCGTAGAGCCGGTTGAGCGATTCCGGGTCACCGGTGAGGGTGATGTACGCGCAGAGCGAGTTGGCGATGGTGGAAGGGTTGTCGATGCCCATGGCGAAGCTGTACTTCAGGCGCGACTTGGTCTTCGCCAGCATCGCCTCGTCCGCGCCGGCGGTCTTGAACGCCTCGACCGCCTTCACGATCTCGTCCTTCACGTACTGCAGGTCCTCCTTCTTCACCAGCGAGGCGCTGACGGAGATGAGGTTCGGATCGCGCGTGTCCGACGCGCCGCCGCTGAGCTGGCGCACCTTCTGTTCGCGGATGACGAGCTTCTTGTAGAGCTCGGACGTGGGGGAGAAGAGGATGGTGGTGAGCACGTCCAGCGCCGGCATGTCGATGTCGTTGTCGCTGAACGCGGGTCCCTTATAGTTGAGGCTGAGGTACGGCGGGATGCTGCCGTCGCTCAGGTGGGTGGAGCGCGCGGAGTCCTGTTTCGGCTCCGGCGGGACCACCGAGACGTACGTGCCGTGTTTCCACGGGCCGAAGTACTTCTCCGCCAGCGCGTTCACACGCTGCGGGGTCACGTCGCCGACCACCACCACGGTGGTGTACTCGGGGCGGTAGTAGCGGTCGAAGAACTCGAGGGAGTACGTGTACTGGTTCGGCATGTCCACGATGTCCTTGAAGAAGCCCATCGTCGTGTGCTTGTACGTGTGGACGTCGAAGGCGGTGTTCATCAGGTTCTCGTACGACTGCTGGTACGGGCTGGCGAAGTTCTTCGTGTACTCCCCCTTCACCGCCCCCGCCTCGGTCTTGAAGTCGTGCTCGGAGTAGCGGAGGTTCTGGAAGCGGTCCGCCTCGAGGTCGAACATCGTCTCGAGCTTCGTCGCGTCGCCGGTCATGTGGTAGATGGTGCGGTCCAGCGAGGTGTTGGCGTTGGCGCCGGCGCCGATGGACTTCAGGACCTCGTTGTACTTGTCGCGCGGATACCGTTCCGTGCCGCGGAACATCATGTGCTCGAAGAAGTGGGCGAAGCCGGTCACCCCCTGCTCCACCTCGTTGCGGGAACCGACCCGCACGACGATGTAGAAGGCGGCGAGCCCGGGACTGTCGAACTGCACGGTGACGACGTTCAATCCGTTCGCCAGCTGCTTCTGGTGGATCGGATAGGGGAGGATCTTATCCGCGGCGGTCACGGCGGACGCTCCGGTCACCAGGCAGAGGACGAGGAAACGAATGAGCTGTTTCATCAGAGAACTCCTTTGGTATGAGTGAAAGAATGGACACGGCATCGGGTACGAACGGGGTGTCGGGGTCACTTCGGTGCGCACAATGTACGCAAAACGGCCCGGAAAAGGAGTCGTGCGGACCTTTTTTTGAGGATCGTAAAGACGCCGGCGCTTCTCCGGCGAGGGGGCTACGGCTGTTCGGCGGGGTGCGTCGGCGGCGGGACGGTGACAGGCGGAGTGCGGTCCGGATACCATGTGGCGTCGTTCCATTCCTGCGACTTCGAGCCTTCGTCGGTCCCCGGGGGGACGGACGATCCGGCGGCGGGCGTGCTGCCGCGATGGGGCTTGTTCTCGTACTCTCGGTTGGTCATGGTCTCTTTTTCATCCGTTGCCGCCGTTTGTCCTCGGCCCGCCGCCGTCCGAACAGGACCGCTTTCTCCTTCTCGGTGAACCACACGGAGGTGGCGCCGAACCGGACGCCGAGGAATCTCCGCGATGTCCGGACCACCCAGGCCGGGGGAAACGACGGGCGGTACAGGAGTTCGATGCAGAGTCCGGCGTCGGACAGAAGCACGGAATGGAGCGTCAGCGTCGTGAACGGGAACATACCGGGGATCCGGGGGAAGGGGGTGCGGGAAGGGATGCCCGGCGTCGTTCGCCGGCCTTCTTCAATCTCATCAATTACGGCGCCAATAGCAAGGATGGATGCGGAGCGGGTTCCGGCGGGGCAGCGGCGTCATGCCTGTTTCCGTGCCACGACGAGCATCTCGTAGTCCTCCGTCGTGAGCGCGTGCGCGCGGTCGAACGCTCCCAGCCGCGCTCCGAAGAACTCGACGGACACGAAACCGAGGGAACGGAGAAGCCAGGAAATTTCGGAGGGGACGTAGTACCGTTCGTTGCACTCCAGCGACACCGTCTCGCCCCGGTCGTTCACGATGCTGGTGACGTTCCGGTCGCGGAACGTCATCAGGTCGAACGTGTTGCCGGTGTACGCGGCGCTGCCGTCGGCGGAGTGGGAGGCGAGGAAGTCTTTGACCGAATGGAAGAGCGGGAAGAGCCCGTTGAGCGTGGTGAAGATGAACGTACCGCCCGGCCGCAGCGCCGCCGCGGCCCCCTTCAGGATCTCGTAGTTCATCTCGTCGGTCTCCATCAGCGGGAAGCCCCCTTCGCAGAGCATCACCGCGGCGTCGAACTCCATGCGGAACGGCAGCGCCCGCGCGTCGTGGAGCCGGAGATCGATGTCGAGCCCCTCCGCCGAGGCCTTCTCAGCGGCGCGGGCGAGCATGGGGGCCGAGAGGTCCACCCCCGTTACGCGGTAGCCCCGCTTCGTCAGTTCGATGGCGTGCCGGCCGGTGCCGCAGCCGATGTCGAGGATGCGGCGGGTGCGGTCGTGCGACAGTTCCCGTTCGATGAAGTCGCACTCGCCGGCGGTCCCCTGCGTGAACGGTTCGCGGTCGTACCCGCGGGCGTAGTGTTCAAAGAGCGATTCGTACCATTGCGGCATGGGGGTGTGCGGTCAGTAGAACTCTTTGCGGTCCGGCGGAACGATCTCGGCCAGCAGCCGGTGCGTGTCGTGGTCCACCACCTTCACCGCGGCGGCGAAACCGTTCACCCGGTTGTAGACCGCCGTCTGCGTGAGGAAGCTCTCCTTGAAGAACTGCGAGCGGGCGCGCCAGACGGAACCGTTCACGGTGATGACGGTCTCGATGTCCGTCCGGGTGTACGTCCGGAGCAGTCCGAGCCGCTTCATCTCGGGGAGCGTGCTGTCGGCGAAGCGGGCGGCGATGCGGCGCTCCTCCTCCGTGGCGCGGAAAGCGGTGCTGTCCGCGCTGTAGGCGTTCCGGCTCCAGCCGGTCATGATGCGGTCGTCCCGCTGCTTGATGACGAGGAACGCCGCCGTCACGGCGGCGGCGGCGAAGAGGTAGACGAGGATATTCTTGGAGTTGTGGTCCATGGCAGACACAGGAATATACTCAGACTCCGGTCGGGGTCAAAATGTTCCGCAGCGTACGCCGTCCGGGACGGCGGTTCCCGGACGGCGCCGGGGCTCACAGGGACGGGATGTCCCACCCTTCCCGGGAGAGGGAGAACCGTTTGGGGTAGGAGATGACGCCGACGCGCGGCTGCACGAGGTTGATGAAGTCGCGGTACGACATCCGGATGAGCTCCTTATGCGAACCGGCATTGAAGGCGATCATTTCGTCCTCCGCGAGGCTTTCGGAGACGAGCACCGGAAGACCGAACAGGTTCCCGAACGGCGGCATGGCGCCGGTTTCGCAGTCAGGAAAGAGCGTCCGGAACTCCTGCTCGTCCGTCAGGTCGATGTGCTGCGCGCCGGTGAACGCGTGGAGCAGTTTGAAGTCCGCCATGTGCGAGGCGGGCACGACCGCCATCATCGTCGCTCCGTCCGCGGTGATGATGACCGTCTTGGCGATCTCCTTGCCGGGGATGTGCGCCAGCGCGGCGATCTCCAGCGAGGTGTAGGCCGGGGAGTGGGAGATGACGAGGTATTTGACCGCATGGTCGTCGAGATAGGTCTTGAGGCGCTGCAGGATCATGGCATCCTCCTTTCGGTCGGCACGGGTGAAAACGCAGGAACCTCGTTCACTCCCGCCGAGGAATGTCCGAGGTTCCGTTGATGCATCGTGAGCGAGCGTTCATGCGTCGTCTCCGATGATAAGAAGGCATGGTGCCCTGACGCAAAGGTACGCTTCGGCGGGGGAACACGCAAGTCCCGCTTTCGGCGGCATCAGAACGGTTGTGTATAGAAGTTGAACACCGGCAAATCGAACATCGCCGATATGTTCAACCGCAATGCGTTCTTTTGCTCCAGGGAAATGTTGTCGATGGTGACATCGCGCAATTGGGGGACAATGGAGACTCCCACGGCGATCGAAAAGACCGACTTCGGGAGGCCGTAGATGCAGTACACTCCCGGCGATACCAATTGGGTGAATTTCAGGTTACCGGGTAGTTGTTCATCCTTGTCCTGCAACAAGCGGAAATTGACGGGAGCCGCGAGATCGAACACCGAAACGAAGAGGGAGAACGATGATTCCTTGGGAAAAAGGCACGAGGATTGCAGGCCCCAACTGAAAGCGAATCCTACGGGAACGGTCAATCCAAAATTCAAAGCGCCATGTCTGACACGGTCCGTCACGATGCCTTCGTATCCGGCGGTGGCGCCCGGATAGATGTTCAGGGACCAGTTCAATTCCGACGTGCGTTTGATGGTATAACTTCCGGGGGGCAATGCGGCCGCTTCGATCGCTTTCTGGATGTCTTCAGCCGACTTCGCCTGTGCAACGGTCGCCATGAACGATCCGTACTGTACGACGTCGCCGAAGTCCTTGACGGTCGCCAGACGGGACAGTACCGACATGCCGTAGCTGAACGTCATAGAGAAATCGCCCTGCATCGCCGCATATTGAGCCTGGTAGAGGTCGTTGAGGATGCGCCTCGTCGATTCCGCTGCGGCAGGGTCGAACACCCTGGTGAACGCCGTTGCGAGAAGGTTTCCTGTCTGCATCGTGAAATCGAACAGTTCTGACGCCGGAATCGGTTGTCCATCCCGCTGGCTCTTGGCCATTCGTTCCACTCGCGCATCAACGGAGGCGAATCCATGATAGTACCCGCGGCAGACAGCGGCAAGTTCGTTGGTGGAAAGCTTCATCAAGTCGCGAACCGGTCCGTGGTGAAAACCGGCAAGACGTTCGTACAACAGCCCGAACAGGATGGATTGCAGCGTATCATCGGACGAGAATCGTTCGAATTCCTCCGTGGAGATCCATCGACGGTACGCGGGTCTCTCGGTGTACAGGGCTTTGCCGAGTTCGACGATGAATCGTGTGATGGACAGTGCGGAGGACGAGTCGATCTCTTCGGTCACACGGTCCAGCGCATCGAGCGGGTGAAGGCCCTGCAACGTACGCCGGATCATCCGACCTTCCACGGAGAGGAATTGGATCATCCTCCGACGGTCGTCCATTGCGCCGCTATTGTTCAGCACCGTTATCACGTGTTCCGTGACCGTAAAGTGGATCTCGGAAAGGTCCCGGTTAAATGCATTCTTGAGAAGATCGAAGGCATTCGAAAGGTGTCCTTCGTCGACGACACGGAAGACCGCCGTTGTCGCAGGGAAGAGCGCTTTCAGCGTCGGTTTGGAGGTAGTGTCGGTGAAGTATCCTCTGAAACGCCGAAGGAACTCCAGGCTCACTTCCTCTTTGACTCGACCAGCGATGAAGCGGGCCGAGGCGTCGATCATGGAGGTCTGCAGGTCTGTTTCGCTTTTGACGACGATATGCTGCACAGGGGCTTGAACGGAAACCGATGGTGTCACGGAATGACCGTCGAATCCCACAGACGGGACGAATCGCAGTTCGTGATCCGCGGTAAGTCCAAGAGGCAAAAGTTTAGCATTCAACCGTGAATACTTCTCAGGGGTGTTCACTTGTTTTTTTTTGATCGCTGCTATCTCCGTTGTCAACCGTTCCAATCGCTCTTCAGCGGCATGAACGATCGAATCCACCCTGTGTCGTTCAGCGCGCCACCGTTCCCGTTTCTCCTTGGTCGAAAGTACTCCCGCCCCCTGTTCCGGTACAATCTCAGTGCTGTCGAGGAGGCGGAGCCTCGCATCCAGACTGTCGCGTTCCATCCCATACGTCCTCTGTGTCGCCGAAAGGGTCAGGCGTTCCTCCTCTTTTGTTGCGAGATTGGCATCCAGATTTTTGAGAATGTTGATGAACTCTGTTTGGATGTCTGAATCTACTCGACTCGCCAGAGCGAAGAGATGATGGTTCTCTTGTAAGAGTGTGACCATCTCCCCGGTCGACGTGCACGATGCCAGGCGCGGAACGGAGGCCTTCAACACGGAAAAGAATGTGCGGTAGTCCTTTGTCCCAACGGCATTCCGGAGCGCGACCGATGACTGGTACAACTGTTGCGGAAGGCACCATGATGAACACAGGATGAACAACAGCAGAACTCTCTTCATATCTCCTCCATCGTTATTGATTGTGAACGGGCGCGTTGTCAATCTTGTGCTGGATATCTCATCGTGTCGGGCTCCATACACCCTTATATCCAAAAAAGTCCGGTTTCGGACATCGGGGTATGATTATTTATTGAGGACGTACGCCGATGTTGGGAATATCGCGAGAATCGGGGGTATGGTGATGAAAACTCAGAGGAGGAAGAACGATGCGATGACGTCCAGAGGAGTGTATGCGGGAGGGTACGGAGGGACCTGTCCGCCCCCCTCTGTCAGTATAAGGGGGTGCGAAACACCTGGAATCGCGGTCTTGGGAAGGATCAATCCGTTCGGTCGAAGAAGCCGGTCCGGTTGAGGAGGACCAGCCGGGGCAGTATTCACGCTGCCGGCAGCCGTCCGGTGATGTTGAGCAGCCACTTCCAGCAGGCGTGGAATCCGTCCACCGGCGCGAGGAACATCATCGGACAGGCGCCGGCGATGACCGCGATGCCCGCGGCGCGGCAGCGCTCGGCTGCCGGGCGTGAGACCGACGAAAGGGGGGAGTGTTTCGCTTTCGGACGCGTGCCGGTCATGTCGTGCATCCAGACGCGGCGCACGTTCCGGGCGATGCACTGGTCCGCCATCTGTTCGGTGACCGACGCTTTGGCGGAGATGAAGACCGCCTCCACCGGTACGGGAACGGAGAGAAGGTCGCGGTAGCACGCCTCCTCCTTGAACCGGTCGAGGCGCGGGTTCACCGGTACGACGGTGCGCCCCTGTGCGCGCAGTTTATCATAGACCGCGTTCGCGGGGGTCTGTTTACGGTCCGAGACGCCGACGACGGCGATGACGGAAGAGGCGAGGAACTGTTCGGCACGTTCGGGAACGGTGGTCATGGCGGGTCCGGTGATGTGTACAGCAAATCTAATGAATTCCCCGGTGATGCGCAGTAGTAGAGTTGAGGGGAAAGAAAAAGAAAAGAGAGAAAAAAAAAGAAAGGGCGGTCACAGAACCGGGCGTTTCTTCGTTTGTTTCTCTTCGATAATGTCCGTACGTTGACGGAAACGACACCTCCATCCTTCGATCGGTCCGACATGAGATCTCTTCGTTCCATATTTTTTCTCGTTCTCTTCATCGTTCCCGTCCTGCCGGCGCAGGAGGGGGAGGAGTTCGATGCACTGCAGTCCGCCGAGATGCGGCGTCACCTCGCGAAGATGCGCGCGGCGGAACGGACCATGGTCGCCGGTCCCCGCATCGACGTGAAGTTCTACCGGCTCAACATCCGCATCGCGGACCAGGCCGGCTACGTGCGCGGCGACGTCCTCACGAAGCTCGTCACGGTCGATCCGTCGGCCTCCTCCGTCACATACGACATGGTGAGTTCGCTCGTGGTGGATTCGGTCTTCGTCGACGGCGTCAAATCCTCCGCAACGCGCTCCGGCGCCACGGTCACCGTCGCGCTCCCGGCGCCCGTTCCGTCCGGAACGGCGGTCACCACGCAGATCTATTACCAAGGGACGCCGCCGTACACGGGGCTCGGTTCGTACACGGACGGCCTCCACACGAGCGGCTCGCGGTGGGTCTACACGCTGAGCGAACCGTACGGAGCGAGGGACTGGTGGCCCTGCGCGGACCATCCGGGGGACAAGGCGGACTCCATCGACATCTGGATCACGACGCCGTCGGCCCTTCTCGGGGTCACGAGCGGCCGGCTCGTCGAAACGGTGACCAACGGCGACGGCACGAAGACGTACAAATGGGCGCACCGGTATCCCATCGCCACGTACCTGGTGGCGGTCACCATCGGCGCCTTCAGCACCTTCTCCGACTACTACAAGTATTCACCGGCGGATTCGATGGAGGTCATCAACTACCACCTCTCCGACCTTCCGAGCAGGACCCCGTCATACCGCACCAACGCCGCAAAGACGGTGGACATGCTCGGCATCTTCCGCGACATCTTCGGTGAGTATCCGTTCATCACGGAGAAGTACGGTCACGTGCAGTTCGGATGGAGCGGGGGGATGGAGCATCAGACCCTCACGTCGCTGGGGGTGACGGCGTTCAACGAGGGGACGATCGCGCACGAGCTGGTGCACCAGTGGTTCGGGGACCTCATCACCTGCCGCACCTGGCCGGACCTCTGGCTGAACGAAGGGTTCGCGACGTACTTCGAAGCGGTGTACCACGAACGGCGGTACGGCGTGTCGACCTTCCGCAGCCGGCTCAGCTCCCGCATCACCAGCGCCAAGAACGCCTCCGGCACGCTCCGGGTGCAGGACACGGCCAACGTGAACAACCTCTTCACCAGCAGCCGCGTCTATAATAAGGGGGCTCTCGTGCTGCACATGCTTCGGCATGTGATGGGCGATCCGCTCTTCTTCGCTGCCATCCATGCGTACGCGTCGGACCCCGCGCTGCGTTTCGGTACCGCCGCCACGGCGGACCTGCGGGCGCACTGCGAGGCGGTGTACGGCAAGGACCTCGGCTGGTTCTTCAACGAATGGGTCTACGGCGAGAAGTATCCGAAGTACACCTTCTCGCACCGGGTGGATTCCTCCGCCGGGTACACCTCCATCGTGCGCATCACGCAGACCACCGGCACCTCCAACCCGTCGTTCTTCACCATGCCGGTGGACCTCCGATTCATCGGCACCGGGCTGGACACGACGGTGACGGTGTTCAACGACGCGGCGGACCAGAGCTTCTCCGTGCCGCTGCCGAAGAAGGCGGCGTCGGTGCAGTTCGATCCCGGAGAATGGATCCTCCGCGACGTGACCTTCAATCCCACCGGCGTGCATCAGACCGAGCCCCCGTACGCGTTCGCGCTCCGGCAGAACTATCCGAACCCGTTCAATCCCTCCACCTCCGTCTTCTACAGCGTGCCGCAGGCCGGTCCGGTGCGGCTCACGGTGCACGACCTGCTCGGCCGCACCGTGGCGGTGCTTGAAGAAGGGATGAAGGAGCCCGGCGACCACATGGCGTCGTTCGACGCTGCCGGATCGAGCAGCGGCGTCTACCTCTGCCGGCTCGTCCAGGGGAACCGCACCGCCGTCATCAAGATGCAGCTCGTGCGGTGAGCGTGCGGAGAGACCGAGAACGCGAAAGCCCGGGACGGACCCCGGGCTTTTTCGTTTCGCGGCGGCATCGGCGGACTACGCCAGCGCCTCCATCATCTCCTTCTGCTTCGACAGTTCCTGCTGCAAGTGTTCCCGCATATCGTAGAAATGCACGTCGCGCAGCGCCGGTGCGCACGGCCCCAGCACGGCCGTGCACGCGTCGAACGACTGCGTGGACCCCTCGTCCGGTTCGCCGATGCCGTCCCCCCACGATTCGCACATCAGGTCCGCCATCCGCACGACGGCGGTGAGCACCGGCACCGCCGGCGACCGTTCCGGCTGATGATGGTGCAGCATCACTTCGATGTACTCCTTCGGCAGACGCCATTGTTCCCCCAGCTGCCGTCCGATCTCCGTGTGCGGCACCTGGATGGTCTGCCGTTCCGCCTCCACGTCGTCGATGCAGAGGTCTTCGATGAGCTGTTCCAGCACCGCACATTCCTTCGGATAGTACTGGATGAGGACGAGCTTTCCCATGTCGTGCAGCAGCGCGGCGGTGTACTCCTTGCCGTCCGTCGGCAGGCGGTGTTCGCGGGCGATGAGCCGCGCCACGGCGGCGGCGGCGACGGAATGGCGCCACAGCGCCTCCGTCCGTTCCCGCTGCCGCGGGTCGAGCGCGGAGAGCCGCGACTTCATCTGCGCGGCGAGCAGCAGGTGGCCTATCTCCTCCAGTCCGAGCATCCGCATGGCGTGTTCCACCGTCACGACGTCCGCGCGGAGACCGTAGAAGGGCGAATTGGCGCTCCGGAGGATGCGCGCGGTGAGCGCGGGGTCCGATTCGATGAGGGCGGTGACCTTGGACGCGGTGACGTTCTTGTCGTGCATCGCGTCGAGGATCTCGGCGACGACGGGAGGGAAGGGGACGATCTCGTTGATGCGGCGGATCTCCCCGCGGAGGTCGCGTCCCTTCCTGATGCCGTTCCGGCCGGAGAGTGTGATGGTGGTGTTCATCGTCGTGCGTAGCGGAGCGGGTTCGGACCGGTCATGCAGCCGTCCACCAGCGTGACATCGCCGATGACGCCGGCGTTCTGCAGGTCCGAGAGCCGTTCCATGATGGTGTCCCGGAAATCGGTCGGGAGCACCGGGTTGATGTGGATGCCGGTGCCGCCCTCGAACCCCGCCTGGACGTTCACGCGCCATTTCAGTTCGATGTGCCACGGCATCGGGTAGACCGCGTCCACCGGCGTGTAGAACCACTCCTCGTTGCAGGCGCGCCGTCCGCCGAGCGCGGCGTGGCACGCGTGCACGAGGTCGCTGAAGCCGCGCAGTTCGTCCCGGCCGTGCTGGAACGGGCGGGACGCTGGGGCGGCGGAGTGGATCTCGATGGTGGGGTACCGGTGGCCGATGCCGACGAAGGCGACCGCGTGGTCGTTCCGCGCCAGCACCAGGTTGTGCTGCGATGCGAGGTTCACGCCGAGCTCGTTGAAGGCGTTCGGATCGCGCAGCACGGTCTCGACCTTGCCGGTCACCGCGGCGCCCCATTCGTCCAGTGCGCACACCTGTTTGTGCAGGTGGTCCACCGACGCACCGGCGCCGTTGAGCCAGTTCTGGAAGACGGAGATGTAGCGGATGTACGGGTTCATCTCGAGCATGTCGCGCATCGCGTCCACCGTGAAGGCGAAGTAGCGGAAGTGCTCGTCCGGCGTCAGTTCGCCGGAGGAGCAGACCTGCGAATCGTCCTCCGCCCGTTCGGCGTAGTGGCGCGGACCGATGATGAGGTCGTGGCAGCCGCCGAAGAACCCGTCCGCGACGGCGTCGCGCACCTCCACGGCGTCTCCGCACGGGTCGGACTGCGCGCATTTGTAGCGCACGATGGCGTCGATGTGCTCCGCGCCGGCGGGGTCCGCGAGGTACGCGTCGCGCCACTGCTCGGCGGTCTGGGGCATGCGGTAGCCGTAGTTCGTGGCCCAGTACGCCGCGGTGACGATCTCGAACATGTTGCCGACACGGCGGAACTCCGGCACCGTCTCGGTCTGCTGGCCGGGGAGCAGGTAGTAGAGGGTCTCGTGCCGTCCCTCCACGAGCGCGGTGCGGCTCTTCTCCGGCGCGATGCGGAGACGCTGGTCCGGACAGAAGATGCAGGAGGGATGGTGCGTCTGTCCCATCACCGGACGGCTCTCGGCGGGGCGTCCGTTGAGGAGCGGTTTCTTCCCGCGGCCGGGGATGGACCAGACCTCGATGCCGCTGAACGGATTGGTCTGCTTCACCGTTCCGTCCGGCATCGTATGGTAGTAGGCGCTGTACTTTCGCGAGAGCATCAGTGCACCGTCAGTCCGGGAGCGAACGGCAGCCGGCGTTCGTCGTGGTGGAGGTTCAGCCGCAGGTCGAACCGTGCGGCATCGTCGCGGATGCGGCGTTCCTCGCCCCAGTCGCTCCAGCCGACGTCCGAGATGTCCATCACCCGCAGACGGTCCGCGGAGCGTTCGAGCACACGGCGGGAGAAGTTCCCCGGCGCGACGGCGGCGTAGGCGCGCTCGATGGCCGCGGCCTCGAGCCAGCTGTCCACGGTCTCGCGGTAGCGGGCGAACGGTCCGCGCCACTCGGGGAGGTGTTCGTCGATGAGGCGGAGCAGCAGCGAGGTGCGTGCGACGACGATGAAAGTGTTCCAGAAGGTGCGCTGGGGATCGTGACGCGTACGGGCGAAGCTGTCCGGTTTCTCGACGAAGGACCGGACGGAGAAGAGCCGTTCGCTGCCGGCGGTCATCGTTTCGTCCCCCTGTTCGATCCATCCGTACCCGCGGTCGTCGCGGTCCGGCCGGACCCCCAGCAGCACCACGGACTCCGGTTCGCGCTCCACGGCGGCGGCGGCACCGGCGACGGCGGAGGAGAGCTTCCAGCCGTCGAGCACGAAATGGTCCGACGGGTAGACAACGACGACGGAGTCGGGAGAACGGTGCGCCGCTTTCACAAGGGGAAGCAGCATCGCGGCCGCGGTCTCGCGGCAGTACGGCTGCTCGACGATCATCCGCTCCGGCACCATCGGCAGCGATTCGGCGGCGAACCGGCGGTGGAGCCTCGTGGTGACGGTCAGGATGCGCTCCGGTTCCAGCAGCATCCGCGCGCGGTCGTACGTGTGGCGGAGCATCGTGCGTGTGCCGATGAAGGCGCAGTACTGTTTGGGACGGTCATGGCCGTAGAAGAGCCGGCTGAACCGCTGCAGACGCCGGCCGGAACCGCCGGCCAGAATGATGCCCCACAGGTCGTGTTGATGCATGCCGTTCATGACGGTACGGTGTAGTGAATGGAACTCGCCGGCAAAGAAAGCCGCAAGGTACGTGCCGTACCATGGGAGGGGAAAATCGCAGAAAACGGAAAGGAAACGTAAATCAGACTTTTCTGTCGGAGGGGAGAGGGTGAAACCGGTGGCTAATAGTGGACAGGTGGAATTCAATGAACAATGAACAGTAAACAGTGAACAGTAAACAGTGAACAGTAAACAGTGAACAGTAAACAGTGAACAGTGAACAGTGATCAATGAACGATCATCAATGTCCGAACACCAATCGCCGAATGTTGGGACGGTGTCATTACCGTCCTACCGTACACCGACGAAATCAGTAAACAGTGAACAAGAAAGAACAAAAGCAAAAACAGTGGATAAGGATTTGGAAGAACTCAATGGAGGGGGGGGGATCCGATTCACGGGTGCTTCGGTTTCGATGACAACGGTTTGCGGAGGAAGATTCTCGGCGGCGTGGACGAGGAAGGCCTGTCCCGGCGTCGGAGGAGACCGCCGGGACACGGTGGAGGAACGGTTACGGTTTCGGCAGGAGGTCGAAGGTGATGACGGGATGCTTCTTCGGCGCGATGACGGCGTTGAGGACGCGGAACGGGAGCGTGACGTTCTTCTTCACCTCGGCGGTCTTGACCTGGAGCGCGGTCACTTCGTGCGGCTTCAGCGAGACGACGTTCGCATGCTGGTGCAGCGTATGCTCGCTCAGGTTCTCCAGCAGGAACTCCGCATCGCTCGCGTTCTCGATCTTCACGGTGAGGACGCTCTTCTTCGCCTGATACTCGGCCGAGGCGACGGTGAGGGACTGCCGCACCAGCGGTGCGACGAACTCTTCGCGGCCGATGAGCGTGTTGTTGAACCACACGGCGGTCCGCTTCGCGAAGAGCGCCTC
>WBUG01000037.1 GCA_008933835.1 Bacteroidota bacterium | reverse complement strand
TCCGTTAGGCGGCACCAAATGGAGATACAACTAAAGCCCATATATTATTACCTACTATTTATTGTTCTTATTAGTGGTTGTAAAATAGAAACAAAAACTCCAGTTGAGAGCACAGGTTATCAGTATTCAACACTACCTGTTTCAGATACTACAGCGGTTCCACAACCACTTGTTGGCATAGGAATAGAGTCAGGGAAATTTTCAATAAGTTGGTACGAATGTCCATATGCGTTGTCGTATGAGGTAGAGAAACAGAAAGATTCTTGGAGTTGGGAGTTAGTCTATTCGGGTGGTAATAGAACCTACAGAATCGGCGCCGTATCAAGCGGTGTTCAATATACATTTCGAGTTCGTGCGGTGTACGAAAAAGTAGTGAGTAATTGGAGCAACCCAGTTACTGTTCCATAAATCCTTGGTGTCGCCTAACCTCTTTAACAAGTAAAAAGTCCCCGCACACATCGCGGGGTGATGCCCACGGCGCATCACAACAGACAAATAACACCCTGCTCACTCTGCAATGAGAATGGAGTGAGAGAATAATCGAACATCAAGAACGACATCAGCGATCAACGGTCTGCGCGTTGCCAGGATATCGAATGAGTCACGGACCCATTGATGCTGCGTTGGGCCTGCTCAAACACACGTGGTGCGGAAGTGATGTGCAACAGCTGCGGCATGGGATGCCGCGATGTCTTCCCGTTGTGAAAGAAGTTGATAGACCTGCCGCATCAGTGAGCCGCATTCCGTCATTGCGCACAGCAAAAGGATTCGATATGATAGTGAAAACGGCAATTGTTGGTGTTATCGTCATGGTATCACTATCGGCATGTCAAGAAAAACCCTCCAAGATCGTCTCGGTCAGATTTGCCGAAGAGGATACCATCACTCATGTCACGTTTCGTGCCATGATAATAACCGGTGAAGGATCAAAAGAAATAGAAGCGGAAACTCCGTATCAAATGGAGTTCATCGATGAGTCATTCGTAGTATCTACGTATCCTCAGGCAGATTCGGTGGATTTATTCATGGAATCGTGGGGGAACGATGTCAGATCATCTCGGGTGAAAGGATACTCACATGCCGGGACGATATTGTACATCAAACCGAACGGTGGTCCTGGGTATAGTGGCAGTCCTGAATAAAAATCTTTTTTTCCAGCATACGATCCTATGAAGAACCTCATATCAGGAATCATGTGCTGTATCGTCCTGTCCGCCGGTTGCAGTGATGGTCCGTTGGGACCGTCCGCCGCCGGTCAGATCATCCCCCTCGAAGTCGGAAATTATTGGATCTATTCCTATCGGAAATTCGATTCCGCTGGCGGGATATCGTATTCGATGGAATGGACCGAAGCGGTCGATAGTGATACGGTGATCGATGGAGAGAGGCTCTATTCGATACGCGATATGGTCTCGATGTTCATCGGATTCAAACAATACTACGTCAACAGAAGCGATGGGGTGTACTGCTATTCCCCGGGAAGCGAGCCGCTGAGTCTGTACATTAAATATCCTGTACGACAGAATGAGCTCATCGTTCGACGGTATGATACGCTGCGGGTGATCAATGCGATGCAGAAGACCGAGACGCCGGCGGGATGGTTTTACTGCGTCGTGTACCAGAGCGTGCACACACTGTCTACCGGACCAGTGTATGAAACAACGTACTATTGTCCCGGGATCGGGAAGGTGAAAGTCGAAACGGGGATCATCGGTGAATCGGGCGAATGGATTCCGAACGACGATCTCCGGCTGACCGAGTACAAGGTCGGCGGAACGATGTCTCAGATCCGCCTCGAATGGAACTCCTCCGCTGGGGGAGGACGGCCCCGGGAACAATGAGCGTCTTCCTGCGGGACGTGCTCAGTTCGCTTCGATGATGTGACGGGAGGGGTGGGGATCCCGGTCCGGCGCGGACCGAGCAACAGATCGACACGAAAGGAGAGAAGTCATGTTCACGACACTGCTGATGGTCACCTTCGCCATCGCCGTGGTGATGGCGACGCTCGTGGTGCTGCTGTTCCGGAAACCTGTTTTTAAGATCCTGAGCAGGCTCGTCACGGAGGAGCTCGCACCCACCTGGCAGCGGTACATCCTCTTCGCCACGTACGTGGTGGGCATCTCGGGGGGCGTGCCGCTGTGGGACATCGAGAAGTACGTCACGCCGGACAGGGAAGGGGTCCTGCTGCAGCTCACGCCGGACCGGTGGATCATTGAGATCTACAAGTCGGTCATCGGTTCGCTGCAGAGCATCGCCTGGATGCTCCTCATCTTCTTCCTCTTCGCCCTCATCGCCTACGTGGTCGTCCGCGGTTTCGAGGCGAAACGGGGAGGAGGGAAAGAGAATCACTGATACGCCGGCCAACAACGTCATCGCAGAACGCAAAGGTTTCTATGAGTACGGCACCGCACAACACACCGCTCCGGACCGGTACGACCCGGCTCCATCGCCTGTTCCCCCTCATCGCCGCCGTGGTGGTGCTCTTCAGCGCCTTCGAAGGAGAGGGAGGATGCCGTAACGACGGTCCGGTCGACGGCGGCGTCGTGACCACGGGATTCCCGGGGACCTGGATCCTCACATCCTCATCCTCGCCGAACGACGCGTCATTTGTCGAGAGCGCTTCGCTCACGCTCAAGAGCGACTCCACCTTCACGGCGACCCATGGATTCTTTTTCGGCGTCGATTCGCTCCGGCCGAAGAACCTCAGCGGACGCTGGAAGAGCATGAAGGTCATCGGTCAGCCGGCCGGGACCGCGACGATGGACATCATCGAATTCACGACGAAAGAGATGTCCATATACTACAAACTGGGTTCGGAAGGAGCGCCGAGCGGCTCGATGCAATGGTACGACGGGGCGACGGGGACGCTGAGGTACGCGTGGAGGAGATATCGGTGAGAATCAGTGAGCAGTGAACAGTAAACAGTGAACAGAAACAGCAAATCACAAGTCACAAAACACCTGTCACAGATACATCCACCGCGGTACATGGGCAGAGAAAATGAATCCGGATGGGCAATGATGCGGTGTGCGGCATCAAGAATCGAACATCCAGGTATATGAGAAGTTGGGTTGAGGATTAGGGAGTAGCGGTACTTGTCCCATCATCCCCGTCTTCTTCAATGAACACGGGGATGTTCATTTTTAACGGACCATTCTTCTGTTCCGGCATGTCCGGCGGGTCGTACCGCGGAATCACCGCACATCGTAGCGGAGGAAGCGGACGAACGCTCCGGCGAAGGCGGCGAGGGAGAAGAGGCCGAGCAGGCCGAGGTCGATGAACGCGGAGCGCATCGTTTCGGCGGCGGAGGGGGAGGGATGCGTGAACTGCGGCATGCCGGTCAGGTCCAGCACCCCGCGCTCCCTTCCCGCGTCGATCTTCACTCCGGTGTCGGAGTTGACCTCGATGCGGAATCCGCCGGAGTTCCCCGATTCTTTCGCCTTCTTCTCCTTGTACTCGTTGAAGAGCGTGCGGTAGCCGTTCAGCGCGTCCTCGTACCGCGTCTTGAGCGCGATGTCGGTGCCGGCGAGGTTCATCGCCGCAAGCTGGAACGACGACGCGGGGGAGAGGCGCGAGAGGGTGAACGCGAGCCGCTCCTGCTCCATCCGCCGGTTCCGCAGTTCCTCCGTCAGCCGGCGCGCCTGTTCGTCGATGTCCGTCTGCACCTGCTTCCGGTCCTGGTCGTCCTGCTCCATCCACTCCCACATCTTTTCGTCCCGGTACGCCTCCCGTTCCTCCTTGGTCATCCCCTCCAGCGGAGCGTTCCGTTCCTTCCAGCGTGACTGCATCTGCGCCTCGTATTGCGCCCACCGGTCCTTCGCGAAGGCGTCGCGCCGCGCTTCGGTCTCGGCCACCGTGGGGACCGGCACGAGATGTCCGGCGAGCGTGGTGCCGGCGCGGGGGACGATGAAGACCGCGCAGACCCACAGTACGAGCGCGTAGAGGAACGACGCGGAGGAGCGCGGGGTGAGGGTGGAGAGGAGGATGCCGAGCGCGACGAACACGGTCACGTACAGCACCGCGCCGCCGAAGAGCAGGACGGTGCGTCCCCATTCCTCCGCGGTCATCGGCACCGCCGTCACCGCGAGGAGGAGCAGCGAGAGGAGCATCGGCACCAGCAGCGGCAGCACCAGTCCCAGCCACGCCCCGGCGAACTTGCCGAGGATGTACTGTGCGCGCGGCACGGCGTTGGCGAAGGTGAGCTGGAGCGTTCCGCGCTCCTTCTCGCCGTTCACCGCGTCATACGTGAAGAGGACCGCCAACAGCGAGAAGACGACGGCGACGATGAACGAGAGGTCGATGAAGCGGAACACCGCGTAGACCGGGTCGTCCGAGAAGGTGCTGTGCGACAGCTTCACGGCCTGGAACGCGTTCACGCCGGAGAGGCGTCCCACGTCGTTGGCGACGCCGGAGACGAAGATCTGCATCGGGTCCGGCCGGCGCAGCACCTTGTTGGTGAGCGCCATCCAGCCTCTCGCCTCGCGCATCTCCTGCTGCACCAGCTGCGTGGTGGTCTCGTACTGCGCCGCCGCGGCCCGGTACTGGCCGATGCCGGCGACGACGGAGAGGAGCAGGAGCACGGAGGCGACGGCGACCGTGACGGAGAACTTGGGGCTGAAGAGGATGTTCTTCAGTTCATGGACGATGATGGTGGCGAGCATGGTCGTGTTCCTGTGTTGGCGTTCGTCTCAGCGGACGTCGTACGTCCGGAATGCGCGGTACGCTCCGGCGAAGGAAAGGAGCGCGTACAAAGCGATCGTGCCTGAAAAGATCGTGAACGGTGGGAGTCCCGCCTCCGCGGCCGGGGGGACGAACCGGAACGCCGGCACCTCGGCGATGTTGATGGGCTTCGGTTTCTCGGCGTTGTCGTCCGTGACCATCCGGAAGACCATGGCGAATCCGCCGGTGTTCGTCCCGGTCTTCTCCTTCATGAACCGGGCGTACTCCTTCTGGTACTCCCGCGCCTGTGCGAGGTATTCCTCCTCCAGCCGCAGCGAGGTTCCTGCCAGCTCCGACGCGGCGAGGGTGAAGAGGGCGGCGGGGGAGAGGCAAGAGAGGTACTGCGTCAGACGCCGGTGTTCCATCTGCCGGTTGGCCCGCTCCTCGTTCAGCCGGCCGGCGAACTCGTTGAACCGCTTCTCGCGGTCGTCCGCCAGCGTCTGCATGTACCGGTTGAACTCCTTCATCACCTCCTGCACGTCCCCCTTGTTCGCCGGGGTGAAGCCGTTCATCTTGGTGCGGTCCTCGTTCCAGAGCTGGGACATGAACCGGCTCTTCTGCGAATTGACCTCGTCCATGCTCGGTACGGACACGAACAGGTCCGCCCCCGCCGCCGAGAGCCTCGGCAGGACGATGACGGTCATGATCCAGACGGAGAGCAGCACGAGGAACGAGGTGGAGCTCCGTTCCGTGCGTGCGGAGACCCAGACCGACAGCAGGAGGTACGCGCCCATGGTGAGCAGTCCCGCCCCCGTGACGAGCGCCAGGGCGGTCCAGTCGGGACCGGACATCGGCACGCCGAACACGGGAAGGAGGAGCGCGCCGAGGAGGAAGGGGATGATGAGCGGAACGGCGAGTCCGAGGAACGTCCCGGCGCACTTGCCCGTGATGAACACCGTCCGCGGCACGGCGTTGGCGAAGGTGAGGCGGAGCGTGCCGCGTTCCTTCTCGCCGTTGACCGCATCGTAGCCGAACAGGACCGCGAAGAGGGTGAGGATGACGGTGACGATGAAGTCCAGGTCCAGGAACCGGAACATGGCGAAGATGGGATCGTCGCCGTAGCGGCTGTCCTGCGAGCGCAGTTCCCCCCGTCCGCGCACCTCCACCGTGCGGCCGATGTCGTTCGAGACGCCGTTGACGAGCGCGGCGACCGGCTGCGGGGGGAGGAAGATACGGAAGGACTGCACGCGCATCCAGTCCGTGACCCCCTCGTACTGCCGTACGTTGGCGGCGAGGGCCGCTTCGTGCTGTTCCTGCGCGATGCGGTGGTTCTGCGCGCCGGTGTAGAAGGAGAGAAGGATGAGCGCGGTGCCGATGGAGAAGTTGACCGCGAACTTGGCGGAGCCGACGATGTCCCGCAGTTCCTTTTCGATGATGTGGACGAGCATGGGTCCTCCTTATTCGTGCACGCCGGCCATGTGTTCCATGTACAGCCGCTCCAGGTCCTCACCGGCCAGTCCGGCGCGGGAACGCTGCATCACGAGGCGTCCCTGCCGCATGATGCCGATGGTGTCCGCCGTCTCCTTCGCGCGGAAGATGTCGTGGGTGGACATGAGCACCGCCTTCCCCTCGTCCCGCAGCGAACCGAGGAGCTGCATGAACTCGAAACCGGATTTCGGGTCCAGTCCGGAGGTCGGCTCGTCCAGCAGGATGGCCGGAGCGTCCTTCAGGATGGCGATGGCGATGCCGCACTTCTGGCGCATCCCCTTGGAGAATCCCTTCAGCTTCTTGTGGTGCGCCTCCTCCTGCAGACCGACGCGGAGCAGCACGCGGCGGTAGTCGTCGGCGGTGTACTGTGTCTTGCCGCCCAGCCGGGCGAAGTAGTCCAGGTTCTGCACTGCGGTGAAGGTCGGATAGAGCATCACGTTCTCCGAGACGAAGGCGACGTGCCGCTTCGCCTCCAGCGGCGCCCGGTGGGCGGCGATGCCGTTGATGCGCGCCTCTCCCGCGGTCGGTTCCAGGAAGTTCAGGAAGATGTTGATGGTGGTGGTCTTGCCCGCGCCGTTCCCCCCGAGCATCGCGAAGATCTCGCCCGGACGGACGGAGAAGGAGACGTCGTCGACGGCCAGCGCGCCGTCCTCGTACCGCTTGGAGAGGTTGACCGCTTCCAGCATCGTGTGAACGCTCATAAAAACTCCTTTACAGTGAACAGTAATCAGTAATCAGTGAACAGTGAACAGGTGAACACAAATCACATTTCACGGCACTGCGGTCAATGAACCACGAATGATAGGTACTGTTGTAAGTACGGTCTTGAGAATGTGCAGATCAGGGAGCCGTGTTGACCCCCCTTTCTTTGTGCCATTGTGTGCGGTCTTTTTATCGTTTCGATAACCGCACGCCGTACCACACGATGCCCCCCACCACGCCGAGGATGAGCAGCACGATGATGAGCGTTCCGGCCACGTTCGTTTCGGGCAGGACCTCGGCCGTCACGCTCTTGTCCTCGCCGTTCACCGGCTGATTGTCGGACAGCGCGCTGGTCCGGAGCCGCACTTCGTAGCGTCCGCTCGGGATGCCGGCCGGAGGGGTGAATTCGAGCGTCACGCGCTGCTCCTCCGCGATGTCGAGCGAGGGGAGCACCGCCGGTTCGATACGTTTGGTCCAGTTGAGCGGCACGTCCGCCTCGATGCGCACGTTGTCCAGACGGCGCGTCCCTTCGTTCACCAGTTCCACCGTCAGGCGCACGGTGCCGTCCGGTTTGATGGAGTGGAAGAGCTGCGGCGCGCGGACGAGGAGGCGCCCCTTGCCGCGGGGGACGAGCTCCAGCTTCACATAGCCGACGTTGAGCCGTTCGATCTCCTCGGCGGTCCACTGCTTCGGCGCGGCGGTGCGGAACTCCTCCATCCGGTCCCGCGGGATGACGAGGACGTAGAAGGGGATGGGCCGGCCCATGACGATGTCGCTCGTGGGACGGTCCGGCAGCGAGACCTCCAGTGCGGCCCGGCGCGTGTTGGCGTTCTCGATGAACTTGAACTGGCTGAGCCGCGCCTGCGTCTGCGGGTCCTTGAAGAACCGGTCCACTTGCGGCGGAAGGTTCACCACCTCCAGGCCGAACGTGTTCACGGTGCCGCTGAAGAGCTCGAGCGTGAGGTCGAACGAGGCGGACTTGCCGAGCTCCCCCTCCTGCGAGAACTGCTGGGACTGCACGAGCACCCGGTTCTGCGACGCGTCCTTCTGCAGGTAGATCTTCATGCTGCGGGTGGAGCCGTTGCCGTAGATGATGTTGACGGTGACGGCGTCCAGGTCCTGCAGCAGCACGAAGTCCAGCGGCTGGGGCCGCCCGAACCGGAGCTCGTCGATCTTCGCCTCGTACGGCTGGCTGATGATGGCGTTCTCGCCGTTGGCGATGGAGACGTAGATGTTGGGGATGACGTCCGGTTGCAGGGAGCGGAAGAGCTGGTCCTCCATCTTCACGAGCTTCTGGAATTCGGCGTTCCCGCCGGAGGTGTTCACGAGGGTGAGGCGCACGTGCTTCCGTCCGTCCGCGCTCTGGTACTTCACCGCCTTTTCCACCGAGATGAACTGCGTCTCGAACAGCACCGCCAGGAGCGACTGCTGGTAGTTCACCTCGGCGTCGGCGAACGTCACGCGCGAGCGTTCCAGTTCCGCCTGGGAGAGGAGTCCCTTCTTATAGAGGTCCTGCTGCCGGTCGAACTCGCGCCGGCTGTACTCGTACGCCTCCTTGGCGCGTTTGAGTCCGAGCAGGCGGTACTTGTCGTCCCGCTGGTTGAAATACGGGTTCGCCTGGGCGGGGACGGGTTCGGGAACGAACGCCGTCAGCAGCGCCAGACAGCATGCGATGGTGAACGCCCGGTGTCTCATTTCGTGATCATCATCATGCGGCCCATCGGTTTCGGTTTTTTAAAGGAGGCGGACGATTCCTTCCCTCCGCGGCGGAAGACGATGGTCACGGCGTCCCCTTCCTTCAGCCCGTCGTATCCTTTCACGAACGCTTCGGACGATGCGACGGCGGTACCGTTCAGCGATACGATGACGTCCCCCTCTTTCGGCGTGAACGCCGTGAAGTTGTTCCCCGCGGTGGGGAGGACGTTCCCGACGACGGCGCGTCCTTCTTTCGTCAACACGCCGAGTCCGAGCGCCGGCAGCATCTCTTCCCCTTCTTTGCGTTCCATACGGAAGGTCATCGTCCGGCCTCCGCCGCCCCCGCCACCCTGATTCAGTTCCTCTTCGCTCTTGCGGATGAACCGCGCGATCTGCAGGTTCTCCCCGCGCTTCAGGCCGATCTTGAATTCCTTCCCGACCGGCGCGTCGTCGTACTGTTCACGCAGGTCTTTGAGCGACTTCACCCGCTTGCCGTTCGCCATCAGCACCTCGTCCTGCGCCTTGATGTCCGCTTCCTGCTGGCCGGTGTTGCCGAGCACGACCTCGATGACGAGCGATCCCTCTTTCGGCATGATGACCGCGCCGATCTCGCGGAGGATGACCGCGTCGTCCGGCGAGATGGTGCGGGTGATGCGCTTCGGCTCCTGCGCGGCTCCGGCGGTCAGAGCGAGAAAAGCGAAGAGAAGGATGAACGGTTTCACGGCGGCTCCTGAACGGTGATGGTGGATGGAAATGACGATGGAGCATGATACGGCGGTGGATGCGGTTTTCATAGTTAATGAGTGTTAGCGGACGTTAAATAGTGTTAACGGGGGAGGCATCTTTCCGGCGGGAGTGGTATACTACGGCATGAAACGAGAACGCTTCCGCATCCCGGCGGTCATCATCCTTGTCACCGTCTCCCTGGCGGGACTCATCGCCCTGCAGGTGTACCTGTTGTCGGCGTCCTACCGCGAAAAGGAACAGGCCTTCGACCGCACGGTGCTCGTGGCGCTGAACGACGCAGCACAGTCCCTCGAGAAGGACGAAGCCGCGTCGAAGATCTTCAGTGTGGCGATGCAGGTCCCTCCGGCGCCCCCCTCCCGAAAACGGAAGACGGTGAAGACCGCACAGAACTTCTCCTGGGTCTTCACCGACACCGGCCGGACGGACGGGACGATGCGGGTGGAGGTGTTCCATTCCTCCGGCATCGACACGCTGACGCGGGTGATGGTGAACGGCCGCCCGGGCGGGGGGCGCATCGCCTCGAGCTATCGGTACCGGACCGGCGATCCGGGGATGACGATGACGGCGACGTTCGACGATTCGGTGCGGCTGGTGCTGCAGGACACCGCCCGCCGCCGCCGCGGAGCCATCGTGTCGCAGGTGGTGGACAAGCTCTTCCTGCTCGAGACGAAGCCGCTCGGCGAACGGCTCGAACGCGCCCGGCTCGATTCGCAGCTCGCCCGCTCGTTCGCGGAAGCGGGCATCCGTCTGCCGTACGCGTACGCCGTGTTCGGCGGCGACACCGCCGCGATGGCGAACGATTCCCTCCGGCTGGACGCGCTGCGCTCCTCGTCCCTCAGCACGCGGCTCTATCCCAACGACATGCTCTCGTCCAAGTACCGGCTGTCGGTCCTCTTTCCGGACCGCACATCGTACCTGTTGGGCGAGATGGCGCTGCTGCTGTCGCTCTCGGGCCTCTTCATCGCTGTGGCGGCGGCCGCGTTCGTGACGGTGCTGCGCACCCTCGCCGCGCAGCGCCGGGCCGCGTCGTCCCTGGTGAACTTCATCAATAACATGACGCACGAGTTCAAGACCCCCATCTCCACCATCGCACTGGCGTCCGAGGCCATCGCGCGTCCGGAGACGGCGCGGAGCCGGGACCGGCTGACACGCTACAACCGGGTCATCGCGGAGGAGAACGCGCGGATGAAGCGCCAGGTGGAGAAGGTGCTGCAGATCGCGGTGCTCGAAGAGGGGGATGCGGCGATGAAGCGGGAGCCGGTGGAGATGAACGCGGTCGTGCGGCAGGCGGCCTCCGTCGCCGCGGTGGCGGCGGAGCAGCGCGGGGGGAGCGTCACGGTCAGGACCGATGCGGCCGGTTCGACGATCACCGGCGACCCGGTCCACCTCTCGAACATCGTGCACACCATCCTCGACAACGCCGTGAAGTACTCCTCCGGTCCCCCCGCCGTCACGGTCACGACCGCCGACCGTGACGGGATGCTGGCGGTGACCGTGCGTGACCGGGGCATCGGCATCGCGAAGGAGCATCTGCCGCGGCTCTTCGAGAAGTACTACCGGGTCCCGACGGGCGACACGCACGACGTGAAGGGGTTCGGTCTGGGATTGAGCTACGTGAAGCTCGTCACGGAGCTCCACCGCGGCAGCGTCTCCATCCACAGCGTGCCGGGGGAGGGGACCACCGTCGACGTGCTGCTGCCGGCGGCCGGGAGCGGGAGATGACCGCGCGCCGCCGTTCCATCCTGCTGATGGAGGACGACCCGAACCTCGGCTTCATCCTGAGCGAACATCTGGAGATGAACGGCTTCACCGTGACGCTCTGCACGGACGGCGAGAGCGGTCTGGCGGCGCTCCGGAAGGGAGGGTTCGCCCTCGTCATCGCCGACGTGATGATGCCGAAGAAGGACGGCTTCTCCGCCGTGCGGGAACTGCGGCGGACCGACCGCGACACGCCGGTCATCTTCCTCACCGCGCGGTCGCTGAAGGAGGACCGCATCGAGGGACTCACCATCGGTGCGGACGATTACGTCACGAAGCCGTTCAGCATGGAGGAACTGCTGCTGCGCATCCATGCCGTGCTCCGGAGAAGTTCCCCGTCGACCGGCCTCCCGCCACCTCCCGTGGTCCCGATCGGCAAGTACTCGTTCGACACCGCACGCGGACTCCTGACGGGGGAAGGAGGGAGCGTGACTCTCACCGCGAAAGAGGCGGCGGTGCTCGGCATCCTCGCCGCGCATCTCAACCGGCCCGTACCGCGCGATACGGTGCTCGCCCAGGCGTGGGGGAGCGACACCTACTACAACGCCCGCAGCATGGACGTCTACATCACCAAGCTCCGGAAGCATCTCCGTTCCGACCGGAACGTCTCCATCGTCAACACCCGCGGCGTCGGGTATACGCTGCGGGTCGTTTCGGACGTTGCCCCGACCGTGAAAAAGAAGGACCGCGCCCGCTGACGCTTCGCCGATCCTCTTTCTTCCTGCCGAACATTCCGTTCCTTCCCGCTGTTATCGTGACGCTATCGGCAGTGTCAACGGTGTATGCCGCGCATTTCCGTCCCTTCGTTCCTCTCTCCCGGAAGAAGAATGGAAAGAAATCCGTGGGATGCCGAATCCGTTCTTATGCATCATTCCAGCATGCAGAACATCACAGAAATGTCCCGGTTTGTGAGACCGGCGAGGTTTTCCGCTTTTCAATTGACGTTTTTTTACCGAAATTGACGGACAATGCGTTCTATCCTCCTCTCTATATTAACAGCGGTCCTGCTCACCGGATGCGTCGACGATGCGCCGCATGATAATCCGCTCGACCCGGAATCGCCCGGTTACTCCGTGCAGGGGAGTCTTACAGGCGTGGTGCGCATCGCCGGTCAGACGACGGCGGTGGCCGGTGCGGCCGTGCTCGACACGGACGCCGGAGTGAGCGTGACGACCGATTCGCTCGGACACTTCCGTTTCAACGACGTCGCCGCCGGAACGCACCGCTTCGTCTGCACGAAGGAGAACTTCACACCCGATACGTTCCTGGTCGAGATACCGGACCGCGCGTCGGTGCACGTGGTGCGCGGAATGAACGCGGCCCCGGTGACGGTGAGCCGCTCCATCCTGACGCGCAAGATCGACCAGTACTTCCCCAGTCCGCAGTACTACGTCGAGATCGCGGCGGCGGTGACCGACCCGAACAGCATCACCGACCTGGATTCGGTCTGGTTCGGCGTCGACACCATCCGCTACCCGCTCGGCTATTCGGTTCCGGACACGCGCTTCATCGGCACCATCTACAAGTACCAGCTCCCGACGAACACCATCCAATGGCTGGTGGGGCGCGCGCTGACCATCGTCGCCCGTGACAAGCAGGGGGCGGTGAGCGTCAGCGAGCCGTTCTTCGTAACGCGGGTGATCGAACAGACCGCCGTTCCCATCGCCTCCAACACCGACAGTCTCGCGTCCGGCTTCGACCTGAAATGGTCCCCGCCCGACGTCACCTTCACCTACACGTACACCGTCGCGCTCTCGCGGGTGGACGGCGGAGTGGCGACGCTCATCCGAACATATCCCGGCATCGATTCGTTCAACGAGAAGCTGTCGTACCCGGCGGACGCCGCCGACGTGCCGCTGGCGCAGGGGGCCTACGTCTGGTCCGTGACCGTGGTCGACGAGTTCGGCAACTCCGCGCGCTCTAAAGAATCCTCCTTCACGGTGAAATGATGACGGAACCGAAAGACAACTTCAACGCGCTGTACGACATCACCCGCACCATCAACTCCATCCTGGAGCCCGACGCGCTGCTCGAAACGGTGCTCTCCATCGCCATGACGCACCTCTCCGCCGAACGGGGCTTCGTGCTGCTGGCGGAGGAGCGGAGCGAGACGGGGTACGCCGTCGTCGCGGAGACGAACTTCACGTCGAAGGGGGCGGGGAGCGCCTTCGCCGCCTCCTCGTCCGTGGTGAACAGCGTGCTGACGTCAGGGGAGCCGGTGCTCTCGTTCGACGCGATGAGCGACGAACGGTTCGAGTCCTCCGAGAGCATCATCGCGCAGCGGCTCCGCTCCATCGTCTGCGTCCCGCTTCGCGCGGGGGAGCGCATCACCGGCGCGCTCTACCTGGACAGCAGCCGTAACCGCAAGGCGTTCACCGAGGACGCGCTGAAGTTCCTCACCATCGTTGGCAACCTCGCCGCCATCGCCATCGAGAACGCGCAGCGCTTCGCCGCCCTGCGCGCGGAGAACGAGCGGCTGAAGAACGAGCTCCCCGCCGCGGCGGTCTTCGCGGACATCGTCGGCCGGAGCCCGAAATGGACCGCCGTGCTGAGCATCGCCCAGCGGGTGCTGGACGTGGACGCGGCGGTGCTCATCACCGGCGAGAGCGGCACCGGCAAGGAGCTCGTCGCCCGCGCCGTCCATGACCACGGCCTGCGCAAAGGACGTCCCTTCATCGCCGTCAACGCGTCGGCCCTGCCGGAGAGCCTGATGGAGAGCGAGCTCTTCGGCCACGTCAAAGGGGCCTTCACCGGCGCGGCAGGCGACAAGAAGGGACTGGTGGAGGCGGCGAACGGCGGGACGCTGTTCCTGGACGAGATCGGAGACCTGCCCCCCGCGCTCCAGGCGAAACTGCTCCGGCTGCTGCAGGAGAAGGAGTACCGGCGGGTCGGGGACACCGTCAACCGCACGGCCGACGTGCGCATCATCGCCGCCACCAACAAACAGCTCGACGCCGAGGTGAAGGGAGGCCGGTTCCGCGAGGACCTCTTCTTCCGTCTCAACGTCATCGGCATCCACCTGCCTCCGCTGCGCGAGCGCCGCGAGGACATTCCGCTGCTCGCGGACCATTTCGTGAAGCGGGCCGCGGCGAAGTACCAGCGTCCCGTCACGGGCATCCATCCCGACGCGATGCAGTCGCTGCTCGGCAATCCATGGAAGGGGAACGTGCGGGAGTTCCAGAACGTGGTGGAACGCGCGGTGGTGCTCTGCCGCGGTTCGCTGCTCACGGCGGACGATTTCCTCTTCGCGCCGCAGGAACCCGGCACCGCAGCGACGTCCGCTGTGACGCTGGCGGACTTCGAACGGGAGATCATCGAAAAGACCCTGGCCGAAATGGGAGGGAACCGCACCCGCACCGCCGAACGCCTCGGCGTGTCGCTGCGGTGGCTGCAGTACCGGTTGAAGGAGTGGGGCGCGGAGTAAGGTGTCTCACGCCAAGGCGCAAAGAAGGGTATCCGAAGGAGGACTTGAAGGCATTCGAATGCCGGCGAGATGAGAGCCCCGGCGCAGGAAGTGACGGCCTGGGCCCGGAGAAGGACATTGTGCTGAAGAAAAACCGAAGGCGCACCTCGTTCCCTTCGGTACGGCAGAAGGGAATCAGCATCAAATCCACAGCGCCCGTTCGGAGGATCCATGACGGAGAACGAACTGGCGCGGATCATTGTGGATACCGCGTTCAAGCTGCATGATGCGCTCGGTCCCGGGCTGTTGGAATCGGTCTACCAGGAAGTGTTCGCATTCAAGCTGCGCGAACGAGGTCTTTCGATCGAGACCGAAGTATCGATGCCGGTCATCTTTGAAGGTCGTACATTTTCTTCGGTGTTCCGTGTCGACATTCTGGTGGAGCGGAAAGTGGTCGTGGAACTCAAATCGGTCGAGTCGCTCCAACCGGTCCACGCCAAACAGGTGCTGACCTATCTTCGTCTGTCCGGCTGCCGGTTGGGTCTGCTCATCAATTTCGGCTCCGCGTACATCAAACAAGGCATTAAGCGGGTGGTCAACGGGCTGGACGATGAAGCCGCGGCATGAAGGTTCGCTGCTGTATACCATGCTTTCGGAGTGGACATTGTCTCTGAATCATCCGCTCCCATATTGGTCCTTTATGTCTTTGCGTGAGCATCTTTGAACTCTTTCCAACTCCATACCGGTCGGCTTGACAGATCAAACTCGGTCTTTCGCCGACTCCTGTCGGGAGTTTGGTGACCGGTGATCGATTTGCTCCTTTTCATCTTTGCGTCTTTGCGTGAGCATCCTTGAATTCCTCCCAGCTCCATATCGAACACAAGCTTCACGAAAGCGCCACGACCGCCGTCTACCGCGCGTTCGACCCGTCGCTGCACCGGCACGTGCTGCTGAAGGTGCTGCACCGGCATCTGGCCGACGACGCGGACCTGCGCGCGCGCTTCGTGCGGGAGGCGCGTTCGTGCGCCGCGCTCCGGAGCCACCACATCGTGCAGGTGTACGACCTGACGGAACATGACGGGGCGCCGGCCATCGTGATGGAGTACGTGGAGGGGCGCTCGCTGAAGGAGGTCATCGCCGCGCCGGAACGGCGGGGGATGGAGCTCGCCCGGCGCGCCGCCGTCCATGTGCTGCGCGGTCTGGCCGTCGCGCACGCGAAGGGGATCGTGCACCGGGACATCAAACCCGGGAACATCCTCGTCGGGTCGGACGGCGCGATGAAGGTGACCGATTTCGGTCTCGCCTCGTTCGCCGCGGCGCCGACCGTGACGATGGAGGGGATGGTGCTCGGCACCCCGGCGTACATGGCGCCGGAGCAGGTGCGGGGGGACGAGACGGACCACCGTACGGACCTCTTCGCGCTCGGCGTGACGGTGGTCGAAGCGCTCACCGGCGAACGGCTGTTCGAAGGGAGCACCGTCACGGAGTGCATGAAGAAGGTCTCCGCGTTCACGGCGGCGGACCTGGACCGATTCTCGTCCGCCGCCTCGCCGGAGTTCATCGCCTTCCTGAAGCGGCTGATGCATCCGAAGCGGGAGGAGCGCTTCGCCTCGGCGGACGATGCGCTGGCAGCGCTCAACGAGAGACCCTCCGCCATCTTCGCTCCGCCGTTGACCGCCGCGAAGAGGAACGGACCGCGCAGCCTCCTCATCGCCGCCGTTTCTCTGCTCATGTTGGCGGCCGTCTTCGCCGCAGTATGGCCGTTCGGCGGGACGGAGCCGCCGAACGTGACCGTTCCGGAGAACGATACGGCACGCGTCGCGGACGATGGAACGGTGCCGGCGGAGCGCCGGGAGGAGGGTGCACGAACGGCGTCAGAGCCGCTTCCGGCGGAAAAGAAGAACGGCGCCCCGGCGGCGGCGCGTACCGCTTCGGCCCTTCCCGATTCGGGACGCATCATCGTCGCCAGCACGCCGTGGGCGAAGGTGTTCGTGGACAATCAGCTCGTGGGCGAGACCCCCATCGCGCGTCCGGTGGTCCTCGCGGCGGGCGTACACACCGTGACCTTCTCCAATCCCTCGTTCGAACCGATCGTACGGATGGTGACGGTGGAAGCGGGAAGGGAACAGACCGTCACCGGCGATTTCCTGGAGAATGTCGGGTATCTCCTCTGCACCGTCGCGCCGTGGGGTGAGGTGTTCGTGGACGATGTGTACAAGGACACGACGCCGCTCGCGAAACCGCTCATCGTCACCGCCGGCGTCCGGAGGGTCCGGTTCCGGAACCCGAACTTCGCTGAGATCGTCCGCGACGTCACCGTTCCGCCCCGCGACACGGTGCGGCTCACCATCACCTTTGCGAAATGAGAAACGCCGCCGTCATCCTGTTCATGCTCCTCGCCGTGCCGGCGCTCCGCGCGCAGAACGGTCACCGCGCCGATTCCGTGCTCACGGAGGTCGAGCGTCTCTATAACAACGCGCGCTACGTCGAAGCCGAACTGGAAGCGCGCCGTCTGCGGGAGGAGCCCTCCCTCACCGACTCGGCGTCGGTGCAGACGGACCGCTGGATCGCCTTCGCGCTCATCGCGCAGGGGCGCACCGCCCCGGCGCGCGAACGTTTCATCGCCGCCCTCACCACGGACCCGGAGCTGGAACTCGATCCGGTGCTCACCTCGCCGAAGATCCTGGCGGTGTTCAACGACGCCCGCGCGCAGTTCAACGCCGCCCGTCATCGGACCGGCATGCCGGTCTCCGGTCCCGTCGTTCTGCCCGCGCCTTCCGTCACCTTCCGTGCCGCGCTCTTCCCCGGATGGGAACAGCTGCACCGCGGACGGACGGTGAAAGGGACGGCGTTCCTCGGCGCCGGCGCCGTCTCGCTCGCCTCCGGCGTGACGTTCGGTCTTCTCCGCTCCTCCGCCCGTCAACGCTACCTGGACGCGGTGACGCCGTCGGACATCTCCTCCCGCTACGACACGTACGATTCATACCGGAAAGCGGAGATCTATTCCTACATCACCTTTGCCACCGTGTACTGCCTCTCCCAGGTCGACGTTTTCACGGACGACGACCCTCCGGCCATCTCCCTGCATCCCGCCGCCGGGGACGGCCGTGGTCATCAAGTGACCGTCGCCATCCGTTTTTGACGTGCACAGGATGCGCCGACCATGCATGTTTTGCATGGCGCCCACCGGAAAACGGCCGAAAACGGAAAAAATACACCGATTGTTGCTGGCACAAGGATTGAAGTCCTACGGGATGTCGTTCTTTCATTCATCCCGCCGGTACGGGGGCGGACCGGAGGCCGGAAACGGTCTCCGGTCCGGTGAATTTCGCCATAGAGTGTTCCTCAATATATCTTTCCCATTCACAGGAGGTCCCATGAAACGATTCGTGACGGTGGTGCTGATGCTGCTGGCGGCGGTGCTGATGCAGGCGCAGACGGCGGACCCGTCGTTCGCACTGTACATCGCCAAGACCGAGCTCAACGGCGACGTGAAGCTGGTCTGGACCAAGCCGCTCCTGCTCAACGGTCATATCACGTACGAAGTGTACCGGGCGAAGGTCTCCGATTCGGCCTCGTTCACCCTCATCAAAACGACCGACGACAACTATATGGTCGACCAGGTGCCGTCGGTGGTGACCTCCATCGGCAATTCGTACGCGTACTACGTTCTCGGCAAGGCGAACGGCACCACGGTGAAGAGCAACGTGCAGCTCCTTCCGGTGCCTCCGCTCCCTCCGCTCGGCGCGTTCCGTCTGGAAGGCAGGATCACCGACACCGGCACGGTGAAGCTCACCTGGCAGAAGCCGGCGCTCGAAGGGATCAGCCACTACATCGTACGGGGCGGCAATGCGGCCATCGCGGCGCCGATGCTTCCGCGTCTCGATTCGACGACCGGACTGAGTTCGGTCCAGCCGATCCCGGTCGCCCCCGGCACGACGGAACCCGTCGTTCTGGCGTACTACGTCGTCGCCCATCTCACCGGAGGTGACATCGTGACGAGCACGTTCCTGCAGCTCACCGTCCATCCGAAACTGAACCGCGACGGAATGAAGTTCACCTCCGTTCCGCCGAAGTACGGACAGACCGGCAAGCCGTACCTCTATACGGCGGTCGCGGTCTCGTCCGACCCGGCCGCGGTCGTGCGGTACTCCGGACGCGCCACGCTCGGTCTGCTGACGGTCGAGACCGGGTTCGCCATCGACTCCGTCACCGGCGCTGTGAACTGGACGCCGGCGCTCAAGGGTTACTACCAGGTCTCCATCATGGCCCGCTCGTCCAAGGGTGGTGCCGCGAAGCAGGAGTTCACGGTCGGCGTCGCCGGCGGCAACGGCGTCATCAAGGGGAAAGTGACCGACACGCTCAATGCTCCCGTCCCGAACGTGCTGGTGGAGCTCTTCAAGACCGACAACATCTCCTTCGCATACTCGGCGAAGACGGACGAGAACGGGAACTACGTCATCAACCGCGTGGACCCCGGCTCCTATAAGCTCAAGGCGAACGCCCCCTCGCCCAAGTTCCAGAGCCAGTGGTACGACGGGAAGCGGGACGCGTTCCAGGCGGACGTCATCGCCGTGCAGGACTCGCCGGCGGTCACCATCGCGAACATGAAGCTCCGCGGCGGTCCGGGCAACCTCCCGAAGGTCACGGTGACCGGCAGCGTGAAGGACACGCTCGGCCTCGCCATCAACGGCGGCAACACGCGGGTGGTGTTCGTGCGGGCGGAGTTCGCGCTGAACATCGGCGCGGGTGCGACCATCGCCACCGAGAACTTCCGCCGCTACTTCGAACTGAACGCGCACGGCGATTTCCGGCTTGAAGGTTCGTCCGAGCACGTGGTGAAGGGCTCCGCCGATTCGCTGGGGAACTTCTCCGTGAAACTGGTGCCGGGCGCGTACATCGCCTTCGCCCGCTCGCACGGCTATTCGACCGAGTTCTTCCATGAGAAGGCGGACCTCCTCTCGGCGGACGTCATCCGCGTGCAGGCGGACACTTCCGGGATCCATTTCACCCTCGCGCCGCTCCCGCCGGTCGTGCTGGGCGGCATCAGCGGCACGGTGACCGATTCGGTGAGCGACGTGCCGGTGCCGGCGCGCGTCATCGCCTTCCGCGACGGCTGGCGCTTCAACGACCAGCACCGCATCGCGCGGGCGTACGTGACGGACACCGATTCGGCCGGCGCCTATGAGTTCACCGAGCTGCTCCCGGGCACGTACGTGGTGATGGCTGTTCCGCTCGGCAACTATGCGCCGGCGTTCTACACCGCCACGGACACCACGGCAGCGCGGTGGAAGCGCGCGGCGAAGATCGTCATCAACGGCAACAGCGTTGACGGCATCGACATCTTCGTGAAGCCGATGGCCTCTGCCGTCATCGCCGGCTACGGTTCGGTGTTCGGCACCGTGAACGTGAACGGACAGAACGGCGGAAGTGCGAAGGCGGGAGGCATCGTCTACGTCTACCGCAACGGCGCGGTGGCGGGCTATGCGCTGACCGACCCGAACGGGAACTACTCCATCAACGGCCTGGCGCCGGGACAGTACGTCGCGTTCGTGGACAAGCCGGGCTTCAACGAATCGAGCGTGGTGTCGGTGAACGTCAGCTACGACATCGCCACGGGCAATCCGATGTCGGGGCGAGCGGACTTCACCATCAGCGGCACGACGTCGGTCACGTTCGGTGAGGCGGTCACCCCCGCTTCGTTCACGCTGGAACAGAACTATCCGAATCCGTTCAACCCGAGCACGAACATCCGGTACGCGCTCCCCTCCGCCGGTGCGGTCACCCTGAAGGTGTACGACCTCATCGGCCGCGAAGTGGCGACGCTGGTGAACGGCTTCCAGCCGTCCGGCCAGTACACGGTCTCGTTCAACGCGTCGTCCCTGGCGAGCGGCGTCTACCTCTACCGGCTCGAGACCGGCGCTTCGTCCCAGGTGCGGAAAATGGTTCTCATGAAGTGATCCGGTGAAGGAGAACCACGGGAAAGGCGGGCTTGCCCGCCTTTCCTGCTTTCAACGCTGGAGCGCTGTGCGGCGGAACGAATGGATCCCCGATGTCTTACGGACACCGGGGATCTTCATTTCAAGGGCACGAGGTTCTGACCGGAACCGGAGTGAGCGGACGCGAGAAGCGCGGTTGGTGAACGGAAGGGGACGATCAGGATTCGAGAGCGCGGACGAGGTTCAGCGCGCCGAGGAAGACGCCGGGGATTCCTTGTCCGGGATAGACCGTGTCACCGACGAGCGAGACCCCTTTGGTGCCGGTACGCCAGCCCGGCCAGGCGAAGAGGGGACGATGCATGGAATGCGGGATGCCCCCCACCTGACCGAACGGCCGGCGGGTGAAGTGCTCGAACGTCACCGGCGTTCCGGTCATCACCACCGGTTTCTCCGCACCGGCGAATCCGGGAAGATGGAGTCCGATGATCGCCAAAGCGGCGTCGGTCAGCGCCTGTTTCCGTTCGGCGATCTCCCGTTCCGGCAGCTCGCGCCACCGGTGCGGGTCGGGAACATGGGTCGAGACGGTGAGCGTACGGTATCCTTCGGGAGCGCGTGAAGCGTCCTGTGGATGGGAGAAGGAGAGGAAGAACGAACGTCCGCCGGTGACCGGGAGCGGCTCGTCGGTGATGATCTGATGGAACGGCGAGCCGCCGTCGTCGAATTCGTTCCGGAGGCCGACGTACAACGTGAATGCGCCCCATCCGGCGAGTCCGGCGTATTCCTTGTCAAAGAAGCGCTGCATCGACGGGAAGAGCTCGCGGTTGCTCCATCCCGTGGCGTTGGAGATGACGCTCCGCGCATGGAAGACCCGCTTCGTGTCGGTGGTGACGGCGTGCACCGGACCGGTCTGCACCGAGAGCGCCGCGGTGCGGAGCATCAGCGTGCCGCCGTTCTCCGTGAACCATTGCTGCATCGCGCGGGCCAGCGCGTTCAGTCCGCCGTCGACGTACCAGGTGTCCGCGGGATACTCCAGTCCCATTGCCCCGACCAGGAACGGCGTATCGTCCGGGTCCGACTGCGCGGTGATGAGGAGCTGTTCGGCGATGAACGAACGGAAACGCCGGTCGTCGCCGAGGCCGAGTTCCCGCAGCACGTCGCCGACGGAGCGGAAAAGATGCCGGCCGAGCGGCGCGAACCGCAACGCTCCGGGCAGCGACGCGACGGCGGAGAGGGAGTCCAGCGGCAGGAAAGGGAGCGCCGCGGAGGCGCGCCATCCTTCGGAGGAGACCTCGCGGACCTTGGACCAGAACGCGCGCTGCCGCGC
The DNA here is from genome assembly GCA_008933835.1 of Bacteroidota bacterium. Lineage (GTDB taxonomy): Bacteria > Bacteroidota > Ignavibacteria > UBA10030 > UBA8401 > SpSt-333. Next base: position 10,415 of record WBUG01000037.1, on the reverse strand, counting down.
TCCTCCGAACGTGCGGGCGGCGGTCTCGCCCCACCGTTCGGGGTCGCTCCAGCGGGGTATCGCACCGCCGGCCGTATGGACGATCATGCCGGGGTCGCACCGGCGCACGGGGAGGTCCAGTCCCAGCGTGCGGAGCAGGCGCTGCACCGGCTGTTCGTGTCCCATGCCGCTGAGCGTCGTGGCGCCGGCGTCGAAGAGGAACCTCTTCCGCGCGAAGTACGACACGCAGCCTCCCGCCGCGGTGTGCGCTTCGAGCAGCAGCACGCGTCGTCCTTTCTTCACCAGCAGGCAGGCGGCGGCCAGGCCACCCATCCCCGCGCCGATGACGATATGGTCGAACTCTTCACGCACGGGCTGGGGCGTTCTTCCGCGGCAGGGCGGCGGCGTACTCGTTCAGTTCGGCGATGCTGGACGGCACGAAGTCCGCCGGCACCTTCTTCTTGAGCGCGTCGGACGCGGCGGCTCCCCCCACCACCAGCTTCGCGCCGATGATGAGCGCCGTTTCGCGCAGCGCGCCGCACTGCTCCACCAGCCAGCGTTTTGATCTCGGGGTGAGGGAGGAGACGCAGATGAGGTCCGGAACGTAGTTCTCCACCGCGTCGATGAACGATTCGGTCGGCACGTTGGCGCCGAGGTAGTACGTGCTCCATCCGCCCGCCTCGAGCACCGCGTTCACGCACGCGATCCCCATCTCGTGGTATTCCTCCTCCAGACATCCCAGCAGGGCGATGCCGCCGTGCTTCGGTTTCTTCACCACGTGTTCCTGCAGCTTCATCACCGCGTGCATGGCGGTGTTGGAGGCGAGGTGCTCCTGTTCCACGCCGATCTCGCCGTTCATCCACTTGACGCCGATGCGGAAGAAGGCGGGGAAGAGGATCCGATCGAAGATGTCGGTCTGGGAGATGCGGTTGGCGTAGAGCAGGCTGAGGAACTGGAAGGTGTTCTCGCGGTTCCCTTCCAGCACGTTGTTGTAGAGCATCTCGGCGAGGACGTCGTAATCCTTGGAGAGGATGGCGTAGTCCGTCGACACTGTGATGGCGCTCAGCTGTTCCTTCCCCGGCGCGAGGAGTTCGGAGACGTCATAGGCGAACGTGTCCATGAACTCCACCACATCCTTCATCTTGTACTTCCGGTGACCGCCGGGGGTCTTGATGCACTTGAGCGAACCTTTGTCGGTCCACCGCTTCACGGTGGATTCGTTCACCTTCAGCATGGTGGAGACCTCGGCGGTCGAAAGCAGTCCCGATCTCATGGCAACAATAATAGAGTGAGATGCACGATTTGCATGTTTTAACAAGCTACACATTGATTTAGTTTCAAACAAGGCGGGAAATGAGTACAATGGGGATATGAGTCGAAACCGGCTGTTTTTCGTCATTTTCATCTTCAATCTCTCACCGGAGCTGACGGCCCAGCGTCTGCCGGTGCAGGTATATACCACGCGGGACGGACTGCTTTCCAACTCCGTGAGCGCCATCGCGCAGGACACCCGCGGCTACCTGTGGATCGGAACGGACGAAGGGGTGTCGGTCTACGACGGATATCAATTCCGTAATCACCGGCTCGGCGATGTGCGGGAATGGGGACGGGTGAACGCCGTCATCGAAAGCCGGAGCGAACCGGGAACGATGTGGATCGCCACGAACGGCGGCGGGCTCGTCCGGTTCCGCCGGGGCGTGATGGAGCCGATGCCTGTGGCGGGAACGATGCGGGCGGACCGTGTGAACTCCGTCGTGGAGGGGGAGGGAGGGACGCTCTGGTGCGCCACCGATGACGGCATCTACCGGTTCCGGGAGCGGAGCATGACGAAAGTGGCGACGCCGGAACTGTCGCAGTACGTCTCGCTGGTCCGCGATGCGCAGGGACGACTCTGGTGTTCGGACGAGCAGCGGCTCTGGATCTTCGACGAGCGGACCGAGTCGCTCGCACCGGCGGACATCCCCGGCGTTCCCGACGACAGCGTGCTGGCGGTGACGCCGCTCCCGGACAGCACGGTGGCGGTCTCCGTCGCCGGTGCGTCCGTCCGCATCGTCCGGGACAAGCGCGTCGTTCACACCATCGTCCTTCCGACGAAGGTGGCGGCGATGGTGACGATGGACCATCGCGGACGGTACTGGACGACGACACCGTCCGGACTCTTCCTCCACACCCCTCCGGCCCTCGGGCTCGACGAGCGGCTGCTGACGACGAACAACGGACTGCCGGCCAACGAGATGACCGCCCTCTTCTTCGATCGCGAGGACAACGTCTGGTGCGGCACCAACGGCCGCGGGCTGACGAAGATCGAGCCGGCGAAGACGACGCTCTTCGCCCTCTCCGGACTCACCGGAAAGGCGGCGGTCGACACCGCCGGACATCTCTGGGCGGCGTCGGACCACGGACTGTACGAGTTCTTCCGCGACACCTCGGACCGGTGGCAGCGGCAGTACCATCTCGTCGGTTCCACGAAAGGCTACCTCTCTCCCGTCGCCCTCGCGTTCGATGCGCGCGGAAGGCTCTGGTGCACCGTGCCGGACGGCGCGCTGCAGTGCGTTTCGGTGAAGCGTACCCCGCATTCGGCGTCGGACCTCAAGCTGGAGTACCGTCTCGACACCGCGGGGGGATTCCCGAAGGCGTTGACGGTGACGCTCATGGCGGACCGGCGGAACCGGCTCTGGTACTGCATGAAGGACGGGGGCGCGGCGGTGGTGGACGTGAACGGTCCTCCCCGTCTGCTGCAGCGCTTCGACTATCCTTCGCAGACCTCGCTCCGCGACGTGCGGGAGTTCTCCGAGGACGCCCGCGGGCGCGTGTGGGGGCTCGGATTCGATCCCGGCGTTGAGACGTTCGTGCCGGACGGCGACGGATACCGGCAGGATCCGGCCGATACGGTGCGGGCGTTGCTGCCGTACGGCACGTACCGCAGCGCGGTACAGACGCGCGGCGGCGCGTTCTGGTTCGGCACGCGGTACGGCGGGCTCGTACGCATCGCCGGCGGAACGGTGCGCCGGTACACGACGGCGGACGGGATGCTGACGAACCAGATCTGGTCGCTGCACGCGACGGAGGAGGGGGGATTGCTCATCGGTTCGCAGGCCGGCGTCATGGCGGTGCCCGACGAGACGGATGTGCGTTTCCTGCCGGTCCGTTCGGCGGTACCCGCTCCGGTGAACACCGTCTGGTCCCACCGCGGTACGTCGTACGCGGTCACGCGCTTCGAAGCGGTGGCGTTCGAAACGCCGGTGCGGTTCAGCGAACCGGTGCTCCCTCCGGTGCAGTTCACGTCGCTCACAGTGAACGGACAGGAACGCCCCCTCAGCGATGAAGAGCTCCGGCTCTCCGCGGGAGAGAACACCGTGTCCCTGGAGTACACCGCCGTCCGTTTCTCGGAACCCGGCGCGCTCCTCTTCCAATACCGACTGGAACCGGCCGACACCGGATGGCACACCCCCACGATGCAGAGGGCGGTGACGTTCGCCTCGCTTCCGCCGGGAGGATACCGGTTCCTCGTCCGGACGACGGACCGGGACGGGAACGCATCCGCGGAGACCTCGCAGCTCGTGTTCGATATCGCCGCACCGTACTGGCGGCAGTGGTGGTTCCTCTCCGGCGCCGCGGCGCTGTTCATCGCACTGCTCGCGGGGGCGGAACGCATCCGGGTCCGGCGGCTGCTGGAGCTGGAGAAGATGCGCTCACGCATCGCGGCGGACCTTCACGACGACATCGGTTCCGGACTCACCCGCATCGCCCTCATCAGCGACCTGCTGCGGCGCCAGGCGGAGGGATCCCGCGGCGCCGACGATCCCCGTTTCTCGCTCCCCGCGCTCACCGAGAAGGTGGGGAGCATCTCGCGCGAGCTGGTGGACGCCATGGGTGACGTCGTCTTCTCCATCGACCCGAAGAACATGTCCATGCAGCGCCTCCTCCACCGCGTCACCGCGTTCGCCACGGAGATGTGCGAGGCGCGCGAGATGGCGCTCACCATCCGCATCGCGCCGGGAACGGAGCATGCGCCGGTCGGTTCGGACGGCATCCGCACCGTGCTGCTCATCGTGAAAGAGGCGGTGACGAACGCGGTGCGGCACTCCGGCGCACGCTCCGTCACCCTGTCGGTGGAGCACCGGGACCGCTGGCTCACCCTCACCGTCGCGGACGACGGGGCCGGCTTCCTGCCCGACGACCTTCCGCGCATGAACGGCCTGACGAACATGCGGCAGCGGGCGGAGAAAGCGGGGGGAACGCTCACGATCGATACCCGGCCCGGGGAGGGCGCCGCCGTCACCGCGCGCATTCCGGCCGGCCGGTGAAACTGCACCAGTGTTCAGTTGTCTCGTCTCCTGCATTTCCATACTTTACCGGCACCATGAACGCCCGACCATCCTTCAAGACCATCACCGTCGCCATCGTGGACGACGACGAGGAGATCCGTTCCGGCCTCCAGTGGATCCTCGACCGCACGGACGGCTATTCCTGTGTCGGCACGTACCGTAACTGCGCGGAGGCTGCCGACGGGATGGAGCGGTCCCTGCCGGACGTGGTGCTGATGGACATCGGACTGCCGGGCCGCTCCGGCATCGAATGCGTCGAGACGCTGAAACAGCGCCACCCCGGCGTCCAGTTCGTGATGCAGACCGTGTACGCGGACGATGAGAAGATCTTCCAGTCCCTCCGCGCCGGCGCCGTCGGATACATTCTCAAGAAGACCCCCACCGCCAAGGTGCTGCAGGCGGTGAGCGACGCGTACGACGGCGGGGCGCCGATGAGCGGCGAGATCGCCCGGAAGGTGCTCACGTACTTCCAGCGTCCGGCCCCCGCGCAGACCGGACACGGACTCTCCGACCGCGAAGCGGAAGTGCTGAAAGCGCTCACCGAGGGACACAGTTACAAGGCCATTGCGGACAAACTGTTCGTGAGCGTTCATACCGTCCGATTCCATCTCCACAACATCTACGAGAAACTGCACGTCTCCTCCCGCGCCGAAGCGGTGGCGAAAGTGATGAAAGAGAAGATCGTCTGACCGCTTCCCCGTCTTCCGTCCGGTCGGTCCCGCTCGCGTGTGCGCCGGGACCGTTCCCGTTTTAAAGACCTGCACGGATGTTCAGGCGCTGACCCGCGTCACACCGCCGCCGAACTGAACATATCATCAGTTGTTCCCGCCCCCTCCGCAGAATATATTGGTCGCGTTCGTTCCGTCATCTCCACCACAACAGAAAGGACCGCCGCGCCATGAGACCTCGTCTCACTTCGTTTCTCCTCGTTCTCGTCTCCCTCTCCATGCTCCCCGCGCAGAACATCCTCAAAGAGCCGTTCGACTATCCCGTCTCCGACAGTCTGGACAACATGGGAGGATGGAAGGCCTCCGGAACGTCCAAGGGAAAAGTGGCCGTGGTGAAACCCGGGCTCACCTACGCCGGATACGCCGGAGGGGGTGCCGGTAATGCGGCGTTCTTCTCGAACGTTGAGGGAGGGAACCGTTATTCGCGGCAGCTCGAAAAGATGGACACCGGAACGGTCTATGTTTCATACCTCCTTCGGGTGGACAGCCTCGCCCCGACCGCGACGAGCGGTTTCCAGCTGACGATGGACCAGTTCGGCGGCACCACCAATAACTGCTTCCGGGTGTACATCCAGCGGCAGTCGAACGAAGAGTTCCGTCTGGGCATCGCGAAGACCCAGGGACCGGTCTATGCGCCGCAGACGTACAAAGTGAAGAACACCCTGCTCATCGTGGCGAAGTACCGGTTCGTCGCCGGGGCGGCGAAGGATACGGCCGCGTTGTTCGTCCTCTCCGGCGGCGTTCCCTCCGCCGAACCGGCGAAATCCGACACCATCGACGTCTCCGGCGCCGATGCGGCGGACATCGGCGATATCTACCTCGACAATTCCGCCGTACAGACGGGACTGAAGGGCTCGCTCGTGACGCTCGACGAGATCCGAGTGGGGCGGACGTGGCAGCAGACCGTGAACGAACCGGCGAACGTCTTCCTCGCCGAGGATTTCCTGTATCAGCCCAACGATACGCTGCGCGGCAAGAACGGTTGGGACGTCTACTACGGCGGCGTGCCGATGAAGGTCGATACGTCCGGCCTGTCGTTCAGCGGACACCCCGGCTCCGGCATCGGCCGCGCGCTGAAGATCGTCGGCGGCAGCGGCAGCCAGGCGCTCTACCGGCCGTTCAACTGGAACGCGTCGGATTCCACCATCTACCTCTCGGCCATGGTGAAGTTCTCGGGGACGAACGCGCTCCCCGGCTTCTTCCTGACCCTCGCGAACGCCGGTTCCGGCAACTACCGGGCGCTGGTCCACGCGCGCATCGACACCGGGTACGTTCGCTTCGGACTCGGCGCGACGCTCGCATCGTCCGCCGTCTTCGGCACGTTCGCCTATCCGGTGAGCAACACGTTCGTCGTGGTGCTGAAGTACCGCTTCGTCGCCGGCGCGAACAACGACCAGATCAGTCTTTATACGTTCCTCCCCGGCATGCCTTCCTCGGAGCCTCCTTTCGCGACCGTCGGACCGCTCACGATGCCGGCGGACTCCCCGATCCCCGCGAGCGTGGCGTTGAACTCCGGCGCCTTTCCCGTGACCTCGCCCCTCATGGGGGCGACGTTCCTCGTGGACGGCATCCGCGTCGCGAACAACTGGGGAAAGGGGCTCACCGGCGTCGGTCCCTCCGCGCCGAAGAGCGTTCCGGACCGGTTCACGCTGGAGCAGAACTTTCCCAATCCGTTCAATCCCTCCACCACCGTGTCGTACTCTCTCGCCTCGGCGGGAGCGGTGACACTGAAGGTGTACGATATGCTCGGCCGCGAAGTGGCGACGCTGGCGGACGGAACGCAGGAAGCGGGGGTACACACGGTGCCGTTCAACGCGGAACGGCTCTCGAGCGGCGTCTATCTGTACCGTCTCGAAGCGGGCGGCGTGGCCCTCACACGGAAGATGCTCCTGATGAAATGACCGAACGCAGGGACAGGAGCCTCATATCATGACCGAACGACAGATCTCCCTGGTGAACGCCGCCGCCGAACGCATCGCGCTGGAGGCGGATGAGAACGCTGCGCTCTTCTTCGGCCGGCTCTTCACCATCGCACCGTACCTCCGGCCGCAGTTCGGCCGAGACCTCCGCTCGGAGGGGCGCGCGCTCGTCGCGCGCCTCACCGCGCTCGCCGCATCGCTGGACCGGTTCGAGCTCGCCGCGGCTGAACTGGCGGCGCTGGCGGAACAGAACGCCCGGACAGGATTCACCGAGGCGCACTACGACATCGCCGCCAGCGCGCTCCTCTGGACCCTCGAACGTTCCCTCGGGTCCCTCTACACCGAAGAGATGAACAACGCCTGGGTCGCTTTCGCGGTCCGTGTGACGGTGGTGATGAAGGAGGCGGCGCACGCACGGCGGACCGCCGGACGTTTGCCTCTGGAACGGGCCCTATGACCGGCCGTGTGCACCGCATCACATCCGCGTCCTCCTGAACGAACGTTCAGTTGCCGCGGCGGGGTTTTCGCGCTATCATGCGGAAGCACCATCGCTCACCGTTCCATCACACAATCAGGAAAAGCATGCTTCGAACCCTTTCACTCGCGGTGATGACCGGACTCCTCTCGGCACAGCCGGTCCAGACCGTCAACCCCATCCTCTTCGTCACGCAGACGCCGGCCGCGGGCTTCACCACGGTGACGCAGACCTTCAGCAATCACGTCCCCTCCATGGACAATGCCCCGCGCGGCGGCGACCTGATGATCCGGTACGGCGACGGCACCCTGCGCAACCTCACGTGCGAGGCGGGGTACGGCGATTCGTCCGTGATGCAGGGGGCCTCCTCCATCGCCGTCCGGCAGCCGTGCGTGCACTGGAACGGCACGAAGGCGCTCTTCAGCATGGTCGTCGGCGCCCCGACGAAAGCGTGGGAGTCGAAGGAGTTCCGCTGGCAGCTCTACGAGGTGACCGGTCTCGGGAAAGGGGAGACGGCGGTGGTGACGAAAGTGCCGAACCAGCCGGCGCAGTACAACAACCTCTCGCCCGTCTACGGCAGCGACGGCCGCATCATCTTCACCTCAGACCTTCCGGTGACGAAACAGCCGCACCACTACCCGCAGCTGGACGAGTACGAGAACGCGCGCGTGGTGACGGGACTCTGGAGCCTCGACCCGGCCGCCGGCGACCTCCGGCTGCTGCAGCATTCGCCGAGCGGTTCCTTCTATCCCACGGTGGACAGCTACGGCCGCGTCATCTTCACGCGGTGGGACCACCTGCAGCGCGACCAGCAGGCGGACCTCGACCGGGCCGGGCAGCCGTACGGCACGTTCAACTATTCCAGCGAGCACGCCGACGGCGTACCGCTCAACGACCGCACCGAGGTCTTCCCCGAGCCGCGCAGCAAGCTCAATCCCGACCACGATTCCACGATGTCGCTGCACACGTTCAATCATTTCTTCCCGTGGGAGATCAACCAGGACGGGACCGAGGAGGAGACCGTGAACCACGTGGGACGGCATGAGTTCGGCGGGTCGTACTCGGACCGCTCGTTCCTCCTCGACGGCAACCTCAGCTATCTCATCCCGAAAGAGAACATCATCAAGAACCGGGCGTACCTCACGTCCGACGCCGGCCTCTTCCACCTCCGTGAGGACCCGAAGAATCCCGGCGTGTACTTCGCGGCGAACGCCCGCGAGTTCTCGCGCGAATCCGCCGGACAGCTGATGCGCTTCACCGGCGCGAAGGGGATGAATCCCGAGGAGATGGAACTCATCCGTCTCACGCATCCGGTCACCGCCGGTTCGACCGAAGAGGGGAAGACCCCCGACCCGAACCACAGCGGACACTACCGCACGCCGCTGCCGATGTCCGACGGGCAGCTCATCGTCAGCCACACCGCGAGCACGTTCGCCAACAAGAACGAGGGGAGCGGAGAGTTCCCGAAGGTCCGCTATGCGTTCCGTCTCCGCACGGTGAAATCCGCCGTCATCGGCGGCGTCTCGTACCTCGTCGCGGACCAGGCGCTCACGCCCGGCATCGTACGGACGCTCCACTACTATAACGGGAACGATTACGTGGTGCAGCGGACCGACACGCTGTGGGAACTGGACCCCGTGGAGGTGGCGAGCCGTCCCGTACCGCCGCTGAAGTACGAGACACCGCTCGCGGCGCCGGAAGCGCAGGCGTTCGCCGACGAGAACGTGGATCCCGCGGCGTTCCGTACCTGGATGAAGCAGAACGGTCTCGCCCTCGCCGTGAGCCGCAACGTCACCACCCGTGACCGCACGGACAACATGCAGCCGTTCAACCTCTCCGTTCCCGGCGGCGTGCAGAGCGTCCCGACGGGCGGCACGGTGTATGAAGTGAAGTACCTGCAAATGTTCCAGGCGGACCACATCCGCGGGCAGGGCGGAGCGGGGGGGCACACCACGCCGCGGCCGGGACGGCGCGTGCTTCCGCAACCGATGCACGATGCGGCGGTGAAGAATCCTCCGAACCAGACCGGACCGGCCGGTTCGGTGAAGCTCGGTCCGGACGGCTCCATGGCCTCCCTCGTCCCGGCGCACCGCGCCATGACCTGGCAGCTCACGGACGGGAGCGGAAAGGGGATCGTCCGCGAACGGTACTGGATCTCTTTCCAGCCGGGCGAGATCCGTACCTGCGCTTCCTGTCACGGCGTGAACGCCAAGGACCAGACCGGCGCGCCGAAACCGCAGAACACCCCCGAAGCGCTCCGGACACTGTTGAAATACTGGAAGGCCGAACTGATGTCGGTCCGCGGTGACGCCGCTCCCGCTGTGTTCGCCCTCGAACAGAACCATCCCAATCCGTTCAATCCCGAGACCGACATCGTTTTCCAGTTGCCGCAGGACGGGGCCGTGACGCTGACCGTTCACGACATGCTCGGCCGTCAGGTGGCGGTGCTGGCGGACGGTGTGCGTTCCGCCGGCCGTCACCGTGTCCGTTTCGATGCGGCGGGGCGTTCCAGCGGCATCTATTTCTATACGCTGAGGGCGCGCGGCCGGACGGAAACGAAGCGGATGCTCCTGCTGCGCTGAACGCCGGTGTCCTCACGGACATCCTCCCCGGGCGCCGGAACGGAACGACCCCCTCCGTCTCCGGCGCCGGCGTTTGATTCGTTCCTCAAATCTTTCTAAGTTGTCCCCGCCATGCTCCGCATCCGCGTCATACCGTTCCATCTGCTGCTGATCTTCCTGCCGTTGTCCGCGGCGCCGGCAGAATCGCCCGCGTACCGGTTCCAGACGTACTCCGTCGAACAGGGGATGTCGAGCGCGGAGATCTACACCGTCCTGCAGGACCGGACCGGTTTCCTCTGGATCGGCACCACGAACGGTCTTCACCGGTTCGACGGATACTCCTTCACCGTCTTCCGCAACGTGCCGTTCGATTCCACGTCGCTCTCCGCCAATTTCATCTTCCATCTGTGCGAAGGGAGGGAGGG
>WBUG01000105.1 GCA_008933835.1 Bacteroidota bacterium | reverse complement strand
TCGGCTTTATTGCCGGTAACGGCACCACCAACGCGCCGAAGTCCTACTCGTTCGTCGACAACAGCGCCTCCGGCACCGTCCAGTACCGCCTGAAGCAGGTGGATAACGACGGTTCGTTCGAATACAGCAGCGCGGTGGAAGTGAACGTCGCCGCTCCGGCCGCCTACACGCTGAGCCAGAACCATCCGAACCCCTTCAACCCCGCGACCACCATCAGCTATTCGCTCCCCGCGGCGGGATTCGTCACCCTGAAGGTCTATGACATGCTCGGTAAGGAAGTCGCCACGCTCGTCAACGGCATGCAGGAGTCGGGCGCGAACAAGGCCTCCTTCGACGCGTCGCAGCTGCCGAGCGGTATCTACTTCGCCCGGCTGAGCAGCGGCAGCTTCAACAGCGTCATCAAAATGACGTTGATGAAATAAAAGCAAAGCATCACGCAAAGACGCAAAGAAAGGTGCGACACCTCAGCTCAAGATTCTCGGAAATCCGAAGAGCGACCCAACAAAAAGTGGTCCAGCACTCTGCGTCAACTGGATGGCCAGAGATACTCATAAAGGATCACCCACCGAAGCACGCTTTTTGTGTTCCGGTGTTCTCTACCGGAAGCCGTTTTTTGGATTCCGGTACCTTTTACCGGAACGGTGCTGTTTACCGCGTAGGTGGGTTTACCCACCGAAGCACGCTTTTGTGTTCCGGTGTTTTTTACCGGAACACGTTTTTTGTGCGTAGGTGGGCACAAAGAACGGTGGGGAATCATATCCCACCGTTCTGCGAATCCGGAAGTTTCGCTGAAAAGCAAAACACATAGGCACAGAGGGACATAGTAAAGAACGGCGGGGGAAGTTTGACCCGCCGTGCTGCGATGGGATGGTGGCAGGCACCGGGAAGGGCCTGGTTTTAGGTTTTAGGTTTTAGGTTTTTGCGACTGACCACTGTTCACTGTTTACTGTTAACTGTTTACTGTTCATTGTTCATTGATGATTGATCATTGTTGTTTTTCATCCGCTCCCGCTGCCAGGCGGTGCGGCACAACGGAGGGCGTTCCTGAACGGGACGCCCTTCGTGTTTTAAAAAGGCACCATTTTATCTGAATACCTGTCGGTCCGGTTTCGCCACACCGACGCAATGTGAATTGTGATGTGTGTTGTGTGATTTCCCCTCCCCGTCCGTGCATCTGTGGCTGGTGTTTTTAGACTGCACGGTAGAAGGGTGTGGACACCGTCCCTACAATGGTATTCGGTCATTGATGATTGTTCATTGATCCCTGTTCACTGTTCACTATTCACTGATTTTCTCAATGTACGGTAGGACGGTGTTTCTCCTGCGTTCAAAGAACGAACTTCGGAGAACAAGGGACACCGTCCCTACACTTGGTATTCGGTCATCGATGATTGTTCACTGTTCACTGTTCATTGATGATTGTTCATTGATGATTGTTCATTGATCCCCCCTTCCGAAGAGCGCTCCGTCACATCGCGGAGCCACTGGCCATAGCATCGCGTCCGTTCCGGTCTCCCCGCATTCCGGCAACGGCGCACATACCACCTGTTCCTGCCACTTATTCTGTCCGGAGGTCTTATGCGCGTCGTTGCGCACTGCATGTTCATTATCGCACTCTTCTTCTCGTTCACCGGTACCCTCTCTTCCCAGGTCTTCGTCAGCGGTTCCGGCACACCGGAGGCCGACGGTCTCTACATCCATGATTGGGATTACAACGGCAAGCCGGCGTACACGAGCGCCAGCGGTCCCACGCGGCTCATCTTCTGGTCCAGTCCGCAATGGCGCATCACGAACAACGGCGGGTACACGTACTACGTCTGCAATTCCTCCGCCGATCTCCCCCCCGCGGCAGGATGGGCGGCCGGTGATATCGGCGCTCTTCCCGCTCCCGCTCTCTCTCCCGGCGGCGTGCAGCCCTCCGGCAGCGGCACCTCCGAAGACCCGTACCTCATCGGATCGCTGGGGAACCTCATCTGGATCGCCGCTCCGGACGCGCAGGTGCCGAGCCCGAACCGCGCCGCCCGGTGGGCCGCGGAGTATCAACAGACGGCGGACATCGACGCCGGCGTGACCGGCGGCGGCGAATACTGGGGCGCGGGTTGGACCCCCATCGGTACGACCGGCACACGGTTCACAGGGTATTATCAGGGTGGCGGACACACCATCAACGGGCTGACCATCGACCGTCCCGGCGAGAACGACCAGGGATTGTTCGGTGCCGGCGGGGCCGGCGTCATCTCGTACCTCACGCTGACCTCTCTCTCCATCAGCGGCAATACGCACGTCGGGGGTATCGTGGGCGACGCGGCAGGAACGGTGGTCACTTTCAGCAGCACCTCCGGTTCGGTCTCGGCCGGCGGTGACGCCGGGGGGATCGCCGGTTACACCTCCGCCTCGGCGGTGTTCGAGTACTGCAGCAGTTCCGTCGCGGTCAATGCAACGAACCAGGCGGCCGGGGGACTTATCGGGCGGGCGCACGCCTCCTCGGTGGCTGGATGCACCGCGACCGGGAATGTCGACGGATACGAATATGCCGGCGGGCTCATCGGCTATACGTGGAACACCGGTATCGCGGAGTGCTCCGCCTCCGGTTCGGTGGACGGATACAATCCCGTCGGAGGACTCATCGGTATCACCTATTCCGCGAATATCGCGAAGTGTTACTCCACCGGGGCCGTCGCCGGGTACATGAACATCGGCGGACTCGTCGGCATCCTTAACGGCGGCAGCGTGACGAACTGCTACAGCCGCTCCGCGGCCGGTACGAGCTACGCCATCGGCGGTCTCGTCGGCCAGATCGCCAGCGACCCGACCATCACGAACAGCTACAGCATCGGCGCGGTGAGCGGACTCGGGATGCTCGGCGGACTCATCGCCGCCGACAACGGGGGGACGGTGAGCGGATGCTACTGGGACACACAGACCAGCGGACGGTCATCGAGCGCACGGGGCACCGGTAAGACCACCGCCGAGATGAAGACGCAGTCCACATTCACCGGCTGGGATTTCGTCTCGACCTGGGAGATCGTCCCCGGCAACTATCCCCGCTTGATCGACAATCCGGACGGCGCGCTGCCGGTCGAACTCCTCTCCTTCACCGCCTCTGCCAAGGGACGCGGTGTGGAACTGGCGTGGAAGACGGCGAGCGAGCTGAACAATAAAGGCTTCGAGATACAACGGACGGAATTGAATCATCGGAACATCGGTTCATTGAATCAATCAACCGATGAATCAATGAATCAATGGCACGGTATCGGTTTTATTGCCGGTCATGGTACCACCAACGCTCCGCAGTCCTACACCTTCGTCGACAACAGCGTCTTCGGCACCGTTTCGTACCGTTTGAAGCAGGTCAACAACGACGGTTCCTTCACCTACAGCAGCGCGGTGGAAGTGACCGTTGCCGCACCGTCCGCTTACGCATTGAGCCAGAACCACCCGAATCCTTTCAACCCTGCGACCACCATCAGCTATTCGCTCCCCGCGGCGGGATTCGTCACCCTGAAGGTCTATGACATACTCGGCAAGGAAGTCGCCACGCTCGTCAACGGCATGCAGGAGTCGGGCGCGAACAAGGCCTCCTTCGACGCGTCGCAGCTGCCGAGCGGTATCTACTTCGCCCGGCTCAGCAGCGGCAGCTTCAGCAGCGTCATCAAAATGACGTTGATGAAATAAAAGCAAAGCATCACGCAAAGACGCAAAGAAACACAAAGACACAAAGAACGGTGGGGTATCACGACCCACCGTTCTGCAATTGCCAGAGCGCATCCCAACGAAAAGCGCCTGAGATTCTGCAAAACGGGAAGTTCATTGTTCCGAAAAGCAGAACACATAGGCACAGAGGGACAGAGAAGAGACATAGAACGGTGGGGGAAACTCGACCCGCCGTTCTGCGCATCCGGGATGGTGACAGTCACCTCCCATCGTTTTCCCGTCGGTGGCTGTCACCGTCTAGAAGCAAAACACATAGGCACATAGGAACAGAGAAAAGAACGGTGGGGGAAGTTTGACCCACCGTTCTGCGATGGGGCAGGGAGTAGCGCCGGCTAGTACTGAGGTTTCAGGTTTTGGGGTGTTGGGTTGTAGCGACTGATCACGATTCACTGATTACTGTTTACTGTTCATTGATGATTGATCATTGTTGTTTTTCTTCCGCTCCCGCTGCCTGGCGGTGCGGCACAACAGAGGGCGTTCCTGAACGGGACGCCCTTCGTGTTTTAAAAAGGCACCATTTTATCTGAATACCTGTCGGTCCGGTTTCGCCACACCGACGCAATGTGAATTGTGATGTGTGTTGTGTGATTTCCCCTC
>WBUG01000036.1 GCA_008933835.1 Bacteroidota bacterium | reverse complement strand
CGGACGCATCGGCGTGCTCATCTGCTGGGACCAGTGGTACCCCGAGGCGGCGCGTCTCACCGCGCTCGCCGGCGCCGAGGTGCTCTTCTACCCCACCGCCATCGGCTGGTGGAACGGCGAAGAGCCGAAGACCAACGCCGTGCAGCACGACGCGTGGGAGACCATCCAGCGCTCCCACGCGGTGGCCAACGGCATCCCGGTGGTGGCGGTGAACCGCGTCGGCACCGAAGGGAACCAGATCTTCTGGGGCGGCTCGTTCGTCGCCGGCAACCAGGGGGAACTGCTGTTCAAAGGGTCGCACGACAAGGAAGAAGTGACCGTCGTGCCGGTGGATTTCGGCCGCACCGACACCGTGCGCATGCACTGGCCCTTCCTCCGCGACCGCCGCATCGACGCCTACGGGGATATCGGGAAACGGTACATCGACAGTGCACAATGAACAATGATCAATCATCAATGAACAGAGGAAGCGCCCGGATGGAGCGGTGGAATGGTGTTCAAAGACAAGATCCTGTATGCGAAGGCGTTCGACTTCGCCGTCCGTATCACGAGAACGGCGCGGGCATTGATGGTAGAGCGGCGTGAGTTCGTCCTCTCGAAACAGATTCTGAGGAGCGGAACGTCCATCGGTGCGAACATCGCGGAGGCGAACGGCGGAATCTCCCAAGCGGATTTTTCGTCGAAGCTCTCCATCGCATACAAAGAATCCCTGGAGACGAAGTACTGGCTGGACCTTCTCAAAGAAACGGATCTCCTTTCCGTCGAAGACCACGCAGCGCTGCACGCCCACGCCGACGAACTATCAAAGATCCTGTATGCCATCATACGCACCACCCGTTTGTCCGATACCGCATAATTCACGCTCGATCGTTCATTGTTCATTGTTGATTGATCATTGAAATGACTCCGAAACAACACGGTTACCGTTTCCCCGCCGAGTGGGAGCCGCAGGCGGCCACGTGGCTGTCGTGGGCCCACAAGCTCGAATCGTGGCCCGACAAGTTCGAGCCGGTCCCGCACATCTACACCAACATCGTCCGCACCATCGCGCGGTTCCAGCATGTGAACATCAACGTGAAGGACCGGGAGATGTTCGACGACGTCACCTCCCGGCTGACCCTCGCCGGAGTGCCGCCGGAGCGGTTCACGCTCTATATCATCCCCACCAACGACGCCTGGTGCCGGGACCACGGTCCCGCCTTCGTCGTCAATCCCGCCGCGAAAGAGAAGAAGGCCATCGTGGACTGGGGCTACAATGCGTGGGGGGGCAAGTATCCGCCGTTCGACCTGGACGACGACGTTCCGACACGCATCGCGGAGCACTACAAGGTCCCGGTGTACTATCCCGGCATCGTGATGGAGGGGGGCGCCATCGACGTGAACGGCGACGGATGCCTGCTCACCACGCGCGCGTGCCTGCTGAACAAGAACCGCAATCCGCACCTGACCCAGGAGCAGATCGAGGAGTACCTGCGGGAGTACTACGGACAGGAGAAGGTCCTCTGGCTCAACGACGGCATCGCGGGGGACGACACGGACGGGCACATCGACGACCTGGCGCGCTTCACCGATCCCTCCACCATCGTGACGTGCGTGGAGGAGGACCCGCAGGACGAGAACTACGAGGTGCTGCAGGAGAACCTCGCGCTGCTCCGCACGCTCACGGACCGTCACGGCCGGCCGTTCCGCATCGTCGAACTGCCGATGCCGGGTCACGTCGCCTACGACGGCCAGCGGCTCCCGGCCAGCTACGCCAACTTCCTCATCGGCAACGGTTTCGTCATCGTTCCGGTGTTCAACCATCCCAACGACCTGAAGGCGCTGAACATCCTGCAGTCCTGCTTCCCGGACCGTGCGGTCATCGGCGTCGACTGCGTGGACCTGGTGTGGGGACTCGGCACGCTCCACTGCATCAGCCAGCAGGAACCGCTCGTATAGAGGAAAAAGGGGATTGGTTCATTGATTCATCGGTTCATTGATCCATTGAGCCGATGAATCAATGATGCAATGAATCAATTCTTTCCCCCTCGAACTTTTCACCGCTCCGCCGGTGTTCTCACAGTGAAGGAGGGAACCATGCGCAGATTGTTGACATTGATGATGCTCTTCGCGGCGGTGTGGACCGCACAGGGGCAGACCACGACGATGAAGAAAGGGACGACGATGAGCAAAGAAACGGCGACGCTCGGCGCCGGATGTTTCTGGTGCGTGGAGGCGGTCTTCCAGCGTCTGGAAGGGGTGGAGAAGGTGGAGTCCGGCTACAGCGGCGGCACCACGGCAGACCCGACGTACGAGGAGGTCTGCACCGGCGAAACGGGACACGCCGAAGTGGTGCAGGTGACGTTCGACCCCGCGAAGCTCTCCTACAAGGAGCTGCTGGAGGTCTTCTTCCGCACGCACGACCCCACCACGCTCAACCGGCAGGGGGCGGACGCCGGCACGCAGTACCGTTCCGCCATCTTCTTCCACAGCGACGCCCAGCGCCGCACCGCCGAACAGGTGCTCAAGGAGACGGACGCGGCGAAGGTGTGGGACGATCCCATCGTCACCGAGATCGCGCCGTACAGCGCCTTCTACAGGGCGGAGAACTACCATCAGAACTACTACAACCAGAACCAGTACAAGCCGTACTGCATGATGGTCATCAATCCGAAGCTGAGCAAGTTCAAAAAGGAGTTCAGCGGCAAACTGAAGAAGGAGTGATACCGGCTCACACAAAGACACAAAGAAAGAGTCGAGCGTAATTCAGAGAAGATGGTATGGAACGGCCGTCGTTCGCAATGCGGACGGCGGCCGTTCTGTTTACAACGGCGTGGAGAATGAGTACATTGACCCGACCGGTGCCCGCCGTTCCCCACGTTCAGGAGTGATGCCTATGAAACGCATCGCCGCTATCGCCGCATTCCTTTTCCTCCTCTCCGGGTCGACCATACCCCAACAGGCGAAACCTGTTCTGACCAAACAGGCTACACCGTCGCTCCCTTCGTACCGCTGGGAGTTCTTTGACCTCAACAATATCCATTGCACGCTGAACAACACCGGTCCCTTCGCCGATTATCAGCGCACGAACAGCTCCGGATTCTTCTGGCCCAAAGGGAGCCCGAAGAGCGCCATCTACACCGCCGGTATCTGGCTCGCCGGCATCCACCGGCCGACCGGTCAGGTCCGGACCGCGGTACAAGATTACCAATCGGAGTACCTTCCGGGCACCATCAACGGTGTGTTCCATTCGGCGGCGAACGACACGCTGAAGCTCGCGAATCCGAATTCCGAACGATACCGTGTGTATAAAGTGAATGCCGGGGACACCATGGCTCGCGACTTCCGCGAGTGGCCCGGCGACCTCGGCGCGCCGTACGAGGACCGGAACGGGAACGGCGTGTGGGACGCCGGCATCGATCGGCCGCACATCACCGGGGGGCAGACGCTCTGGTGCGTGTACAATGACGGACGCGCCGCACCGCACCTCACGGTCGCAAAGACCGAGCCGATGGGAGTGGAAGTGCAGGCGACGTACTTCGGGTTCAACACCGTGTCCTTCCTGCGGGACGTGATGTTCCTCCGCTGGAAGGTCATCAACAAGTCCGACGCCCACTACGACGACGCCTTCTTCGGCATATGGATGGATCCGGACCTCGGCGATGCGAATGACGACTGCGTCGGCATCGATACACTGCGGCGGATGATGTACGTGTATAACGCCAACGATTCCGATAAAGGAGCTTCGGGATACGGGAAGGCCCCGCCGGCGCTCGGCGTGAGCTTCATGCGGACACCACAACAAACAGGACCGGTTTCCGGCTCCTCCGTCCTTCCGCTGTACGCCTTCAACCCGATGATCTACCCATTTTGCTTTGATTGTGATCCGCCTCCATTTGATCCGTACACTCTCCTGAAGGGATTATCGTTGTGGAGAAAACCGTATGCGGATCCATCGACCGGTTCGGTCACACGGTATCCGCTCGCCGGAGACCCGGTCACCGGAACGGGGTGGGTGCAGCTCGATTCGTCGTTCAAAGGGCGTGACGTTCGCTGCGTGATGTCGACGGGACCGATGACGCTGGCGCCGGGGGATACGCAGATGGTCGAAGCGGCCATCATCATCACGCGGGGGAGCGATCACCTCAACAGCATCACGCGACTCCGGCAGTCCGCGGACCTGGTGCAGGAGTTCTTTAACGACCGGTACACGACGTACGATACGCCGCCCCCTCCGCCGGAACCGCCTCCGGTGCCGCAGTTCGTGGAGTTGACGCAGAACTATCCCAATCCGTTCAATCCCGTCACGCGCATCGTCTACACGGTGCCGGACCTCGGCGCTCCGTATCCGGTGCGGCTGGAGGTCTTCGACGTGCTCGGGAAAAAGGCGGCGGACCTCGTGAACGGACCGGTCGCCAGCGGCACGTATCAGGCGGACTGGGACGCCGGCGCGCACCCCGGAGGCGTCTATTTCTACCGCCTCTCCGTCGGCGGCACGACCGTCGTGAAGAAAATGCTGCTGCTGAAATGAACTTCGTCCCCCGCACAGCGAAAGCCCCGAACGAACGTGTCGTTCGGGGCTTTTTCGTTCCGAGGCCGCCGATTCCCGGTTCCGCCTCGCCGGGAATTATCGTATTTTATCGGGTGTTCGAACTGCATGCCTGAACGTACCAGACATATCATCCTTTTCGTCGCATCGCTGACGATGGTGTTCGTCTTGAACGGCACAGCGCAGACCGGCGACGGTCTTTCCGCCGATGCGCTGCGGCGGCACATGCTGACGCTGGCGCACGATTCGCTGCAGGGGCGCGCCGTCGGTTCGCCCGGCATCCAGGCGGCGGCGGAGTATCTCCGCGCCGAACTGGAACGGTACGGCGTGGCGCCGCTCCCCTCCCTGCCGTCGTACTTCCAGACCTTTCCGGTGCACGGCAGCCGGGCGGGGGAGGAGAGCGACCTGCGCCTCTTCGCGCCGCGCGACGCGTACGCCCTCCGGCTGCAGGAGGATTACGTCCTCTTCTCCTCCGGCGCGCAGACGTTCATCCCGCTGCCGGCGCGCATGGTCTTCGTCGGCTACGGCATCATCGCGCCGGAGTACGACTACAACGACTACCGGGACATCGACGTGCGGAACGCCGTGGTGGTGTTCCTCACCGGCGAACCGCGCTCCGACGACGATACGTACTTCGACGGGGAGCGGAGCACGGTGCACGCCGAGTTCACGCTGAAGCAGCGCATCGCTCTCGCCCGCGGCGCGCGCGGCAGCGTCCTGCTGCCGAACCCCAACGACCGCTCGCTCGACGACTGGTACGAACAGCAGCGGCACTTCCGGTTCGAAGAGATGCGTCCGGTGGTGACCCCGTCCGAGAACTTCAACGCCATGCTCAACCCGAAGCTCGGTCCCTTCCTCTTCTCCCAGGCGCCGTACTCGTACGACGACGTGACCGCGTTCGACCGGCAGGGGACGATGCGGAGCTTCGACCTGCCGATGATGGTGAGCTTCCAGGGGCGCTTCATTGAGCGGGACGTTCCGGCGTCGAACGTCATCGGCGTCATCGACGGGAGCGATCCCGTGCTGCGCGGCTCGTACGTGCTGCTCACCGCGCACTACGACCATCTCGGCGTCGGCCCGGCCGCGGAGGGTGATTCGGTGTACAACGGACTCGTCGACAACGCGAGCGGCACCGCGGCGCTGCTGGAGCTGGCGCGGGTACTGCAGCGGGAACGGAACGGACTCCGCCGCTCCGTGCTCATCGCCTTCCTCACCGGCGAAGAGCGGGGGTTCCTCGGTTCGCAGTACTACTGTCTCCATCCACCGGTGCCGCTGTACCGCACCGCCGCCAACGTCAACATCGACGGTCTCTCGCTCTTCGAACGGGTGCGGAGCGTCATCGGCATCGGCGCCGAACTCTCCACGCTGGGCGAGACGCTGGACCGCGCGCTGGAGGGGAGCGGCGTGACGCGGGAGGAACTGCCGCCGGACCTCTTCCGGCCGGACCAGTTCCGGAAATCGGACCAGTTCTTGTTCGCGCAGGCGGGCATTCCCTCGCTGCTCGTTGCGGAGGGACTGCGGTACGAAACGACGGCGTACGCTGCCGGACTCGAACGGTACGCGGCATGGTCCGACTCGGTGTACCATTCGCCGAAGGACGACGCGTTGCAGCCGCTGAACTTCGATGCGGCGCTGCAGCACACCGGCATCATCCGCCGGCTGGTGCTGCGCCTGGCGAACGACGATGCGGTGCCGGAGTGGCGGCCCGGCGTCATCTTCCGGCAGGAACGGCTCAGAACGAACGCGGAGCGACGATGAGAACGAACGGAAGGCTGTTCATCGCCGCGCTGGCGCTGTTCGCGGCGGGATGCGGAACGGGAGCGCCGCGGAACGAAGCGGTCATCCGTATCAAGGGGTCGGAATCGATGTCCCTGCTCGTACAGCGGTGGGCCGAGGCGTACATGTCGGCGCATCCCGGCGTCTCCGTCCGCGCGGACGGGGGCGGGAGTGCGGACGGCATCCGCGCGATGACGGAGGAACGGGTGGAACTGTGCGCCACGTCGCGGCCGCTGACGACGGAGGAGACCGGCCGCCTGGCGGCGCGGCATTCCTCCGTCGGCGTCTCCATCCTCGGCGCGCGGGACGCGCTGAGCATCGTCGTCCATCCGTCGAATCCGGTGAAGGCGCTGACGCTGGAGCAGGTGCGGGGGATCTTCGCGGGGGAGATCGTGAACTGGCGGCAGGCGGGAGGGGATGACCGGCCCGTCACGCCGGTGGTGCGCGAGCCGAACTCCGGCACGTATCTCTACTTCGACGAGCATGTGATGGCGGGACGGAGCGTTTCGGCGGCGGCGCGGAACGCGGCGGGAGCGCGGGCGCTGGCGGCCGCGGTGGCGGCGGACAGCGGGGCGGTCGGTTACTCCACCCCCGCGGTGGCGGAGAACGTCGCCTTCGTCTCCCTGAACGGCGTCGCCCCGGCCGCGGAGAACGTGCGCAGCGGGGCGTATCCCGTTTCGCGGTACCTCTATCTCTATTCGGTGCATCCTCCGGCCGGGGAGGTGAAGAAGTTCGTGGAGTGGGTGACCGGTCCGGAAGGGCAGCGGGTGGTGAAGGAGAACGGATACATTCCGCTCTACGACGTTCCGTAGCAACAATGCGTTCTATAATAGTGATACCGAGGAAGGCGTCTCCGAAAAGGGACGCCTTTGTCGTTCATTCCAGAACGAAATTCTGCTGATCCATTCCGATGCGAAGCGACACGATGATGCTCGTTCGGAATGACGGTATGTATCTTTCCCCTCGTGTCATTCCGAGGCCCGGCGTTGTCTGCCGGGACGAGGAATCTGATACTCATGATCGATTACCGCAAATCTCTATCGAATGCCTGCGCCCTCGGAAGCCTTGTCACGTCCAGTTAATAATTGGTGGGGAGCCCTTCGGAGGACGCAAACATTGGATCGTTCGATGGAACACTCAGGGTGAATCGTTCAATGGTGAGAAGTATGATGCGGAGACCGAAGAAGAGGATGCACGGATCTAGAAGCGATAGATCACCGGCACAAGAATAATTGTATCAGCTTCAGCTGCCAACCTGCCTGCCGGCAGGCAGGTGCCTGAATCGGAAAACCTACACTAAACATTGGCACATCATATGGGGGAAGGTCAGAACCATCTTCACCGATACCGTTACTTCGGGAGCACGAATATCGAATGTTTACAACGATGCGGGTGCAATTTCTTGTATCGAGCAATGCATTCTTGATACCATGTGGAATGGGTTGGGATCGTTTTAGAGAATATCATCGTTATCTTCGATATCCCCTCACCACGCATGCCCGATTGCCGATGTACCCGACGGCACAGAGCACATTCCCCTTAATATCGACGGAATACAATTCGAGATTATTGAACCCGGGCAAATCTCTAAAACTCTTCCATGACGTACCGTTGTAATGCAGCAACTCTCCGAACGACCCGACCGCAACAATATCGTTTACTGATTGACCACGCATTCCGTATATGTAGTATGGAGTCACTCCGTTCTCAAATGACTGCCACGGTGTGTTCGACGTAATATTATCTTTCTTCCACATCCCTCCCCCTGCAACATAGTACTGCTTTTGAGATGTAAACCAGATGCAGCTCGCACTATATGGAATGCCATCTGTTGATATTTCTGTTGCCGTTGTTCCCTGAATACGGAAGATCTTTCTCTCCGTGCTAAACGGTCCTTTGGATGCAACCGCATATATTTCGTATTCTCCCGTCGTCGGATTCTTGTCTCCCCAGATGTCTTTGAAATCAAGCGTTGTGCCGGTCGAAATTGGTATCCAATTACTTCCGTTGTAATGCGCAACAGAGCCATTTGTTCCAATCATATAGTAATTCTTGTTTGATGCTCCCCACACTTTTGAAACAGAACCATTGAACTTCCCCGTTATATCGAAACCTTGCCAAGCGCTTCCGTTCCAATGATATGGAGCAGAAGTGAAAACCCACAAATCATCTTCAGAAAAACAAATTATAGAATTCAATTCAAAGGAATTGGATTTATAAAATATCCGATCTGTTCCAACCCACTTTACCACGTTGTAAAACGAGTCGGGGTCATACTCTCCGTTTCTATTCTTAAAGTTGATACTTCCCACGGCGAAAATAGTTTTCTCATTCAGAATAACTATATCTTTTAACACACTTGAATTCCCATCACCAAGCGTATCAACATAAAAAGTAAAGTCGTGGCTGGTCGTATCAACCTGTTGCGGGCAGTCGGTGCATGGGGGAAGGGTTTCATCTTTGCAGTGTAAACCTACAAAGAGCGCTATTGCATAAATGTATATTTGTACTTGTGTTCTCATTATCAATGGGCGGGACACAATGTGCCGAGAGTACGATGTGGATTCAACATTTCCCCGATGTGCGGACATTCTTGACTGAAAGAATGTGCTTCTGTCGCAGAAAAACACAACGCTGTACGACGATCAGAAGTTGGGCGGCTTCTCGAAGGGCGAAAACACGATGCTGGTGACCATCGCTGCAGTATCGTACTCAAGGATTGGAACAGAATCAAGGGGAGAGATGGGAGGAGGGATGATAAGATGCAGGATTCAGGATGCAGGATACAGGATATCGTCGACGGGGTGTCGTGATGTGCTTGCCGGGCAGGAAGGGGTGGACTGTTAGTGCAAAGTGGGGCGACCATTCTTGGTTACTATACTATAATAATATTTCCCGCAGATTCCGCAGATGTACGCAGAGAAGATTCCACATTGATGAGTTCATCTGCGGTTTTTTCTGCGTCATCTGCGGGAGACGTCTTCTGTTTGTACACCGATGCGCTCGCCGGGTAGGGCAGACCGTGTTCAAGCGAGCACATCGCTTGCGCAAGCAGGTGAGCGTAACCTCATGCGATCGAATGAGGTGACACTCACCTTCGCCGGAACGAAAGCCTTTAAAATGAACATCCCCGTCCTGTTGCCAGGAACGGGGATGTTCGTAGAGCGGATCGCGGTTATTTCAGAAGCATCATTTTCTTCACCTGCGTGAAGTTCGCCGCGCTGAGCGTGTAGAAGTACACGCCCGAGGCGAGGCGGCTCGCGTCGAACGACGCCTGGTACGAACCGGCGGTCTGGAACGCGTCGACCAGCGTCGCCACTTCCTGTCCCACCACGCTGTACACCTTCAGCGTCACATTGCCGTTCAACGGCAGCGCGTAGCGGATGGTGGTGGAGGGGTTGAAGGGGTTCGGATAGTTCTGGTCCAGCGCGTACTGCACGGGAGCCGAGCCGTTGGAGCCGGCCGGGCGGACGCCGGTGATGTAGTTGGTGTTGTTCGGATTATAGTTGGTCCAACCGGCGTCCCACTGCGCGGAACGGGAGAGCGACGGATCGAACGCGCCGCGGTACGACACCGGGGTGAAGAAGGAAGTGTTCAGCTGGACGCTGGAGTAGTCCGTTCCCGCGGTCGCCGCTTCGGTGCCGGGGGTCGGACGGGGGTCCGGAGCGGTCAGATTGAACGCATCGACCAGCGAGAGGGCCGAGGGCTGACGCGGGGTGGAACCGAGGTTGTTCCAACCGGCCGTACCGTAGAAGGTGCCGAAGTTGAAGCCCAGTCCGCCGGCGACGGACGAGGTGTTCAGCACGTTCGTACGGGCCTGAAGACTGACGTTACGGATCTGCAGCAGTCCCTGCTGGGCGTACGCCGCGGTGGAATCGTTGCGCAGCGACAGCCCGAAGGGGAAGCCCATGATGATCGAATTATGGACGCTTAGCCGGGTATTGCGGCGGATGACCGCGCCGTACTCGAACTTGTTGCCCGCCGGCAGGGCGACCGACGTGTCGGACTGCGGACCGACGAGCGTGACGTTGGAGAAGACCGGAGCGGTGAGCGGCGATTGCGTGGTCGGGGTGGCGTCATTGTCCGATTCGAACCCGTTCGTCTGACCGGCGGCGTCCCACGCGGCCGGGTCCTTCTTGCTGAACGCGAACTGCACCTTGCCGGAGAAACCGAAGTCGGTGTCGAAGTCATCGTCCAGAGCGCCGAGCGCGACGAGGTACTTCGCGTCCACGGTGCCGCCGAACCACTCGAACGCGTCGTCGTTGGAGTAGCTCACCTGTACATGGTCGATCTTCGTGCCGTTGCCGACGCCGCCCATGGTGAGACCGTTGATCTCGTTGTTGAGCGAGATGACGATGCCGGGATACTCGATGCGGACGTAGCGGAAGACGCCGCTGTTGTCGTTCGGATTGTCTCCGCCGTACTCACCGCCGGCGTCGATCCCTTCGATCTTCGTCGTGACCGGTTTATTCGTCGGCGCGTTGCCGAGGATGACCACGCCTCCCCAGTCACCGCGCTTGCGCTGTCCGGCGGGCTTGGACGAGGTGAAGACGATCGGCTCGCTCTTCGTCCCTTCGGCGTTGATGGTGCCGCCGCGGCGGACGATGAGCGTGCCGTTGGTGGCGCTGTCGCCCAGGATGACCGTTCCCGCCTGGATGTTCATGACGGCCAGGGAGTCGACGTAGTAGAAGCCGGTCAGGATGTAGACCGTATCGCGGTGGAGCGTCATGCTCTTACCCGCGGTGAGGTTGAAGGGTGCTTTGGCGGCGGCGCCCAGACCGGCGCCGATGACCTTCGTCGGCTTCGGCTGCGCGACCGCGGCGGAGAAGAGGCCGAGGAGCAGGAACACACTGATGGTGTGCAATCGCTTCATGATGGATCCTTTCGGTGATGATGATGGAGGTGAGGAAGAGTCGGCGTCCGATACAACCTCCGCAAAATATCATGCGGAGTTTACTGTACCGTAACGGGAGTATTACGCTTGTGTGAAGAAAGGAGGGGGCGGAACGGGACCGCCGCGGAACCTCCCGCGGCGGCCGTAGAACAGGGGACTAGAAGTTCATGCTGAACTGCAGCGAATGGGAGATGCCGATGACGTTGCGGCGGTACTCGTTCGAACCGTGGGTGAAGACGATCGGCTGATTGTTCAGGTTCTTGGCGGTGTACTTCATTTCCAGTCCGGTCACCAGACCGCTCAGCGGCTGAGTGAGGGAGAGGTCCACCGTGCCGCGGCGTTCCTCGATCACGTTGAAGTCGCCGTTGCCGAGCTGTCCGATGGCGTCGATGCGCGAACCGTATTCGTTGTACAGCACGTTCACGGACGTGCCGAGCGACGGCTCGGTGAAGAAGAGCGACACGTTGAACATGTAGGGGGACTGTCCCTGCATCTGACGAACCCCCTCCACCACTCCCGACGCTCCCGAGGATTCGCGGAACGGCACTTCGGAGTAGATGCGGGTGAAGTTCGCGACGAGCTGCGCGTTGTGAAGGTACTCCGCGACGAAACCGAGGTGCTTTCTCATTTCCACTTCGAATCCGGAGTTGGTCGCGTACGACGCGTTGAGCCAGCTCCGCTCGGTCGTCCCGCCCACGCCGGAGATGCGCCGCTCTTCGATGGGGGAGGAGATGTGCTTGTAGAACCAGCTCACCGCGAACAGGTCCCCGGCGTCCGGGAAGACCTCGTACCGGATGTCGTAGTTCCGGGCGTAGGCGCGGGAGAGGGTCGAGTCACCGACGACGTACTCGAACTTGTCGAAATCATAGAAGTACACGTTCGCCATCTCGCGGAACTCGGGGCGGTTCACCGTGTGGCTGTACGCGACCCGCAGGTTCTGCGTTTCCGTGATGAGGTAGGTCAGGTTGACCGAGGGGAGGAAATCCCGCGTGTCGATCACGCTGGTCGACGGTTCGTAGATGGTGCGCGCCTTGTTCGTGTAGACCTCCTGCCGCGAATCCTCCATTCGCACCCCTCCGGTGAAGCGGAACTGTTCCGCCGACACCGAGAACGGCACATCCAGCATCAGGTACGTTGCCAGGAGGTCCTGCTTCGCCGCATAGCGGTCCGACGGCTTGGTGATCTCCTGGTATCCGAACTTGCCCGGACCGAAGTTCGAGTTCGCGAAGACCGAATCGATGTTGTAGAGCAGCAGGTCGTACTGCGTCAGCGTGAGGGTCGTGGGCTGGAAGTACCGGATGTCGTAGTGACGGTTCTTCTGTTCATGCAGGATGCCGAGCTTCACCTTCGCTCCCTGCACGGGAACGACGACGTTCATCTTCTGCCCGAGCGTCCGGTCGTACAGCGCGCCCCAGGAACGGGCGGTGAGCTGCGTGTTGACGGCGAACGGATCGGTGTCCGGATAGGCGCGGCTCAGGTTGTAGTCCACCTGCTTCCGGTCCGGCTGGTCGGTGTTCGCCTCGGAGAAGAAGACGAGCCAGTCCGCCGATACGCCGAACAGTTCCGGCAGCTTATGCTCGCCGCCGAGCTGCGACGAGAGCATTCCCCGCTCCTCCCATTCCGTCTGGTACGAGCGGACGTACTGGTCGTTCGTATAGTCCGAACCGCCGACCGCGTTGTACCGGTCCTCGGCGGACTTGTTGTAGTTGTTCTTCAGCGAGATCTTGTGCAGGTCCGCGAACTTCATGTTGAGGTCGAGGATGCCTCCCCAGAGGACCGAGAAACGGTCGATGGTCCCCGACAGGGAGCGGTTCAGCACGAGCGCGGTGTAGTCGTTGAGTACGGTGTTGGTTCGCTGGTGACTGTTGCGGTACGAGAAAGCGGCAAGGTAGCCGAAGTGGCTCTCATCGAAGTCGATGACATCCGCAACGGAGAGACTAAGGGATTGGTTCATCGGGGCGCTGATGCCGCGCGGAGCGAACGTGTTCGGTGCCTTCGTGCCGATGAGGTTCGCGGAGGACGGATTGTCCACTCCCGCCGGTATGCTCCGGATGCCGTCATCGCTCCCGAACCAGTCCGTGCCGCCACCCATCGAGCGGTTGAACGGCTCGAAGGTGGTGATGGAGTTGACGCCGCCGGACATGACGAGCTTGATGGAGCGCGCATCGGGGAAGTCCATGGTATGCAGCTGCACGAGCCCTCCGGTGAAGTCTCCCGGAAGGTCCGGCGTGGCGGTCTTGGCCACGTTCATGTTCTCGATGAGATTGGAAGGGAGCATGTCGAACGAGAAGCTCTTCTTGTCCACGCTCGTGCTGGTGACCGAGGCGCCGTTGAGGGTGGTCTGGTTGTATCGGTCGGTCACGCCGCGGACGAAGACGAACTTGTTGTCCACCAGCGTCACGCCGGTGACCCGCTTCAGGGCGTCGCCCGAGGTCGCGTCCGGCGCCTTCCGCATCTGCTCCGCGCTGATGCCGTCGCCGATGCTCGCCGCCTTTTTCCGCTCCGCCAGGATGGCCCCTTCGCCGGACTTGATGGCCGAGGCGCTGATGACGACCTCCTGCTGCTGGATCCCCTGGTCCTCGCTCAGACTGACATCGAGCGTCTTCGTCTCGTTCTCCGCCACCGTCACGCCGGCGATGGTCTTGCTCTCATAGCCGAGGAAGGAGATGCGGATGTCGTACGTTCCGGGCGGCACCCGGCGGACCTGGAAGCGTCCCTCGATGTCCGTCGAAGCGCCGAGCTTCGTACCGACGACGAGCACGTTGGCGCCGATGAGGTCGTCGCCCGTGCGCTGGTCGCGCACCTTTCCGGAGATGACGGCGCCGTTCTGAGCGTGGGAGATGGTGACGAGGAGAAGAAGAGCGGCGGAGATGATTCGCAGCATGGAGAGTCCCTTATTATTCTTAAAATTTAATGCACAAACTTCGCGATTGGATATTACTTCAGCGTTACCCGATTGTTACCGATTGATGAACACCGTACCGGTCCGGAGCGGAACCGGAGCGGCCGAACGACCGGCGCTGCATCGATACGCCCGCTTTGGCGCCGAAGGTGCGAAAACAGCGAATAATCAGCGATAATGGGATTCCCCAGACACAGCATCGCATAACAATTCGGTAACGCTGGCATAACGTTTACATAACGAAAACTTAACATATTGGTCCGCTCAATTTCACAGACAAGGAGCATATTCGTGCGCATCCGTTCATCGTTCATCCTGTTCCTCCTTCTCTCCGGCGCCGCAGCGGCGCAGGAAGAAGCGGTCGACTCCATTTCCGTTTCTCCGTCCGTCAAAGAGGAGGTGGAGCAGCTGAAGATGCACAACGAGAGCGTCAACGAGATCCTGCTGGAGATGAAGAGCTACATCGACCTCTCGCGGAAACTGAAGTTCTCGGGGTACATGCAGACGCAGTTCCAGGCGACGAACGGGACCGGCAACGGGGCGTACCCCATCGGCGGGTTCTCCGGCGGCGCGTTCCCGGCGAACGTCGGTTCCCGCTTCCAGGTGCGGCGCGGGCGGCTGAAGGTGCAGTACGAGAACGACATCACCTTCTCGCAGTACGTGCTGCAGGTGGACGTGACACAGAACGGGCTCGGCATCAAGGACGCCTACATCAACCTGAAGGACCCGTGGACGAGGGACTGGAACCTGCGGATGGGGGTGTTCGACCGGCCGTTCGGATTCGAAGTGGCGTACTCGTCCAACATGCGCGAGACGCCGGAACGCTCCCGCCTCGCGCAGACCCTCTTCCCCGGCGAGCGTGAGCTCGGCGCCATGATCGAGTTCCAGCCGGAGTTCGAGCCGTGGAGCAATTATAACCTGAAGCTCGGCCTCTTCAACGGCGTGCTGCCGAACGGGAACGAGAACGACAGCCGGAAGGACCTCATCGGCCGTGCGGGGGTGATCGTCCCCTTCGAGGAGGCGAACGCGGCGGTGGACGGCGGCGTCTCCTTCTATTACGGCAGCGTGCGGAACACGTCGAAGTTCCTCTCCACCATGAACGGAAGCCGCTTCACGGTCGATTCCGCGCTGACCAACAACGGCCGGAGTTCGCCGCGGCAGTATGTCGGCGCCGACCTGCAGATCATCTATGACATTCCGGACATCGGCGGCATCTCGCTGCGCGGGGAGTACATCACAGGGCGGCAGCCCGGCACCGCGGCGGCGAACACGTTCTACAATCCCTCCGCGGCGGGAACTCCGCTCTACGAGCGGCGGTTCTCCGGATACTATGTGAGCCTGCTCCAGAACATCGGCACGCGGCACCAGCTGCTGGTACGGTACGATGTGCTGGACCCCAACACGGACGTCGAGGGGAGCGGAATCGGCGCGGCGGGAAGCGCGACGACGGTGGGGGACATCGCGTACGCCACCATCGGCCTCGGCTACCTGTTCCATCTCGACGAGAACGTGAAGTTCACGCTCTACCATGAGATGCCGGTCAACGAGACGGTCAACGCGTCCGCCGCGGGAGCGCTGGCCCCGTACACGGCCGATGTGAAGGACGACGTCTTCACGTTCCGGATCCAGTACCGGTTCCCGTACTAAGACATTCAACGACACATCAGGAGGGTCACCATGAAAAAGTTCATCGCACTCGTGCTGCTGGCGGCGTTCCCCGCATCGCTCTTCGGCGGCGAGGTCATCACCGTGAAGGGCTCGGACACGATGGTCATCCTCGCCCAGCGCTGGGCGGAGCAGTATATGAAAAAGAATCCGAACGTCACCATCCAGGTGACCGGCGGCGGTTCGGGCACCGGCATCTCGGCGCTCATCAACGGCACCACGGACATCTGCGACGCGTCCCGGCCGATGAAGCCCGCCGAGAAGCAGAAACTGAAGCAGCGCTTCAGCACGCTCGGCGTGGAGGTGAAGGTGGCGAAGGACGGCGTCGCGCTCTACGTCCACGAATCGAATCCGGTGAAGGAACTGACGCTGCGGCAGGTGAAGGACATCTACACCGGCCGCATCACGAACTGGAAGGAGGTCGGCGGCAAGGACGCGCGCATCATCCTCTACAGCCGCGAGAACAACTCGGGAACGTACGTCTACTTCAAGGATGTCGTGCTCGAGACGGAGGACTATGCGCCGAGCTGCCAGAACATGCCCGGCACCGCCGCGGTGGTGAACGCGGTGGCGAAAGACCCGAACGGCATCGGGTACGGCGGCGCGGCGTACGGCAAGGGGATCCGCGACATGATGATCAAGGCGGACGACGGGTCGCCGGCGTTCCTGCCCACCGCCGAGACGGTCGGCAACGGTTCGTACCCCATCACCCGCTTCCTCTACATGTACCTGAAGAGCAGGCCGGCGGGAGAGATCAAGAACTTCATCGACTGGGTGCTGAGCGACGAGGGGCAGGAGGTGGTCACGAAGGTCGGTTACTTCAAGGTGCGGTGAGGGGGACGATGCACAGAACGATCGCATTGCTGGTCGCCGCCGTCGCGCTGCTCCCCGCGCGGGAGGTCGTGACCGTGAAGGGTTCGGACACCATGGTCATCCTGGTGCAGCGGTGGGCGGAACTGTACATGAAGAAGGATGCCGGCATCACGGTGCAGGTGACCGGCGGCGGGACCGGAACGGGCGTCTCCGCCCTCATCAACGGCTCCACGGACATCGCCATGGCGTCGCGTCCGCTGAAAGCGACCGAGCGGGCGAAGCTCAAGAAGCGGAACGGGACCGGCGGCGTCGAGATCCGCGTGGCGCGCGATGCCGTCTCGGTCTACGTGAACGGGAAGAACCCGGTGCAGGAGCTCACCCTCGAACAGCTCCGCCGCATCTACCTCGGCGAGATCCGCCGCTGGAGCGAGGTGGGGGGAACGGACGCGCCCATCATTCTCTACAGCCGCGAGAACAACTCCGGCACGTACGTCTTCTTCAAAGACGAAGTGCTGGAAGGCCGCGACTTCGCGCCGGGAGCGCTGAACATGCCGGGGACCGCCTCCGTGGTGCACGCCGTGGCGAAGGACCCGAACGGCATCGGGTTCGGCGGCGCGGCGTACGCGAAGAACGTCCGCACCGTGAAGATGAAGATGGACGCGGCGTCACCCGCGGTCCTGCCGACGGAGAAGGCGGTGTCCGAGGGAGCGTACCCCGTCTCGCGATCGCTCTACCTCTATCTGGCACAGCGTCCGTCCGGTGCGGCGAAACGGTTCGTCGACTGGCTGCTCGGGGCGGAGGGACAGAAGGTCGTCTCCGCCGTCGGTTATTTCCCCCTTCGATGACGCACCTCATGAACGACACGCGCACACAGCTCACGCGGAAGCGGCTCCGTCTCGGTGAATACCTGGCGGAGAAGCTCATCACACTGACCGCGTTCGTCTCGTTCGCCTTCATCGTGCTCATCTTCGTGTTCGTCTTCCGTGAGACACTGCCCATCTTCTCGGCGCACGAGCGTGAGGCGGTGGACGTGGAGGCGCTCGGGGAGCAGGAGACGTACGGCGA
This sequence comes from Bacteroidota bacterium, assembly GCA_008933835.1. Lineage (GTDB taxonomy): Bacteria > Bacteroidota > Ignavibacteria > UBA10030 > UBA8401 > SpSt-333. The sequence goes on along the minus strand of WBUG01000036.1, from coordinate 15,048 downwards.
CGTCGCGATGAGCGAGACGGAACGCGCCGCCGAACAGCGCCTTCGGGAGGCGTCCGTGGAGAACGCGGAAGGGGAGGCGTCGCTGAAGAACCTGACCGGACCGCACTGGCAGCCGGTCTCCGGCACGCCGAAGTACGGACTGCTCCCCCTCATCGCCGGCAGTTTCAAAGTGTCGCTCATCGCCGTTCTCATCGCCGCACCCATCGGCATCCTTGCGGCCCTCTTCACGGCGGTCTTCGCGCCGAAGTGGGCCAAGGAGGCCCTCAAGCCCGCCATCGAGATCCTCGCCGGGTTCCCGTCGGTGGTCATCGGCTTCTTCGCACTGGTGGTCCTCGCCACCTACGTGCAGGACGCGTTCGGACTCCAGTACCGCCTCAACGCCTTCGTCGGCGGCGTGGCGCTTTCGCTGGCGGTCATTCCCATCATCTACACCATCTCGGAGGACGCGCTCACCGCCGTTCCGAAGACCCTCACCGAAGCGAGCCTCGCGCTCGGCGCCACACGGTGGCAGACCGCGCTCCGCGTGGTGCTGCCGGCGGCGACCCCCGGCATCTTCGCGGCGGTGCTGCTGGGGGTGGGACGGGCGTTCGGCGAGACGATGATCGTGCTGATGGCGACCGGGAACGCCGCGCTGCTTTCGGCCGACCCGTTCGAACCGGTGCGCACCATGTCCGCCACCATCGGCGCGGAGATGGCGGAGGTGGTCTTCGGGGACACCCACTACAACGTCCTCTTCCTGATCGGTTCCATCCTCTTCCTCTTCACGTTCGCGCTGAACGCGGCGGCGGAACTGTGGATCCGCCGGCGTCTCATGAAGAAATTCTCGGGACAGTGACATGACGAAACGCAACGTCGCCGGATTCCTCGCATACGCCCTTCCCGCGTTCTTCGCGCTGCTCATCGTCGGCGCCGTCGTCACCATCATGGGGATCATCGTCGCCGGCGGATGGAGCAGTCTCACGGCGGACTTCCTGCTCGGCGCGCCGGAGGAAGGAATGACCAAAGGGGGCATCTTTCCCGCCATCGTCGGCACGTTCCTGCTCGTCGTCATCATGTCGCTCGCAGGGGTCCCCATCGGCACCTTCACCGCCATCTATCTCAGCGAGTACGCCAGTTCGCGTTCCGTACTGGCGCGGCTCATCCGCTTCGCCGTGAACACGCTGGCCGGCGTCCCGGCCATCGTCTTCGGACTGTTCGGTCTCGGCTTCTTCATCCAGTTCGTCGGTTCGGGCATCGACCGGTCGCTGTACGACGACGGCGCGCTGCACTGGGGCCAGCCGAACATCCTCTGGGCGAGCCTCACCATGGCGCTGCTCACCCTGCCGGTGGTCATCGTGTCGGTGGAGGAGGCCATCAAGACCGTGCCGCGCGAACTGCGCGAAGCGAGCCTGGCGCTCGGCGCCACCAAATGGCAGACGATCGTGAAGGTGGTGATCCCGAACTCCATCACCGGCATCCTCACCGGCGGCATCCTCGCGGTGAGCCGCGGGGCGGGCGAAGTGGCCCCCATCCTCTTCACCGGCGCGGCGTACTTCCTGCCGCACCTTCCGTCGTCCCTCTCGGACCAGTTCATGGAACTGGGATACCACATCTACATCATGGCGACGCAGTCGCCGGACGTTGAGGCGACGCGCGGCATCCAGTACGCCACGACGCTCGTCCTGCTGCTGCTCACCTTCGCCCTCAACTTCTCCGCCATCTTCCTCCGCTACACGATGCGGAAACGGCGGATGGCCTGAACATGGAACACCGCATGGACCCGAACACGCCCACCATCCGCATCGCAGCCGAACGGCTCTCGATCCGTTACGGAACGAAACCCGCCATCAAGGAGGTCACCGTCGCCATTCCGGCGAACCGCGTCACCGCGTTCATCGGTCCCTCCGGCTGCGGCAAGTCCACCTTCCTCCGCTCCCTGAACCGGATGAACGACCTCATCGAGAGCGCGCACACCGACGGGAGCGTGCTGCTCGACGGCGTGAACATCTACGACCGGGGCATCGACGTGGTGGAGCTCCGCAAGAAGGTCGGGATGATCTTCCAGAAATCGAACCCGTTCCCCAAATCCATCTACGAGAACGTGGCGTACGGTCCCCGCATCAACGGGATGAAGGACCGTGCCGCCCTCGATGCGCTGGTGGAACGGAGCCTGCGCCAGGCGGCGCTGTGGGACGAGGTGAAGGACGACCTGCACAAGAGCGGGCTGTCGCTCTCCGGCGGACAGCAGCAGCGCCTCTGCATCGCCCGGTCGCTGGCGGTGGACCCCGAGGTGCTGCTGATGGACGAGCCGGCCAGCGCGCTGGACCCCATCGCCACCGCCAAGATCGAGGAGCTCATCCATGAACTGAAGGAGAAGTACACCGTCGTCATCGTCACCCATAACATGCAACAGGCGGCCCGGGTGAGCGATTTCACGGCCTTTTTCTACATGGGGGAACTGGTCGAATTCGACGAGACGAAAAGGATCTTCACCGTTCCGGCAAAGAAGCAAACAGAAGATTATATTACGGGACGCTTCGGCTGAGCGCGCGTCCGCCGCACGGCATCATTCCGCCACCATCATCGGGGTTATGGAACGACACTTTGAGAAGGAACTCGAACTGCTCACGGCCCGGCTCGTCGACATGGGCCGCCACGTCCGCGAGGCGCTGAAGAACGCGCTGGACGCGGTGGAAAAGGACGATGCCGCGCTCGCCCGCACGGTGTTCGAGACCGAACAGCGGGTGAACCGGTACGAACTGGAGATCGACAACGGCGTGGTGGACATCCTCGCGCTGCAGCAGCCGGTGGCCCGCGACCTCCGCCTCATCCTCTCCATCCTGAAGATCAACAACGACCTGGAGCGCATCGGCGACCATGCGGTGAACATCGCCGAGTCCGCCTCCGGTCTGGCGGCGACGCCGGGACGCGAGGCGCTCATCCACATCCCCGAGATGTCACGCCAGGCGCTGGCGATGTTCGACGATGCGATGACGAGCTTCACCACGCTCGATGCCGCGCTGGCGCAGCGGGTGCTGCAGCGGGACGACGAGGTGGACGCGCTCAACCGCGAGATGATCTCTTCCATCGTCCGGCTCATCAAGGCGGACCAGGCGGCCATCGAAGGGAACCTGGAACTGGCGCGCATCAGCCGGAACCTGGAGCGGGTGGCGGACCTCGCGACGAACATCGCGGAGGAGGTCATCTTCTACACGCAAGCGAAGTTCGTCAAGCACCACGCGGCGGACGGTCAGTGAGCGTCCACAGGACCCCGTCCCCCTCCGGCGACGGGGTCCGTGTTTTTGGAGGGAGGGGAACGAACGCTGACCGGACCGACGTGAACGCCGCAACGGAGGCCGTGCGAGGTTCCGAGCGTGCCGTCTCGTCCAGCGGCGGATGGACGGTGAGTTCTGCGGCGATGCCGTGACAGGCGAGGAGGGACCAAAAGTGCGAAGCGAAGGTCATGTTGCCGTACCAATGGACGCGATCGCGGCCGGCGGGTGAGACCGGTTCGTCATTGACGCGGCCGTACCGGAGGGTCATCGGAACGACCGCCGCGCCGGCCTGGACGGCGGCGCTGAAGAGTGAAGGGCGGAACGGAAGCACCGAGCTGCCGTCGGTGGAGGTCCCTTCCGGAAAGATGTGAACGTTCCTTCCGCCGCGCAGCTGCACGGACACCTCCTGCGACGCTTCGTGCGCCCCCCGAAAGGCGGCGCGGTCCACGAAGACGGTCCCGCCGAGCTGCGCCAGCCGGCCGAACAGCGGCCAGGAGCGGACGTCCCGCTTGGCGACGAAGAGGGTCGGACGGAGGGAGGCGATGACGATGATGTCAAGATACCCGAGGTGGTTCGAGACCGACAGGACGCCGCCGGACAGCGGCTGATGTTCCGGTGTCCTGACCGAGACGGTGATCTCCAGAATGCGGAGCATGAGCGAGGCCCAGAAGCGGCAGAGCCGCGCCGCCGCCGGCTCCCACGGTCTGCCGGCGAACCGCACGACGAGCCGGTACGGGATGCCGAGGAGAAGGAAGAGGAACGACGAGACGATGAACGCCGCCGCTTTGACGACCCTCCTCACGCCGCCGACGCGCCGTAGTAGTGATCGCGGTACTTCGCACTGAGCCGGTCCGTCGCCACCATCACCAGGATGTCCGTGGTGCCGAACTCCGCGTCGTATGCCGGTTCTCCGCACACGACGCCGCCGAGCCGGAGATACCCCTTGATGAGCGGAGGGAACGTGCGGAACGCGGCATCGGCCTCGGCGTCGGTCACCGCGGTCCCGCCGAGGTCCATCCGGCAATGGGGGAGCGGCGTCACGCGGAACTCCGGCGGAGCGGCATGGTCGCGCTGCAGATAGGCGCAGGCGGCGGCGATGGTACGGGGATCCTTCGTGTGGAAACTGGCGCAGCCGAACACGTGGGTGAGGGAATGCAGCTCCAGGTACCGTGCGATGCCGGTCCAGAGCAGGTTGATGACCGCCAGGGTTCGGTACGGTTTCGCGACGCATGAGCGTCCCACTTCCAGCAGCCGCGCCGGACCCGCCTTGAGACGCGACAGGTCGAACTCGGTCTCGGAGTAGAACCCGATCTGGCTCATCGCGCGGTGGTGCGGCAGAAGACGGTACGTGCCGACCACGGCACCCGATGCGCGCTCCTTCACGATGAGATGGTCGCAGAAGGTGTCGTAGACGTCAGAGTCGAACCCCGTCTCGAAGGAGGACTGCAGCCCTTCGTTCATCTCGAGATTGAAGACTTCGAAACGGAGCCGCAGGGCCGCCTCCACTTCGGAGAGCGAATCGGCGATCTTCACCTGAAAGTGCGGCGTGGCGGAGAGCATGAGCGTGCGGACGGGTGCGACGGCGGACATGGGAACCTCCTGATGTTGGATGTCGGGATGCAACGTACCATCGATGTATTACGACAGTATTGTCCGCGCGTCAACGAACCGTGAACGTTCGCCGCCGCCGCCGCTCCTGCCGGTAACAATTTGTTCATTTGGTTCTCAGCGGTTCCCGTCCTATCATAGTGTTCTATAATGACCGACGACAGCGAACATTCATTATCACGCTCCTCCTCGCCGAAGAGTCCGAGACGCCGTCCGGCCCGGAAGACGCGGAAGTCCCTTCCGCCCCCTCCGCGGACCCCGAACGCCGCCGACCCGTCGCTCTTCATCAACCGCGAGCTGAGCTGGCTGGAGTTCAATCACCGCGTGCTCGAGGAGGCGATGGACCGGCGGCATCCGCTGCTGGAGCGGGTGAAGTTCCTCTCCATCGTGAGCTCGAACCTGGACGAGTTCTTCATGATCCGCGTGGCGGCCATCCGTGAGCAGATCATCGCGGACTTCGTCGAATACTCGCCGGACGGGCTCATGCCGCGCGAACAGATGTCCGCCATCCACGAACGGGTGTCGCGCATGGTGCGCCAGATGAGCGACTGCTTCTGGAACGACCTGCATCCCGAACTGCGGAGCGCCGGCGTCACGCTGCTCACCATGGACGAACTGAGCGCGGAACAGCGCCGCGCGATGTCCGACGTCTTCGCCGCCAAGGTCTTTCCGGTCCTCACGCCGCTCGCGTTCGATCCGGGGCATCCCTTCCCGTACATCTCCAATCTCAGTCTCAACCTCGCGGTGGTGGTGGTGACCGGCGACGGCGAAGAGAAGTTCGCGCGCGTGAAGGTGCCGGACGTGCTTCCCCGGCTGATGCCGCTCCCCGATGACCCGTCCGACCCGCGCGCCGTCCGGTTCGTCTGGCTGGAGGACCTCATCGCCGCGAACCTCGGCATGCTCTTCCCGGGCATGGAGGTGAAGGAGTCGTACCAGTTCCGCGTGACCCGCAACGCCGACATCGAGATCCAGGAGGACGAGGCCGAGGACCTCATCAGTTCCATCGAAGAGTCGCTCCGGCTGCGGCGCTACGGTTCCGTCGTGCGCGTGGGGGTGCAGGACGCGATGCCGGCCCGCATCCGGAAGATCCTCACGGAGAACCTCGAAGTGACCGCGGAGGACGTCTATCCCATCCGGCGGCCTCTCGGACTGAGCCATCTGATGAGCCTGTTGAAACTTCCGCGTCCCGAACTGAAGGACCCGCCGTACACCCCCGCGCTGCCGCTCTCCGAAGAGGGAGGCGACGACATGTTCGCGCTCATCCGGCGGGGCGACGTGCTGCTGTTCCATCCGTACGATTCGTTCGCACCGGTGGTGCAGTTCATCAAAAACGCGGTGAGCGATCCGGACGTGCTCGCCATCAAACAGACCCTGTACCGCATCGGCAAGGAGTCGCCCCTCATCCCGCTCCTCATCGAAGCGGCGGAGAACGGGAAGCAGGTCGCGGTGCTGGTGGAACTGAAGGCGCGCTTCGACGAAGAGAACAACATCGGCTGGGCCAAGCAGCTCGAAGGGGCGGGCGTGCACGTGGTGTACGGACTGGTGGGACTGAAGACGCATGCGAAGATGGCGATGGTGGTGCGGAAGGAGCGCGGCGAACTGCGGCGGTACGTCCACCTCGGCACAGGGAACTACAATCCGCACAACGCCCGCATCTACACCGACCACAGTCTCTTCTCCTGCAGCGAGGCGATGACGGGGGACGTGGCCGAGGTCTTCAACCTGCTCACCGGATACTCCCGGCGCGACACGTTCCCGACACTGGCCGTGGCGCCGGTGACGCTCCGCCGCACGCTGCAGGAACTGATGGAACGCGAGATCCGTCATGCGCGGGCGGGCCGTCCGGGACGGATGATCCTGAAGGCGAACTCGCTCACGGACCAGAAGGTGATCGAGACGCTCTACGAGGCCTCCGCCGCGGGGGTCTCGGTGGACCTCATCATCCGCGGCGTCTGCTGCCTGCGTCCCGGCATTCCCGGCGTCAGCGAGAACATCCGCGCGGTGAGCATCGTCGGCCGGTATCTGGAACACAGCCGTGTGTACTGGTTCGGGAACGGCGGTGCGCCGGAAGTGTACCTGAGCAGCGCGGACCTGATGGGGAGGAACCTCGACCGCCGCGTGGAGCTGATGTTCCCGGTCCTGCATCCCCGCCTCGCCGCGCAGGTGTACGACGAGGCGCTGCGGCCGGCGCTGGAGGACACCGTCGGTGCGCGCACGCTCGACGCGCAGGGGCGCTACGAACGACGCGTCCCTCCGTCCGGCACGGAACCGCTGGACAGCCAGCAGAGCGTCGCCGCATCACGGCAGCGCTCCGGCGCCGCGGTGAAGCTGGTGCTGCGCGACACGCCTCCGGCCGTGTGAACCCGTTCCATCCCGTCCCGAACTTCCGTATATTCTCCGAACGATGACCACCCTCCGCCATTCCTCCACCATCGCCGCCATCGACGTCGGCACCAACTCGTTCCACCTCGTCGTGGCGGAGTTCTCCACCGAGACCGGACAGTTCCGCACGCTGGCGCGGGAGAAGGAACTGGTGCGGCTCGGTTCCGGCTCCACGGACATGAAGTACCTCTCCGACGCGGCGATGACCCGCGGCATCCGGGTGCTCCGCTTCTTCAAGCGCATCGCGGACGGATACAACGCCTCCATCCGTGCCGTGGCGACGAGCGCGGTGCGCGAAGCGCTGAACCAGGAGGAGTTCATCCGCCGGGTGAAGAGCGAAGCGGGCATCAAACTGGAGGTCGCCTCCGGCGCCGAAGAGGCGCGGATGATCTACCTCGGCGTGGTGCAGGGGCTGCCGGTGTACGACAGCACGGTGCTCTGCATCGATATCGGCGGCGGAAGCACGGAGTTCGTGGTGGGACGGCGCAAGGACATCCTCTCCGCCTCCAGCATCAAGCTGGGCGCCGTACGGCTCACCGAACGGTTCTTCCCCGGGGGACGCGTCACCACGAAAGCGGTCAAAGAATGCCGCCGGTACGTGCGCGGGATGCTCACCCCCATCAAGCGCGAGACGTCGCGCTTCCGGTACCGGCAGGTGATCGGCAGTTCAGGCACGGTGATGAACCTCGCTAAGATCGTCCTGGCCCGGCGCGGGGAGCGGAACGAGGCGTCGCTCAACAACGTGCGGTTCACCGCCGGAGAACTGGCCTCCGTCGTCGAACGCATCCTCGCAGAGGAGCGTCCGGAGGACCGGGTCCGCATCGATGGGCTGGACCAGTCGCGGACGGACATCATCCCCGCCGGGGCGGTGATCCTCGAACAGATCGCCGAAGTCCTCGGCCTCCGCGACATCACGGTGTCGGAGTTCGCGCTGCGGGAAGGGATCATCCTCGACACCATCGAAAAGTCGGTGCACCGGCCCTCCCTGCGTCATCTTTCCGACATCCGTCTGCACAGTATCATGACCCTCTCCCGGCGGTTCCACAACGAACTGCCGCACGCCCGCACCGTGGCCGCGCTCGCCGTGCGCATCTTCGACCGGACGAAGCGTCTGCACGGTCTCGGCGGGACCGAACGCGAGTACCTCGAGACCGCGGCGCTGCTGCACGACATCGGCGTCTCCCTCTCGCACGCGCTCCATCACCGCCACTCGTACTACATCATCCGCAACGGAGACCTGCTCGGTTTCACCGAGAACGAGAAGGAGATCATCGCCAACGTCGCCCGCTACCACCGGAAGAGCCATCCGAAGATCAAGCATGAAGGATACCGGGCCCTCTCTCCCGAGGACCAGGGGATCGTCCGCGCGCTGGCGGGCATCCTCCGCATCGCGGACGGGTTGGACCGTTCGCACAGCGGCAAGGTACGCGACGTGGCGGTGCGGATGAGCGGGCGCCGCATCGTGATGAACGTGACCGCCCCCAAGCGGGACGACGTGGAGCTCGAGCTCTGGGGCGCCGACCGGAAGAAGGGACTCTTCGAAGAGGAGTTCTCCCGAACGGTCATCCTGCGCCGCAGCAAGGGCTTGTCCCGCCTCCGTTGATTCATCATATCATAACACTCACGTAACCTCTTCATCACAGGCGTTCTGTACCTTCGTGCCGTCACGAACACAGGACGCCGATGCGCATCGCCCATCTCTCCGATCTCCACCTCAGTCCGGACCGGCATCCGGAGCGGACCGACGCGTTCTACGAAGTGCTCGAACGGTGCCGCGAGCTCCGCGCCGATCACATCGTCATCACCGGCGACATCACGAACCAGGCGCGTCCCCGCGAGTTCCAGCACGTGCGCGGCATCCTCCGCGAGTTCGGACTGCTGGACCCCGACCGTCTCACCGTCACCATCGGCAATCACGATATCTTCGGCGGACCGCACCTGGCGGAGGAGGTGGTGTCGTTCCCCGGCGCGTGCCGCCGGACCGACATCGACGCGAAGGTGAAGGAGTTCCACGCCGCGTTCCGTGAGACCTTCGAAGGATGCCGGTACTCCGCCGGCGCAGCGCTCTTCCCCTTCGTAAAGGTGGTGCGCGGCATCGCGTTCATCGGCATCAATTCCGTGGCGCGCTGGAGCGCCTTGCGGAATCCGCTCGGCTCCAACGGCGAGGTCAGTGCGACGCAGCTCGCCCGCCTGAAGGAGATCTTCGCCGGCGGCATCCTCGCCGGAACGGTGCCGCTGGTGCTCATCCATCATCATTTCAACAGATTGAAACACGCCGCGGGAGGAGGACACCTCCAGCAGCTGTGGCAGACGATCGAGAACAGCACCATGAAGCTCCGGAAGAAGAAACGGCTGATGCGCCTCTTCGGTGCCGGTCCGGTGGCGGCGGTACTGCACGGTCACGTGCACCAACACGATTCCTACGAACGCCGTTCGCTCACGTTCCACAACGCCGGGGGAACGATCTTCCCCGATGACGGAGGGAAAAGGCGCTTCCACCTCATGACCGTCGACAAGGGGAAGGTACGCAGTGCGGAGGTGCGCCTCGACGCCGGCCGCACCCTGCCGATGGCCCACGGGTTCTGAACGCGGCGATGGAACCGGCATCGTGAAGACCCTCATCGTCATCCAGGCCCGCACCGGCTCCGCGCGGCTGCCGAACAAGGTGATGTTGCCGCTGGCGGGGGCTCCGCTGCTGCAGCGCATGACGGAGCGTGTACGCATGACCCGGTGCGGAGCGAAGATAGTCGTCGCCACCTCGTTCCTCGATTCGGACGACCCCATCCGTGCGCTCTGCCGGCGCATCGGAGTGGAATGTCACTCCGGTCATCCCACGGACCTGCTGGACCGGAACTACCGGCTGGCGCAGGAGGAACGGGCCGATGTCGTGGTGAGGATCTCCTCCGATTGTCCTCTCATCGATCCGGCGGTCATCGATCGCATCATCCTCTACCATCGCCGGAACGAAGGCCGGTTCGATTTCGTCGGTAATTTGCGCCCGGCCACGTATCCCGACGGCAACGGGGTGGAGGTGATGTCGTTCTCTGCGCTGGAGCATGCGTGGCGTGAAGCGCGGCTGGCCGTTGAACGCGAGCATGTCACCCCTTTCATCTGGAACCGTCCGGACCGTTTCACTCTCGATAATCTTACCTGGGAAGCGGGCGTTGATTATTCGATGAGGTACCGGTGGACCGTCGATTATCCCGAGGATTATGAGTTCGTGACGGCCGTTTACGACGAACTCTTCAGCACTGCGTCTCCATATTTCTCTTTGTACGAAATACTGTCGTTCGTGATGTCCAGACCCGATATTCAGAATATCAATGAACGGCGTATCGGCGGAAGAACCGGGGCGCCCGACGACATGCGGACGACCGCTACCGCTGCCGCGGACGTCTGAACGGACTTCTCCGGCCCGCTTCCCGCGCCCCCTTTCCTGTTCCGCTTCACCCGATTTCTCGCTACCTTCCTCCATGTCCTTCTCCGGCCGCCGCCCTCTTTCCATCGCATTGACCGTCGCCGTCGCCCTGCTCGTCGCAGCGGAGGCGTACCGCCGTCCCGAACTGAACTGGGACGCGCTCGCCTACGCCGGCGCCGCGGCCGAATTGACGGGGGCCGATGCGGGGCGCGCGCAACGCACCGCCTACGAAGCGGCGGAGCGGTTCCGCGGCGGTGAGGGGCCGCTTCTATCGGAGGGACATCATCCGGAGTACCGGCGGACGATGCGGACCGACGCGGAGGCGTTCCACGCCACGCTCGGCTGGTACCGTGCGCGCATCGGATACACCGCGCCGGTCGCCCTGCTCATGGCCGCCGGGATCAACGGAATCGAAGCGACCGTCGCGGTCTCGGCACTGTCCGGCGCTGGCATCGTACTCCTGCTCTCCGCCGCCGGACGGCGGTGGAAGCACGGAGCCCTGCTGCCGGCGGCGCTCGTCACCGCCGCGGTGCTGGGAACGGTGCGCGTCGCACGGTTCTCGACGCCGGATGCGCTCGCAACGCTCGTCCTCTTCGGCGCGTTCCTGCTGCTGCGCGACGGCCGCCGGTCCGCGTACGCCCTCTTCCCGTTCGCGATGCTGGTCCGGAGCGACCTGCTGGTGCCGGCGGTCATCATCGCCGTACTGCACGCCGCCGTCGTGCCGAAGCACCGCATCGCTGCCGCGGCGGGCATCGCCGCATCGCTGCTCGTGGTCTTCGGACTGCACCACTGGTCGGGGTATCCCGGTTGGAGTGAAGCGTACCTCTTCACCTTCGCGGGAAGCACAGGAGGGACGTTCGACGGAGCGCTGTTCCTCTCCTCGCTCGGCGCCGGAGTGTCGGCGCTTGGAACGAGCACGCGGTTCTTCGCCGCGGCCGGCATGACCGCCGCAGGACTGGCGGTCGTGCTCCGCTCCGGTGCGGACCCGCTGCGTCATCCCGCGGCGCGCTGGCTGCTCGTCGCTGTGCTCATCATCGGCGCCCGGCTGCTGCTCTTTCCCATGATGGACGTGCGCTTCCTCGTCATGCCGTACATCATCATCATCGTCGCAACGACGGACATCGTGGACGGCATCGTACGCCCCGCTGAGGAACCATGAGACCGCCGTCGTTTTCTTTTTTCATTTTTCTTTTTTCTATGAGACTATTATTCCTCATCTCTCCGTTCCTCCTCTCCGGCTGCTTCCTCGTCCGGCCGTTCGCCGGAGCGGACGTGGACCAGGAACAGCTCCGCGCCGCGCGCGAGGCGAAAGTGGCCGAAGTGCGTCTGCAGGGGGCGGAACGGCTCGCCCGGCGCCTGGCGCAGCCCGACCCGGTCGGGAACGCCGACCTCACGTTCTATTTCAGCGAGGCGCTCCTCAACAAGACCGCAGCGCAGCTGGACGGTTCGACCGGCTGGCTCGATTCGCTCACCTCCTACAACATCCGTTCCGTCCGCGTGAAACTGTACAACGGCTCCGCTATCGCCACCATCTCCATGGCGGCGTTCCAGCACGAGTACGACGTGGATGTGGACCTGCTCATGGACTGTCTGCTGACCTTCGCGGTGGACAGCGGCCGCTTCTATGCCCGGCTCGAACCGTTCAACATCGTCCCCACCGTGAAGGCCTCCGGCGTCATCGCCTCCATGGAGGGCATCATCCAGGACATCCTGTCCATCAAACTGTCGACGCTCAACGATTATCTTCCCCCCATCCAGTTCCCGGTCGATTTCCAGAACCGGTTCCCGGTTCCGGCCAACCGCATCGAGGTGCGGAGCGGCATCAACATGGACATCACCACGCCGGCGCAGCAGGTGCTCTATTCCCTTGCGGTGAAGGAAGCGCTCATCGTCACCGGGAAGGTGGTCGTCGCGCTGAACGTGAAGCACGCCGGGGTGGAACGATGAGAACGCTCTCGGCTCCGTTCCTCTGCATCGCCGCCGCACTGCTCGCCGGCTGCGGCTCCTCGCTCGACCTTCCGTCGGCGGAGGAGTCCCGCGCGTCCGCTGCGGACCACCGTACGCGCACCGCGGCGCTGGATTCCTCCATCAATGCCGCCGCAGCAGGCCTTCCCGGCGGCGCGGACATCGTCTCCCGCACGCGCCTCTCCGCGGTGAACCGCCTGCTGGACCGTGTCACGGCGGCGGGAACGAAGGACGTTCACGTAGAATTCCTGGCGACCCGGCCCCTTTGGCGCGAGGAGACGACCGTGCTCGGCATTCCGGTGGTGAACCATATCGATATCGAATCCGGACGGCTGGACATCGACCTGAAGCGGTTCCGATTCACGGGCACCGACGCGAACACGCTCACCGCGGAGATCGAGATCGAAGGGGAGGGGCGAGCGGCGGTCTCCGGCCGGTACGCCGGCGTTCCCGCCTCCGCCTCGCCGACGGCGCGCTTCTACCTCCGCGACAGCATTCGCTTCGTCATTGCGGCGGCGGATTCGGACGCCGTCCGGCTCACGCCACTGCCGAAGACGGTGATGCTCAAGACGAAGGTCTCCGTCTCGCTGCTGGGCTGGAACGTGCCGTACGACCGGGAGATCCCGCTCTCCTCCACGGACCTCATCCGTCCCGTCGTCGTCCCTTCGGCGCTGCGGTCGGAGATCGTCTTCCCGCTGCCGGCGGCGCAGTACGGAGAACAGCGGCTGGAGTACGTGCGCCGGTTCATCTCGTTCACCCGCAGTTCCGTCCGCACCGTCAACGGCGTACTGGAGTACCGCGGCACCATCGACCTGACGAAGGAGTGACCATGGTCCAGCTCTCCATCCTCTACCGCGGCGAGCTCCGCTGCGGCGCGGTGCACGGTCCCAGCGGCGCCGCGTTCGACACCGACGCTCCGCGCGACAACATGGGACGCGGCGAGAGCTTCTCTCCGACGGACCTCGTCGCCGCTGCGCTCGGCTCGTGCATGATCACCACCATCGGCATCGCGGCGAAGAAGGGGACCTTGCCGGTGATGCTGGACGGAACGCGCGTGGAGGTGGAGAAGCACATGAGCGACGACGCTCCGCGACGTATCGCTCGTCTCGTCGTCCGCCTCACCTTTCCCCCGGGCATCCCCGCGCTCCATCACGCGCGCATCCGCGAGATCGGCGACCATTGTCCCGTCGCGAAAAGTCTGCATCCGGAACTGGTCCTCGACGTGCGGTACGATTTTCCTGCCTGACCCTGCTGTCATTGTTCCGGGAAAGTGGTATATTCCGGACACATCACTCCGGGAACCGAACCATGCACCGTATCACTCTGCCCATCCTTCTCCTCGCCGCGCTGCTCGTCAGCGGATGCGGCTCGGGAGCGCCCGATTCCTTCATGCGCATGACCAGACAGTACTGGGAGGTGGTGGACGTCAAGCCCTCCATCAAGTACAACGACGCGTGGGAACGGGTCATCTACATCATCACCAAGAAGTTCGAACTGGAGATGATCTCCAAGGAGGACGGCTACGTAAGCTCCGCCTACGGTCCGTCGTACTTCACCGAGGACATGCAGCGGGACAAGTACCAGGTCCGCATCGTCGCCAAATTCTCGCCGGACAAGAAGAAGTTCGAATTCAAGATCGAAGCACGCATATGGGACGGGAAGATCTTCGTGAACGGCTCCGACGTGCGCGTGGCGGCGAACATGCGCCGCGATTTCCTCAACTCGCTCGGCGAACCGCAGAAGAAGGGCGCGAAACCGGCGCCGGCCGACTCGGTGCAGACCGACGAAGTTCCGGCCGAGCCGTTCTGACCGGACGACCCCACACCGAACCATCACAAGGAGAACGAATGAAGACCCTTTCCCTTTGGACGCTCATGCTGGGCGCCGTCATGATGCTGGTCGCACAGGAGAAACAGGACAGTGCCGTCATCGCGAAGATCCGCGACGAAGGCATGAACCGCTCACAGGCGCGCCAGATCCTCTCCTGGGTCGCAGACGTGTACGGTCCGCGCCTCACCGGCTCCGTCAACTACAACCGCTCGGCGGAATGGGCGAAGCGGACGCTGGGCGAATGGGGTCTTGAGAACGCGCACCTCGAAGCGTGGGGTCCGTTCGGCCGCGGCTGGCAGCTGAAAAAGTACTCCGCCACGCTCATCGGCCGCCAGAGCCAGCCCGTCGTCTCGTATCCCAAGGCGTGGTCGCCGGGACTCGGCCCGAAGGAGGTCGAAGGGGAGGTGGTGTACGTGAACGCGGAGAGCGACAGCGCCCTCGATTCGTACAAGGGGAGACTGAAGGGGAAGTTCGTACTGACCGGCAAGCCGTCCGACATCAAGGCGTACTTCACGGCGCCCGCGACGCGCATCGCCGATTCGACGCTGCTGCAGCTCGCCAATGCCGACGCACCGGCGCGGCGCGGGGGAG